>JBEBUZ010000050.1:0-25820 GCA_040393015.1 Paraniabella yanshanensis
ATACATTTTCTCCCGCTGATCGCCCAGATCCCCGCCAATCTTTTTCTGCGTCCATTCGCGTAATCTGCGGGAAACTTCCTCACCACCCCACATATATTTTCTCCCGCTGATCGCGCTGATCCCCGCCGGTCTATTCTGCGTCCATCCGCGTAATCTGCGGAAACTCCCTCACCACCCCGCATACATTTTCTCCCGCTGATCGCCCTGATCCCCGCCGGTCTATTCTGCGTCCATCCCCGTAATCTGCGGGAAACTACTCACCCCTCACTAAATGAGCCAATATAATGCCCGCTGCCACTGCTGCGTTAAGCGACTCTGCTCCCCCAACCCTTGCTATAGTAATCTTTTCATTCAGTTTTTGCATCACTCCTTCTCTTATACCTTTCGATTCATTTCCGATAACAATAACGCCCGACTGTATCGTGGAAAACTGTTTCAGAGGTACACCTTTCAACGCAGCGCCATAAAAGACCAGGTCATTGTTGTCAGTCATCCATTCTTCCAGCGGGGTATAAAAAAGACTTGTTCTGAAAATGCTGCCCATAGTAGCCTGTACTACTTTTGGACTAAATGCATCGGCACAGTCGGGATGGCAGACAATTTGCTTCACCCCAAACCAATCGGCGGTTCTGATGATCGTACCCATATTACCCGGATCCTGTATGCCATCTAATGCAAGGCCAAAGTTTTTCTTATTAAATATAAACTCCCGGCCTGATGGCTTTTCCAATAATGCCAGCACCTGGTTGGGTGTTTTTTGAAGGGAAATTCTTTGGAGTTCCTGCTCAGTTACCAGGGTAATATCCGTATCCGGGTTCCGCGTTGTCGCCCATTTTTCCGTAGCAAATATCCGTTTTACCGCTGCCCCTTTTGCAGAGAGGGCCTCCTCCACAATTTTCGGGCCCTCTGCAATGTAAACGCCTTCTTCATCCCTGAATTTTTTTTGGCTTAAACTTTGAATATATTTGACCTCAGATTTATTAAGCATCTTACTAAGATAATTGAATCCCTTGCGCAAAAAAGCACATTCATACAAAAATATACATCTTCTCCTCTTACCCCTTATTACGGTATTAATTTTTTCTTCCTGTACCGTTTTCACCATTGTAAAAAATGAACCCCAAAACAAGCCCTATATTTTTCAAACCGAGATCAACCTGAAAGAAGCCGGGCTCAGCAATGATGAGAAGGCAAGGCTGGAGACGGGCTTGTATGAACAGTTGGACGACAGTATTGCTGCCAGGAAGCTGGACAAAGTATTCTGGGAAGTGCTTAAAAATCCGCAAACCCTGGATACCAGCCTTATCAGTAAGTCGGCCGAATACATGAACAATTACCTGGCAGCAGAAGGTTATTTTCACGATTCTATCAGCTACACTACTTCCATCAGGAAAGTGGGCGATGACCAGAGAGCCTATATCGGTTTCAACGTATGGCCGGGAAAGGTAACCCGCATCGACTCGGTTGCCTACACTTTGCAGAACGAAAGGCTTCAATACCTTACCGACAGCAGCTTTGCCAACGCAGTAGTTAAAAAAAATGATCCTTTTGCGCAGGGTCCGGTGTCGATGGAACTGGACAGGCTGGTAGAGTTGTACCGGAATAACGGATACCTGCTTTTCTCGCGAAGAAACCTCTACGCTTTATGGGACACCCTCGATGTGGAACTTCTGCAACCCGCCCTCGACCCCATTGAACAAATGAGCCAGTTAAGACAATTGGAAGAACGGCGTAAAAATCCCACAGCAAGCCTCGAAATAAGACAAACCGACCCCGATGACCCCGCCGGCCGAAGACGTTTTTATGTAGGCGATATAACCGTTTACCCTAATATACGCACCGATACCAGCAGCCTGGCGCAAAAACAAACCCGTATTGGTAATATAACAGTCATTCAAAGCGCCGATAAATTTAAACCGCGTATTTTCCCGCAATATATTTACCTGAAGGAAGGAGAACTATACCGGCAGCAGCGGTATATACGCACTTTCAACCGGTTTAATAATCTCAGCGCCTGGCGTTTAGTAGACATCGCGCAGATCCCCAGGGCAAATAATGCCGACACCGTCGACTTCCAGATCAACCTCACACCTGCGCCCAAGTATAATTTTACCACCAACCTCGAAAGCAGTTTCAACCAAAATGTGTTCAGTGGTAACTTCATCGGACTGGGTGTGAATGCGGGTATACAGAACAGGAATTTTTTGAAAGCCTCTAACCTGGCCACTACCAATGTGCGTTACGGGGTGGAACTGGGCGGCATCAGCTCCGGCGATTTTATCCAAACCCAGCAGGTGAGTATAAGCAACTCCATCATCCTCCCGCGAATGGTTTTTCCCGGGCTTCACCGGTTCCGGAATCGTTTTAACGGCAATGTGCAAACCGTTCTAAGCATTAACGCAGCCAATACCGAGCGCCGTACCCTGTTTAACCTCACCAGTTTCAACACCTCCTGGGGGTATGATTTTACCTGGCGGGCGAAAGAATATGCTTTTACCAATCGCACGTTCAACCTGGGGTTAAAAATTCCCAACATTGAGTATTCTTACTTAAAGCGCCGATCCCGCCTCGACAGCCTGATAGCCGAAAACCCATCCGTGCAGTACCTGTTTTCCGATGGATTGATTACGTCCATGATTGCCAACTTTTCCATGCCCTGGAACAGCTTCGATAAAAGCAGTATCAACGTATTAAGGCTCAATCTTGAAGCCTCGGGTTTATTATCGGGCCTGGTACGGAATCCCTTCCTGGATGAACAGCTTTACCGTTTTATAAAGGTGGATGCCGAATATGCACGGCTTTTTAAGTTAACCAGTAAAACAGGTCTCGTGCTGCGCGGATTTGCCGGAATGGGTTATGAACTCGACGCCACCGCCAACCCTAACAAGCGCTCGCACCTGCCTTTCTTCAAACAATATTTCAGCGGCGGGCCCAATAGTATGCGTGCCTGGCAGTTGCGGCGCCTGGGGCCAGGTTCCGCTGTTAAGTACTATGAAAATGATGAATCGATAGAAGGCGAACTGATCGTACCCGATCGCTTCGGTGATGTACAACTCGAAGCCAATATCGAATACCGCATGCCATTGTTCAGTATTGCCGGACTGCCTGTGAACGGCGCCGTTTTTACAGATGTGGGCAATATATGGTATCTTAAAAATACGGCTGGCAGCCCCGAAGAACGATTTTCAATATCCCGCCTGGGCAAAGACCTTGCCATTGGCTCGGGCCTGGGAATACGGGCCGATTTTAGCTTTTTTGTAATACGCGTGGATTATGCTTATAAAGTAAAAGATCCCAGTCCCGATGGTAATAATGCAGCTTACCAGAACCGGTTTTTTGCCTACCCGCTGATGAAGGGCAGCCAGTTGCAGATAGGAATAGGTTATCCCTTTATATTTTAGACGTCATTTTTTTTCATTTCCGGTACTTTCCACCCCTCCTGGCATCAGTTTTTTTCGAACAGCCAGGGCAAACGCTTCCGTGGTCTGATTTCATAATTAGAAGTAATATACTTACTGATATGATTCATTGCCTCGTCTATGTCATCGGTGAGCAATACCAGGTCAAGATCTTCGGGGGAAATCGTTCCTTTTTCCGCCATATCCTCAATAGCTACCATCAGATCGGCATAAAAATCCTTTCCAAAAATCACGATCGGGAACTCGGTAATCGTTTTGGTTTGAACCAGTGTGAGGGTCTCGAAAAACTCATCCATGGTGCCAAACCCACCGGGCATAATGATAAAAGCATAACTATACTTTATCAGCAGGGTTTTGCGTATAAAAAAATGATCAAAAGTTACGGCCTTCGTCAGATATTTATTATAGTGCTGCTCGAACGGTAATTTAATATTGCAACCCACCGATTTTCCCCCTGCCTCAAAAGCTCCCCGGTTAGCGGCTTCCATTATACCCGGTCCGCCGCCCGTCATTGTGGTAAGCCCGGTTTCTGCGATCCGCCTTCCGAATTCCATTGCTTTTTGATAATAAATATGATCTTCTTTAAACCGGGCCGAACCAAATACAGTAATGCAGGGCCCCACAAAATGTAAAGCTCTCACACCTTTCAGAAACTCCCAGGCCACTTTAAAAAGAAATACAAATTCATATCCCCGGCTCTTAGGTCCGTCCAGGTACACGGCTTCCTTGGCAGGTATAATGGGCCTTGCAATTGCTTCAGCCTTCTCCTCTTTCGCTTTTAATTCCGATTCTTTAACCATAGATTTTTCGTTTTACAAATAAAGGCGGCTTAGATGGCTGACACCCTCGCTTCAGAAGCGGTTACCCACATCGAAGTTGATTATACCCACGAATATAACCTCTCCTTTCCAACTGTACAAAGTATACCTGGAATTATTTTGCTTAGGGAGATGCCGTAAAGGGAGGGTAAAAGAGTTCAACCAAATCCTTTTTAATTCCCCTCCAATACTTCGAGAATAACCGAACAGGCATTTTTTATTTCGGAAGGGGTAATAGTAAGCGGCGGACAGATGCGTAAACAATTCGCTGCAAAAAGGAACCAGTCGGTTATAACCCCGGCTTCAATTACCGCATCGATCACTTGTTTGTTTATTTCAAAACTGTCAAACTCCACTGCGATTAAGAGGCCGGCACTTCTTACCGATCTTATTTTGGTATGTTTCAGCTCCTGCAGGAACAGCAATTCTTTTTCTCTTACGGTTTCCGCCAGTTTCTCCTCCAGTAAAACATGGAGAGAAGCCAGGCCAGCCGCACAACATACCGGATGGCCGCCGAAGGTGGTAATATGCCCCAAAACAGGCTTTTCGGCCAACCCGGCCATAAGGGTTCGGTCGGATATAAAAGCACCCATGGGCATTCCGCCGCCCAGCGCTTTACCTAATAATAATACATCGGGTACAATTTCATAGTTTTCAAAGCCCCACAATTTACCCGTTCGGCCAAAGCCGGTTTGAATTTCATCTAATACCAGCAAGGTGCCGGTTTGGGTGCATTTTTCCCTCACGGCTTGTAGCCAGGCCGCGTCGGGAGCAATTACACCCGCTTCCGCCTGAACGGTTTCCAGTATAACACAGGCGGTGTTAGAGTCGATGGCTGCAATCAGCTCCCGGGAATTATAGTTAAGATGGTCGACCCCGGGAAGTAAAGGGCGGAATGCGTTGCGCCAGTACTCATCTCCCATAATGCTTAGCGCTCCCTGCGTGGAACCATGGTAGGAATTTCGGCAGGCAATAATGCTTACCCGGCCGGTAACCCGTTTGGCCAGCTTCATCGCCCCTTCTACTGCCTCGGCTCCCGAATTGGTAAAATAAACGGAATTAAGGGATGCAGGTAAATGTTCGGCGAGCAGGGCGGCATACTGTACCTGTGGTGTCTCTATAAATTCGCCGTAAATCATCACGTGCATATAGGCCTCTAATTGCCGGTGAATGGCCGACAGAATTTTTGGGTGCCGATGACCGGTGTTAGCTACGCTGATGCCTCCTATCAGGTCGATATACTGCCGGCCCGCTGCATCCCATAAATAATTACCTTCGGCCTTCACTATTTCCAAAGCCAGCGGAGCAGTGGATGTTTGCGCTACATGGCGCAAAAAAAGTTCTCTTTGATTCATCAGGCTGCTAAGGTAAGAAACAAAGCAGGTATACCGTTCTGCAAGTAACGGCTTTTAACTACGGCCTCATCCGGCAGCGCTGGCGCCAGGCTTCTTTGAACTGCTCCCGCTCTTCGCCCGACATATTCCGGTATTTCTCTCTTAGCCGGCCCACAGATCCCCATCGTCTTCCACCGCCGCCCGAACCGCGAAAACCGCCGAATAATATTTTACTCAATACCAGCAACCCTACTCCCTGCCAATAATTAATAGGGTTAACGCCGGTAACAGTATGTGGCAAAATCGCATTCCATAGCCACATTACAATTGCACCAAAAAGAAGAATGGCTGCAATTGCCATCAATGCAAATAATAATTTGGGAGGTCTGCATTTTCTGTTGTTCATCATCATATCTTTAATAATTTAATAATTCATCGTACAAATGCTGTAGCTTTTTCCGCAGGTGTTGTACAGCATATCTTTTCCTGCTAATAATCGTTTTAATATTTTCCCCGCTCCGATCGGCTATTTCCCGGAGGGTCATATCCTCCAGCTCGTTCAAAATAAAAGCATCGCGCTGGGGTTGCGGCAGGGTCTCAAGGGCCTCGAAAAGGGCTTCCCAAAACAATTCTTTGAAATCTTCCATTTCGGGATTATCGCTCACCGACAGCAAAATATGCCTGAAATTCAGCTCCCCCTCGTCCGTTTCGTATTGGTAATCATCGAGTAATTCTGTTTTTTTCTTACGATAGCGGTCCGTTATCTTGTTACGCGCCACTGCAAACAACCAGCCGCTTACCTCCTCTATGGTTTGTGTGGCCGATGTATTGGCAAACTGATACCATACATCCTGCAAAATGTCTTCAGCGTCCGCGTCGGTATTTACCCGGCCCCGTATAAAGCCAAAAAGCCGCTTACTGTAATTTTTTACAGTGTCTACTATATTCTGTCTTTTTTCCCCGGCCATTATTGCAATACCGTCGCTCATTACTTGGAAAGACGGATGAGGGTGAAAATTACTTTAAAAATCTTTATCTAACATTTTTTGCGCTAATGCCATCCTTCAGTTAATTTTATATACCCTTATAACTTTTATATGAAAATAAAACAAATAGATTCCGATATCCTGAGGCAGCTTTTCATTATCTCTCTGATATTGATCATTGGCTACGTTCTTGTGTATAACCTGGCCTATTTTATTCCGGGCGCATTAGGCGCCATTACCCTGTATATTCTTTACCGCAATAAATACACTTTGCTGGTAGAGAAAAAGAAATGGAACCGTTCCTTAGCGAGTTTATTTTTCATTCTTCTTTCTGTTGCCGTTATTGCCCTGCCTATATGGCTACTGGTAGAAATTTTGGTGCCCCAGATTAACACCGTGGTATCCAACAAACAATTGATCGCCGAAAAGTTTAACGCGGTAAAAAATTTCCTCGAATCAAAGCCCCTGCTCCGGAATATCAATCTTTCGGAGTCGTCGATTGCGGCTTACGCTTCCAGGCTAACCGCGGTACTTCCTAAAATACTTAACTCTGTAAGCAGTGTATTTGCCAATCTTGCCACCGCCTTGTTTATTCTTTATTTTATGCAGGTGAATTACAAGGGCCTGGAAAAAAAAGCCAGCCTGTATATGCCTTTCAGCAGCAGAAATAAGCAAAGTATATGGGACGAGACCAAGATGATGGTGAAGTCGAACGCATTGGGAATTCCCATTCTTGGCCTTTGCCAGGGCCTGGTGGCTGCCCTGGGCTATTGGATTTTCGGTGTAAACAATCCTTTGTTATGGGGGCTTATTACAGGCGCCGCCACGGTAGTGCCCGTTATTGGAACCATGGTAGTTTGGGTACCGGTAGTAATTATACAACTGGCTACCGGCGATGTAACCAACGGTGTTATTCTGGCTCTCTACTGTCTTATTATAGTAGGAGGAACAGACAATGTGCTCCGTTTCACCATCTTAAAAAAATTAGGCGATGTACCCCCGTTGATTACTGTATTTGGCGTAATCGTGGGGCTAAACTTATTCGGCGTGATGGGACTGATTTTTGGCCCGCTGCTGATGAGTTATTTTATTATTCTGCTGAAAGTGTACCGCACCGAATTCGGACCATCGTCGGAAACTATAATAGCGGCAGAACCCGGGGATGACGTAAAAGTTGAAATGGTTCAAAAGGAAAATAAAACCACCATTTCTTACCCTCCGCAAAACGACCCATCCAACACCAAGTCCGATCCGGAGAAGTGACGGTTACAGATTGTCATTGATGGTAGCGAACTAATTAAAATTGAAAATCTTTCAGCGCGGAAAAGGTTATTTCCGTTTGCGCCCCGGTGTTTAGGTTTTTGATATTCACCTTACCCGCTTCCAGTTCTTTACTACCGATAATGGCCGCATAAGGTATTCCTTTTTTATCGGCGTACTTGAATTGCTTATCAAATTTCACCGGGTCGGGATAAAGTTCGCAGCGAACACGAACCGCTCTTAACTGTTCGGCTAATTCCGCTGCTTTTAATGCTTCTTGTTCACCGAGGTTAAAAAACAATACCTGGGTGCCCGTTTGTACCGCATCGGGAAACCGATTCAGATCTTCCAGCACATCATAAATCCTGTCTACTCCGAAAGAAATCCCCACCCCGGGTACACCCGGCACGCCAAATAACCCGGTAAGATCATCGTAGCGGCCACCGCCTCCGATACTACCTATCTGCACACCGATAGCTTTTACTTCGAAAATGGTACCGGTGTAATAATTCAGTCCGCGCGCCAGCGTGGGGTCTATAATCAATTGGCTGCCGTCAGTCTCCGGTCGGCAATTGGAAATCAGATAGTGCAACTCTTTTATACCAGACAAACCCGTTTCATTTGCTGCCAGCAACTGTTCCAACTGATCCAGCTTCTCTTCGTTAGTACCGGTAATAGCGAGGAATTTTTCTATCAGAGCTACCTGGCTTTCTTTCAACCCCCTCGCAACCAGTTCTTCCTTTACCTTGCTGATACCAATTTTATCCAGCTTATCGATGGCAATGGTGATGTCGGTTATTTTTTCGGCGCCGCCACAAACTGCGGCCAGCGCGGCCAATACTTTTCTGTTGTTGAGTCGAATTTCTACCGGTATATTCAACTGTCTGAAAACAGTTGTATAAATGGTGGCAAGTTCCAATTCGTTCAATAAGGATTTGCTGCCCACTACATCAGCATCACACTGGTAAAATTCGCGGTAGCGGCCCCGCTGCGGCCGGTCGGCCCGCCACACCGGTTGTACCTGGTAGCGTTTGAAAGGCATGGGCAGGCTATGATAATTCATGGCTACATATCTCGCAAACGGGATGGTGAGGTCGTAGCGCAAGGCACGGCTGGTGAGGTCCGGATCGTTTTTACCTTGTAGCAGGTTCTCAAAAGCGACCCGGGATTTGTCGGTATTTTTAGGGTCGTTCAGGCCATTGTTCAGTATCTTAAAGATCAATTTATCGCCTTCCTCGCCATATTTACCTGTTAATGTACCCAGGTTCTCCATGGCCGGTGTTTCCAGGGGTTGGTACCCATATAATTCAAAAACGCCTTTTATCGTGTTGAGAATATACTGACGTTTACGTACTGTGGCCGCATCAAAATCTCTTGTTCCCTGTGGTATGGTTGGTTTCATATTTAAATATTGCTTCCGGGTGGTGTAATCACGGGCTATTGCCGGTATCTGTCAATAATTTTATTTGCTGCCTCTTCAATCATGTCATATACTTCGTGATAGCCGGGTTCGGGACCATACCAGGGGTCCGGTATGTCCCTGTGTGCGTCAGGATAAACTTCATTCATCAACAGACTCACCTTTGAATCATCGTACTTATCGCCGGAGATCCACTTCATTTCATCAATTACATCTGTGGCCATGGCGTATATCTTGTCGAATTTGGCGAAATCCACCGCTTTAAAAAGACGGGCTCTTTGGTGGCTGATATCCAAACCGCGCTGCAGGGCCACCCGCTGGGAGAGCCTGTGTGGCGCTTCTCCTATATGATAACCATTGGTTCCTGCACTATCTATTTGCCAGCCAAGACCAGCCTCATCAGCTTTTTGCTGCAATATGCCTTCCGCCAGCGGACTTCTGCAGATATTCCCTAAACACACCATTAGAATCTTCATGCGCGCAAAGATAGCCGATTTAACATTTTTTAACGGCAGGAAGCAGGATTTGAAACCGGTAACCAGAAATCGTTGATGCCGGGTTATGGAGCGGTTATTTACTCAATTTTGAAGAGATAGAGCAAATCCTGTACTCTTTTTTCATTATCGGCTTCTTCGAGCATCTGGTGCAGGCGCTTCAGCTCGGTCGGGCTTAAAACGAAATGAACATCGGGTGAGGGAGTTCCCAACAGAATGGTTTTTGCGTCCTGGTTTGAATTGGTATGCGACTGAAAAGCCAGGCATTTCACTTTGCTGTAAAATGCATGAAAACCAGCAGCACTCATGGTAAGCATGGTTGATATAAAGGCCAACTGATAGTGACTGCATTGATTGCATCGCACTACGTAACCCTCTTCGCCGTAATAAAGAGATTGATAACTACAGGACATCGAATAGATTTTCGGCAAAAATTGCTATTGTAATGTATCGCTGCCTCCCACATCGGGAAAAAATATTTACGAAATCGGGAAAATTTGCAGGCGGTCTGTCAGGTCCAGGGAGCAATTGAATCCTCCACCGGAACCGACTCCGATAGATTCGAATTCCCTTTTATGGAGCCAATCGGTCTATTTTCCAATTGCCGCCGGGGAGCGATGTATACAACAACCTGTCGTGAAGACGGTTGGGCCGGCCCTGCCAAAATTCTATAGTTTCGGGGCTTACTGTAAATCCACCCCAATAGTCGGGCCTTTGCAATTTCTCGCCGGCGTCTACTGCTGCCTGCAAAACGCTTACCTTTTCTTCCAGCTCCTCCCTGCCGGGTATGATGCGGCTTTGGGGTGAAACAATGGCGCCTATCTGGCTGCCCTGCGGGCGAGAAAAAAAATAAGCCGAACTGTCTGCCGTGGATGTTTTGGACACCTCCCCGCGTATGCGAACCTGCCGCTCCAGTTCTTTCCAGAAAAATACGAGGCAGGCGCGGGGGTTAACGGTCAGTTCCTGTCCTTTCCGGCTCTCGTAGTTGGTAAAAAATGTAAACCCTTGCCTGGAAAAATCTTTTAACAATACTATCCGCGCGTCGGGCATTCCTTCTGCCGATACTGTGGCAAGTGTCATCGCATTCACTTCGGAAAGTGCGGCATGTAAAGCCTCGTTCCACCATACTTCAAACTGTCCAATGGCATCTGGCAGAACATCTGCTTCGGATAATTTTTTCTGTGAATATTGAGTACGTATATCGGCGATCGACATAATGAAAAGATTGACTGCTGAAAAATGATTTCAGGATAAAATTGAGGCAATGTCATCAAAATAAAGATGACCTTCATCAGCTCCGGCAATGACGCCGGTTCCTACTTATCGTCAACTGATCAAAGTTCCTACATCTTCGCCCTGCATTAGCCGGGTAAGATTGCCGTCTTTATTCATATCAAAAACGATAATTGGCAAATTATTCTCCATACAAAGCGTAAAAGCGGTCATATCCATGATACGCAGGTTTTTGGCCAGGCATTCCTGGTAAGTAACCGTTTGGTAGCGGGTAGCCGTCGGATCCTTCTCCGGGTCGGCAGTGTACACCCCATCCACCCTTGTGCCCTTTAGTATCACGTCGGCATTGATTTCTATTGCCCTTAACGAGCCCGCCGTATCGGTGGTAAAATAAGGATTACCGGTTCCGGCCCCAAATATCACAACCCGGTTTTTTTCGAGGTGGCGAATGGCCCGGCGGCGGATATAAGGTTCCGCTATCTGTTCCATATTGATGGCGCTTTGGAGGCGGGTGAATACCCCGGCTTTTTCCAGACCTGCCTGCAAGGCCATACCATTAATCACCGTGGCCAGCATGCCCATATAATCGCCATGCGCCCGCTCAATACCTGTTTGTGCCTCGTTCATGCCCCGGTATATATTGCCGCCCCCAATTACCACTGCTATCTCCACACCCATGTCAACCGCTGATTTGATTTCTTTGGCATATTTGGTAATAACATCAGGGTCCATCCCGTAATTCCTGTTACCCATTAATGCCTCTCCCGAAAGTTTTAATAAAATCCGCTTATACTTAGGCTGCATTTGTACTTTTTTTTGAATAAATGTGTGGCGAAGATAGGGAACTGTTGAAAGCCTGAAAAGTTTAAGTTGGAAAAAGTGAAGAGACGAAAACTCCCCGTCAACCTGCCTCAACTATAAAGCCTGGGAACAACTAACCCACAAATCAGTATATTTAAAGCCGATTAGCAGTGCATAACTCAAATGGATTTTATATGAAATTTCCATCCTCCAAAGGCGGACAAGTTCTGACCATTAAAAACAAAAAAAGAAACAGATGAAAAGAAAGTTAGGAGAAAGCGATATTGACATTACACGGGTAACCATGGGAGCCTGGGCTATTGGCGGCTTTATGTGGGGTGGTGCCGAAGAAAAGGAATCGATCGCGGCCATACAGGCTTATATTGACAACGGTGTAACTTCTATTGATACAGCACCACTCTATGGTTTCGGATATAGTGAAGAGCTGGTAGGTAAGGCCATCAAAAATTACGATCGAAGTAAAATACAAATACTCACTAAGTTTGGAATGGTATGGGACCGGGAGCAGGGCGACTTTGCTTTGGAAGGTCCCGACAACAACGGAATACATCGAAAAGTATACCGCTATGGCGGTTATGATAAAGCTATCAGCGATGTGGAAGAAAGCCTGAAACGTTTACAAACCGATTATATCGACCTGATACAATTGCACTGGCCAGACACCACCACACCTATCGAAGAAACCATGCGCGCCATGGAAAAGATGCGGGAACAGGGTAAAGTACGGGCTATTGGGGTGTGTAATTATAACGTGGCCCAACTCGAAGAAGCAGAGCAAACCGTTAAATTACAAAGCAACCAGGTGCCTTACAGTATGCTTAAACGGGATATAGAAAAAGAAGTAGTTCCCTATGCATTGGAAAACCATCTCTCTATCATTGCTTATAGTCCGATGGAGCGCGGACTGCTGACAGGAAAATACGAAACGATGCATTCGCTGCCGGAAGGCGATCACAGGAATAAATACTTCCAGCGCTTCGATTTCGCGGCCGTTAAAAAACTAACCGACCATCTCGCGGAACTGGCTCCTGCCTACAATGCCTCTGTTGGAGAGCTGGTACTGGCGTGGACCTTTCACCAACCCGGCGTAACTGCCGCCCTGGCCGGCGCCCGAAATGCACAGCAGGCTATCCAAAATTCCAGAGCCATGCATATCCATATCAACGATGATGACCTGAGCCTGATAAACGGCTGGTTGTATGATCGTTTTTTAGTATAAGAATCTCTTCCGTATCTATCCTGTTTTTCCTTAGCAATCGCTAATTAATGAATTATCCATACATTTCTAAAACGAAAAGCGCCCCTTTCGGAGCGCTTTAAAGCTATTTTGACGGGTTTGTTAACCTATTGCTACCCTTACAAATTCCAATACTTTCACATCACCGTTTTGCTTCAGGTACTCACCTACGGAAATACCTCCGTCCTTTACAAAAGCCTGTGCAGTTAAGGTATTTTCTTTAAAGAAAGCGCCTAATTTACCTTCGGCAATCTTGGAAAGCATTTCTTCGGGTTTGCCTGCCATCTTAGGATCTTCTTTCATGGTATCGATGATCACCGCTTTTTCGCGCGCCACGATATCGGCGGGAACATTTTCCGCATCAACCGCTACCGGGCTCAAAGCCGCCACCTGCATGGCAACATCTTTACCCACCTCACCTGCTTCCTTATTCATACCAACCAATACACCGATACGATTAGCACCGTGAATATACGAAGCTACGAAAGGAGCATTCACTCTTGCAAACCTGGTAATTTCTATTTTTTCCCCGATAGAGGCCAACTTATCATTAACGAGATCTGCTACCTTCGTACCAGCCACTTCAGTTTCTTTCAACTCCTCAATTGTATTAGCACCCGATGCAATGGCTGCATCGGCTATGCTTTTCACAAAGTCGATAAAATCTTCATTTTTCGCTACGAAGTCTGTTTCGCTGCTCACGCACACCACCACTCCTGATGTATTATCGGCAGTGGTTTGTGCAATTACTACGCCTTCTTTTGCCTCGCGGTCGCTACGCTTGGCAGCCACTTTCTGACCTTGTTTACGTAACCAGTCGATAGCAGCTTCAAAATCGCCGTTGGTTTCTGTCAACGCTTTACGACAATCCATCATACCAGCGCCTGTAGCCTGGCGCAATTTATTAATATCCTGTGCGGTTATTGTTACTGTACTCATTCTTATTTTAAATTTCAGGGTTCGGTTGCGGTTTACATGCTGAGCATTCAGGTGCAACCAACCTTATTTAGAGAATCTTAAATTATCATCAACCCGGCTCCCTTATCTTCTGGGCGCTCCGCTTCTTGCACCACCTCCGGTAGTGGTTCTGCGACGCTGACCAGCTCCCTGACCGGCGGCGCCACGACCACGGCCGCCACGGCCTGCTTCTGCTTCAGCTTCGGCCTGTAATTTGGCTGCCTGCTTCTCATTTTCGTCAGAAAAATTGTCCTCTACATCCTCATCCTTCGCAGCTTGTCTTTCGGCCAATCCCTCTGCAATGGCAGCGGTGATATAGTTTACTACAATAGCGATCGATTTGGTAGCATCATCGTTGGCAGGAACAGCAAAATCAACCTTATTAGGATCGCAGTTCGTATCCACCACCCCAAAAGTAGTGATGCCCAGACGCTTTGATTCGGCCAGTGCAATATGTTCGTGCCCGATATCAACAATGAACAAAGCCGCCGGAATACGACCCAATTGGGCAATACCGCCTAATACCTTCTCCATTTTATCTTTATCGCGCGTTAAGGTAAGACGCTCTTTTTTGGTGATGCTGTCGAAAGAACCATCGCTCAGCATTTTTTCAATGCTCTGCATCTTCTTTACGCTCTTGCGAACCGTATTGAAGTTGGTAAGCATTCCACCCAACCAACGTTCCGTAACATAAGGCATGCTCACTCGCTGAGCGCACTCTGTAACGATATCTTTTGCCTGCTTTTTGGTACCAACAAAAAGAATTTTTTTACCGCTGCGGGCAATTTGCTTTAAAGCAGCCGCAGTTTCCTGCAATGCTTCAACGGTTTTATTCAGGTCGATAATATGAATGCCTTTTTTCTCAGCAAAAATATAAGGCAACATTTTGGGATTCCATTTCTTTTTTAAGTGACCGAAATGTACGCCTGCTTCCAAAAGCTGCTGCTGTAATGATGTATTGTTATTTTCCATCGTATAAATTTGAAAATGATTTTTAAATGTTCATAGTTCATGGTTAATAGCTCACGGCAATGAACTATGAACCACCGGCCATTAACGTTTGGAGAACTGGTAGCTCTTTCTTGCTTTTTTGTGACCGAATTTCTTACGCTCTACCGAACGCGGGTCGCGTTTCAGCAAACCTGCTGCTTTTAAAGCCGGGCGAAACTCTGCATTCAGATCTACCAACGCACGGGCAATACCCAGCATCGCAGCCTCAGCCTGGCCTTTTAATCCCCCGCCGGTGGCATTGATCTTTACGTCAAATTTGTCGGCAGCTTCAATCGCCTTCAACGGACGATCTACCTGGTTTTGAAGATAAACAAGGGGAAAATAATCCTTATAATCTTTATCATTTACAGTGATGGCGCCCGAACCCCTGCTGATGAATATGCGGGTAACGGCTTCTTTACGGCGGCCAACTGCAGTCTTTTGTTTTTCCATTTTTACAGATTTTAGTATCGCGTATTTAGCTTATAGATTTAAAAACAAAGCCTATTTTACTAAGTACTTTATACTTTATACTAAGATAATTTTAAAATTTAAGTTCTTTAGGCTGCTGCGCGGTATGAGGATGATTAGGACCCGCATATACAAATAACTTTTTGTACATTTTACGTCCCAGACGATTTTTCGGTAACATCCCTTTTACCGCTCTCTCAATAATAACTTCGGGGCGGCGTTTTTGCAGATCGCTGGCTATTTCTTCTTTACGACCTCCGGGATACCCGCTGTACGTATCGTAAACCTTCTGATCAATTTTGTTACCACTCAGTTTTACCTTTTCACTGTTAACCACAATAATATAGTCGCCTGTATCTACATGCGGCGTATAAGAGGCTTTGTGCTTACCGCGTAAAATAGCGGCAATGCGGGAACACATGCGCCCAACGGTTTGATTAGTACCGTCTACAACGTACCAGTTACGCTGTACGGTAGCCTCGTTCGCATGCTTCGTTGTGAAGTGTTGCTTGCTCATTTTTAAAAATTCAATTTTATTATTAAAAAAACCGGGCTAACCCCCGGCCCGAAATTGGGAGTGCAAAGGTAAGCGGTAAGATCCAAAAAAAGAGGAAAAGCCACCCATTATTTTAGAGGAAACCTTATAATTAATTGATTTTCAATAAAATTTTTGACAAGAAAAATAAGTCTGTGGTATTTTTATACCTAAAAACGGAACCTTAGTTCAAAGCATGACAGTTTTTTTATTTGCCTGCGTTTTCCTTTACTCCGGATTTCGGGTCAATGATCTCCCATTCCCTGATATGTGAAGGCTGATGTTCTTTCCGAACAATTTCATCGAAGTGTTTGATTAATTCGGGATGCTGCGCCGCTATATCCTTCGATTCACCGGGATCATTCCCTAAATCGAACAGCATCCAGGGACTATTATTGTATCCATTTTTCCGGATGTTGATTTTCACGCCCTTCCAGTTACCCAAACGTATGGCCGCCTGTCCGCCCTTCTCGGGGTACTCCCAGTAGATATATGCATGTTTCTCCTGGGATTTGTCATTTCCCAACAGGGTTGGTAAAAAGGATATTCCATCTGTATCGCCGGCATCCTGTCCCGTTAATTCGGCCAAAGTAGCCATCAGGTCGAACTGCACCGAAACCAGATCAGTGACAGTTCCCGGTTTAATTTTCCCTGGCCAGCGGGCCAGGAAGGGCTCGCGTATGCCTCCCTCAAACAGATCCATTTTCAAACCCCTTAAGCCGCCCACACTGTTGAAGAAGTTGGCCTTCACCCCTCCGTTAAAAGTGGTTCCATTATCGCTTGAGAACAGGATGATCGTATTACTATCCAACCCCAGCTCCTGTACCTTATCCATTATCTTTCCCACCTGCGCATCCAGGTAGGTAATCATGGCAGCGTAAGTAGAAAGAGGATACCGGGTAGCCGCATACCCCTTCTCACCGTAGTAGGGCCTTTCCTCTTTAAATTTCCCGATATAAAGGTCAATATAGTCCTGTGGCGCCTGCAGAGAAACATGGGGCTGGGTAAAGGGCATATATAAAAAGAAAGGGGTTTCCCTGTTCTGGTCTATAAATTCCAACGCATATTTTGTCAATATATCGGAAGCATATACTTCTCCTTTAAAAAACTCAAAATCGCTGTTTGTGGCGGTGGCCGAATCGAGCTTCCTGTGCACATTAAAAGGCCGGTTATTCAAAGGCAGTTTTTCATCGTTCAACCACAAATGTGTGGGATAAAAATTATGCGCCTGCTTTTGATCCAGCACAGAAATATAAAAGTCAAACCCCTGCTTTAGGGGCGAACCGCTGTTATTATGCATTCCCAACCCCCATTTCCCCGCCATTCCTGTTTTATACCCTGCCTTTTTTAGCATTTTGGGCAGCGTATGTGTTCCTTCCGGTAAAGGCATCTGGCCGGCCTCCAAACTGTCGGCAAAGCCACCTAACTCATAATTTCCGCGTATATAGGAATGGCCACCGTGCTTTCCGGTCATCAGCATACATCGGGCGGGTGCGCATACCGGTGAGCTGGTGTAATGCTGCGTAAACTTCATTCCTTCCGCACGCAACCTGTTTAAATTGGGCGTTTTAATCAGCATCTGCCCGTAAGCCTCTATTTCGGCATACCCTAAATCGTCGGCATATATATAGATAATATTCGGCGCCTGGCGGGTTTCGGCCGCCACCGGCAGCATAAACAACAGATAGATAATGCAGATCAAAAATGTCCTTTTCTTCATTTCACAATATATTTTAAGGCCGATGGTCAAATCTATCACAATTCACAGGGAGCGGATGCCCGAAAGGCAAGCGTTGAAAAAATCGTATCTTTATAGTATGAGTGTGTATTAATGATGGCTCTATTTTATGCGCCTACTTAATAACCCGCTTTTTAAACTTATGCAGTTTACCCGGCCGATGAGCTACATCATCCTCCATTTCATCCAGTTCCTGTAACCAGTTTTTCAAAGCTATTTTTTTTCTGAAATTTCTTCGGTCGAGATTCGTATCCAGAATCGCTTCGTACAACTCCTGCAAAGCACGGAGAGAAAATTTTTCCGGCAGGAGGTTGTGTACCAGTGGTGTTTCCATAATTTGTGCCCGAAGATGCCCCACACAGGTATCGAGGATGATCTTATGATCAAAAGCCAGCTTGTCGATGCTGTTCACCGCCTGCCAGGTGATCGCATTACTGCTCTTTCCCAGCTTATAATTATCCATATTAATGAGAGAATAATAAGCTGTACTCACCACTCTTCCCGAAGGATGCCGGTTCACACTCCCAAAAGTATGCACCTGCTGCAGAAAAACACTGTCAAGCCCGGTACGTTCCCTTAAAACCCGGTAAGATGCCGCATCCAGGTCCTCATCCGGTTTAACCAGATCGCCCAGCAGCGAATACAAACCCGAAAACTCCTCCAGGTCCGATTCAATCAACAAGACTTTGAGTTGCCGCTCCTCATAACCAAAAATCACACAGTCGACCGATACTGCTATATTAAAGTATTCGAGGTGACTGCTTTTTTCGACAGCCGCGCTTTTTAAATTGGGATTATCCGCCATGATCTTCAATGTGTTCAATATACACAAATCTAATATAATTTTTCTACAACACAAATAAAGGATGCCCTCCTTCCACAATAATGTTGACGAATCATTATCACAATTAAACGTTAAAAGACTTACGTATTTTTCGTAGATTTTTATCATCACCGTACCTTTCCGCGCAAATGAAACTTTATGAGATCCTTGATAGCGATCCTTTTTGCTGTATTTTATACCCCGGTAATGCTTGCGCAGGAAGCCCGCCCTTTGTACCTCGATCCCGAAAATGCTGTTGGGGCCAAAGCATCGGTTTTATTTTCCGACATAAAACTGATCCCGCTCGAAACGACCAAATCGAGCTTTTTCAACAATACCACAGATTTCGTGGTTACACCCGATTATTTCATCTTTTTAGACGGCATCGGCAACGCTGTACTTATTTTTGACCGACAGGGACGGTTCGTGCACAGATATAAGAAAAAGAAATACGCCCTTCAGTCTATCCGGTATATCCCCGCCACTAATACCTTGTTTGTAACCGGGAAAAACAAGAACTATACGATCCGTGAAATGAAAGCGCAACAACTGGTTGCACAACCAGGTAAACGTAATTTTGCCAAATATGTGAGCCTGGAGCTGCTGCATCTCGATAAAGCTTCAGGCTATAAAGTGGAAAGTCTTCCCGTACCAAAATATGCACTCGCCGGTCTTATTCCTTTTGGAAACGACTACCTGCTCACAAGCGGCCGTTATAATAAATATATTAAAGACACGGTTGCCTACCATCTCAATATTACGCAGGGTAATCAGGTTAAGACAACCTATTTCCCTTACCTCAACCTGCCCAAACTGGCACCCTATTACGAAGGGGTTCGCTTTTCGATTCATTCCATACCTGACGGGACAGGCTTCCTGGTTCAAAAAGAATTCGACAACACTATTTACAAGCTCACCAAAGATTCTTTGTTTGTCCAATACCGTTTTGTTTTCCCCGCCGACCAGAGTATGTCCGGCGATTTTCTGAATACTTTATATAAAAGTAATATCGAATACAATGCGGCCCGGAATAAGAATAATAAGGTGATTTCTACCTATTCCAGTATAATGGAACACCAGGATCTCTTGTTTTTTTCCTTTAACCGGCTTTCTTATGCCAGTAAAAGTTTATTGTTCAATAATACCGATAACAAGCTGATTGATCTTTCGAAAATCACTACCGACAGTACAGTTTACTTCCTGCCCCCTGCGGTTTTTTCAAGAATTGATCGCCAGGATAAAAACCATGTGTATACGAGAATATCCTCCACGGAATTACTAAGAGAGAGGGACAAGATACTCGCCAAAGGGGAAGATTTTCCCGACGAAGTCAAAGAATTATTGAAAAATTACAACAAGTTCGACAACCCCATTATTATTCAGTTAAAAGTAAACCATCCCGGTACCGCCCCATGAGAATCTTTTTGTTTTTGTTGACATTTACCCTTCCCGCTGTCTTATCGGCTCAAAAAAATATCGGCGGTATAAAAGGGGTTATATACGACTCTCTGAACGATTATGCCTTGCAATCGGCTTCCATATCGGTTTTTAAAAATGCCGACTCCAGTGTTGTCGACTTTCAACTAAGCAATACATCCGGAGAGTTTGACATTAAAAACCTTCCGGTAAAAACACCGCTCTATTTTATTATTTCTCATACCGGCTATCAATCGCTGGTGAAAAGTTTTTTACTGGACAGCACTGTGCTGGTCATGGATTTCCGCAAAATATCGCTTCGACCCAAAGCCGACAATGAGTTGGAGGAAGTGACTATCCGGGCGGTGCAACCCATCCGGATGAATGGCGATACCCTCGAAATTAACCCGGATGCGTTCCGGCTCGACTCGAACGCTGTGGTGGAGGACATGCTGATGCGAACACCGGGTCTCACGGTTTGGTCGGACGGAACCATTACGATGAACGGAAGAAAGATAGACAAAGTATATGTTGGCGGCAAGCCTTTTTTTGGTGGCTCCACACAAACGGCTA
Organism: Paraniabella yanshanensis; assembly: GCA_040393015.1. Lineage (GTDB taxonomy): Bacteria > Bacteroidota > Bacteroidia > Chitinophagales > Chitinophagaceae > Niabella > Niabella yanshanensis_A. The sequence continues at coordinate 20,527 of JBEBUZ010000050.1, forward strand.
CCCAAAATCTTCCGAAGAATGCGATAGAAAAAATACAGATTTACCAGGAGAAGGATTACAACAAAGTACAGGCCATGGACGAGCGGGCCGACTCGTTGTATACGATGAATATAAAACTCAAAGAAGATAAGAATAAAGGAATATTTGGTAAGGTAGGAGCCGGGTACGGAACGGATGACAGGTATACCGGCGACGGTGTGATACAGGCCTATAATAAACGCACGCAACTGGGTATTGCCGCAGGTATCAACAATATTAATAAAGAAGAGGGTACCGGCGAAAACGCCTTTCTCGAAAACACTTTTAAATCCAATTTCCGGATGTTCTTCGCCGGAAGAGGAGGCGCCGCCAATGGCATTACAAGAAGGACCTATGCGAATTTAAAAATGCAACACAGTTTTTCAGATGCCGATAATTCCCAGTTCTATAACCGGCTATCTACCGATTATGGTTATCTCAACCTTTTAACAAATGTTAACTCCGCCACTACCAATATTCAAAATGTTATCCGCGACAACAAAACCTACAAGGTTACCAATACCGGAGAAAACATTGGTATCAATAGCTCTACCGGCAACAATGCCAAATTCCTGTACGAAAACCGGAAGCAGTTTGGCAATTTTGTTAATATCACCGCCACCTACAACAACCAGTTCAGCAACAATCAAAGCACTTCCCAAACAGAAGCTTCGCAGGACAACCTGGTTACGAGCCAAAGCCTTAACACCCATAAATCTACTTCCACCAACGACAATTTCAACCTGTTCGGCTTTATTCGCTCGAATGATGCCGGCCAGCTAAAAGATCCCCGCGAAAATTTCATGGTATTCTTTAATGCCGGACACAACAAAGGCAATAGCAACAGCCACACCGTCAGTAATTTCACTTCTTATATCGACACCATCAGTTCTGATAAGATAGACCGGAAATACCTCAACAACAACACCGGCTATTATGCCAGTCTGAACTTCCAATACGAGGGTTTTAAAAACCTGATATTTGGTATTTACAATTTTTTCAATATAGATATGGCCTTGCTGAACGAAATTAGCATCAACCGGGACGAAAGAAATACCGCAGTGGCCGACCTTAACCCCGATAATAATCAATATTACCAGAACGACTTACTGACCAACGATAATATGCTGACCAATTTCAGTTATAAACCGGGGCTCAGTCTTAGAAAGTCTATCAATAAATCGGTATGGGAAAAGTATAGCTATTGGTTTTCGGCCGGCCTGGAGCTGAAACAACAGTTTCTGAGTCAGAAAAACGAATCGAGCTTTCTGATCAGGAATATAGAAAGACATTTCAGCAGTTTTACCCCAAGTCTCAACGCAAATTACGGTTTTACTAAAAACAATGCCTACCGCATCAATGCCTATATGTGGTCGAACATACAATTAACGCCGCCATCTATCGACCAGTTATATCCTATTGTAGACAGTACCAACCGATACTCTATCATGGTGGGAAATCCGGATCTGAAAGCCCCTACCGCCCGTTACCTGAACAGCAATATAGAGCTATCAAGAGCAAAAATGAATACGAAAAGCAATTACAGCGCCAGCCTGGGCATTTCGGTAAATCATATTTCCGACGCCATCAGCGACAATGTGGTGTACGACGGAACCAACCGAAGCGTACGTTATTTGTTGAACGTAAAAAACCAACACACCATCAGCGGGAATTTCAATGCCCGGTTTTCTACTAACCTGAATAAAACCAATTCTCTTTCTTTTAACTACCGCAGCAATTTATCCGCCAATAAACGGCCGGGATATATCAATCATATCCCTTCGGTGTCGAGAAATAATTCGTTATCCAATAATCTTAGTGCCACCTACAGCCTCCTCGACAAATTCAATATATCGATTGGGGAAACTATCGGTACCAATACCAGCGAGCAATCAGGCTCAAACCCTACCGCCTCGGTTATCCGCAATTTTTCAACGGAGGGTAATATCAACTATTTTATTACCAAAACCCTTAGTTTCAATACATCTCTGAATCATCAGAAAAATATTGCCGCCAACGGGAACGCTATACAGGCGGGTATCTGGAATATTACCACTACTTATCGCTTTATGCAGCAAAAAGCCGAGTTGAAATTTTCGGCCTTCGACCTTCTAAAACAAAACAAAAATATAGTCAATTTTGTAAGGGAGAATTCGGCATCCACCACGATCAGCAACGGTCTGCAGCAATATTTCATGCTCACTTTTTCTTATTATCCCCGGAAATTCGGCGGAAAAACCGGCAATCCTACACCTCGGGGAGGTGTAATTATTGTAAAGTAAACTCAACCACCCAACTGCGGTAAAAAAAACTTTACTTTGGCATTATTTTCAGGCCGAAATCATGTACAAAAAAGAAACCATATTATTATTGCAGGATCTTACGCAGTCTTTGCTGAAGACAACACCGGAGATACTTACCTCGCCCGACGAAACCGAAAAGTTGAGAAATGTGCTGCGATTTCACGAATACCGTTACTATATCCAGACCGACCCCTTCATCGCGGATACCGAATACGACCAACTATTTAAATTGCTGGAAAGAACCGAGAAGCAGCACCCGGATTGGATTACAAAGGACTCGCCCACCCAGCGAGTGGGTAAAGAGCTCAGCGGAAACTTTACAACCGTGCAGCACCTGGTACCGATGCTTTCACTCGACAATTCGTACAACGAGGAGGACCTGAAAGATTTCGACCGTAAAGCGAGGCAATTATCGGGCTTAGAAAAAATAACCTATTGTGTAGAACCAAAGTTTGATGGCGGCAGTATTTCTCTTATTTATGAAAATGATTTCCTGGTGCGGGGCGCCACGAGAGGAAACGGTGTGGCGGGCGATGATGTTACCACGAATATAAAACAAATTCGCAGTCTTCCTTTATCCGCCAGGTTCAGTGATTATGGCCTGCAACAGGTAGAAATACGCGGAGAGGTTCTCATGAATAAAAATAGCTTTAAGCAATACAACGAGGGTCTCACAGAAAAAGGGCTCCCCCCTTTAGCCAACCCCCGAAACGCGGCAGCGGGTACTCTGCGTATTAAGGACCCCTCGGAAGTAAGAAGAAGAAATCTGGAAGCCTTCGTTTATCATATCAGCGATTACACTTTATTACCTGATAAAGAAATACCGGAAGCTTTAAAAACCCATGCCGGTTCATTGAAACTTTTATGGGAACTGGGCTTCAGAAGTCCGGTAAAGGAAATGCAGGTCTTTGAAGGCATTGAAGCAGTAATTGCTTACTGTCTGGAGTTTGAGGAGAAGCGCGATGGTCTGCCTTACGAAATTGATGGTATGGTTATTAAAGTTAATGACATAGATCTACAGGATCGCCTGGGTATGACTTCGCACCACCCTCGCTGGGCCATGGCTTTTAAATTCAAAGCAAGGCAGGGTACCAGCAAGCTATTCAATGTAGAGTTCCAGGTTGGGCGTACCGGCTCTGTTACACCGGTTGCTAAAATTGAACCTGTTAGTATAGGCGGCGTAACAGTAAGTTCCATTTCACTTTTTAACGAAGACGTAATAAAGGAAAAAAACCTGATGCTGGGCGACACCGTATTAGTCGAAAGGGCGGGCGATGTAATACCCTATATCGTAAAATCCTTAACAGAGCTACGTACCGGCACTGAACAAAAAATAATATTTCCCCAGGAATGCCCGGCTTGTAACAGCCGATTATTTAAAGAGGAAGAAGAAGCGGTATGGCGTTGCATTAATTTAGAATGCCCGGCGCAGGTGGTGGAACGAATGATTCATTTTGTAAGTAAAAATGCTTTGGATATAAAAGGCCTCGGCGAAGCCAATATCCGCAAATTTTACGAATTAGGACTACTTAAAGATATCCCGGGTATTTATAAACTCGATTTTGAAACGATCGCCCAACTCGAGGGTTTCGGCGCTAAATCCATCGAAAAGCTGAAAGAAGCGATCGAACAAAGCAAACAGCAGGCCCTTCACCGGCTGATTTTTGCACTGGGCATCCGGTTTGTAGGAGAAACGACGGCCAAAGTATTGGCTCAAAAAATAGACCATCTCAGGGATTTGAAAACATTTTCACAGGAAGATTTACAAACGCTCGACGACGTGGGTCCCAAAGTAGCCGGCAGTATCGTTCACTTTTTCAGCGACGATAATAATATGGCGATGCTGGAGGAATTGGAAGCACACGGGCTGCAAATGCTGAACACAAAAAAAAACCTGCCCACCGGTGGTACACTGAACGGCGAAACATTTTTATTTACAGGTACCCTACCCACCCTCAAACGCAGCGAAGCCGAAGCTATGGCCGAAGCCAAAGGCGGAAAAATACTGAGCGGTGTAAGCGCAAAGCTCAATTACCTGGGGGTGGGCGAAGACGCCGGCAGCAAATTAGATAAAGCAAAAAAACTAAATACCGTAAAAATCATCAGCGAAGCGGAGTTCCTGAGGATGATAGAATCCTGAACCCCGGTTACTGATCTAATATCTTAACACTCCTGGCAAAGCTTTCTTCGAGAGATATAAACGTCTCCGTGCGTTCTATTCCTTTTATTTTCTGCAATTTTTCGTGAAGCACATCACGCAATTCAGAAATATCCTTGCAAATAATTTCGGCAAACATGCTGTAATTGCCCGTTGTATAATTGAGACGTACGATTTCCTTTATTTTATGCAATTCCTTGGCAACCGAATCATATAAAGAACTTTCTTTCAAATAAATACCAATAAAAGCGATTACATCATAACCCAGTAATTTCAGATCGGGGTTCAGTCTTGTACCCTTAACCACCCCATCCTTTTGCAATTTCTTAATACGAACATGAATGGTTCCTCCGGATACAAATAATTTCTTACCCAGGTCGGCATAAGAAATTTCTGCGTCCTCCATCATGTGCTCGATGATCTGTAAATCCAGCTTATCAAGATTTAATTTAGAATTCATTTAAAGCAGTTTAAATTTGAAAATATTTAGCAAAACAATAAATTTACTGAATTTTATCTATATTTTAAAAATAATAATTAAAATATTTGGAACAAATACTCCTTTCTCTTTACTTTTGTTCTATCAAAGCCATTCATACTGGCAAAGATCTTAAAAATTGTGGGGTGATGAAACTTTTGGCAGACATGCCCTCTTGTCTCGAGGGTGAGGAACCCGGGATAAACGCAACATAGAGCCGACCGTCAGGCCGACCAGGATTGACCACTGAACTTTGTGTTGATGCTAACCGCCTCGTGGAGGTTCGACTCCTCCCCCTACAGCATTCAAAAAGCCTTCGCTTCGGCGGGGGCTTTTG
>JBEBUZ010000051.1:0-25795 GCA_040393015.1 Paraniabella yanshanensis
ACCTGCTCCTGCGAAATATCAGGATTTCTCAGGGTTATATTGTCCATAATAGTACCCGAAAACAAGAAAACGTCCTGTAACACTACACCGATATTTTCCCGCAGGTATTCGGGCGGCAATTTCCGGATGTCCATTCCATCTATTTCTATCGCTCCCTGCTGAATATTATAGAACCGGTTGATGAGGTTGATAATGGTTGTTTTTCCGCTGCCTGTATGTCCTACAATGGCGATGGTCTGGCCGCGCTCTATTTCAAAATTCACGTCTTTCAGCACCCAATGATTATCTACATAAGCAAAGCTTACGTTTTTAAAATCAATTCTCCCTTTTATTCGTCCGGCCGGTTGCAGGTATCCGCCTGCCGGCACTTTTTCTTCATCTTCATTGTCGAGCACCGTAAACACCCTGTCGCTGGCAATAATACCCATTTGCACTGTGTTAAATTTGTCGGCAATCATGCGCAGGGGGCGGAACAGCAGGTTCAGGCAAAGAATAAACGAAACGATAATGCCCTGCTGACTTTGCTGCAGGTTAAGAGACTCCTTTGCAGCGTACCATACGACCAGGCCTATGGACAAAGCCAGCACAATTTCGATAACGGGAAAAAAAACGGAATAGGCAAAAATAGCCCTGATATTGGCATTGCGGTGCTGCTTGTTGATGGCTTTGAACTTATTGAACTCGTTGCGTTCGGCAGCAAAAGCCTGCACCACGCTCATGCCCGACAGGTGTTCCTGCGCATAGGCGTTCAAAGAAGCCACTGCATTCCGTACTTTAAAGAAAGATTTGTTGATGCTCTCCTTGAAATAGTAAGTAGCTACCATCATGATCGGGAAAGGAATCAACGCAATAAGGGTGAGCTGCCAGTCTACCCAAAACATATAAGTCAGCACGCAAACGATCGACAAAAGATCTGCAATGATGGGAATCAGTCCGTCGGAAAAAATTTCGTTAATCGATTCAATATCGTTGATGGTGCGGGTGGTGAGGGTTCCGATAGGCGTTTTGTCGAACTGCCGCAGGTTGAGTCCCAATATTTTCTTGTACACTTTTACGCGTATATCTCTTACCACTGCCTGTCCCAGCCATGCAGTGGTAAAGGAAAATACAAAACGCATCAGTGTTTCTACGAGGATGATCCCGATTTGGATAAGAGTGATATACACGACCATTTTGGGGAGAGAGTGCGTAATGTATTTGTCCACCGTTAGCTGAACAAGCATCGGCCGCACGGGTGTAATGGCTGCCAGTAAAAGGGCAAGCGCAACCGACCAGTAAAACTTAGCTTTATAGGGCGCCGCATATTGAAATACACGCTTCAACTTAGAACTATCGAAAAATAGTTTTTTTTCCTGCGACATTTCGCGCAAGATAATAAAATCGTGCCGATAAGCGTATGTGCCGGTTACTTACTGCGAATCAAAACCCCATTTTAGTAACTTGTGGGTTTCCTTTTTAACGTTTGCTCTCCAACATTGTATGCATACACGGATGCGGGGACAAAAGTGAAATAAATATTGCCTGCTGTTTTTGTATCTTGTTTATCTATTGTGGTTACCAGGGCATTTTTTAACTGATTTGATTTACAAAACTGTATCAAACTGGTCAGGTCTCCCGGCAGGTCAAAAAAGCGGTTACTCCATTTTATTTCTACTGCCCAAAAAGGTTTAAACTTTTTATCATCCACCAAAACCAGGTCTACTTCTCCTTCAAAACGCCCTTCTTTCCAACGGGCGTAGGCGAGATCCAAATTTTCACGATGCATCCATTGCGATAGAATGGCTGTTTCTACCATATTGCCCATTTCGTTGTCGGTTATTTTGACCGGTGAGAATAAGGCCGTTCTAAGCGAGGAATTGGTTAAATATACTTTGAAACTTGTCACACGTTTTAATCTTTTGGCAGTTATATCTACTTTATTGAGCACTTTGATTAAAAAAGCGGCTTCCAGGTATTCCAAATATCTTTTCAGCGTTTCTTTTTGAATTCCGCTTTCTTTAGACATGGTTTCGTAAGAAAATTCATTCCCGGTATTATAAGCCAAATAGGTGAAAAACCGGTTCAATTCCTGCACGTCTTTTATTCCGTATAAACTGGGTAAATCCCGCAACAAAACCTTATCTACTATATCGTTTCTCACATACCGACCCATATCCTTCTGAATTTTTTCCGATAATACTACTTCGGGGTACCCTCCAAAATTCAGATAATGCAAAAATTCATTGTTTAACTCGTTTATATTCCATGGCAGGCTATATGGAATTTGTTTTTCTCCATATTGAATACTCCCTTTTTGAATGAGATGATGCTTGTTTTTTAGATGAATGAATTCATGGAAGGTGAGGGGCGGCAACATAAAATCGGTAAACCTTCCTGCGCCACTTTCTGTGCTGTGCCATTTTAAAGCTGCTGCCGCCGAACCCGACACGATAAACTTAGTCCCGGGATAGGAATCCACCAAAACCTTCAAATGGCGCTCCCAATCTTTGAGGTACTGAATTTCATCAAAAAAGACATAACAATTTTCCAGACTTGCTGCTTTCACAGATTCTTTACACAACTCAAGAATTTCCTGTAAACCCAGATTCACGTAAATAGGATTATCGATACCTACGAAAAAAATCTGTTTCGGGTTAATTTTTTCCGCTATCAACCGATCAATAGTATGAAACATCATCACTGTCTTTCCTACCCGACGGGGCCCCATGAGGACTACAGCTCTGCGTATTTCTCTTTCAGCTACAAATGGATAAAACAAATCAAAATACAAACGTCTGGACATTCCTTTATACAACACAGGAATTTCCTTTGTGATCCACCAGGGGTTTTCATATTGCAAACGCTCCATAATTTTTTCGGCCGGAATAAGTCTTGAATTACTCATAAATTCCTTTATTTATACAAATATATATAAAATAGACAATATACACAATGCTTATTTTTACATTTTTGTATAAATAGACAATTATTTTTCATTTTAATAGCTTATTTCTTCTTGCATCCGGCTCCAGTTGGGAAAGATTAAGCCTTCCTGTCCGGGCATTGCCCCTCCGTTAAATATTCTTTTTAATTTCTATTTTCGCCGTATATGCCGGTAGTTTTATGGATTCATTATTGGATTTTGAGTATGTGTTTGGTCACAGCAAACCCGCACCCCTATCATGTGAGCGCTACCGAGATGGAGTACGATGCCCGGGGCAAAAGAATTGAGATCAGCACCAAAATATTTACCGATGATTTTGAAGAAGTACTTAGAAATCGATACAAACAAAAAGTGGACCTGGCAAACCCCGCTTTGCGGGAACAAATGACCCCCCTTATTGCGAAATACATCACCACCCATCTATCTATAAAAAACAATGGCAAAGCTCTTCCCCTCCAGCTGTTTGGTTGGGAAATTGACCACGAAGCCGTTTTTATTTATACGGTGGCAGGCGCCCCTGGGTTTAACCCACGTAATATTCTGATTGAAAAAACGATTTTGTACGATCTTTTCGACGATCAGGTCAATATCGTTCACTTTATTTACAACCGGCAGCGAAAAAGCAATAAGCTGGTATACCCCAAAGGGAAACTGGAATTATCGTTCTGATAAACCGCCGTTTTGCCGTTCATCATTTTTTTGGGCAGGTGTTGGGTGATTGCCCCGATTTGCAGTACATTCAGGGCTAAAATGTTTTTTACATGAGGAACAGTTTCTTAACGGGATGTGCCCTGCTGGGGTTATCCCTTGTATCGATGGCTCAATCCACTTCCAATTACAATGCCCGGGAGGCGTTCGATCCGAATTTTTATCCTTACCCCGGGTCGGTGTACCGCAGTGCTTCGGGCGAGCCGGGTCCCCAATACTGGCAAAACCGGGCAGATTATAAAATAAATTGCAGCATAGATACGGCCACCCATACCGTTACGGGTAGTCAGGAGCTGGTATACACCAATAACAGTCCAGATAACCTGAAGTTTTTATGGCTGCAGCTCGATCAGAATATTTATCGCCGCGACTCGCGGGGCACAGCTACCACCACGGCATCGGGTGGTCGCTGGGCTAACGCTGGTTTTACCGAGGGCGAGGTAATAAAATCCATCACCATAGACATCAATGGGAAAAAATACAAGCCCGAATATACCATTACCGATACCCGCATGCAGGTTTGGTTGCAGGATGCGCTTAAAAACGCGGGAAAGGTTAAACTGCTGATCGAGTGGTCTTTTACCATACCTACTTACGGAACCGATCGCATGGGCCGTTTGCAAACAAAAAACGGCTGGATATATGAAGTGGCGCAATGGTTTCCCCGCATGTGTGTGTACGACGACCTGCAGGGGTGGAATGTGCTGCCTTATGTAGGCCAGGGCGAGTTTTACCTGGAATACGGTGATGTAGAGTTTTCGGTAAAAGCTCCGGGCGATATGATTGTGGTAGGTTCGGGCGAACTGATCAACCCGGCAGAGTGTCTCTCGCCCACCGAAGCCAAACGCTATGCCAATGCCCATACGAGCGAGAGCACGGTTATTATCCGCAGCGCCGATGAGGTAAACGCCGGTATAAAAGCTACCGCTGCCTATAAAACCTGGAAATTTAAAATGCAGAATACCCGCGATGTAGCCTGGGCTGCATCCAAGGCATTTGTGTTCGACGGGGCAAAGATTAATTTACCCGGCGGAAAAAAATGCGTGGCCCTGAGCGCCTACCCGGTAGAGTCGGCTACTGCTGATGGCTGGCAACGCAGTACCGAATTTACCAAAGCCTCGATCGAACATTATTCTCAGAAATGGTTTGAATATCCCTACCCTGCTGCCGTAAATGTAGCCGGTATAGTGGGTGGCATGGAATACCCCGGAATTGTGTTTTGCAGCTATCGGGCAAAAGGCAGAGGGCTTTGGGGTGTTACCGACCATGAGTTTGGACATACCTGGTTTCCCATGATCGTAGGCAGTAACGAAAGAAAATATGCCTGGATGGACGAGGGCTTCAACACATTTATCAACGACCTCTCTACCGAGGCATTCAACAAAGGCGAGTTTGACAGAAAGCCGAATATTGAAAGAGCAACCGCTTTTTTTAACGATAATATAGATGGCCTCAATACCGTCCCCGATGCGGTACAACAAATGAGTCTGGGCATTACGGCCTATTACAAGCCTGCCCAAATGCTGCATGTACTGAGAAATACTGTGCTGGGTGCCGACCGGTTTGATGCGGCTTTTAAAGAATACATCAATCGTTGGGCCTACAAACATCCTGCACCCTGGGATTTTTTCCGAACCATGGAAAATGTAGCCGGTGAAGACCTGGCCTGGTTCTGGCGCGGCTGGGTATTTAATACCTGGAAGATAGACCAGGGCGTAAAAGCAGTAAGTTATAAAAATGGCTTACCAGCCAATGGCGCCCAGATTACCATCGAAAACCTGGAGCAGATGCCCATGCCCGTAACCCTTACGATAAAAGAAGCGAATGGTCAGCAACAAACCTTACGCCTGCCGGTGGAAATATGGCAACGGGGTGGCAGCTACACTTTTACCGCGCCTACCAGCTCCGAAGTGACGGAAGTGGTGATAGACCCCGACAGGGTAATGCCCGACAAAAACAGGGTAAATAATACCTGGTTGAAGAAATGAGGTTTCAGCTATTTTTCTTAGCTTGCCTGTGTAAATTTGGGGTATGAAAAAGGATGAGATTCCACAGGATGACGGCGCCCTCGGACGCATAGCCAAAGAAGTGACCTATGTAGTGGGCGAAGATGGCAAATATGAAACAGGGCAAAGCAGCGGCTGGGAGGTAAAATCTGAGGCGCTAAGGGTAGCCTGGGACGAAGTGAACCATAAAATAGAGATTGCCCGGCAAAAAGTGGTAAACGGAGAAGCCAGCCCCATCCTGTATTTCATGGAAAAGAAAATAATGGACATTTCCATTCTTTCGGCCTATACGGGATTTTGGAAGTGGACCATCCGAAAACATTTACATCCAAAAGTGTTTCATAAACTGCCGCAGAATAAACTTCAGCAATATGCGAAACTTTTTGAAATAACTGTTGAAGAATTGAAAAATCCGTTTGGCCAATCATAAAAAATTAAGAACACCTCTCATAGCAGGCAGGCTGGCTGCCCCTCCATCAAAAAATAAAATAACTTGGGATCAGAACATACTCACTTTAACCATTTGCAGGCAGCACATTGCGAAAACGGCGTTACCACGGCGCTCCTTCATCATTACGGCATTACAAAAATTACCGAACCGCTGGCTTTTGGCATGGGATCGGGTTTGTTTTATATACAACTGCCGTTTATGAAAGTGAACGGAGGACCTGCCATTTCTTTCCGCACTATGCCAGGCCTTATTTTTAAGCGAACCTGCACCGCTCTCGGCGTGGCCGTTACCCGCAGGAAATACAGCTCCCAGGAAAAAGCTATGCGCGAGCTGGATGAGCGGCTGGCAGCCGGCAAACCCACTGCCTGTCAGGTAGGCGTTTTCTACCTTACTTATTTCCCTAAAGAATACCGTTTTCATTTCAATGCCCACAACCTCATTGTAGTAAAAAAGGAAAATGACAACTACTTTATCAGCGACCCCATTATGGAAGAACTGGTAACCATGAACAGTTATGAACTCTCGCGGGTACGCTTTGCCCGTGGCGCTTTTGCACCACGCGGACAAATGTACTATCCGGGGGATAACCTGACCGAGCCTTCAGACGAGCAAATGCGAAAGGGAATCATTACCGGTATTAAACGAAACTGCCGGGATATGCTGATGATACCGGGTTCCTTCGGAGGAGCCAAAGGCATTGCTTATACGGGTCGCCAGATAAAAAATTGGAAAACAAAATTAGGCGATGATAAAGCGCGGACCTACCTGGCGCAACTGGTACGTATGCAGGAAGAAATTGGTACAGGCGGCGGCGGATTCCGTTTTATTTATGGCGCTTTTCTTCAGCAAGCGCACGCTTACCTTCCCATCGACGAACTACTCGATGTATCGAAACAGATAACGGCAACCGGCGACAAATGGCGCGATGCCGCTATACAGGCATCGGGTATTTATAAAGGAAGGCTGGGCACAAAGGCCGATTACGACGACATGGGCGATCGCCTGATACAGATTTCGGAACTGGAAAAAAAAGCTTTCCGGGCTTTAAGGGAGGCGGTGAAAAAAGCGAAATAGCTTTCCCCAAAAGGTGGCATACGGTGCCTGCCGGGGTAAAAATGCCCCAACCCCCTGCATGGAGCCGGATTTCCTGAACTATTTTTCAATACTTTCGTAACCATGGATGCAGTAAGCGTGGAACAACTTTCTTTTAAGTATAAAGATCAGGCCTCGCTGATCACCAACTTAAACCTCACTATTGGCGCCGGAGAACGCTTCGGCATTTTTGGTCCCAACGGTGCGGGGAAAACAACACTCATGAGCCTTATTACCGGCCTGCTTCCCTATGAGCATGGAAGCGTGAAAGTTTTCGACCGGGAAGTAAAAAACGCGAAAAAAGAAGTAAACAAAATCATCGGCCTCGTACCCCAGGACTTCTCTTTTTATGAAGAGCTAAGCCCGCGCGAAAACATGGCTTTTTTTGGCGCCTGGTACGGATTAAATACCGATGAGATAAAGCTACGCACCAGCGACCTGCTCAACATTATGGGCTTAGGACAAGTGGCCGATCAACCCGTTAAAAAATTTTCGGGCGGTATGAAACGCCGGGTTAATTTAGCCATCGGCGTAATGAACCAGCCCCGCATACTATTTTTAGACGAGCCCACGGTGGGCGTAGACGTACAATCGAGAAATGCCATCATCTCCTTTCTGAAAAAGATTAATAAGGAAGGAACAACCCTGGTATATACATCGCACCAGTTGGGCGAAGCAGAAGATCTCTGCAATACCGTAGCCCTCTTTGACCAGGGTTCGGTTATTGTAAAAGACAGCCTTGAGAATTTATTGGTGCTGCACGGGGAGGATGGACTGGAAGGACTTTTCTTATCGCTTACGGGCAGAGCCTACAGGGATTAATTTATTTATCAGGACATTTTTTAACAGTTTTGTTTTTGGCAAATAATTTGCTGTCTTATATTTGAAGTATTAAATAACTGATAAAACCACTTAATATGAATAAACTACTTACAGGTTTCGCATTGGGACTAATCGTGGGTATCTTGTATGCACCGGATAAAGGAACTTATACGAGAAGAAGAATCAGTGATAAAGGCAATGACCTGAAAAACCAGTTTGCCGATTTTGTTGACAACCTTGCAGGTAAATTTGAAGATGCCGCAGATGAAGTAGAAGATTACGCTAATATGAAAACCGATCATATACGGTCCGAAGCGATTTAGCAAAGACCTGACTATTAAACCTTTTGAAAAGATAATAGGAGCCGTTCCAACAAGGGGCGGCTTTTGTTTTTCTCCCCCATAGCTGTTAGCACTTATCACAGCAACCTGTATTGCTTTCCCGGTAACGCAACAACTACATTTTGCATTTCCAGATTTAATACAGAAGCAGCCACAGCGCTGCTGCTCAATCCGCTGAGGAGGTTGAGCTCATCTATCCCAACCGGTTCTTTCTGTTGCAAAAGGCTGACGATTATTTTTTCTTCGGGCGTAAGCGTAATAAACAGCTCCCGGGTTTTCTTTTTGCGCGTTTTATTGGTGGATACCCAACCCATGGTTTCGAGGAACTGCTGCGCATCGGTGAGTAAAATGGCCTTATTATTTTTAATGAGATAATTACAGCCCGCGCTTTTTTTATCGGTGGTTTTTCCCGGGAAAGCAAATACATCCCGGTTATAGCCATTGGCCAGTTCGGCCGTTATCATACTGCCTCCCTTGATATCTGTTTCCACCACCAGGGTGGCATCGCTCATGCCCGCTACGATACGGTTACGACTGGGAAAATTGTGCCTGTCGGGCTTTGTTTGAGTGATGAACTCGGTAAGCAATCCGCCATGTCCCACCATATCCCTGGCTATACCCGAATGGGCCGATGGATAAAGTTTATCCAGTCCGTGTGCCAATACGCCAACGGTGGCAATATGATTTTTTAGCGAAGCCTTATGCACAATAGCATCTATACCAAAAGCCAGTCCGCTGATCACCAGCACATCGGCGACCGCAAGGTTTTCGATAAATGATTCCGCAACCATTTTTCCATACTCGGTATGCGTTCTGGAACCAACTATGGCCACTATTTTCGACTGGTTTAAATTAGTATTCCCGCGATAATACAGCATAACCGGCGCATCGTAGCAATGGAGCAGTCGTTGGGGATAGCCCTCATCCCCTATAAACAAAGGTTGTATTTTATAGCGTTCTATAAAAGCTATTTCTTCTTCCACCCTTTTAAAACCGGTAAAATTTTTTATGCTGTGGGCACGTATGGTTCCCAGGCCTTCTATTCTTTCGAGGGTCGATTTTTTGGCTTTAAAAATCTCTTCCGGTTCGAGGTGTTCGAGAAGGTTGCGCGCCTGCACACAACCAATATGGGGAATAAGCGTAAGCGCAATCTGGTATAATAGCCGGGTATTCATTGGTTAACAGAGCTAAGTTAATACGAGCAAGATAAAAAAACAAAAAATATCCCCATCGAATCCTTGTTATTCCCGGGCAAGCTAAATTTTATCTAATGAATGCGCGTACGCAAAGCCACACCACCGGTGCAGCAAACAACACCGAGTCGAACCTGTCCAGAAAACCCCCATGTCCCGGCATAATCCGGCCGCTGTCTTTTACCCCTGCCATGCGCTTTAATTTCGACTCCCACAGGTCGCCAAAAGTACCAGCCACAGCCGCAACCAGGCTTATAACCATTCCGGGAACAGCGATACTCCATTCCACCTTCTGTAAAAAAATAAGCGAAAACAACAACCAGGTCAGCGCAGCACTCAGCACAACACCGCTGAGGGTTCCCTCCCAGGTTTTCTTCGGCGAAATTTTACTAAACGGTGTTTTACCAATAGCCGAACCTGCCAGGTAGGCCATGGTATCGTTTATCCATACACTGCCAATTATGTACAGTACCAGCTTATTCCCAAAATGCGTGTTGGAAAAATAAAGGTTGGCCAAACACCCCGCCGGAAGCGCCGTGTACACCAGCCCGACCAGCAGCCATAACAAGGTTTTTTTTGAAATAACAGCGGTACGAAAAATTCCCCAAAGCAACAAAACAATACCGGCTATAAGAAACGGAAGTGAAAAATTATCCCGCAGATTATAGCCTCCCAAAACGAAATATTTTCCCGAAAGCAAAAGCAACAGGTGATAGCCCAATAAAGCGCCTCCCAACTTTGTATAAGGGTGTATAGTAATTCCGTTGATCTTTTCCACCAGCCGGCAATACTCCCACCAGCAACCAAAATAAATCACCGAAATAAGAATCAGCGAACTCCAGGCGCTGTACAGCAGCCCAAACATCATTACTGCCACAAATACCAGGGCAGTCCATGCTCTTGTGCGAAAAGTGGCTCTGTTAAACGCCATTGGCAACAGTTGTGGTTTGTTTTCGAAACTGCACAAACAGCATCATTACCAGCGGAATTACAAGAAATCCCAGGTAGCTGCCATCGCGTTCGCTCAATATATCCTGTATCGATTTACCATTGGATTGTTGAACATACATCATGAGCACGGCCGCCGCATTGTTAATAAAATGCGCCAGAATGCTCAACCATAACCTGCCGCTGTATTGATACAAAAGACCGAGTATAATGCCCAATGCCACCCGCGACAAAAATCCATACACCGAAAAATGCACCGCACTAAAAATAACGCTCACCACAATCACGCTCAACCATAACCGGCCCGTATGCCGGTAAAGATAGTTTTGAAGCCCGCCGCGGAAGAAAGCTTCCTCACAAATGGCCGGCACCACTGCCAGCACAAAAACAGATATCAGCAAATTGGGAATCGAGTCCAGGCTCACCAACCCCGCCGCAGCCTCGGCATAGGTATTTTCCATCCGGTCGAATTTGATCCGCCAATCTACCGGAAAAGGAAGCTTATAGGTAAAATAACCCAGCGCACTGCTCAGCGCCAGCCCCGTTGCAATAATCAATACCGTTAACAAAACCTGTTTACCCGTAGTCAGCCCTTTAAAACCCGTGAGCGTTAAAGGATGGCGGCTCAGCCGGGATGCGGTGAAAATAGTAGGCACCAGAAACCCGAAAACCGCCGCCAGGGTTTGCATAATCTGCATTTCCCTCAAAAATCCGGGATCCCGCATAAGCTCCTGCAGATTTTGCGTAATAAAAAGAAAAGACTGGCCGCTCGTAGCCGCTATAATAGGAATAGCAATGAGCAAACCGATAAAATTTCCACCTATGGCAAAAGCCACCAGCATAAAAAAGCCCGCCAGGTACGACATATTTTTGTCGCTCCAATTGCCCTGGCTCCTGTTAAATAAATTACTGTCGGGATTGTTTGTCATCATTCTAAAAAATAGTGCGTATTTTTGCAGGCTCAAAAATAGGGCTAAAGTTTCTTGTTTTTGATTTAATTAATGATGAACCAGGCGGTAGTGCAGATCTCATCGTATTTGCGTCGCACCGTTTATCGTTCCGGTTATATGGCATCGAACACAACCATACAGGATATTTTAAGAAGTTCTCCGGCAGGTGAGCGGGAAGATTTTCCCTTATTACTGGCGCCAATGGAAGATGTAAGCGATCCCCCGTTCAGGGCGGTTTGTAAAGACAATGGCGCCGACCTGATGTACACCGAATTCATCAGCAGCGAAGGGTTGATTCGCGATGCCATCAAAAGCCGCCGCAAGCTGGATATTTTCGACTACGAACGTCCCATCGGCATTCAAATCTTCGGCGGCGATGAGGAAAGCCTTTCTCTTGCCGCCAAAATAGTAGACGTTACGCAACCCGACCTGCTGGATATTAATTTCGGCTGCCCCGTAAAAAAAGTAGCGCTGAAAGGCGCCGGTGCCGGCGTATTAAAAGACGTTGATTTAATGGTGAGGTTAACAGAAGCCGTTGTAAAAAGCACTTCCCTGCCCGTTACCGTAAAAACCAGGCTGGGGTGGGACGACAGTATGCTGAATATTGAAGAAGTGGCAGAACGTTTGCAGGATGTGGGCATTAAGGCGCTGGCTATACACGGCCGCACCCGCTGCCAGATGTACAAGGGCGAGGCGGACTGGACTTTGATCGGCAAGGTGAAAAATAATCCACGCATTCATATTCCCATTTTTGGGAACGGAGATATTGATAGTCCGCATAAAGCGGTGGAGTACAAGAACAGGTATGGCGTGGATGGCATTATGATTGGGCGGGCCGCTATCGGGTATCCCTGGATATTCCGGGAAATCAAACATTTTTACGAAACCGGCGAGTTGCTGGCGTCGCCTACCGTGGAAGAGCGGGTAAATGTGGTAAGAAAACATTTGCGCAAAAGCCTCGAATGGAAGGGGCCAATTGTGGGCATTAACGAAATGCGCAGGCACTATGCCAACTATTTAAAAGGATTGCCCAATATCAAAGAATACCGCAGCAAGCTGGTTACCCTTAATAACCCCGATGAAATAGAGGCCATCCTCGACGAAATTATCGGTTACTATGCCGGTTACGAAATAGCAGCCACTCCAATAGAGCTGGTGAACTACCATGAAAAATGCCCGGTGAATTAAAGCCTGATAAAACGGAAAACTATTTTGTGCTTTTGATAATATCTTTTGTAGCCTGCTCCTTTCGCCAGTGCGCCGACCGGCTTTTATAGAGCGATAATTTGGATAGCAGGTATTTGGGACTTAGCCGACCCTCAAAATCTACTCCCATCACCCTGTAACCAACCCCGGGTTGCTCGTTCATGATTTCATTAATGGAACGGGTGTAAGCAGTTGGACCGGTTGTGGCGTGAACATCGTGCGGATAGCGATGTTCCCGGATATTGTTGAGCACATTTTCAAGTGTACGTTTTAAAAAAGGGTGTTCCTTATTAAAGATCAGCGCCCATTGGCAATAAAGTCCCGGGTTGCCCTCATAGCTTATCACGGCCTCGTCATCGGGTAAAATAAATTGATCCAGCGGTTTACGCGCATAGCCGTCTATATCGAGGTATACTCCTCCGTATTTATACAATACAGCGTAGCGGAAAAAATCGGCTTTGGCTGCGCCGATGGTAAGGCTTTCATAAGCGCTTAAATAGGCCGGAGGAAATTCTTTGGCGAAGAATTGCCCTATTCTTTCATCATCATAAAACTGGTAATCCCATCCCGGGTTTTGCCTTTGCAAGCGGCGGATATAAAACCTGGTAATAAAAGGAAGTCTGGATGTTTTAAAAGTCTGGAAAATATTTTTCGGAATGGCCATCTATGATAACTGCTTTAAGAGCAAAGTTATAAGGTTTCTGCCATTCAATTTATGTAGCCCATGCTTTATCGCCTTTTGCATAAGGCATGCATGGATCGTATTTCCCGGGTACCGCCGAGTATCTCAAAGCCTTGGTTGCTCCTGGCTCGGAGGTGAAGAAGCCCAGCAGGGTAAGCTCTTTCATCAGGCTAAAATAGTGTTTAGGCATACCTTTTTTCTGGTACCCGAAATTGTATTTGCCTTCTTCTATCGAATCCTTAACAGCTTCTTCATGAGCCAGTGTTTCTCTCTTAGCCTGGTACTCCGGCGTTTTGGAATATTCCTTTGCTTCCTTATCCAGGGCAGTCAGTAATTCCTTGCGTTGGTCGGGGGTTATCTGCATAAACCCGTTAGCGTATTTTTCCTTGCTTTGTTTTTCTACATTTTCTATACCGGCTTTAAAAATGGCCTGATCATCGGGCGTATAACAATCGCGCACCATTACATTCATAAATTCGCCCACCTTAGCATCTTTTGCACCCGGCGTAGTGGTGCGGGGCAGAATAGTTTCGGCTATTTCATCAAGATAGGCTATTTCATCTTTTGTAAAAAAATCGGGCAACGCTTTTGCAACGGCATCTGTTGTCCCTTTCTCCGATGGCGATTTACATCCGGTTTGAATAAACAATTCGGCTCCAAGAACCGAGCCTCCTAATATTAGTGCTACGCGCTGCACTGCTTTTCTTCTGTTCATAATGTTGCTTTTTGGCCGGGGCCGGGGAGGTTACCATCCCCGGCTCAAACAAATTGTTAAAGGTTGCCTTTCTTCAGTTCGCTCAGGGCAAAATCCGCTGCCCTGGCGGTGAGTGCCATGTAGGTAAGCGAAGGATTTACGCAGGCTGCGCTGGTCATGCAGGCCCCATCAGTTACAAATACATTTTTACAGTCCCATACCTGGTTATTGCCATTGAGTACCGATGTTTTAGGATCGCGACCCATACGCGCTGTACCCATTTCATGTATACCCTGGCCAAATCCGTATTCAGCATCATAGGTATGCACATCTTTCAGGCCGGCAGCTTCCAGTATTTCGGCGCCATCGTTCATCATATCGTGGCGCATCTTCCTCTCATTTTCTTTAATTTCGGCATCAATGGCCAGCACAGGAAGCCCCCATTTATCTTTTACGGTTTTATCCAGCGTTATTTTATTATCATGGTAAGGAAGCATTTCGCCAAAAGCGCCCAGGCCCATGGTCCAGGATCCCGGCTCACAAAGCGCTTCTTTTAATTCTGCCCCCACGCTGAATTCTGCAATAAATCGCTGCCATCCCTCCCTGCCTGCGCCCCCCTGGTACCCGAAGCCGCGGAGGTAATCGCGTTTGTCGTTTCCAATATTGCGAAACCTTGGAATATATATTCCGCCAGGCCTGCGGCCAAAATAATATTTGTCTTCATACCCCTCCACTTTTCCACTGGCTCCACAGCGAAAATGATGGTCCATCAGGTTATGTCCCAGTTCGCCACTGCTGCTTCCCAGTCCATCGGCCCAGATATCGGTAGCCGAGTTCATGAGTACCCAGGTAGAGTTCAAAGCCGAGGCGCATACAAAGATAACTTTGGCAAAATACTCGTAGGTCTGGTTGGTTTCTGCATCCAGTACCTCTACGCCCTTCGCTTTTTGGGTATCTTTATCATAGATTATTTTAGTAACAATAGAAAAAGGCCTCAGGGTAAGATTGCCTGTTTTTACGGCCGCCGGTAAGGTAGAGGACTGCGTGCTGAAATAAGCCCCAAACGGACAGCCCAGCCAGCATTTATTACGGTACTGGCAGGCAGTTCGCCCTTCAAGGGGCTTTGTAATATTGGCAACGCGGGCATTGGTTATAATGCGCGTGCCGTTATAGCGCTTTCTGATCCGGTCGGCGGCATCTTTTTCCACGCAATTCATAGGTATCGCCGGCATCAGGTCACCATCGGGATATCCCGGGAAATCCTCATTAGCGCCGCTGATACCCGCAAATTTTTCTACATAACTGTACCAGGGTGCCAGATCGCTGTAACGGATTGGCCAGTCTACCGCAATCCCTTCCTTAGCATTGGCTTCAAAATCAATATCGCTGTGGCGATAGCTCTGCCGGCCCCACATCAGCGAACGACCGCCAACATGGTAACCCCGGTACCAATCAAATCTCTTTACCTCGGTATAGGGACATTCCTTTTCGTTCACCCAAAAATCGAGGTTTGTTTCGTTCAAGGGGTAATCTCTTTTTAAAACGGGATAGTCTTCAATCATTTGCTGCGTTCGGCCGCCGCGGTGAGGAAAATCCCAGGGATTCTTGTTAGCGCTGGGGTAGTCCTGTACATGTTTAATATCCCTGCCCCTTTCCAGCATAATCGTTTTTAAACCTTTTTCGGTGAGCTCCTTCGCAGCCCAGCCCCCGGAAATGCCACTGCCTATCACAATAGCATCATATGTATTATCCGCCATATTTTAGTTTTCTTAAAAGAGTTTTCGTTTGTTGCAATCTATCTATTCGTTTGCCAGCAGACTTTAAAGATATCTAAAAAAAAGAGAACGCCTGTAAATAAATTCTTAAAAAGAAATGGCCGGGAAAACCCGACCATCTATACTATAAAGGTATAATAATTTCGCCTAACGCTCAAAAATAAATACTTCGCGCCCCGTGGCGGTATTTCGCTGAAGGGTCATCTTACTAAAGGAACCTGCCAGGTTTTCCTGGATACCATATTCCTCGCCGCCGTAAATAATTGATTTAGTGTCGAGGAAGGAGTAAGTTTTGGCTTCTGCCGGATTTTCGACCCCATCGCTGTTATAGAAATGCACTTTATTGTCCGACTGAAACCTTGCGTAAGCCGCCCCTTCGGTAAGGTTTACAGAGCTAACAGGTTCTCCTGCGGTGCCAATATATACCTGGTGGTATACATTTTCCCATTTGCCGGTGCGGGCAGAATTATTGATGGTATCCAGCCCCAATCCATCGCGCGTTTTTTCGCAGGAAAAGAGCGTAACCGTTGCGGCAATCAACAGCATAAAAAATGATATCTTCTTCATAATAGTAACGGATTTAATTAACAAATTCTACGGAGGTAACTAATGACAAGGAACGTGCCAAAGGATCGTATTTTTCCATTTTTCCTGGCTTTCCAACTCCTCGGGTGCCCCCAAAACCAAGGAGCCGGTTCAGGCTTTCTCCACCCCGCCCAGCCATTGGTTACAGGTATAAAAATGTATCTTTGCAGTATGCAGTTCAGCACCAACATTAAATTTCAGGAAGACGGAGATGTATTGACGGCTACCGCCTCCTCGTGCCAGTTAATTGTATGGAATGATGAAGTGAATACCTTTCAATGGGTTATCGAAACCCTGATGGATATTTGCGGACACAGTTATGAGCAAGCCGAGCAATGCGCTTATATCATTCATTTTAAGGGAAAATATGCGGTAAAGGAAGGTGAATTTGAGGATCTGAAGGCGATGTGCGAAGCCATCCTGGATAGAGGAATTAATGCTACCGTAGAGGAAGTAGTAGGATAATAACCTGCCCGGCCTTTTCGGGCTTTGCCCTCCTGATGAAAGTTCCTTTCCCGTTAACCGATTAGTTTGTTTTTTTACAATGCCCCTTTTTGCGCTCGATCAGTCGCTTTACTTTCCGCCGGTTCATTTGGCTGAGCCTGATGGGCTATTAGCGATGGGTGGCGATTTGTCGGTGGAGCGCTTATTGCTGGCTTACCGATCGGGTATTTTTCCCTGGTACACCGAACCGCCGGTTTTATGGTGGTGCCCCAGTCCCCGTTTCGTTCTTTTCCCTTCCGATCTCAAAATTGCGAAAAGCCTGAAGCCTCTTTTAAACCGGAATGCTTTTGATTTTACTACTAATAAAGCTTTCAGGGAAGTTATACACTACTGTAAGAAAGTGGAGCGTCCCGGGCAGGAGGGCACCTGGATAAACGATGAAATAATACACGCTTATTGTCAATTGCACGAACTGGGCTATGCCCATAGTGCAGAAGTATGGAAACAGGGCAGGCTGGTGGGCGGTTTGTACGGAGTGCGTTTGGGAAGAGTATTTTTCGGAGAAAGTATGTTTAGCCTTCAAACCAACGCTTCTAAGTACGCCTTCACCAAATATGTGCAGCAACTGACTGCCGAAGGAGTACAGTTAATAGACTGCCAGGTATACACCGAATATCTCGAAAGTTTTGGCGCCCAAATGATTGAGGGAGTTTTATTTCAGCAATTACTGCGGGACTATACTGACGCCAAAGAGCCCTGATTGGCTAACCAATCGGGGCTTCCGGGGTTAATTATTTTTTTTAATTAATTCAGCACTCCCAGCTCTTTCCCTACTTTGGTAAAAGCGGCAATGGCCTTATCGAGGTGCTCCTGTTCGTGTGCTGCGCTCAATTGTACCCTTATACGGGCCTGGCCTTTGGGCACTACGGGGAAGAAAAAGCCGATCACGTACACCCCTTCCTCCAGCAGCTTAGCCGCAAAATCGGCCGCCAGTACGGCATCATAGAGCATAATAGGTACAATGGGATGATCGCCAGGCTTGATATCAAAACCTGCGGCCGTCATTTTCGTGCGGAAATATTTTGTGTTGTATTCTAACTTGTCGCGCAGGTGGGTGGAGGCCGACAACATATCTAATACCGCTATGGAAGCTCCCACGATCGCCGGCGCTACTGTGTTGCTGAATAAATAAGGGCGGGATTTCTGGCGAAGCATATCAATCACCTCTTTTCTTCCGGATGTAAATCCGCCCGAAGCCCCACCGAGCGCTTTACCGAGGGTTCCGGTTATAATATCTATCTTTCCCATTACGCCGCGATACTCGTGGGTTCCGCGGCCGTTTTTACCCAGGAACCCGGAGGAATGACATTCGTCGATCATTACCACCGCATCGTATTTTTCTGCCAGGGCTACAATTTTATCCAACTGCGCAATCGTACCATCCATACTGAAAGAGCCGTCTGTAACAATAATCCGGCTTCTGCAGTTCGCGGCTTCCTGCAATTTTACTTCCAGGTCGTCCATATTGTTATGCTCATAACGAAATCGCTGTGCCTTACACAGTCTTACCCCATCGATGATACTGGCATGGTTCAGCGCATCGGAAATAATAGCGTCCTGGTCGTTAAACAGGGGCTCGAATACCCCGCCATTGGCATCAAATGCCGCGGCATATAAAATAGTATCCTCGGTGCCGAGGAAGGCAGAGATCTTTTTCTCCAGCTCTTTGTGTATATCCTGGGTGCCGCAAATAAAGCGTACGCTGCTCATTCCATAGCCGTGGGTTTCAATAGCCTCATGCGCCGCTTTAATCACGTCGGGGTGAGAGGAAAGGCCCAGGTAATTATTGGCACAGAAATTCAATACGGTTTTCCCGCCCACTTCTATTACGGCGCCCTGCGGGCTGTTGATAACCCGCTCATTTTTATACAAGCCGGCGGTTTTTATTTCGGCTATTTCGTCGGCGATGCGAAGGGTAAATTTTTCGTTCATATACGGAAACTGATTTTTAATAGTTGGAATCGGGTACAAATAAACTGATTTTTACCTTACCGTCGGCTCCTTTTAAAAGACAAACGATTGCACGCCGCTCCTGGCTATGTCGTTTATTCCGGCTTCTTTTTACTGTTCACCGCTTTTGTAACGCTTTTATCTCCAAACCGGTTTTTAATACTATCTACCGCTTTATACAAGCTTAATTTATCGTTTTGATTATTAAACAGGTTCATCTGCATTCCGCTATCGGCCAGTTGGCTAAAACGTACTCCGATCAGCCGAACAGGCCGGCCCGACTGGTACAATTGATTGAAAATTTCTTTTGCTTTTTCGATCAGTTCATCGTCGAGGGAGGTGTAGGGAATGGTTTCCTGCCTGCTGGTCGTTTCAAAATCGGAATAGCGCAGTTTAATGGCTACACAGCCGGTTAGCTTATTGTCCTGGCGAAGGTCATAAGCGTTTTTCTCAGTGAGGCGCACCAGTTGGCCGTGTAAAAACTCCCTATTGGTCTGGTTGTCATGGAAAGTAGTTTCGTGGCTCATACTTTTCTGAATCCAATTGGTTTCTAATTCGGCACTCCCTATGCCCTGAGCTTTTTGCCAGAGGTCGCGGCCCCATTTACCCAGTTTTTTTTCCAGTACTTCTACAGGTGTAGCGGCAATATCCCTGATCGTATGCAAACCAATTGCTTTGAGCCTCTGCCCGGTTTGTTTGCCCACGCCATTTATTTTTTCAATTCCTAAGGGCCACAAAAATGCCTTTTCGCTCCCGTGCGGCACTTCGAGGAAGCCGTTGGGCTTGGCTTCATTCGTAGCTATTTTACTGATAAATTTGGCCGAAGACAATCCGCAGGAAATGGGCAACCCGGTCTCACGGATAATATGTTCCCGCAGCCCCCGGGTGTATGCGCTAACGTCAAAAAACCTGTCCATACCCGTGAGGTCGCAATAAAACTCATCAATAGACGCTTTTTGAAAAGACGGCACTTTGGAAGCAATCAGGTTTGTAACCATCCCTGAATAATGCCTGTATTGCTGATAATTTCCTTTTAAAAGGATAGCATGCGGACATAGCTTCATGGCGGTTGCCATGGGCATCGCCGAGTGTACGCCGTATTTACGGGCTTCGTAGCTACAGGTAGCTACCACACCCCTTGCGGCGGTGCCTCCTACAATTACCGCCTTCCCTTTCAGCTCCGGCCGTAACAATAGTTCTACCGAAACAAAAAACGAATCCAGGTCGAAATGGGCGATATAGGGTTTGGGCGCATTCACTCTTCAAAAGTAAAATTATTGCCCATTTATATCGTATCTTTATTAGCCTCCTGTCACTGCGAGCCCGGCAGGGAAAAAAGAACTTCCCGCCAGATGCTGTAAATAAAATAAATTTGCCGGATGGAACAACAAATAGCTGAAAAGCCGCGGACAATTGAAGAAGCTTTTTCTCTGCTGGAAAAAGGTTCGCCGGTAGAAATCAATACATTGGACGCGATTCGTATCTTGCAAAACACACAGGATATGCCCTTTATAGTACAGTTCAATATTCCCACTCCCGGCATCTCTGTTATCACTCCCCAACCCCAGACATAGGCATATAATTGAAAAACCCCTCGTGGAAACGAAGGGTTTAAACCAAAACTAACTGCTTATGAGAAAAACTTGCTTTTGTATTTATACTAATAGGACGGCTTTCTGCCTATAAACCTTCGCTTAAAATCAGAAAAGAGGCGTCTTTAACAATTCTTTAAAAAATCGGTTATTTCCCGGAAAAGAACTACTCAGCCACGGCGTTCTCTGTGAGGTATTCGTCTTCCAGGGGAGGTAATCTTTTAATGATGCTGTTGTTCAGCGATACCACGGAGGAAGCGGAGTAGAAGCCGATCAGGTCATTATTGTAGCTATAATCTATTAAAGTAAGTTTTACGAGGCCATCTATTGCCAGTTCTATATAGCTGCCAAAACGGATGAGCTTAAAATGATAAGTATAGGAAGGATTAATAGTAAATATATTATCCTGTAAAGTGTTGAATTTGAAATTAGACCTCACATTTGTTTCATTGAAACCCCAGGCCCGTATTTCGATATGGCCGTTCACCACATCGAAAGAATAATAATACCCCGAACCGTCTTTATCCATATCGGTAACCAGCCCCAGTTTTCCCATACCTTCTACAGAGAGGGAGCCTTCCCAGATAAAATTGCTATCGGGCTTTTCAAATACAAATACTTCGTACCCGCTGCGGGAGCCTGCCATCCACCGGTTGTCCTCCACATTTAAAAATGCGGTAGCATTGCCAAACAGGGCCTGTATTTCTTTAAAGTTATTTTGAGGGGACGGGGAGAACGCCACATTTTCCCAGTAATCAAAACTTTTCAACAGCAATCTTCCTTTTTCGTCGGTATCGAGCTGTTTGGGAGGCAGTATTACCCGGTGGGAGTTGATCAGTCCGGATGTATAAAAAAATGCATAAATAAGCATCTTTCCATCGGGGCTTTTTAATACCCGGGCAGCGTAGTTTCCTTGCGGCAGCAGCACATTGGCATGAAAAGCATGGTACTCATCGAGAAACGCGTTACTGAACCAGTAGCGCACTTTAACATCTTCTCTTATGGAGGCGATGGTATAAAACCGGTCGTTAAGTTCAAAAACGCAGGGGCATTCCAGGTCGTCGTAAACCATAGGGTAGTGAAGCGGCGGCAGATACCGAACCTCTTTGTCTCCGAGTTCTAACAGCCCGATACAGCCCCGCCGGGAAACCGGTCCCCGGGCCGACCTGGCGCAAACCAGGAGGTAGACTTTTTCCTGGTGATCGAAGCGAAAAGGATCGCGGAAACTGAGCCAGTTCCTGGGGCTGTCGGCCATGCTTTCGTAATAAGGGCCCCGGGATTCGATGGGATAGATCTGCTCGTTCTTTTTCTCCCAGTTATACAGATCATCGGAAACGGCAAGCCCAATGAGAGAGTTGGTTCCCCTGAGTTTGCGCTGAAGGCCGGTGTAATACATTTCAAAATGGTCGCCCACCTGGCATACGTGCATGGTCCATAGCATATCATCGTCCCATTCGCCGGGGTCGCCCACAAAAATGGCATTCTTTACCCGCTTCCAGGAAATACAGTCGCGCGAAACGGCATGAGCAATATAATCGTGGTTGGGAATGATGAGGTGAAACAAATGGTAGATCCCTTGATGCAGGATAATGGTAATGTCGCCAATCTCCCAATCGCTGAAGCCTGCACCGGTGTAAAAATTTCTTCGGATACTTTCCATTTATTTAAAAATAATTATATTTCCTTTATTATCAAAGGTCGCGTTCTGAAAAATGGAGCGTTCTTTGCACTTCTAATAGTTCGGCCACCCCACAAATTACCTGGCGCCATTCCGTTAAGGTTAGAAAGGGAAAAATAAGCGAATGAAAAGTTACTATATACAACTCTTTAGCCCTCACGGGCTCATCAGGTTTGAGAATGCGGAAATAGGGCGGGACAAGGATACGGGCGGGCAGGTAAAATATGTAGTGGAACTGTTAGAGGCATTATCCCTACATCCGCAGATAAGAAAAGTGGATCTTTTTACCCGCAGGCTGAAGGATAAAAGAATTTCGGCAACTTACAACGCACCTATTGAGGTGGTAAACGAAAAAGCGAGGATTGTAAGAATCGATTGTGGCGGACCGGTTTACCGCGAAAAGGAACAATTGTGGCACCACCTCGATGAATTTATTAATAACACCATCCGTTTCATGGAAATTGAAGACGATTATCCGGATATCGTGCATGGCCATTATGCGGATGGCAATTATATTGCAGGCGAACTTGCCAAGATATTTTCGCTGCCCTTTATTGCCACCGGCCATTCGCTGGGCCGGAACAAGAAAAATATTCTGCTGAGCCAGGGTTGGGAAGAGAAAAAGTTGAACGAACGGTTTGCTATGGATAAGAGAATCCGCGAAGAAGAAAGGACCATCGAAGCGGCGGATATGGTGATTGTAAGCACCGAGCATGAGATTGAGACCCAATATGCGAATTATATTAATAAAGATAAAGCGGCTTTTCAGGTTATTCCGCCAGGGATAAATATTGATGTATTTTATCCGTACTACCGGCTGGAGATGCCCTCCTTTTCCATGAGCCTCGAGCAGGAGCAGGCGCTTCACAGGATTAATTCTGAAATCGAACGGTTTTTATTTAATGCGGACAAACCCCTGATTCTATCCATTGGCCGCGCTGATAAGCGAAAAAATTTTGAAGCGATTATTACCAGCTACGGTCAGGACAAGGAGCTGCAGGCCATGGCCAACCTGGCTATTTTTGCCGGGGTAAGAAAAGATATCTCTAAAATGCCCGATGACGAGAAGGAAATATTAACGAATCTTCTTTTGCTGCTGGATAAATATGATCTGTACGGCAAAATGGCTCTTCCCAAGAAGAACGACCCGGCTATGGAAGTGCCGGAAATTTACCGCATTGCGGCCCGAAAAAAAGGCGCTTTTGTAAATGCTACCCCAGGGGAAAATTTTGGGCTAACGATTGTTGAGGCGGCAGCCTGCGGCCTTCCCATTGTAGCTTCGCCGGGCGGAGGGCCTAAAGAGATTATTGAGAAAGCACAGAACGGGCTGTTGGTGGACGTGGAGGATACAACGGTTATTGCTGCTGCATTGAAAAAAATCATCTCTGATCAGACTCTGTGGGAGAAATTTTCGGCCAATGGGATAAGAGCCGGCGCAGAGAATTATTCCTGGAGCAGGCATACAGACACGTATATTAAGGCTATAAATACCATTTTTGAAAAAAAATCCGAGAAATTTCGGTCCGAAACATCTTTTGGCAAAAAATTAGCTACAGCACAATTGTTCCTAATCAGTGACTTAGATGGTACATTGGCAGAAGGGGACAATACAACAGGTCTGGCTGAACTGATGGGATGGCTGAAAGAGAGGCCTCCGGTTGTTTTTGGTATATCGAGCGGGCGAAACCAGGAGCTGATGAAAAAAGCGCTTTCGGTTTATCCGCTGGCAGACCCCGATATCATTATTTGCTCGGCAGGAACAGAGCTCTTTTACACCCGGGATTTTATCCGCGACACGGGATGGGACAAGCATATTAGTTATCAATGGAAAAGAGAGGCTATTGCTGCAACGGTTGCCAAACTGGATAAACTCACGCCGCAGCCAATGGATGCGCAATGGCCGTTTAAGATCAGCTATTTTGTGGAAAACAGTTTTAACAACGATGATCTGGCGGATTTGCATAATCTCTTATATGCCGGCAAACTTCAGGCAAAAGTGCTGCTTACTGATAATAAGTTTCTCGACATCATTCCGCGGCGGGCCGGAAAAGGAAACGTGGTTAGATACCTGAGTTATAAATGGAAACTTCCGGTGGAGAACTTTATTACAGCCGGAAACGGAGGGAATGATATAGATATGCTTCAGGGACAAACAAAGGGCATTGTGGTATCGAATTACAGTCCGGAACTGGCTATACTAAAAGGGAAACGAAACGTTTTTTTTGCGGAAAAACCTTTATCTGCCGGGATTTTGGAGGGAATAATACACTATACCGGCGGAAAATACTAAAGGAAGCGTTAAAAAATATTTTTCTGGTTTTTAACAATCCGTTTATAATTAATGTATAATAACATATATTTGCGCATTGTTTGTGTTTTCTGCCAATAAATGGCAGGGATTACGTACTATTAACTAATAGACCAAATAAAAAGACATGAAAAATTCAAGAATCATTTGTGCTACACTCGGCGTGCTTTTCGCTGGTACTGCATCTGCACAGGTAAGTTCGTCACATCCCTATACGGCCCCACACCCGATATATGGAACTTTTTCTGTGACAGACCAAAATTACTACAATAAAAAGCAACTCGCCCAGCATAATGAATTTATGGTGGGTAATTACGATTACCCGGGCAAACCCAAAGATATGTGGGAATTGGGTGTTAAGTTTGGTAGTTTTTCTATTCCTTTAGCTGACGTGACCGCAGATTATATGCGTTCATGGGGTTTTGGCGCTCATATCAGAAAGTCTTTAGGTCATACCCTTTCTTTACGTATGGAGTACGTAATTGGTACGGCTTACGGACAAAACTGGAAACCCTCTACTTCCTACCGTAACACAGGCTATTACAATCCCTGGTTTTACAGGTACCAGAGAAATAGTGTGCTCCCGGGTGGTAATGTTTGGGATCCCATTAGTTTCCCTGCTGTATATTATAACTATAAAACAGTTACACAGGATCTGAGCTTACAGCTTTTAGCCAATATACACAATATACGCTTCTACAAAGCCCAAACCGGAATGACCTTCTATACATTGGGCGGTATCGGTATTTCTACCTGGAAAGGAAGAGTTGATGCCATGGAGCAAATCAGGGGAGACCTGGAAAGCGCTGCATACGACTACAGCACTATCCTATCTACTCAGGATTACGCTAAAAGAAAAGATGTTCTGAAGCAATTGAAAGATCTTCAGAACCACGAATACGATACACCAATCGAGCAGGATCCCAGCGTTCCTTATTCCAGAATGTTCAGAGGTTCTGTTAAGCCCTCCGTTACCGGTGGTTTGGGTATCGCATTTCGTTTAAGCCCCCGTATCAACATTGCCCTGGAAGACCGCGTTATTTACAACGGATCTGACTTATTAGATGGTGTACGTTGGGCTGATCAGGGAGATCTGACTCCGGATAAAGACTTCTACAACTATCTTACTCTTGGCTTGAACTTCAATATTGGTAATAAATCAAGAAGAGTTGAGCCTTTGTACTGGTTGAATGCACTTAACTATGCTTACGGTGAGCTTCGTCGCGTACCTGAAATCATTCTTCCGGATGCTGACGGTGACGGCGTAACTGATCAATTCGACCAGGAGCAAACTCCTGCCGGTTGCCCGGTTGATACGCATGGGGTAAGCCTCGATACAGATGGTGACGGTGTTCCTGATTGTAAGGATAAAGAACTGATCACTCCA
>JBEBUZ010000052.1:0-25549 GCA_040393015.1 Paraniabella yanshanensis
TTTGTGTCATAATTCTTATTTTCTCACAGGTTATTCTTTATATGTGAAAATATATATAAAAATGTTATTAAAAATTTGATTTACATATTAATATAGTGTTTATATAAATAGTTGCTATATGTAAATTTGAAATGAGGACTGTTTTATATGTTTTCTGCTTACATGAACCATTACTTGAGGCATAAAATAGAGGGAAAGAAAAATGGAAAAGGAAGGATTTGTATGGGGATGAGCGTTATCTCAAATTTTGCTTTAGATAACTCTGCCTGGTGCGCTATCAATTTTCCGGCACGAAATAGAGATTAGTCTATACCCTACCCTGCCGGCTCTGGTTGAAAATAGAAATGGAACCAGCCTTTTTCTTACCCGGGAAGAAGGAAGAGAAACCTGGGGAATGCCTTTCTGGCAGTGGAATAGGCCCGCCCGATTATATTTTTTAGGGTAGTAAAATAAAAAGAGGGGATTGTAGCTAATTCAGCCGGATCATGACGGTGGCATTTTTGTCCCGTTTGAAATTCTTCCATTTAGCTTTTTTGATCATCTCGATCGCTTTTTGGGTCATGATTTCATCGGGGCTTGTTACAATTTCAAAATCTACCGGGTCGCCGTTTTCATCTACCGTAAATTTAATCTCGAGGGTTTTGGCGGTGGAGGAGGTGTTGCCTAGGTTAGCTCCCAGATTTTGATAGAAACGGGCCCATCCTTCTTCGGGGTGAATAATTTCGTTTTTCCAGGTTTTTTTGGTTTCTTCCTGAAATTTCCGGTAATCGCGAACAGCCCCAACGATGGCGCTTTTTCGTTGCGTTCCATAGCCCACTATTACCACTTCATTGAGATCGCTCTTGTCCTTCACCAGCTTTACATGATTTATTTTGCCCGGTTCTACGAGGGCAACCGCTTTTTGGTGTCCTACAGCGCTTACGGCCACTTGCAGACTGCTATCGGCAGCCAGGACAAAGCTGCCATCCTGTTGGCTCAAAACGGAGGCTTTGCCGGCAGTGTGCAGGGTAGCGCCCGGCACCGGGTTTCCTGCTTCGTCGATGATTTTACCCCGGATAGGGGGAGTTGCAGGGAACGGGGCAAATG
This sequence comes from Paraniabella yanshanensis, assembly GCA_040393015.1. GTDB lineage: Bacteria > Bacteroidota > Bacteroidia > Chitinophagales > Chitinophagaceae > Niabella > Niabella yanshanensis_A. Next base: position 1,087 of record JBEBUZ010000052.1, read on the forward strand.
TGCTGTTCGGGTTCACGGCTTTTATTTCGTCCGATATCCGGCTACGATGATTTTCTCTGGCTGAAAATGTCGTTGGGCCGACAACTTCTTCCTGGGATGCCTGGGATTGCGATGCGGCCGCGAGAACGGGGCTGGCACTGGTTGAGATCTTTTCTGCGGCTATCGGTTTGTCGGCCGGTTCTGCGGGTTGTGAAAATTTTTCTTTTGCTCCCCTTTTTGTGGCCGAAATGGCGCTGCGGTCTCCTGCTTTTTTCGAAGGAGCGGGGTTGGCGCCCGGGATTTTATTTACGGCTTCCGTTTTCATCAGCTGGGCGACAGTCTCACGGGAGATAGCTGCAACGGAGTCTTCTGCCGGTTGTTGCAGGGTAGCAGCAATAGGTAAGTCAGGTGTGTTTTTCATGAGCCTCCAGGTGGCCCCGGCCATCAATCCGAAAACACAGGCAGCAACTCCCCAGCGCCACCATTTAATATGACGGGGTGCCACAATAGACACCACGGGCGCTTCGGCTTCTTTTTCGTGTAATCCTGAGATGGCCAGTTTTATTTCCTTCAGGTGCCGGAGAGTGGCCTCCGCGTCGGCGTCCTTAAAACCGTCAATGGCATCGGCCAGCAGGGGATCCTTCAATGCCGCTTTCTCCATATCGTGCATTTCATGCGCGCTCATGCTGCCCTCGAGATATCTTTTTATATCCCCGGGGCCATAAAACCGATATGTGTTATTGGCGTCCTGCATTTTTTTCCATACAAATTTTAAGATTTCGCCTTCCGTTCTGTATCAGACTGCGTATTTTATTCCAATCCTGACCGGTAGTTTCCGCTATTTCATTGTAGCATTTGCTGTCGTAATAAAACAACCGGATGCTTCTTTTTTGTTCGCCGGGTAATTTTTCAATACATTTTTCCAGTCGCCTGAACGCTTCTTCCTTTTCTATGATACTATCCAGATGCGAAAAATCGTCAGATTGCACAGCCTGTTCTTCCAAACTTACCGTAATATTTTTTTTGGCGCTACGCAATTGCATCAGGCAATGGTTTTTAGCGAGTACATACACCCAACTTCTAAAGTTCTGAACTTCGTGCTGCGGTAATTTGCGGAGGAGTTCCTGGTAAATATTCATGACGGCGTCTTTCGCATCCTCGGCATCTTCCAGGTATTTCAGGCATACGCCATACAACAGGTCGGAGTATCGCAGGTATAAGTCCGCCAACACCTGCTGGTCGCCCGTTTGTCCGAACTCCTGCAATAACTCTTCATCGGTTGCCGCTTTCCGGGATGTTATTTTAATTACCTGCGCCAAATAGTATTTTTAGGTATTCGCGAACCATGAAATGGCTATCGTTTTAATGATGCAAAAATCAAACCCATTACACAAGTTATTTCATCTTTTCTTTTTTTATGCAATTTCTTTTACCGCTGCATCTTAACAGTAAGTCAAAGATACGCAGCTCCGGCCGCGCTGCATTTTTCAAATTTTAAAAATGATCTTTATGCAATACCTGAAATTTTCCGCAGCAGGGATCCTGCTCTCCGGGCTCCTGGCTTTTACCATTATTAAAAGACCGGTAGAAGGCGTCATCCGGGATGAGAATAACCGGTTTATAGCACATGCATCGATTCAGGAGAAAGGAACCGGAAACTCTGTTAGCAGCGATGCGCAGGGTAAATTTACCATAGATATAGATGACGATAAAGCCATCCTTATCATTACTGCTGTAGGTTACCAGCAGCAGGAAGTAAAAGTAGGCAAGAGTAAAAAGCTCAATATTGTTTTGAAAAGCTTCCAAAACACGCTGCAGGAAGTAGTGGTAGTGGGCTATGGCAGGCAGCACAAACAATCGGTGATTGGAGCCATTTCCACTGTGGATCATGGAAGAGGCATTGTACCGATGGCGGCTCCGGCATATAGGCAAACAGACGGCATCGATGAAAGTTGGCGGAAGAATAATAATTTTAGTCGGGAAGGCTACGATAATATCCGGGAAAATCCGTTTTTAAAGTCTGCCGACTATCCGCTTTCGACCTTTTCAATCGACGTAGATGGCGCTTCCTATAGTAATATCCGACGTTTTTTAAACGAGGGGCGTATACCACCGGCAGGCGCTGTGCGTATTGAAGAGATGATCAATTATTTCAGCTATAAATATCCCCAACCTACAGGTGACGCACCTTTTAGTATTAACACAGAATACGCCGTTTGCCCCTGGAATGAATCGCACCAACTGGTGGCTGTAGGCCTGCAGGGAAAGAAAATTCCGACTGAAAATCTGCCTGCAGTCAATATTGTTTTTTTGATTGATGTGAGCGGCAGTATGTGGTCGCCGAACAAGTTACCCCTTGTACAGTCTTCGATGAAGCTTTTAGCCGACCAGCTAAGGCCTCAGGATAAAGTGGCAATGGTGGTTTATGCCGGAAGTGCAGGCGTGGTATTACCGCCAACCGAGGGCAATGAAACCGTTAGAATCAAGGATGCTATCGACCAGTTAAAAGCAGGAGGCTCTACAGCCGGTGGCGCCGGAATTCAACTGGCGTATAAAATTGCACAGGAAAACTTTATCAAAGGAGGAAATAACCGGATCGTACTTTGTACCGATGGCGACTTCAATGTAGGACAGAGCAGCGACGACGAACTGGAAAGGATGATAGAGGAAAAAAGGAAATCGGGGATTTTTCTTACTGTTTTAGGATTTGGTACAGGTAACTACCAGGATGCCAAAATGCAGAAATTAGCCACTAAGGGAAATGGAAATCATGCTTATATTGACAATCTCAGTGAAGCCAGGAAAGTTTTGATCAGCCAGTTTGGCGGCACCCTGTTTACCATTGCCAAAGACGTAAAATTGCAGGTAGAATTTAATCCTGCTAAAGTACAGGGTTACCGCCTCATTGGTTATGAAAACCGTATGTTGGCAAAGGAAGATTTTAATGACGATACCAAAGACGCGGGTGAATTGGGCAGCGGACATACCGTGACCGCTTTGTACGAAATTATCCCTGTGGGAGTGAAGGCGCCGGAGCTGAAGCTGGTAGACGATTTGAAATACCAGCAGAACAGTAAAGCAAAAGCAGCTTTTTCCAATAGCGATGAAGTGATGACCGTAAAATTCAGATACAAAAAGCCTGATGGCGATAAGAGCCTGCTGCTGGAAAAAACAATAGCCGGCAAACCTGTTAGCTTTAAAAATGGTAGTGAAAATTTACATCTTGCTGCGGCATTGGCAAAATTTGGCATGTTGCTCCGTAATTCCGATTATGGGGGAAGGGGCGGTTATAACCTGGCTTTAGAACTTATATCGCCTTTGGCAAAAAACGACAAAGAAGGGTATAGAGCTGAACTGTTGCAACTCATTCGCAAGGCGGCTTCCTATAATAAATCAACCGGATCCGGGGAGGAAGCGGCCTTGCACCGGCCTATTGAACGACCGCTCACGTTGTTAAAGGAGAAATAAGGACGAGAGACTATATCCACACAAAACCGTTGGCACCGATCTTATCTCAACGAAATTTAAACTGAATTTCAAACATTTCTAAAACGCGGGGATAGCTCCGCGTTTTTGCTTTGAATTATGGATGCGTTAGCCCCTCTATGAAAACATAGATTTTTGATAACCCCCGGTTTGCCTATACGTTTTTGTTTTTAAGAATTAATTACTTGCAGCAGTGATTCTTTACAAAAAAACATTGCCATGCAACAAACGGTCATTCAAAGAATAGTTTTATCACTTTCATTTCTGTTTATTTTTTCTGGTTTAAAAAATCTTCATGCACAGGCGGCGGAGGATTGGTTTATTACCGTATGGGATTTGAGCAAGCTGCCGGTGGCTTCAGGACAGGATAAAATTAATTTTGCGGCCTATGGCGATGATTACAGGATCGAGTGGCACCAACAGGACAATCCGGCAGTAAATGGATCGCTAATCTCCAGTACGGTTGTTGACATAAGTTTTCCCAACCCGGGGAAAACTTATATTGTAAAAGCCCATAGTGGTGCAGGAGAATTGAGGATGTTTCAAACAGGTTTTGTAAACAACACGGCAGAAGCCCTTATTGATGTAAAACAATGGGGAAACACCGCCTGGCGCAGTCTGGCCTATGCTTTTTTCGACTGTAAGAATCTGAATATCTCTGCTACAGATACCCCCGATCTGTCGCTGGCAACCACTCTCGCCGGCATGTTTGAAGAGGCAACCTCTTTCAATTCAGCGGTAGATTTTAAAACCGATAATGTTACCGACATGCGCAGGATGTTTCGGGGCGCTACGGCTTTTAACCAGCCGGTAAATTTTAATTCGGGGAAGGTGACGGATATGAGAGAAATGTTCAGAGGGGCTACGGCATTCAACCAGCCTCTCCTGCTCAATACGCAAAGTGTTACTGCGATGGAAAGCATGTTTTATAACGCTAAGTCTTTTAACCAGCCCATCAATTTTAACACGCAAAATGTTACTACCATGTCTAACATGTTTTGGGGAGCCGAATCCTTCAATCAGCCCCTGAGATTTGATTCTCCGAATTTAGTTGATGTAAGTAATATGTTTTCGGGCGCTACCTCATTTAATAGCCAACTGGATCTAAAGACAGAGAATGTTGTGACTATGCTCCGTATGTTTTCGGGTGCTGCCTCTTTTAATCAATCCCTGAATTTTGATACCAGAAAGGTGACAACCATGAGTTATATGTTCCTCCGGGCATCTTCTTTTAATCAACCGGTAAGCTTTAACACTGAGAATGTAACCAACATGGGGTCTATGTTTTCGTACGCTTCGGCGTTTAACCAGGCGGTAAACTTCAATACAACTAAGGTAAAAAATATGGACGCGATGTTCTTAAATGCAGTTTCTTTTAACCAGCCCTTAGCTTTTAATACCGATGAGGTTACCTCCATGCAAAATATGTTTTCGGGTGCATCATCTTTTAATCAGCCCCTGGCTTTTAACACAGATAAAGTACTCTATATGGGAGGAATGTTCGAGGAAGCCACTTCGTTTAACCAACCGATAAATTTTAATACCGGTAAGGTTACGACGATGGGAAGTATGTTCCGGAACGCAGTAAGTTTCAACCAGGATCTCGGGCATCTGAACCTTTCATCGCTCTCTAACGGTCTCTTTATGTTTGAGAAGTCAGGTATGAGTTGCGAAAATTATACAAAAACCCTGACAGGGTGGGCGGCAAGCTCCGGTACCAATGCCGGAGTAAACTTTAGCTTTCAGAATAATATGCTTTTCGCCAGTTCCGACCCGTTAAATGGCCGGTATCGGCTTATCAACGACCTGGGCTGGACCATTACCGGCGACGAAGTGTTTAACGGAACCTGCGCGCAGGCTCTTCCGGCTACTTTCGGTCCGGTATCGGCACAATATATAAACGGAGGGCTCAGGGTGAATTGGCAAACCCTATCCGAAAGAAATGTGAGCCATTATGTGGTGCAGGCCTCTTTGGATGGAGTTGGCTGGATGGACATCGGCTCCGTCTCTACCCTTGCCGAAAATGGTAATTCTGATATTTCGCTAACCTATGAATTTACATCATCCGGTCTGCCTCTTGCAGCCCTGGCAGTTTTAGGATTGTTTTTTCTCCCGCTTTGCCGAAGAAGATCTCAGGTACTGCTTACCCTGCTGATAGTGGCTGCAGGATTGGCAGCCTGCTCCAAAACCTACGACAAATTACCGGAGGAGAATACCCTGACTGTTTTCGTTCGTATTGCGCAGTATGATACAGATGGATCGGTACGGTACTCCACCATTGTAAAGTCTGTTCAATAGCTTCTGTCTGTAAATTCTTAAATCTAAATGCCATAAAAAATATCCATTATGAAATTATTATTTTCAGTCATCTTTTCAGCCATCACCTTATTCTCGGCAGCTCAATCTGCACCAGCCGTAATTAAGCTTTCGCTCGGAGATAACACTTCCGGTACCATTAAAGGCGATCTCGCAAAGGGTGTGTCTATGGAAGATCTTTCCTGGGCCTGGAGTAGCGCCAATGCCTGCTTTCCGGAAACCCAAAAAAGAAAATTCACCGGCCATCATGTATTGTACCAATTCGATCTGCCCACCCGCACCGAAGCAGAGATAACGGTAGTACCCGATGATAAGAGTGCAGATTTCAGCATCTATGCTTACCAGGTAGCAAAAGGAAAAGAAGCCGTAGTGCCCGATCTTAAATCCTGCATCCGTTGCGAAGCCGATCATAAATGGGATTATAAAAAGAAAGGAAAAACGCAGGATCATACCCGAACCGTTACAGATATCTTATCTATAAGTGAACCTTATACTGTATTTATCGGTGTGGCGGGAGCGAATGGCTTAAAAAAAGGTAGTTATACGTTGATGATAAAACTTAAAAAATAACGGTAGTAAAGAAACGGCGTGGTACACAGTTCATTCTGCATTAAGTTTTGTGCTTCAGCTTTTGGCTCTGCTTTCCGGGAATTAAAATTTTTCTTTCTGCCTAAAAGTGAATATTTTAGACGAAGTGGTGGCGTTCTTTATACGGCTTATGTTTATATTCACAATAAAACATATTATCAGGCGGGCTGCTTTTTTCTTACTACATACTTTGGCTGTTGTTAATCCCGGCATGAGTCAGCTCAAAAGTCCGGAGTTAAACTTAACGCCCCGGGATAGCCTGTTACAGGTATTGATAACAGGCAATGAGGAACAGAAAATGAAAGCCAATTATGAATTAGGACTGATGACAATGGACGATTCGCTGGAAACTTCGATGAAGTTTTTGGAGGATGCATACCAGATAGCCTCAAAACGAAGCGATGCTATTTTCCGGGCTCTGGTTTTGGAGAGGAAAGGAACGGCCTTAATGGTTCACGGCAGGTTCGATGCGTCTTATTCTTATTTCGATTCCTCCTTACAAACCTACCTGAAAAGCGATGCGCAGGATCCCGGCCTGCTGGCATTGTATATCAATTATGGAACCGCTCACTACCTCAATGAAAATAATATTGCAGCCCTGGAGCTTTATTTAAAAGGATACGAGCTATGTAGAAATAACAAATCGGCCAGGCATTATTCTACCCTTGTCAACAATATCGGGCTGATCTATAAAAAACTGGAACATTATAAAGAAGCGCTCTATTTTCTGCAGGAATCGGCCTATACCAAAGAAATCGCAAACAATCTTTTGGGCCAGGCCAATAGCTTATTTAATATAGGGACCATTTATGTAGAAACGAGCAATATTGATTCGGCTGTGAAATACCTCAATGCCGCCAAAAATATGTATGTGCAATTGGAAAAGCATACCGATGCGGAAAGTGCGGATATCGTTTTAGCCGATCTGTATTATAAAGAAGGAAACTATAGCAAAGCCAGGTCGCTTTTGGCACCGTTTGTTAACAATAATTTTTCTACCGTTGATAAACGCAACAAGGCGGCGCCGCTTGTTGTATTGGCGGGTATTGCCTTAAACCGCGGGAATCCTCAACAGGCGCTGCATTGGCTGCAAAGGACGGAACAATTGGATCGCCAGTATATAGCAGACAGGGAATGGAGAAGTATATTTAGTTTGCGTGCGCAGACCTATGCCGGGATGCAGAATTTTGAAAAAGCTTATCAATATGCCGACTCCGTTATAACCATCGATAAAAAAATGTCGGATCAGCGAAGCCAGCGGTTGACACATGAATTGATGGTGCAGCTTAAAACAAAAGAGAAGGAATCAAAAATTGAATTGCTGGAAGCAGAGAGCCTTATTGCGGACCTGGAGCTAAGAGCCAGTAAAAGAAATAATCAGTTTTACTTAGCAGGGATACTGATTTTTGCAGTAGCGGCCTTTATTTTCTGGAGGTTGGGTCTTAAGATACGCCATCAAAAAAAACTGATTGAAAGCAATGTAGAGGAGCAGAAAAGAACCGTGGCCATGAACTCTATGATCGAAGGGCAGGAGTCGGAGAGGTTGCGAATTGCGAAGGATTTGCATGATGGTTTGGGTGGATTGTTGAGTACGGTGAAATCGCATTTTTCTAAAGTGAGCCAACTCAATGGTGAGAAAGAAAGTTCTTTGTATACCAAAACCAACTCCCTGATAGATGAAGCCTGTATTGAAGTAAGGCGCATCGCGCATAATATGGTGCCCCATGCGCTTTCTCTTTCTGGTCTTCAGGGGGCACTCGAAGATCTGGCGGTGAACCTGAAATCGTTTAATATAGATTGTAACCTGGAAATAACCGAACTTCCCTCCGGCTTTTCTGAAAGCAAGACGGCTCTTCTGTATCGGATTATACAGGAGTTAACACAAAATGTAGTAAAACATTCGGCAGCTACGGAACTGCTGATACAGGTACTTACCTTGAAGGATCATATACATATAACAGTAGAAGACAATGGAAGAGGCTTCCCTGCACAAAAAGATGTGGTTTCGGGTGGAATGGGCATGGGAAGCGTGCGGTCAAGAGTACAGTATTTAAAGGGAAAAGTACTATTCGACTCGGTAGAAGGACAGGGCACAACGGTAACTATTGAAATTCCTTACAATGACTAAAATTTACATCTGCGACGATCATAAATTAGTAGTAGAAGGTATGCAACTGATGCTTGGAGAAGAGCCGGATATACAGGTAACCGGCTGTTGTTATAGTGGCGAAGCCTTGATTGAAGAAATAAAAGCGAAGAATATTTACTTTGATATTTTGCTGTTGGATATTAATCTTCCCGGGATTAATGGTATTGAGGTATGCAAAATAGTGCGACAAATGGCGCCCGATCTTAAAATTATTGCCCTCACCATGCTGCGGGAATTAAGTCTGGTAAAGTTGATGATAAAGACTGGCGCGAATGGTTATCTTTTAAAGAATGCGGGCCGGGAGGAAATTTTGAAAGCTATTCAAACCGTTTCAGTGGGTAAGAAATATATCGATGAGGAGGTAAAAGATTTGCTTCTCGACGATTTAAGTAATGGGAAACCCCGGCGGAGTTTGGATATCATACCATCTTTGTCAAGAAGGGAAAAGGAGGTGCTGGCGCTAATCCTCGAAGAATGCACGGCCAATGAAATAGCGGAAAAATTGTTTATTGGTTTGGGAACCGTGGAAACCCACCGCAGGAATATCCTGAGCAAGCTTGGCGCGCGCAATACTGCCGGGATGGTACGAATGGCTATTGAATATAATTTACTAAAAAAGGAATAAGATCCCGGACAGCTTGTCTGCGGGTTTAAATATCTTTCGGGATGGCGACATTTGTACTATTTTCGCCGGAACTAAATTGGTAGTATTGATGAGTCGCTCACAATGGTTGGCAATAATTAGCGTTTGTGCTCTGGTTCTTGGGTGTTTTTTGCCCTGGATGCAGATACCCGACACTTCGATAAGGATTACCGGGGTAGATACGGCCGGCACCCGTTTTGGAAAGCCCGCCCTGGTTCATTTTGTCCTGGCTGCACTGGTTTTGGTTTGCACGCTTACCCCAAAAATATGGGCTAAAAGAATAAATCTTCTTTTCGCAGCCCTCAACCTGTCCTGGGCCATCCGCAATTTCGGCATCATTCCCCGATGCGATGGCGGAATTTGTCCCGAAAAGCTTATCGGGCTCTACCTCGTTATGCTTGCTTCCGTTCTTATAATGGTTGCCGTACTATTTCCCAAAGCGCCCAGGCCTGCAGCTTAACAAAGGAAATTCCCAACGCCGGTTATCAGTCGGTAGGCTGGCCGGCGAGAATAACCCGCACCGTAACCAGCAATTGTCCCACATGTCGCATCGTGTGTTCGGCGGCGTGCGTGCACAAACCTATTACGGTAGATGGGAGGCGCGCCCTGCCTACGCCTCTTTCCTCGGTCAGGCTTTCTGCGGCAAATTGTTTGAGCCTTTCCAGGGTAATGGCAATCTGCGATTCGCAAAGAGCTACCAGCTCATCGCTTGTAGTATTATCCGTCATTGTTTCCTGCCGCAAGTAATCCAGTTGGGCGGAGCTGAGGGATTTGTCTTCTGCATAAGTAAGCAAGCGATCCAATACTCCCGCAATATGACGCAAATGAAAAGCAGGAGCTGCGCAGCCGCCGGGTCTTTCTCCCAGCAACTCTTGCGGAAACTTATTCATAATCTCGGCTATTTCTTCGTCCGCCTGCAACAACGCGTGTGCTACGGGTTGCAGCAACGGGGTAATGCCATCAAAGGGTTCGCCTCTTAACCAAACTTCTTTTTCTTGCTTCAAAATAGTAACTTTATAACACTAAAGGTAAACCGTTTTTTATAAAGCTTAACTCCCTCACAGGGTATGAACAAAATTGTAGTGGCGATAGACCTGCCCGAAAAAGATTCATTGTTATTAGAGCAAGCCACCCGCATGGCCGAAAAGTTTGGCGCAGAGCTGCACCTGGTGCATGTAATACCGCCAATGGGTGCTTTTACGGCCGCTAATATGATCGACCCTCTGTCGGGTGTTGATACACATCTGCTTTCTACCGAAGTAGAATGGATGGATACCCAGCGGGAGTTGGCCGAGAACGAGGCGCGTAAGCTGGCAGATAGCCTGCCGGTAAAGGCTACGGTAACAAAGGTGCTGACCGGGATAGTAGCTGATACAATCGCTGGTTATGCCCTGGAAGTAAATGCAGGAATGATCATCGTGGGCGCGCACCGGCAAAACGCTATTTCCCGCTGGCTGAATGGCGATACTTCGGTTAAAATATTACGCGAAACGAATATTCCGATCCTGATTGTGCCGGTAGCGAAAGTGGCTCAATCTCTTTAAACATAACCTATGAGATATATTTTTTTACTCATTTTATCAGGCGCAGTATTGCCCGGCCTTAGCCAGAAAACAGACCGGTCCCTCGAAACTGCTATCAGCAGGGAAATCAGTTCTTTTCGTGGCGATATAGGCATATACATACACCATCTTAAAAAAAACAAAGTAGTGGCCATCCATGCCGATACCCTGTTTCCCACTGCCAGTATTGTTAAAGTGCCGATATTGGTAGGGGTATTTGACAAAATCGCTAAGGGAGAGTTGAAACTGTCGAAGGAATTTGTTTACAATGCCAGCCGGGTATACGGCGGATCGGGGTTGATGCAGTTTTATAAAGACAGCGCTAAAACCGATTTGTCTACCATGATATCGCTCATGCTCACCTATAGCGACAATGTGGCTTCCATCTGGCTGCAGGAGCTGTGCGGAGGGGGTGCGGCCATCAATTCGTTAATGGAGGGTTTGGGTCTGGTTCAAACCAAAGTAAATTCCCGTACCGAGGGTCGCAGTAAAAACTGGGAGGTATACGGGTGGGGACAAACCACTCCCCGTGAAATGTCGGAGTTGTTCACCCTTATCCGGCAGGGCAAAGTAATCGATAAGCGGTATTCGGATAAAATGTACCGCTACCTTAAAAACCAGTTCTACAATGGAAGGTCTTTATCCGCCATTCCCTCCTGGGTGAACACTATTTCAAAGACTGGCTCGGTGAATGCTGCGAGGGGAGAAGTGGTATTAATAAATGCGCCGGGTGGTGATATTGTATTTTGTATTCTTACTAAAAACAATAAGGATCAAAGCTGGACAAATGAAAACGAGGCCGAAGTGCTTACCCGTAAAATTGCCGGACTGATCTGGAATCATTACGAAAAAAGGCATTCTTTTACGGCCTATCCTCTTATCGATTGATAATGGGTTTTCCTGTTAATTTAAAATCAGGGGGTTTAACGCCGGTTAAAAACCCCGCGTAAAACGTCCACTGCGGCCTGGCCCTTTTCGCCCAGATCCAGGCTAAACTTGTTAACGTATAATTCGATATGCTGGCGCATAACCGCCTCGCTCATGGCTTGCGCATGCTCCTGCACATAAGGGGAAATGGTGGGGTAATGGTTGAAGGATTGCTGCAGGCTCTTTACAATCAGCCCGTTTACCCTTTGATAAATATCTTCTCCCAAAGATTTTTTAATAACAATTCCACCCAGGGGAATAGGTGCATTCATTTTACGTTCCCAGTAATCGCCCAGGTCGGTGACCTTGTGTAATCCTTTTTGCTGGTAGGTAAACCGGTTTTCATGAATGATCACTCCCAGGTCGGCCTCTCCGCTGGCAACAGTTTCTTCAATTTCATGAAATACCATAAACCGTTTATTTTTCGCCTGTGGATAAGCGAAACTAAACAGCAGGTGAGCGGTGGTGTTGATACCCGGCAAAGCAATGGCAGCGTTATTCACATCTTCCTCGGTAAGGGTTTGAGGGCTATTGGAGACCAATAAGGGGCCCACTCCCTGGCCCAGGGCGCTCCCCGCCTGTAGCAGCTGGTAGCTTTCTGCCGTTTGAAACCAGGCCGGGAAACTCAGTTTGGTAATATCCAGTTTTCCTTCCAGGGCCCATCGGTTAAGGGTTTCCACATCTTCCAGCATGGGGTCAAATCTCAGGTCTCCGGTGTTGATGCCGCCGTTCACCAAAGCGTCGAAAATAAAAGTATCATTCGGACAGGGAGAAAAACCAATAGATAAAGTCATAGCGGGTATTAAAATGTAAAATCAATGTCGCTTATTTAGCGTTTCAGTGTAATTGCGGGTGATAACACCCGCAATGGAAGTGGCCGATGTATTCACCTTCAAACGTCAAAAATTCAGAACTTCTTATCATTGTTGTGTGGGGGATTCGTCTAATTGTTTAATAATTCTCACCAGTTCTTTGTTTAAATTAGCAATGGCATCTGTAAAATTCCATTTGCTTTTATTGCGCTCACCCACATCGTTCGATATGCTTCTTATTTGTAAAAATGGAATTTTTTCCATCAGCGCTACATAATGCAGGGCTGCTCCTTCCATGGATTCAATCGCCGCGCCCTGTTCCTTCAACAACCGGATGCTTTGTTTGTTCGTGCTTATCTCATTAACCGTTACGGCGGGCAGGCATTTTAGTCCGCAGCTTTTTAATAACGACCGGTGCGGGTTCTTTAATTGGCCGTTTTTGAAGGGTTTTTGATTGGGTTGGGCAAAACCGAGATCAAAAACCGATCTCCATTGCCTGTTTTCCAGCACGCCCAGGTCGCCGAAAGAATCTTCCGATACTGCCACTACTTCGCCCAGCGCTAATTGCCGGTCGAAACGCCCTCCTATACCTGCCTGTATCATCAGCAAGGGCCGGTACTGCTGCACCGCTTTTAAAATATGGTACAGGGCCGGCGCGCTTCCCACACCCGTAATCACCACATTTACACCTTTTTGTTTAAGGAGGCGGAGGGAAGGATTCACTTCCTGTTTCGTTGCAGATATCAATAAAATGCTCATCTTGAATTATGAAGGCAAATGTCGTTAATTTTGCGCGATGGTGTATCTTACGCGACAAGAACATTTTAATGCGGCCCACCGGTTGTATAACCCGGCCTGGGATGAGGCAAAGAATGAAGCAGTTTTTGGAAAATGTGCCAACCCCAACTGGCACGGGCATAATTACGACTTACTGGTAACCGTAAAAGCGAAGCCCGATTATGATACCGGCTTCGTATTTGATGTTAAAAAGCTGAGTTTGGTCATCCGCGAACATATTACCGAAAAACTCGATCACCGCAACCTCAATGAGGATGTGGACTTTATGCGGGGAAAAATGTGCAGCACCGAGAACCTGGCCATAGAAATATGGAAGCAGCTCGAACCCCATTTGCCCGGTAATGTACAATTGCATTGTATTAAATTATACGAAACCCCGCGTATCTATGTCGAATATTTCGGGGAATAATAAAGTATTATAAATTTATAAAACGAGGTGGTCTTCAATATAGAAGACAGCCTTGCGGGGCGAGGTTATGAAAGTAGCAGTTTACCGGCAGGAACATTTTAATGCGGCGCATCGCTTATACAACAGTGCCTGGGATCAGCCAACCAATGAAGCGTATTTTGGCAAATGCGCTTATCCTCATTACCATGGGCACAATTACGACCTGGTGGTAAAAGTAACCGGACTGCCCGATCCGCAAACCGGTTTCGTAGTAGATATGAAATGGCTGAGTGAAATTATTAATAAAGAAATTATAGCCCGTTTCGACCATAAAAACCTGAACCTCGATACGCCCGAGTTCAAACATCTCAATCCAACTGCCGAGAATATCGCCATCGTCATTTACGGGCTTTTAAGGCCTCGCATTCCCGAAGATCTGGATTTGCAGGTGCGCCTGTACGAAACCCCAAGGAATTTTGTGGATTACCCGGCGTAGGTATTAATTATTTGACTACCCTAAAAGTGTTATTGGGATAACCGGCAAGGTATTCGGCGGCGTAATTTTCCGGTAAAACCTTTACTCCGTTATACCAGGCATCTGCGACACTTATTTGCGCTCCTCTTTCATCCTCATTTAAGCGGCATACAAGGGTGTCTTTATCACCCGAATTCCATTGGATATAGGTGGTGGAAGGATTGGTTTTACCTTCCATATTCAAAAAAATCCGTACGAAACTTTTCCCGTACTCATTTGCGACAAAAAAACCGGAAGAGTAGTCCCATTTAGGTTTGTTAAACAATACTTCCTGCCCATCAATCAAATAATATACTTTGAAATTATTTGAGTTATAATAGCCCGGAGTAGCAGGGTCAAGCAGGCTCAGTCCCAGCTTGTTTTCGAGTATAATATTTACATTCATACCGAAGTACTCGTTATTGCTATCAGTATTTCTATCTTTATTACAGCTAAAAAAAGACATAGTTAAAAAGAGGAGGATAAAAGAATAAATAGCTTTCACGTATGATTGTTTTAGGATTAAAAGGTTAAAAAGCGGTAGTTTACTAACAAAACCAAGAAACAAAACAGTATATGCTCAATTATTCCCTTTTTATGACGTAATTGAATCTTCAAAACGCAACATCAGCTAAAATTATATTTCTACTCAGGGATATCAAATATATTTGCAGGTATGTCTTACACAAAAACAGAAAACTATGATGAGCCCACTACCCTTGGGCTGATGAAAAGTTACGGCGAAGTGCTTCAGTTATTAGGCGAAGATCCCCGGCGGGAGGGACTCGTGAAAACGCCTGAACGGCTGGCTAAAGCGATGCAATACCTCACCCAGGGTTACCAGTTGGATGCGCATGGTATTATCAATTCGGCTAAATTTCATGAGCCCATCAGCGAAATGATTGTTGTAAAAGACATCGAGCTATATAGCATGTGTGAGCATCACATGTTGCCCTTTTTTGGAAAAGCGCACGTGGCATATATTCCCAATGGCTGGATCACGGGTTTGAGTAAGATAGCGCGGGTGGTAGATGTGTTCAGCCGGCGTTTGCAGGTGCAGGAAAGACTTACGGTGCAAATCATGAACGCGATCAAAGAAACCCTGAACCCTATTGGGGTAGCGGTGGTAATTGAGGCTAAGCACCTTTGCATGATGATGCGCGGCGTACAGAAGCAGAATTCGGTTACTACCACCTCTGCCTTCGATGGAGAGTTTCAAAAAAACCCGACCCGGAGCGAATTTTTAAAATTAATTAGTGCAGATTTGCATTAGAATCAATCCTAAAAAAAACTCTCGAATAAAATGAAACATGCTTATGTTTTTCCCGGGCAGGGATCGCAGTTTGCAGGAATGGGAGAAGACCATTATGAGCAGAGTGCATTTGCCAAAAGACTGTTTGAACAGGCCAACGATATTTTAGGTTTCCGGATATCTGATATCATGTTTGATGGTACCGATGAGGACTTAAAGCAAACCAGGGTTACCCAACCGGCCGTTTTTCTGCATTCGGTGGTAGCTTATCGCTCCATCGATGGCGCCCGGCCCGAAATGGTAGCGGGCCACTCCCTGGGCGAATTTTCGGCTCTAGTTGCCAACGGAACCCTCAGTTTTGAAGACGCCTTACAGCTGGTATCCATACGTGCCGGCGCTATGCAAAAAGCCTGCGAACTCACTCCCTCCACCATGGCAGCCATCATTAACCTTGCGGATGAACAGGTGGAAGCTATTTGTAAACAGGTGCAGGAGGAAACCGGTGAAATTGTTGTTCCGGCTAATTACAACTGCCCCGGGCAGCTGGTTATAAGTGGTAGTATAAAAGGTATAGAAATTGCCTGCGAAAAAATGAAAGCCGCAGGAGCCAAACGCGCATTGGTACTGCCCGTGGGGGGCGCTTTTCACTCTCCTCTTATGGAGCCGGCCCGGAAAGAACTTCAGGATGCCATTGAAAAAACAGCCTTTCATAACCCCGTTTGTCCGGTGTATCAAAACGTGGTGGCCCGGCCTGTGATGGACAGAGACGAGATAAAACTAAACCTTATTGCCCAGCTTACGGGAGCCGTTCGCTGGACCCAAAGTGTGCAGGCCATGATCACCAATGGCGCCACCATATTTACCGAAGTGGGGCCTGGCAAGGTTTTGCAGGGGCTTATTCAGAAAATAGATAAGACCGTAGAAACCCAGGGCGTAAGCTAAAGACCCACGAAAAGGGCCTGGCCGTATAAGCAGCCGCGAACCAACATTTTAATTAACTTAGGGCAATGAAAACCTTACTTGTTTTTATTGCCTTTTTTCTTTTCCCCGGGGCTTACTTAGTATCCGGACAGGATCTGTCGGCACTCATTCATCAAAAAGCAGAGGCGTTAAAGCCCCGGTTAATTGAATGGAGGCGGCATATCCATCAAAATCCCGAACTCAGCAACCGCGAGTTTAAAACCCGGCAATATGTACTGGCTCATTTAAAAAGACTGGGAATAGAAACCCGGCTAATGGCAGGAACAGGGGTGGTGGGGCTTTTAAAAGGCGGAAAGCCCGGGCCGGTTATAGCCCTGCGGGCGGATATGGATGCGCTGCCGGTATTGGAAAGAAATGATTTGCCGTATAAATCCACCGTAACCGGCGAGTACCGGGGTAAAGAGGTGCCGGTAATGCATGCCTGCGGACACGATGCGCATGTGGCCATACTAATGGGTGCGGCGGAATTACTGGCTTCCATGAAGAAAGATATACCAGGCACGGTTAAATTCATCTTTCAACCTGCAGAAGAGGGCGCGCCTCCGGGTGAAGAAGGGGGCGCGGGGCTCATGGTAAAAGAAGGAGTAATGGATAACCCTAAGGTAGACGCGATTTTCGGCCTGCATATAGAAAGCTGGATAGAAGAGGGAAAAGTTTTTTATAAACCGGGTCCCTTTATGGCGGCCAGCGACCGGTTTACCATTAATGTGAAAGGAAAGCCCTCCCACGGTGCCCGCCCCTGGAACAGTGTAGACCCGGTGGTGACAGGAGCTCAAATCATCAACAGCCTGCAGCAAATTGTGAGCCGTCAGCAGGATCTTACCAAAGCCCCCGTCGTTATAACGGTCGGAAAAATCAGTTCAGGTGTTCGTAATAATATCATTCCCGAAGAACTGGAAATGGAAGGTACTATCCGCACATTCGATACAGCCATGCAAAACGATATTCACCGGCGCATACAGCTTATAGCCGGGCATACGGCCGCCGCCAATGGCGCAACAGCAGAAGTAAATATCAGCCGGGGAAATCCGGTTACTTATAACCATATTGAACTGACGAAAAAGATTGTACCCGTTCTGGAAAAAGCCGTAGGGAAAGAGAATGTATCCGAAACGGGATGGGTTACCGGCGCAGAAGACTTTTCTCATTATGGCAGCCACGCTCCGGCTGTATTTTTATATTATGGCGGAATGCCGCGGGGTAACGACCCCGCACAGGCGCCGCCGCACCATACCCCCGAATTTATTATATCCGACGCCTTATTGCAAAACGGAGTAAAAATATTTTGTAACCTGGTTTTTGATTACGGGAACTTGTAAAGAGAGATTTTTTAATAACTATGTTAATGAAGAAAATTGTACTGCCGCTTTTGATGTTGACAACTGCGTATAGCGCAATAGCGCAGAAAAAGCCTTTGGATCATTCTGTCTATGATAGCTGGGAATCGGTTAGCAGGCTTGTATTGAGCAAGGACGGGAAATGGATTGCGTATAATATAAACGTACAGGAAGGCGACAACCGGCTGGTGATTCAATCCACCGACAACCATTATAAGAAAGTAATTGACCGGGGTTATGACGCACGGTTCACCGGCGATAATAAAGCCCTTGTTTTTAAGATCAGCCCCTTGTATGCGGAAACGCGGCAGGCGAGAATCAAGAAAAAGAAGCCCGAAGAATTTCCTAAGGACTCTTTCGGCATATTGCGGCTGGGAGGCGACAACATTCAGAAATACCCTCAACTGCTTTCTTATAAAATTCCCAAAGAAGCCAATGAATGGATAGCCGTTTTACTGAAAAATGAACTCTCTTCCTCCCTTGCGAAAACAGCCTATAAAGCCGACAAAACAAAAGACAGCCTGCAGCAGGTTATCGATTCGCTTCAATACCTGGTTCAATCTACCAGGCCGGCCCGTGCAAATGGAAAAGACAGCCTAACTTCCCCTGGCAGGGATAACCGTTTATTACTCATTCACACCGATAGCAGAGAACCGTTGGTACTAAAAAATGTAAGCGATTATGTTTTTAATAAAACCGGTACAGATATATTGGTGCTGCAAACATTGAACTTACAGGATACCGCCAAAACTTCCCGCCTGGTTCTATACAATCTTTCTGCAGGTAAGGCAGATACGGTTGTTCGGGGAGGAAACGATTTTAAAAACCTCGCCCTTTCCGATGATGGAAGCCAGCTCGCTTTTGCCGGTCGGCGTTTTGCCCGGCTCAAAGAGCCGATCATCTATAAACTCTGGTATTATCAAAAGGGTATGGACAGTGCAATAGCCCTTGTGGATACGTCTACCCGTCACCTACCACAGGGAAGCACTGTGAGTGAGTTGGCCAAAATAGCGTTTAACACCACGGGAAGCAGGTTAATCTTTGGCACCAGTGCTGTGAAGCCACCAAAAGATACAACAGTAGCTGATATAGACAAGGTGAATGTAGATATCTGGCATTATAAAGAGGATTATCTGCAGCCCTATCAACTGGAAAACCAGAAACGCGACCGGGAGAAAAGTTATCTTGCCGTTTACGATCTTGTAAAAAAAGAACTCTTCCAGGTGGGTTCGCCGGGTTTGCCGGATATTTATGAAGCGTCTAAGAGCGATGCCCGTTTTTTTATGGCCGTTACCGATACGGGACGGCGCGTATCCTCCCAATGGACGGGAAGTACTCCCAGGGATATTTACCGGGTAGATATTGACCTGCAAAAATTTGTTCCGGCCATCGCCAACCTGGATGGAACTACCAGGCCTTCCTGGATGGCACCATCCGGAAAATATATTGTATGGTACGATAACAAGCTAAGGAACTATTATTCCTTCGATGGGGTGCGCAGGGTTAATATAAGCGAGGCCATCAAACTGCCTTTGTACGATGAGGAAAACGATATGCCCAACGATCCGGCTCCCTATGGCCTGATGGGATGGGCTAACGGCGATTCGGCCGTTTTTCTGTACGACCGCTATGATATATGGGAGGTGGATCCTGAAGGAGAAAAAGCGCCTGTAAATATCACCGGTAACGGCAGGAAAAGCCGTACCACTTACCGGTTTGTTACAACCGATCCTGATGAGGATTATATCAAGCCGGGGGATAAAAATCTTTTGAGGGTTTTCGACAATACCACAAAGAAAAGCGGACTGGCCATTCTTAAAAACCACCGCGTAGAAAAGGTCTTTCCCGCTCCCCAGGCTGTTTATTACGACCAGCCAACCAGGTCGCGCGATGAAGAGGTATATGCTTATACCAAAGAAAATTATAGGGCCTCGCCCGATGTGTATGTATACCTGAAAGGGAAGGAGCATCAACTATCTGCCATCAACCCGCAGCAGGCGCAGTATAACTGGGGCACGGCCTCTTTATATCACTGGAAAACTTTTTCCGGTAAACCGGCTACCGGCATTTTATACAAGCCCGAAAACTTCGACACGAATCGGAAATATCCTGTTATTCTTTATTTTTATGAAAAGCTTTCGGATGGATTGAACCGGTACCAACCACCTGCACCCACCGCCAGCCGCTTAAATATTTCATTTTTTGTAAGCCGGGGTTATATCGTACTGGCGCCCGATATTTCCTATACTATTGGCCATCCTGCTAAAAGCGCCTACGATTATATAGTGAGCGGCGCAAAAGACCTTACCCGGAATAATTGGGTGAACGCGGCACGCATGGGTATACAGGGACAAAGCTGGGGCGGCATACAGGTGGCGCAATTGGTTACCATGACCGATATGTTTGCCGCTGCCTGGTCGGGTGCTCCCGTCGCCAATATGACCAGCGCCTATGGTGGTATTCGCTGGAGCAGCGGGCTCAACCGCCAGTTTCAGTACGAAAGAACCCAGAGCCGTATTGGTGCTACTCTTTGGGAAAAACCCGAACTATATATCGAGAATTCGCCGTTGTTCCATTTACCCGCCGTAAAAACGCCCATGGTTATAATGCATAACGACAGGGATGGGGCTGTGCCCTGGTACCAGGGTATTGAGCTGTTTACCGGTCTGCGACGCCTGGGAAAACCGGTATGGATGCTGAACTATAACGGCGAGGAACATAATCTTATGCAGCGCAAAAACCGGAAGGATATACAGGTGCGGGAACAACAATTCTTCGACTGGTTGCTGAAGGGCGAGCCCCCTGCCAAATGGCTCATCGAAGGCGTGCCCGCCATCCACAAGGGAAATGATCTGGGCCTGGAGCAGGTGAAATAGTTGCGGGTATAGCTCAGCAACCAGCTGTATCTTTACCCGTTACCGGTATAGCCCATTTTGGGCGGTTATTCCGCCGTATATTTTTTTTCGCCGTTTATATATAAAGCTGATTCTTTGGTGTCGAATTTCAGGGAATCGTTCTGATAGGTTTCGTCTGTTCCTTTGTCTAAAACGATTGTTTTGCTTTCGTTGGGTAAAAATAATTCCAGTTTTGAGCGGTCGTCATTATACAAAACAAAAGCGCTGATAACGGCCTCCTCACTAATGGCAAGCGGGTTTAAACGTTGTCCGATCGTAAAGATCTGAACACAACTTTGTTTTATCTCACTCCAGGATTCACCAGCAGCGCTAATACATCCATGTTCGTCTTTTTCTCCACCCACAGCAGGGGCTTCATTGTCAGTGGGTTCCCCGGTGTTTTGCGGGGTATTATTTTCGGGACTGTTACAAGCCAGCAGGGCACACAGCGCAAAAGAGAATAAAGTTGCTTTTTTCATTGTACAAACGAATGATTTTGATGTGAAGAAACGAAGATAATTTTTTTAAGACAACATTATTCATTCGACTCCATAAACTTTATTTTTCCAAAATGTCGGCGAGCTTTGCTTCCAGGTCGTCGCCCCGTAAATTTTTGGCTAATATTTTTCCATCAGGGCCTATCAGCAGGTTTTGGGGAATGGAAGTGACCCGGTATTTTATCGCTACTTCATTTTCCCAGCCGCGCAAATCGCTGACCTGGGTCCATTTTAAGCCATCTTTCTCAATGGCCCTTAACCATTCGGTTTTGTCTTCATCGAGCGAAACGCCCAGAACGGTAAAATTTTTATCCTTATATTTGTCGAAGGTTTTTACCAGAAAATGATTTTCCCGCCGGCAGGGCCCGCACCAGCTCGCCCAAAAGTCTACTAACACGTATTTACCTTTGAACCGCGACAGCGACACCTGTTGGCCCGTAGTATCGGCCTGTGAAAAATCCAGGGCTACAGAACCCACCGAGTGGAACCGCGCATCTATCACCGCTTGTTTCAATTGTCCCCCAAATACATTGCTGAGGGCAGCTGGTGTAAGGCGGTGAAGCCGTTTTTCCAGTACCGACACATCTTCTGTAAGACTGATTGTTGAAAGAACGGCCAAAGCACTTACGGGCGAAGAGGGGTTCTGGGTAATAAAATCATCAGTGGATTTCTGAACATCGTTTATCGCTTCCTGGAGCGCTTTATCGCCGGTAATCATACCATCGGGTCCCTGCATTTCCTGCACCAACTGGTTCAGTTTGCTAAACCTGGGCACAAACAATTCCTGGAACTCCAGAAATTTATCCTGAACGGCAGAGCCTGTGTACTGCCAGTCGTCTGCGGCCTGATCGACAGCACCCTTCACGGTAACGATTTCATTATCCATGAAAACGGCTGTCTTAATACTGTCGCCCACTTTCAGTCCCAGTAAAGACGCCCCATCCAGCTGCGCGCTCAACTTGAAAGCGCCTTCTTTCGACTTAACGTTCGCCAAAGGGAGCCCCGGGTTTTGAAGGTCAGAAAGAACGATCTCCGTATTATCGGGCAAACCGGTAATATTGCCAGACAGGGTTAATTGCTGCGCCAGGGAGAATAAAGGAAAAACGAGTATGGACAGGGAGAGAATATATTTCATCGGAAAAAATTAGGCATTAAGATATTAAAAGCGGATCCTATCATCCGCCAAAAACAAAATTATTCTACAGTAACTTATGAAATTGTTAATTAAGAATAGTTTGTACGAAACTTTGGGTGATAGTTTCGGGCGACGGTGCATGTTGGATCATTTTTATATAGGCCGATCCGATAATGGCGCCGTGAGCGTATTTGCAGGCATCCTGGAAGGTCTTTCTGTCTTTTATGCCAAAGCCCACGAGAACAGGATTTTTTAAACTATAGCTTTGCAATCTTTGCAGGTAGGTTTCCACCGCTGCGAAGTCTTTCTCTCCGCCTGTTGTGGAAGAAGAAGACACGGCATACAAAAATCCTCTGCTAAGGTTATCCAGTTGTCTAACCCTTTCTTCGGATGTTTCGGGTGTTACGAGAAAAATCATATCCAGGTTGTATTTCTGTAAAATGGCCTGGTAGGTCTTTTCAAATTCATGCTGCGGAAGATCGGGCAGTATCAACCCGTCTATTCCCACCGAAGCTGCGTCTGCACAAAACGTCTCGAAACCATATTGTAATACCGGGTTCATGTATCCCATTAATACTACCGGGATATTGATTTCATCCCGCATGTTTTTCAATTGTTCAAAGAGAACTTTCATGTTCATGCCGTTGGCGAGGGCGATGGAACTGCTTTGCTGAATGGTTTCGCCGTCGGCCAATGGATCGCTGTAGGGCATGCCCAGTTCAATGATGTCTGCCCCGCTATCCTGCAAAGCCTTCATGATAGGCCGGGTGCTGTCGGCCTTGGGATAACCTGCCGTACAGTATATATTCAGTATTTTTTTACCTGTTTTAAAAACTTCACTTAATCTGCTCATGTTGTGATACTTACTAATCGTTGCCTTTTTGAGTATTATTTTTTGTTGAGTTCTTTCATGTAGGTCTCCATATCCTTGTCGCCACGGCCGCTTAAGCAAATGACCACTTTGTCGTTTTTGTCGAACTCCACCTTCTTCAAAGCTGCCAATGCGTGGGCGCTTTCCAGTGCCGGGATAATGCCTTCCAGTTGGGCCAGCTCAAAAGCGGCCTCCAGTGCTTCCCTGTCGGTAGCGTTTAGAAACCGGCCTCTTCCTGTAGCGAACAAGTGGGCGTGCAAGGGCCCGATACCCGGGTAATCCAGTCCGGCCGAAATGCTATGAGGTTCTATCACCTGACCGTCATCGGTTTGCATAACATAACTTTTGCTGCCGTGTAATATGCCGGGTTTGCCTAACTGGGTAGTGGCGGCGCTTTTGCCCGAACTCACGCCGCAACCCGCTGCTTCCACCGCGATAATATCTACCGCCGGTTCGTCGAGAAAATGATAAAAAGTACCTGCGGCATTACTGCCTCCGCCCACGCAGGCAATGACTGCTTTTGGAATTTCGCTGCCCGTTTTTTCTTTCAGTTGCCAACGTATTTCCTCGCTGATAACGCTTTGAAAACGGGCCACCATATCGGGGTAGGGGTGAGGTCCCACCACGCTTCCAATTATGTAAAAAGTGTCCCGGGGGTGGTTGATCCAGTCTCGGATGGCCTCATTGGTGGCATCTTTTAATGTTTTACTGCCACTCACGGCGGGGATTACCGTAGCGCCCAGCATTTTCATCCGGGCAACATTCGGTGCCTGGCGTTCAATGTCTTTTTCGCCCATATATACGATGCACTGAAGACCTTTCAGCGCACAAACGGTAGCGGTAGCCACGCCATGCTGTCCCGCGCCGGTTTCGGCGATAATTCTTTTCTTCCCCAACCGTTCGGCTACCAGTATTTGCCCGATGGTATTGTTTATTTTGTGGGCGCCCGTATGGCAGAGATCTTCCCGTTTCAGGTACACCTGCGTTTGATAGGCAGCCGACAGGCGGGATGCATAATACAGAGGCGTTTCGCGGCCGGCATAGTCTTTCAAAAGGGACTGATATTCTTTCTGAAAAGATTCACTATTAATGATATCCCGATAGTGGGAGCGCAGCTCTTCCACATTGGGGTATAACATTTCGGGGATATAAGCCCCGCCAAATTCGCCATAATAACCCAGCTCATCGGGCTCTTTATAAGTTGCCTGCATTCAATCAATCATTTTAAAAAAGGATGTAAAGATAAGAAAACTGTGGGCCACGCGCGACATGAAAAATTGCAAAAAAAGCAGCTACAATATTTGTAACTGCTTGTTTTAAGTGTCCCCGCAGAG
>JBEBUZ010000053.1:0-24832 GCA_040393015.1 Paraniabella yanshanensis
AGTATCCAGTATCCAGTATCCAGCATCAAGTATCCAGCATCCAGTTTGTTGGTGTCTTTGCTATGCGCAAACCTCTTCGCAACACGCAACAAAGGCGGGCGGGCAGCATCAAGCATCCCGCATCGAGTATCCGGTATCCCTATTACCGATCGGCCTCCATGTCCATAAACCATGATGCAAAGCACCATCACTCCACCCTGGTAAGCTTAATATTCGTCACCGGTGCTACAATCAGGGGGAATTTTTCTACTCTTACATTCGATAGATCCAGCCCAAAATTCTTTTCCTCCGAAAGGCTTACCCTCTTGATCATAAAATGCAGTTTCATGATTATTTTTTCAAAGAAAGGCAACTCATTATCGGCACTAAGGTATTTTTCCATCACTATAAACTGGAAATCGCCCACCGTATTCGTATTTACAAGGCTTTCGTACCGGCTCATAATATTTACTTCTTTATTAACCACCAGGTCTTCCATCACTTTTTTTAATAAAAGATTGATGCGCGGCTGCATACGGAAACCCAGCCGAAAATCGATCCGTATAATATCATTGGGAATAATATGCTCCACTTTGTATTCGGAGGTATAGGGATCGTCCACCGTATCCACATGCAGGAACCAATAAATATCCGCCCGCTTGGGCTTCCGGTTCAGGATAGAATAGATAATTTTATGCTCTATTTCCTTGGGATTGTCGGCGCTGGTCAGATAAATAAGATGAGTGGCGTATTTGGCAACTGTTTTATCATTACTTAAATCCTGGATGCGCGGAACATACTGCTCCATACGCACAAACTCCACATAACGGTTCTTTATTTTACGGGAACGATACCAAACATACATGACAATAAACATCAATCCGCCTATAATCACCGTTACATAACCTCCATGCGGGAATTTTTCGAGTAAAGCCACAAAATAGCCTGCTTCCACCACCAGAAAAAACAGCAGGAATATATAAATCACCCAGGGCTTCACCCGCTTCAGCACCAGGTAATTGGCGAAAAGAATGGTAGTGGAAATCATCGTTACAATAATAGCCAGTCCGTAAGCAGCCTCCATCCTCGATGATTGCTGAAAATACAATACCACAAACACACAACCTAAAAACAGGATGGTATTTACAGCAGGAATGAACAATTGTCCCTTTGCTTCGGAAGGATAACGGATACGCATCTTAGGCCATAAATTGAGTCGGATAGCCTCGCCAATAAGAGTGTAAGCTCCCGATACCATGGCCTGGCTGGCAATAACCGCAGCCACCGTAGCGATGATCACACCGGGAACAATAAACCATTCGGGCATCAGGTTAAAAAAGGCGTTGATCCCTATCGAATTCTTTACCTCCTCGGTAACGGTTAAATGGTAGTAATGCGACAGCAAAAAAGCACCCTGGCCGAAGTAGTTTAAAAGCAAACAGGTTTTTACATATATCCACGACATACGAATATTGCCCAGTCCGCAATGACCCAAATCACTGTACAAAGCCTCCGCACCGGTGGTACAAAGAAATACGGCGCCCAATAGCCAGAAGCCATGCGGATAATTCGTTAAAAACTGAATGGCATAAGAGGGACTCAAAGCCCTGAAAATAGTAATATCATCGCCCAGGTGCAAAATACCAAATACCGCCAGCATGGTAAACCAGATAAACATCACCGGGCCAAAAATTTTTCCGATGGAAGCGGTGCCAAATTGCTGCAGGAAGAAAAACAGGGAAAGAATCCCGATGACAATCCAAACGATGGTAGAAACCGGAAGCTGTTTCAGAGAAGGCAGAATTTTTAAACCTTCAATAGCCGAAGTAACAGTCATAGGCGGCGTAATAATTCCGTCGGCCATCAATGCGGCCCCTCCTACCATCGCCGGAACCACCAGCCATTTTCGTCGTCGCCTCACCAACGCGTACAAGGCAAAAGTGCCGCCCTCCCCCTTGTTATCGGCCCTTAAAATCAAAATCACGTATTTAATGGTCGTTTGTAAGGTAAGCGTCCAGATAATACAGGAAAGGGTACCAATGATGAGGTCCTCTGTGATCTGCCGGTTGCCGATGATAGCGTTAAAAACATAGAGGGGAGATGTTCCGATATCACCGTAGATAATGCCTAAAGCAATAAGCAGTCCTGCCGCGCTTGCTTTATTAGTGTGTGATTTCACCAGACAGATTCTTAGTTTAGAATAAAAACACAAAGTTTATATAAAACCCCTCAAACGAAAAAAACTTATTTTCCGGTGCAGCGACTCTCTTTTAAAAATAAAAAGTTATAATTTGCAACGATGCAACCCTTTTTACCCTCTTAGTTTAAGGGAGTTGTAACTTTAAAGAGAAATTGTCTTTATTATGAAAACGATACTATTGTCCGTACTGACTTTTGTCTTTTGGTGTGTGGGCGCCCGATCTCAGGAAATCATTTACGCCGATCCCGCCCCGGCAGATGTTCAGCGCATGAATTTTGAAATACTGGGTAAGGCTGCCGATAACTATCTTATTTATAAAGAAGCGGGAGGCAAACACCGCATTAGCGTGTACGATTATAATATGCGGCTGCGGGAAGATATTCCCATTACCCTGCTCCCGGGAAAAGATGCGCTGTTGGATCTTTCTTTCTTTAAAACCGGGCGACAGTTCTACCTGCTTTATCAATACCAGGAGGGAGATATCGTGTATCTGAAAGCCGCAGCGGTAGAAGCCAACGGGCAAATTCTCAGCGAACCGGTTACCTTAGACACCACTATGATCGCTTACAAAACAGATAACCGGATTTACAATACCCTCACCAGCAACGACCAATCCCGGCTCGTTGCTTTCAAAGTCAACAAAAAAGACCGAAATCTTTTCCGTTTCACCACCAAAATGTTCGATATAGAACTACAACTCGTGGATGAAAGCCGTTTTTCTCTTCCTATGGAATACCGGGGCGACTACCTCACCGGCTACAGCCTTGCCAACGACGGCAGTTTTTCTTTCGTAAAATACCATCGCGAAACCAACGGCAATATTGTAGAGGCCTCATTTATTGAAAAACCGGCAGGTAGCGATGAATTCACGGAACAAAAACTCAATACAGACGGAATTTTTCTGGACGATATAAAAGTAATGGTAGATGACACCCGCCATCGCTACCTCCTCTCTTCTCTTTACAGCACCCGCAAAAGAGGCGATATCGACGGTTTGTATGTGTTGGGTATTGACAAAGGATCCGGCAACACCGTTTTTGAGAAAACCACGGTGTTCGACGATGATCTCAGGAAAAGAGCTAAAGGTCGCTCCAACACCAGGAACGCTTTCAACAATTTCTTTATTAATAATATAATATTAAATGAGGATGGCGGCTTTATGGTAAGTGCCGAGGCACTGTATAACACCAATGGCTGGGACAGGTGGGGATATTGGGGTGGCCCTTATTGGGGCGGATTTGGATGGGGCGGACCCGGTTTCTGGGGCGGTTGGGGCCCCGGTTGGGGATGGGGATGGAGCCGCATGGGTGGATGGTGGCCTTATTCCTACTACTCGCCCTTCTTTTACCGCAGTTACTGGTGGGGCGGATGGGGAGGCCCTTACGGGGGTGGCTACTCGCAGGAATTTAACGCCGGAAATATCGCCATCGTATCGTTCGACAGCGAGGGCAATAAAACCTGGGATAATGTAATTGTGAAATCGCAAAGCGAAAACAATACCGACGGCAGTATCTCCTACCAGGTATTACCGGCCAGTACCAATACCTTCTTTTTAATGAATAACCCCGAAAAAATATCGCAACTGGAAACCATTGTGGTGAATAACGATGGTACCCTTCAGAAAGCAAATGCTATTTCGGCGAAAGACAAAAGAATGGACTTCATGCCGAAATATGGCAAACAAACCGGCGAAAAAGAGTTAATCATCCCTTATTTACACCGAAAAAACATCGGCTTCGCAAAAATAAGGCTCTAAAGGCTGCCCCGAAAGGCCTGCGAATACAGATTGTTGGTGATGGATGACGGAGTATTATATATTACCGCTATTTTTATGCCCAAAACAAACCTCTTATGACGGGCATTTTCAGACAGAAGACGCCGGCTAATATTCTCCTTCTGTTGATCCTCGGGGTGCTTCTGAAGCTGCCGGCTTTTTTTCATCCCTCCGGCTACGTGATCAAAGCAGGAGATGGAGTATTGTACACTCAACTGGTTAGCTTACTGCCACAATGGGGTCTGGGTTCGCCGTTAGTATTTGCATTGATTGCCTTCGGGTTAAACGTTATGATTGCTTTTACGCTGAACCAGTTCATTAGTGCTCACCGGCTGATGGCCAAACCCAATTTTCTGGCAGGAATGGCCTATATGCTCATCAGCTCGCTGTTACCGTCATTTAACCGGTTGTCGTCGAACCTGGTGGCTGCCCTGTTGCTACTTTGGGTATTTATCCTCCTGTTCAAATCGCACAATACCAAAGCCGAAAAAAATCATATTTTCAACGCCGCATTTTTAGTTGGTCTCGCTTCCCTGTTCTTTTTACCGGCCCTATTTTTTATTGTATGGATTTTTATTGCATTAGCCATTTTACGACCCTTCAGCCTGTCTGAATGGGCCGTGGCACTGCTCGCACTTACCACTCCGTATTATTTTTATGCCTCTTACCTGTTTCTTACCGACAACCTGCATATTCCGGATTATTTTTACCGGTTGTCTTTTTTAAGTTCCGACACAAGGTATACCGCCTGGCATTCCGGGGCGCTGTTTTTTCTATTGGCGCCGCTTTTTGCCGGCATTTACTACATGCAGGCCAATTCCAATAAAATGATTATCCACGTACGAAAAGGTTGGTACCTCCTTATCTGGTACCTCACCATCGCCATTCTCATTTCTTTTTTCAATATTGAGAGCAGCTCGGAAAACGTAGTGCTGGCATTAATACCGGTGGCGGCATTGCATGGATATGGCTACCTCAACGCCGAATTAAAAATATACCCCAAAATTGCCTTTTGGCTTACAGTGGCCTTTATTGCCGGCTCACAAATTTTCAGTACCCTTTGGGTATAGAGGCAGGTATATGGAGGTTTCTTCCCGCCAAATGCAACTTTTTTGTAAAAAAAATGTCTAATATTGTAGTAGAAAATAAACAGATGAAAAAAATATTATTCCTGGTTTTTGCATTAGGGACTGCTTTTTTTTCCCAGGCGCAATTGAACCCTGTAAGCTGGAAATTTTCCAGCAAAAAAATATCCGATAAGGTTTATGAGGTGCATATTACCGCAACCATGGATAATGGCTGGCATTTGTATTCTCAAACGCAGCCCAAAGATGCGATCGCTATGCCTACCGCCTTTGTTTTTAACAAAAATCCTTTAGCTACCCCCTCAGGCGCCCTTAAAGAAGTTGGGAAAATGGAAAAGTTTCACGATGCCAGTCTGGGTGTAAGCGCCAACCAATATTCGAAAACCGTCAATTTTGTACAAAAAGTAACTTTGAAAGCGGCGGTAAAAACCAATATATCGGGTACCGTTACTTACCAGACCTGCGATGACAAACAATGTCTTCCGCCTAAAAAGGTTCCCTTTAAAATTGACCTGGGGTAATTCATAGAGCTGTATTTCCTGCGGAAGGGAGCAGGTAGGTTACAAGACCGTTTATTCTCCGGCGTTTTGCTCTCCCCATCTATAGCTTTTAATCGAAATGCCGGCCAGATCCAGCACCCTGTCGGTGACGGTTGCGGCCAGTTCTTCGATGGTTTGCGGCCGACTGTAAAAAGAAGGGGTAGCCGGACAAATGATACCTCCGGCCAGCGTTATCCGTTCCATATTCTGAATATGGATAAGATTGTAAGGCGTTTCTCTCAGAACGCATATCAGTTTACGCCGCTCTTTTAATATTACATCGGCTGCCCGGCTAATCAGGTCGTTCGAAATACCCTGTGCAATACGACCCAGGGTGCCCATCGAACAGGGTACAATGATCATGGTATCGTATTGTCCGCTACCCGATGCAAAAGGCGCGGAAAAATCGTTCCGGTCAAAATAACGGACGCCCTCCTGTTTCGCAAAAGGAGCCGGCATTTCCACTTTCCAAACCTCCAGCGCATTACCGGTAAGTACTACCGACAATTCTTCCCACTGATCCCTGGCAGCCAGCAGTTTGCTGATCAGTTGCGAGGGGTAAACCGACCCGCTGGCACCCGTAACAGCTATTAGAATTTTTCTTGCCATTTCTATTTTTTAACTCTCCACTACCCCGCCCGTAACCGTATACTTCATGGCATCGCCGGCGGTGAGGTTTTCGATGGGCTTTACCCTTTCTTTGGGCAATATATATAACTGGCCGGCGAAATTATAGGCCTGCGGAACGTACACGCCCACCATATTATGCCCCATATTGAATTTTTCCATTTCATCATCGGTCAAAAAACCTACGATCCACACATCATTATTAAAAACATTGGCCAGCACCGCCTGTTTAAATTTTTTCTTGTCGCCGCCAAAAGCCTGGAAAAAGTCCTTTATTGCCTTGTATATCAGTTTAATTCCCGGGGTCCGTTCCAGCCAGTGGTCAAAAAAGTTGATCACACTTTCCATAATAAAGTAGCTGCTCAGCCATCCCACAAAAATAATAAAGGATATAATCAGCAAAAAGCCCATACCAGGCTGGGTAAATACTGCAGGCCGGAGTAAACCATCTATCCAGGTAAAAACGATGTACAGGATATAACCGGTAATAGATACCGGCGCCAATATAATTACGCCCTGTACAAAATACCGGAAAAGGGTTTTGATAATCGTGTCTTTGGGTCGGGTGTCGGAAAGATACTTTGCCATTTGGCTGCAAGATAATACATCTTCCACTGCCATTAACCACACCAGAGCCGCAATTTATCCGGGAAAAAAGTTGTTTCACCGGGTTAAATATCTGGCAGCTCTTAAAGTATTTTATTTTTACAAACGTTTTCCGGATAAGAAACGAAAAAATTGAATGGAAACTTTGGCAACTAAAAAAGTTTCCGTAGTTTCGCCGCCGAAATGGAAACAATAGAAGACAACCGGGTACGGATACGGGAAAAAGCAAGAGAGTTGTTTATGCAACTGGGCATGCGGCGGGTGAGCATGGACGATATCGCCCAATCGATGGGAATGAGTAAAAAAACCCTCTACCTGTATTACAATGACAAAAAAGCCCTCGTAAACGAGGTGATTGAGCTGGTATTGGAGAGAAACGCCTCCAATTGCAGTAGTTGCAGGAACGGCGCAAAAAACGCTATTGAAGAAGGCTTTCTGGCCACCTCCTCTGTTTCGGAAATGCTGCAAGACATGAACCCCGTTTTATTAATGGACATGCAGAAGTATTATCCCTCGGCTTACAGGCGGTTCTTAAAATTCAAGGAAGATTTTTTATACAATTTCATACGCCAGAACATTGAATGGGGTATTAAAGATGGTCTTTTCCGTGCCGATGTGAACGCAGACCTGGTAAGCCGTTTAAGACTGGAAAGCATCAATCTTCCTTTTCAAAGAAATTTTTACGAAGCGGTAAAAGCCGACCTGGGCACCCTGGTGAGAGAGATTTTCGTGCTGTTCATGTACGGCATCGCTACTTCAAAAGGAGCAAAACTTATCGATAAATATAGAAGTCAAAATCAAAAACCATCCACCGATGACAAAAAATAAAATCGCTCTGCTGGCCTTGTCGGTCGTTCTTTCAACTACCGGCTTCTCCCAACAGGTTCACTCATTTTCGCTACAGCAGGCGCTTGACTACGCTGAAAAAAACAATATGCAGGTGAAGAACGCCCTGCTTGATGTTCGGTTACAGGAGCAGGTAAACAGAGAGGTTACCGGTTCGGCCTACCCTCAAATTAATGCCGGCGCCGATGTAACCAATAACCTGAAACTGCCCATTTCCGTTATACCTGCCGGAACCGTTTTCATGCCGGGCACCGACCCTACTACCGAAGACACCCGTTTGTCTTTTGGCGTAAAATGGAGCAGCTCGGGCGGAGTAACGCTTAGCCAGATACTTTTCGACGGGCAGGTATTTACCGGCTTGCAGGCGAGGAAAACTTTAATTGAATACAAAGAAAAATCGGCCGAAGTAACCGTAGAACAGATCAGGCTGAACGTTTCCAAAATCTACTACCAACTGGTACTGGCCAAAACACAAATCGCACTTCTCGATTCGAACCGGGCCCTGCTGGAAAGGAATAAGCACGACACAAAAATTATGTACGAAAACGGTTTTGCAGAAAAACTGGAACTGGATAAACTGGATGTACAGGTTACCAATCTTCAATCGCAGAAAACGCAGTTGCTGAATAGTATCAATAACGGTTACCTGGGCCTGAAAGTGTTGATGGGAATGCCGGTAAAAGACGAACTGGTATTGACGGATGAGCTGACAGATGAAAAAATAAAGGAAGGCCTTGCCGACCTGAGCAGCTTCTCCTACGAACAGCGCAAAGATTACCAGGCAGCCATGATGGGGCTAAAACTAACAGAGTACGATATACAGCGATACCAGCGAAGCAAGATTCCTCAACTTCTGTTAACCGGGTATTGGAACCAGATGACCCAGAACAACTACTTCAATAAAATGTTCGCCGGCAGCTCGTACTGGTTTCCGGTAAGTGCCTTATCGCTCAAATTGAACATCCCGATTTTCAACGGATTTGCCACCAATGCCCGCATAGCCCAGGCCCGCATCAGGATGGAGCAAACCCGTAACCAGGTAGATGCACTAAAGCTCAATATCGACCAGGAGCAGCAATCGGCCTCCAATACCTTTAAAACGGCTATCGTAGATATGGACTATCAAAAACAAAACATGGCCCTGGCCGAAAAAGTATATCAGCAAACCAAGAAAAAATACGAAATGGGAACCGGCAGCCAGATCGAGATTGATGCCGCGCGCGTTCAGCTTCAATCGGCCCAAACCAATTATTTTACCTCGCTTTATAATGCCGTTATCGCCAGGGTTGATTTTCTTAAAGCTACCGGCAAATTGTAAAAGAGGAAAAATAATCCTGCCATGAGTTATACATCGCACATCAAAAATCAAAAATCAATTTATATGCAGTATATATTAAAACTAACCTCCATTCTTGTTCTCAGCATCCTCCTGGTTTCCTGTGGCGGTAGTAAAAAAGAAAAAAACAGTGTTTTAAACGACAAGAAAGTGGCACTGGAAAAGTTGAAAACGGAACAAAAAAAGATCTCCGACCAAATCAATCAATTAACAGATGAGATAGCCGCGCTTGATCCCAATTTTATAAAAGCCAAGTTGGTATCGGTTGAACAGATAGGCAGCGGCTCTTTTGACCATTATATTGATCTCCAGGGCAAAATAGATGCCCGCAAAAATGCTTACGTGGCGCCCCGCAACGGCCAGGGTGGTATTGTACGGGCTATTTATGTAAAACAGGGCGACCGGGTTCGCCGGGGCCAGACCCTGCTAAAATTAGACGATGCCCTGCTGCGTCAGCAGGTAACAGGAGTGGAGCAACAGGTAGCTACGGTAAAAGCCCAGTTAGAACTGGCCAAAACATCGTACCAGCGCCAGAAAAATCTTTGGGACAATAATATAGGCGCCGAGATGCAGGTAATACAGGCCAAAGCAACAGTAGAGCAGTTAACAGCGCAGCTTCGGGCGGCCGAAGCCCAGGCAGGCGCAGCAAGGGAACAATTGAGTTTCTCCAACGTAACCGCCGATATCGACGGCACTATTGACCAGTTGAATGTGAGAGTGGGCGAGCTTTTCACCGGCATGGGCGTATCGGGCCCGCAGATATCGATCGTGAACACTTCCTCGCTGAAACTTTTGGTAAATGTACCCGAAAACTATATTGAGCGCGTAAATGTGGGCACCCCTGTTGTCGTTACTTTGCCTGAAGCCGGTGATAAACAGATCAAAACAACGGTTTCTGTAGTTAGCAAACTGATCGACCCCTCTACCCGGAGTTTTTATGTGGAAGCCAATGTTCCGTCAGATCCGGCATTAAGAGCCAACCAGATCGCCAAAGTACAGATAGAAGATTATTCCCGTCCCGATGCGGTGACCATCCCCGTAAATACCTTACAAACCGATCAGCAGGGCAAATTTGTACTGGTAGCGGTTACCGAAAACAACCGGCTTGTAGCACGCAAAAAAAGAGTGATCCCCGGCGAATTATACAGCGACAGACTGGAAATAAAATCGGGCTTAAATACAGGCGACCAACTCATTACCGAAGGTTTTCAAAGTGTGTACGAAGGCCAGGTAATTACCACCTCACCGGTACAGTAAGACATAAGAGAAAAGTTGACGGGGAACAGCACGATACCATGGGCGCTGTTAGCCGTCAGCCGCTATAACGATCTCTCAAAACTCTAATCAATAATCAATGAGTGTTTTAGAAAATTTCAATGAAAAGTTCAAAGAGTTTAAGCCTACGAGCTGGGCGGTGAAAAACCGTACGGCAGTATACCTGCTGATTCTTTTTGTTTCCATATTCGGGGTTACTACTTTTATTACCCTTCCCAAAGAAAGTTTTCCGGATGTAGTGATACCCACTGTATACGTGTCTACCATTTATGTGGGTAACTCTCCAAAAGATATCGAGAACCTGGTAACACAGCCTATCGAAAAACAAATTAAAGGCATTACGGGTGTAAAAGTTGCCAAGGTAACCAGCACCTCACTACAGGATTACTCGGCCATACAAATTGAGTTTGGTACCAATGTGAAGGTAGATGTGGCCATACAAAAAGTAAAAGATGCCATTGATAAAGCCAAACAGGATTTACCGACCGACCTGACCCAGGAGCCTACTGCCCTGGAAGTGAGCTTGTCGGAAATGCCTATTATGTATGTAAACCTTAGTGGCGACTACGACGGCATTCGCTTAAAAGAATATGCGGATAAACTACAGGATAAACTGGAAGAGCTGCCGCAGATAACACGGGTGGATATGGTGGGCGCGCCCGAAAGAGAGTTTCAGGTAAACGTGGATAATGCCCGCCTGCAGGCTGCGGGGGTTACTTTTGACGATATCGCCAACGCTATCCGGTACGAAAACATGGATATAAGCGGCGGCCAGCTCGAAGTAGGAAATATGCGGCGAAACCTTCAGCTAAAAGGACAGTTTAAAACGGCTTACGATATTGAGAAGGTAATTCTTCGCAATACGAGCGGCAATCCCATTTACCTGAAAGATATAGCTACCGTTAAAGATACCGTTAAAGAAACAGAAAGCTATGCGCGGCTCGATGGCAAAAACGTGGTTACCCTCAATATCGTAAAAAGAGCGGGCGAGAACCTCATCGAAACCAGCGATATGGTAAAGCAAATTACCGAAGAGCTGAAAGCCGATCTTTTTCCCAAAGACCTGAATATTGTTGTTACCGGTGATCAGAGTATTTCTACCCGCACTTCCTTTAACGAGCTGGTAAACTCCATCGTTATCGGCTTTGTATTGGTATTGATTATCCTGATGTTCTTCATGGGGCTTACCAACGCCTTTTTCGTGGCGCTAAGTGTACCCTTGAGCATGTTTGTGGCCTTTATGTTCATACCCATGGGCGAAGCCATTATCGGCAGCAGCATTACGCTGAACTTCATGGTATTGTTTGCCCTTTTGTTTGGCCTGGGTATTATTGTGGATGATGCCATTGTGGTAATCGAAAATACCCACCGGATATTTACCGAAGCCAAAGGAAAAATTGATTCTCAGAAAGCAGCCATGATGGCGGCGGGAGAAGTATTCATCCCGGTACTGGCGGGCACCCTCACCACCCTGGCACCCTTCTTTCCCTTATTGTTCTGGCCGGGTATCATTGGGAAATTCATGGTGTATCTGCCGCTTATGCTGATATTTACGCTTTCCGCTTCCTTATTGGTAGCCTTTATTATGAACCCTGTATTTGCAGTGGACTTCATGAACCATCCCGAAGATCATACGGTACATAAAAAATCCGATGTGTTCAAATCGAAACCTTTTCTGATACTGATGGGGGCGGGAGTTTTGCTCGATTTGCTGGGATTGGCTGCAAGACCCGAAGGAAGCATGTATTTTTTTGCGGGAAATCTTTCTATATTCCTTGCCATACTGGTGGTGCTGAACAGGTACTTTTTTTCGGGCTGGATTCATAATTTTCAGAACAAGGTATTGCCCTGGATCATGGACCACTATGAGTCGCTGCTGAAATGGGCGGTAGCCGGCTGGCGACCCGTATGGTTGCTGTTAGGCGCTTTCGGCTTACTGATCGTTTCCTTTGTTCTCTTTGGTATATCCAGTGCGGTTGGCCGAACCCAGGTAGTGTTCTTCCCCGACTCGGATCCCAACTTCGTATATGTATATTTAAAACTGCCTACGGGAACCGATGTGGAATATACCGACTCGGTTACGCGGTATCTCGAAGCCAGGGTGAACGAGGCGCTTGACCAGGACCCTGCCAAAGGAAAAAGAAACCCGGTAGTGGAAAGTATCATTGCGAACGTAGCAGTAGGCGCTGCCGATCCGAGCAGCGGCGACAGAAGCACCCGGAGTAATCTGGGCCGCGTTCAGGTTTCCTTTGTCGAATTCGAAAAAAGACATGGGGTAGAAACAGGGCCTTATCTGGATAAGATCCGCGCCGCGATTAAAAATATTCCCGGTGCCGAAGTGTCGGTTGAAAAAGAGAGAAACGGCCCGCCTACCGATCCGCCCATCAACATAGAAGTAGCCAGCGAGAGTTTTGATGATATGATCAAAACTGCGGTAGACCTGAAAAACTTTCTCGACAGTGTGCAGGTGCCAGGGGTAGAAGAATTGAAAATGGATGTGGACCTGGCCAGCCCCGAAATATCCTTAACCGTAAACCGCGAAAGAGCTTTGAGAGAGGGCGTGTACTCTTCCCAAATTGGGATGCAGATCAGAACCGCCCTGTTCGGAAACGAAGCCAGTAAAATTAAAGATGGTGAAGATGAGTATAAAGTATACATAAGAAGCAATGAAGTGCAACGTAAAAACCTCACCGATCTGCTCAATATGAATATCCGTTTCCGCGATATGGCCACAGGGCAGGTAAAAAGCGTGCCCATCAGTTCGCTGGTAACCATCGATTATACCAATACCCTGGGAAGTGTGCAACGGAAAAACCAGAAACGCGTCATTACTTTAAGAAGTAATGTACTTTCTGACTATACTCCCACGGCAGTAAATGCCGATCTGAGCCGTGCCATCGCAAGCTTCCGTAAAACCGGCGACGATGTAACCATTAAGCAAACCGGCGAGGGCGAACAGCAGGCCGAAACAGGCGCTTTCCTGGGTAAGGCTCTGGGCATCGCTTTAGGACTTATCCTGGTGATACTGGTGCTGCAATTCAATTCCATGAGCAAATCGGTTATCATTCTTACCGAAATCGTTTTCAGCATCATTGGTGTATTGTTGGGCTTTACGTTTACGGGCATGACTGTTTCGGTGGTAATGACGGGCGTGGGCATCCTGGGCCTGGCAGGTATTGTTATTAAAAACGGGATACTCGTAATAGAGTTCGCCGATGAACTCCGGGCCCGCGGACTGAAAACAAGAGAAGCGGTTATTGAAGCCGGTAAAACCCGTATCATCCCGGTACTGCTCACGGCGCTGGCTGCCATCCTGGCTCTTATACCACTGGCCGTAGGCTTCAACATTAATTTCGTAACCCTGTTTTCAGAGCTGAACCCGAAAATATTTTTCGGCGGCGACAATGTTACGTTCTGGAAGCCACTTTCCTGGACCATCATATTCGGGTTGATATTTGCCTTCTTTATGACGCTGTTTATGGTACCCAGTATGTACCTGATAGCAGAAAGACTGAAACGCCCCATGAGTGCTATGTTTAAAGGCAAATGGATAAGCTTTGGCGCGGTACTCTTCCCTACCTTAGGGTTGGTTAATGCTATAACCGGCGGAAACGGGTTGATCACATTACTGTTAATTCTTGCGTTCCCGATCCTGATGCTGGTAACCATGTTTAAACAAAGAAAGAAAGTGGCCACCCGGAAACGCCGGCTGGCCAACGATAGCAAGGCAGGTGAAGCTTTTATAGGAAGCTGGTTCTAAGCATACCATTAAACTTACCATAATAAAGAGGTCCCGCACAGGGGCCTCTTTAAGTTTTTACTCGTCTTTATCCAATTCCGCCCCGGTCTTTTCTATACATTCCTGCTGATTTTCCCGGTCTTGTTTTCTATTAATTCGCGAAATATATGTATCTATGTGTTCTGTAAAATATGCGTATACTCATTGTACATAACAGCAGCATCCCCGCCTTTCTTTATGGCGGCACAGAAAGGGTGATCTGGTGCCTGGGCAAAGAACTGATTCAACTGGGGCACGAGGTTAGTTTTCTGGTGAAGAAAGGCTCTACCTGCGATTTTGCACCCGTTATACCCCTCGATAATGAGAGGAGGCTGATTGATCAGATACCTGTGGGTTTTGACATTGTTCACTTTCATTTCGACCCCGGCAATACGGAGCTTCTGTCATTCCCCTACGTAATTACCATGCATGGCAACCAGAACCACCTGGCTCCCCTCAACCCTAATACCATTTTCATTTCGCAGGACCAGGCCCGGAGGTTTCAATCGGATTGTTATGTACACAACGGGCTCGACTGGAGCCAGTATACCCCACCCGATCTCAACGCAAAACGAAATTATTTTCATTTTTTAGGCAACGCCTCCTGGCGGGTAAAAAATGTAAAAGGTGCCATAGCTGTTATCCGGCTCACCCGCTCCCAAAAGCTAAAAGTACTCGGTGGCGTGCGCTTCAATTTTAACATGGGCATCCGGTTTACCTTTTCACCCCGGGTAAGCTTTGCGGGTATGGTGGGCGGACAACAAAAAGACCAATTATTAAACGGCTCCAAGGGATTAATATTCCCCGTAAGGTGGCCCGAACCTTTCGGGTTGGCCATTATTGAAAGTTTTTTTTATGGCTGCCCGGTATTTGGCACTCCCTATGGCTCTCTGCCCGAACTGGTTCCTCCGGATGTAGGCGTATTATCGGCAGATAAAAACGAGCTTGCCCGTGCGGTAGAAAATGCGGCTGCTTTTTCGAGGGAAAAATGCCATGACTGGGCCCGGGAAAGGTTTAACAGTAAAAATATGGCCATCGGCTACCTCAGCAAATACGAAACCGTATTGAATGGACGGCCACTGCACCCTGCTGAACCGGTACTAAAAAAAGTTCAGGAAGAAAAATTCTTACCCTGGAACTGATAATAAAACAGCAGCAAACCCCTGGCCTGCTGCTGTTTTAAGAACCGTTACGCGGTTTATATACCCGGTGTTTTTATTGTTTATTTAATTTAACTACTTTGGAATAATGCACGTTTCCATCTACATCGTGCTGTGCCACCCTTACATATACGGATGTGTTTTCGGTATCCACTTTCTGCAGATCGGATTTGGTACAGGAAATAATCATGGCCGATACCATTAGCATTCCCAGCAGGGCAGGCAGGCGGAACCTCCGGTTCACATGCTTAAACGCGATGGGTAAAAGCAGCAGCAAAAGCAATAATACCGGTACAGCCAATTGTTGTACATCCTGTAAACCCAGGTTGAACTGGTAGGTTAACGGGGTATCCGAACGGCCCGATATGGCTTTCGAATCTACCCGGCCCACTTCTTTAAACTCCACACCATCGGTCGATAATTCGATACCAAAATAATCATTGTTTTTTTCACTGGAGGTTTCCCAGGAAATTTCAATTCCGCTGCCGGAGTAGCTGCCCTGTACCGGTCCGAAAACAACGGGCAGGCTGGTATTGGGGTAAACATTGGTACCGAGGTCGGTGTAGTTGTTAGCCAGCAGGGTTGTTTTAGTGGCCTGCACCTGCCCTGTAGCGCCGTCTACCGTAGCCTGGTCGATATAATAAATCCCATCGCTGGCCGAAAGATAGAGGCTGCCGGCTTCATCAAAGCAAACCCCGTTTACATTAACATCGAAAGCCGCCCCGCCGGGTTTCACCACGGTCCACACTTTTGTGAGGGTAAGCGTATTGGCTACATCGTTCGGCGTACCGGTCCATATTTCGGTAGTACCGCCACCATTGGCCAGTACATACATTTTGCCACTGCCATCCAGGCAAAGATCGCCGTTGAGGAAGTTTTCTGCGGTACCACCCACCAGTGTTACGGTAAACAGTTCCACTGTGCCACTAACTGTAGTGCCCTCTACGGGCACTTTGGCCACGTATATCGCATTGGGAGGGTTGGCGCTGGGACTATTAGAAGCCAGTATCCAGGCATTCGCAACAGACACTCCATCGCCCTGGTCCACCGCCAGGCGCACAAAACCCAGATTGTCGCCTCCTCCGCCGTTCATATCATAAGTGAGCATATTTTTATTTACGGGGCCGCTACCACCGTTGGTACCATCCCCCTCTACCCCATAAAGTGTGAAACTGCCGCTGTTAGTGGTAGAATTAGGTATCCAGTAAAAATAGCCCTCCGCCGGGTTGGGGTAGGGACTACGTCCTACCGCAGCAAAAGACTGCCCCGTACTAAATATCGTAGTGGGGCCGGCAATAAGATCGCCGTTAGATACATTAAAAGACCTTACTTGGTGGGTGTTCGTACTGCTATATGCCGCCCACATATTGGAGGGGTAGATAGTGAGAGTAGCTGAAGGCTGATTGCCTTTACTAATGGTCACATTTTTTGGGGTGGGAGCCGTGTTATAATCATAAGCCGCAGGTGAAACAGTAATTGTCGGGTTGGATGTCCACCAGTTATTATCTGAAAAAGATATGCCACCGCTCGGCACGGCAGACCAGCCTGAAAAATTAAAATCATCCGCTGAAGCAGAAAGGGTTACTGTATTATTCCCTACCGGCGCTACCACGGCGTTGGGGGTTAACGTTACCTGCGCCCGGAGGCCCGCAACCGAAAATGTGAGTACAGACAAGAGCATAGCCGCTCTCTTGAAAAGAGGA
This sequence comes from Paraniabella yanshanensis, assembly GCA_040393015.1. Classification (GTDB taxonomy): domain Bacteria; phylum Bacteroidota; class Bacteroidia; order Chitinophagales; family Chitinophagaceae; genus Niabella; species Niabella yanshanensis_A. The sequence goes on from JBEBUZ010000053.1 coordinate 16,909, forward strand.
GTCATTTTTCATTTTGGTTTAGGGGTTTTAAAGGTTACACCCTGGTGTAAAGGCATGAAGGGGATGTTGTTTTGGACAATTGCGTAGGAGTTTTAAAGGTTACACCCTGGTGTAAAGGCTTATAAAACTGTAACAGACTGTTAGTTTGGTACAGATGCAGTAACACCCGACACGACCCAGGATGTTTAAAAAGAAAATGTCAGTGTAAATATAACCAATCTTTTTAAAAAAAGAACCTTATTTTTATAAACTCCCTCATTTTAGTTAGGTTTGAAGATAAACGCAGACTCCTTTTCATGACCAAAATTATTTTATACAACTGTATCGCACTACTCCTTGCGGTAGCCGTTAGGGCGCAGAAGCCGGGACCCGCCGGGGTCGCGCAGGCGAGCTCAGAAAAGTCCGGCACCACTTCCGATTTAAACTTCAGGCCCGACCAGGTGGTTGTTACCAACCATTCGGTTACCATCAATGGCAAAACCATTCCCTATACCGCCACTACCGGCACCATGCCCGTATGGGACAGAGAAGGAAAAACCATTGCCGGGGTTTTCTTTGTATACTACCAGCGTACCGATATCAAGGATAAAAGCCGCCGGCCCCTTACCATTTCTTTCAACGGCGGACCGGGGTCGGCTTCGGTATGGATGCATATAGGATATACCGGCCCGGTATTTCTGAACATTGATGAAGAAGGCTATCCCGTGCAGCCTTACGGTTACAAGGCCAATGAATATTCCATCCTCGATGAAACAGATATCGTATACGTGGATCCCGTCAATACCGGCTTTTCAAGAATCGTGGGTAATGCTCCGCGGGAAAATTTCTTTGGTATTAATGCCGATATCAGGTACCTCGCAAGCTGGATCAACGGTTTTGTAACCCGCTACGACCGCTGGGCCTCGCCTAAGTTCCTCATTGGCGAAAGTTATGGTACCACGAGGGTTTCGGGCCTGGCGCTCGAATTACAGCAATCCCATTGGATGTATCTCAATGGTGTGGTGCTGGTATCGCCCACCGATCTGGGCATTAAACGCGATGAGGTGTCCAATGCGGCACTGCTGCTGCCCTATTATGCCGCCACTGCCTGGTACCATAAAAAGCAAGCCGCCGACCTGCTGCAAAAAGACCTGGAGCAGGTACTGCCCGAAGTGGAAAATTTCACCATGAACGAACTTTTGCCGGCGCTTCACAAAGGCAGCCTTCTCGACAAAAACACCGTTCAGAACCTGGCCCAAAAAATGGCCCGTTATACCGGTTTACCCGAAAAAATGATTCTGCAGAACAACCTTTCGGTAAATACCCAACTCTTTTGGAAAGAACTCCTGCGCGATGAAGGGTTCACCGTGGGGCGCCTCGACTCGAGGTACCGGGGCATCGATAAAAAAGATGCCGGCGAACGGCCCGATTTCAACGCCGAACTAACCGCCTGGCTGCATGCTTTTACACCCCCCATTAATATGTACCTGCGCAACGAACTGAACTATAAAACCGATTACCCCTATCAGATGTTCGGCCCGGTACATCCCTGGAATAACGATAATAACCGCACCGGCGAAAACCTGCGGCAGGCTATGGCCACCAATCCTTACCTGCACGTATTGGTGCAATCGGGCTATTACGACGGGGCCTGCGATTATTTCAATGCCAAATACAATCTTTGGCAAATGGATCCCTCGGGCAGGATGAAAAACAGGCTGAGTTGGGAGGGTTACCGAAGCGGGCACATGATGTATTTGCGAAAAGAAGACCTCAAAACCAGTACGGCCCACCTGCGGGAGTTTATCAGAAAAGCTATTCCCCGGGCCGGAACGCCCGCAAGGTATTAGCTATTTCCTGATAAGAAGCCTGCCACCGTAAATCAGAAACCGGAACCCCTCAAAGAACATTTTAAATTCAACATTTAAATTCCGTTCGATATTAGTTACTTTTGTCGCCGCTTTTGAACAATATGGGAGCCACTGTTGAAAATATAGACCGGGATAAATTGCCGCAGCATATCGCCATCATTATGGATGGAAACGGGCGCTGGGCACAGGAGCAGGGAGAAGACCGCCTGTTTGGGCACTACCATGGCGTGGAAAGTGTAAGGGATATTGTAGAAGGCTGTGCCGAACTGGGTGTAAAATACCTTACCCTGTACGCCTTCAGCACCGAAAACTGGGATCGGCCCGAATATGAAGTGGTAGGGTTGATGGAGCTGCTGGTATCGACGATACGAAAAGAAGCCGATACCCTGCACAAAAACAATATCCGGCTGCATGTAATCGGCGATATGAGCATGCTGCCCGGTTACGCACAACAGGAGCTGAACGAGGCTTTGGAAATTACCGCGAAAAATACGGGACTCAATCTCATTATGGCCCTGAGCTACAGCGGACGCTGGGAGCTGCTCAATGCCGTGAAAAGCATTGCCAACGAAGTAAAGCATAATCGTTTGCAGGTAGAAGCCATCGACCAGGATGTATTGGAAAAATACCTCTGCACCAGTAATTTCCCCGATCCCGAACTCATGATCCGAACCAGTGGCGAATACCGCATCAGCAATTTTCTGCTCTACCAACTGGCCTATGCCGAGCTGTATTTTACCAATGTAAGATGGCCCGAATTCAGGAAAAAAAACCTCTACGAAGCATTGGCAGATTATCAGGAACGGGAACGCCGGTTTGGCAAAACCTCCAAACAGATTGAGGAAAAGAATTAAATTTCAAAACACATCCGTTTTGCGCAAACTATCGCCAGAGAGCAGGTTAGAGGGCTTTTTTAACATAGGTTTTCCAATTTTTACCTTTAATTTGCCGCCGCAATGGGAACTTAGTGCAAAAGTATAGTGTCAAAAAATAATAACTTCCTGCTTTTGCAAAAACAAAATTGATTACCGATATTTATACCCTTTATGCGTTTTTTTCTATACAGGCTTTGTGTCTCAGTTATTTCTCTAACAACGGTAAACTTTGTTTTTGCGCAATCCGATACCATTCCACCCGCCGCACTGAGCCCGGAAATGAGAGAATGGCAGAACCCCACCCAACAAAAAGAATACACCATCGGCGAACTGCGGGTTACCGGCACCAACTATCTTGATTCCACCATCGTTCTGTCGGTGGCAGGCCTGCAAAAAGGGCAGCGATTTAACCACCCCGGCTCCGATATCTTTGCCCGGGCCATCCAAAACCTGTGGCGGCAAAAACTGGTGGCCGATATACAAATATTTATTACCGATATCATCGGCGATGTAGTAAATGTGGAAGTGGCCGTAAAAGAAATGCCCCGCCTGGGAGACTACCGGTTCGAAGGAGCGAAGAAAACCGAACAGGAAGAACTGGTAACCAAAACCGGCATGGTAAAGCAAACCACTATTCTTTCCGAAAATACCCGGAGGAATATTGTTGATGTTATTAAGAATTATTACGAAGAAAAAGGGTTTTATGACGTGGATGTACAACTGAACGAAAAACCCGACCCGGTATTTAAAAATTCCAACGCTCTTACTATTAAAGTGATCAAAGGCCCGAAAGTAAAAATAGATGGTGTTCACTTTTTCGGAAATGAACAGGTTAGAAGTACCAAGCTTAAAAAACAAATGAAGGGTACTAAGGAGATGACAAAAATGACCCTGGTTCCTACCGATTATGTAAGTACCTATGGCCCCATAAAAAATTACAGCTTTAGCGAATACATGAAAGACTGGGGATTTCTCACCCCCACCAAATCGCAGGAAGTATTAGACCCTTATTTCCGGTTCAAATTTTTCTCTTCTTCCAAATTCAACCAGAAAAAATACATCGAAGATAAATTAAAGGTTTTAAGCTATTTTAACTCGAAGGGCTATCGCGATGCACAGATACTGGCCGACACCCAGGTGATCAAAAACAGTAAAATGTATATCGATCTTAAAGTGAAGGAAGGCAGGCAGTACTATTTTGGCGATGTAATCTGGAAAGGCAACTCCGTATACACCGATACTACGCTGAATGCGATCCTCAATATCCGGAAAGGCGATATATACGATGCCAGCATTCTGAATAAAGCCCTGGGGCTGGAACCCAGCCAGGATATGCAGGATATACAAACCGCTTATCGCGACAAAGGACATTTGTTTATACAGGTTATACCGGTGGAGACAAAAATTTACAACGATACAATCGATCACGAAATAAGAATTATAGAAGGGCCGCAGGCAAGAATAAAAAACATTAATATTCGCGGTAACGAAAGAACCAAAGAGCACGTTATCCGCAGAGAAATGCGTACTTATCCCGGCGCCTTATACAGCCAGTCCTACCTGATGCGTACCATTCGTGAACTGAATGCGCTGAACTATTTTGAGCAGGAATCCATCCAGCCGCAACCGCAGCCTAACCAGAACGACGGAACGGTGGATATTAACTGGAACCTGAAGGAAAAATCCTCCGATCAGCTCGAACTTTCGGCCGGCTGGGGCGGTGGCATCGGGCTTACCGGTACCCTGGGCGTTACTTTCAACAATTTTTCTATCAAAAATATCTGGAAAAAAGAAGCATGGGATCCCTTGCCCGTGGGCGATGGTCAAAAACTGAGTCTTCGTGTGCAGTCGAACGGCCGGGCCTTCCGCTCCTATAATTTCGCCTTTACCGAACCCTGGCTGGGTGGTAAAAAAAGAAATTCGCTGATCCTGTCTTATAACAACAGTAAATACTATAACCTGGCAGGCTTTACTTCAAGAGGCACCTACGAGTACGATAAAAACAAATCGCTTACCGTAAACGGGTTCTCCATTGGTTTGGGCAAGCAGCTCAACTGGCCCGATGATTATTTCTACATGACCTATACTGCGGCCATGACCCGGTATAACGTAAAGGAAATGGGCTATATTTACAGCCTGCCTTTTAATACCGGCATATCCGATAACCTGAGCCTGAAAATTGCCATCCAGCGTAATTCGGTATCCGATCCTATCTTTCCCCGCAGCGGGAGCGATCTTATGCTAAGTGTGCAGGCCACACCGCCCTATTCGGCCTGGAATACTAATATCGACCAGTTCAGGTATGTAGAATACCATAAATGGCGTTTTAACTCCACCTGGTATGTGCCATTGGGCAAGGGCAAGGGCGAAAACAAGGATCGGCAATTTGTTTTAAAATTAGCCGCCAAATACGGTTTCATGGGCAAATACAACTCCAAACTGGAATATTCGCCGTTTGAGCGTTTCCAGTTGGGCGACGCGGGTCTGAACAATAGTTTCTCGCTCACCGGGTTCGATATCATCGCCCACCGCGGTTACCCTATTTACAATACTTCAGACCCCACCATTAACCCCGATAATTCCAACTCGGGCAACTATTCCAATTTTTTCACCATCTTTAATAAATACCAGGCAGAACTGCGTTACCCGCTGGTAACCAACCCCAGCAGTACTATTTTTGGCCTGGCTTTCTTTGAAGCAGCCAATGGCTGGAAAGATTATAAGGACTATAACCCCTTCCGGCTGCGCCGCAGTGCAGGTTTGGGCATGCGGTTTTACCTGCCGATGTTTGGTTTGTTAGGATTTGACTATGGTATCGGCCTCGACCGCCTCGTACCCGGACAGGGCCTGAAGAGCGCGGGTAAATTTACCTTTATGTTAGGTTTTGAGCCGGAGTAAGGGTCACGCAACCCCGGCCACATGGTAAACGTCCTATATTCATTATTTCATGCCCGGTTTCATCATTAAAAACACAAACGAATGAAAAAGATTCTGATCGCCGCTCTTGCCGTTGTTTTTACCGTTTCGGCCGCTTCGGCCCAGCGATATGCGATAGTGGACAGCCGCTATATCTTTGAGAAAATGCCCGAATACAAAACAGTACAAAAACAAATTGACGACCAGGCGGCGGCCTGGCAAAAAGAACTGGACCTTAAACAGGCAGTGCTGGATAAACTGTACAACAATTATGATGCAGAGGAAGCGCTGATGAACGAAGATATGCGGAAAAAAAGAGAGGATGAGCTTTTTGAAAAGGAAAAAGAGCTGCGCGATCTTCAAAAGAAACGCTTTGGTTTTGAGGGAGATCTGTTCAAAAAAAGACAGGAACTCATGGAACCCCTCCAGAAAAAAATTGCCGATGCCATCAGCCGTTTGGCCAGGGCCGGGGGTTACGATTTGATTTTGGATAAAAGTGAAGGCAAAACCATTATCTTTGCCGACCCAAAGCTGGATAAAAGTGAAGATGTACTGCGGGAACTAAGACTGAAATAACCAATAATATTTATATTCATTTAAAACAAAACCGCGATCAAAAGCATGGGTAAACCATAGCCGCTCGCTATAAAAACGAAAAAACAGAAAGATGAAGCAAATTAAATTTCTCGCAGTTGTAATAGTGCTCGTAATGGCTGGCATGCTTCCGGCAAATGCACAAAAGCTGGGATCGGTAGATGTGGATGCCATTGTCTACAGCCTGCCCGAAATACAAAAAGTTCAGCAAGATCTGGAAAAATTTCAAAGAGATAGCATCGGATCCGAATTCGAAAGGCTTTCCAGTGAAATCAACCGCAAAGACAGTATTGTAAAAAACCCAAGCACCCCCAAATCCGTAAAAGAAACCGCCGAAAAAGATCTGAACGACTTAAGAATGAGTGCTGCCAACTGGCAAAATTATGCACAGCAATGGAACCAGGCCAAACAGGGCCAGTTATTAGCGCCTTTATACGATAAGGTAGAAAAAGCCATCCAGGCTTACGCTAAGGAAAAAGGGTACGCCTATGTGCTTACCAGAGCCGCTTTTGTGATTGTACCCGAGGCCGACAATATCAGCATCCCCGTGGCACAACGTTTGGGAATTAAGGTAGACGCCCAGGGCAATATTACTCCCCCCGGCGCCGCCGCTCCGGCCGCTAAATAATTTATTTTAAAATAATTGGCAGAACCGTCCCTAATCGGGGCGGTTTTTTTATTTTTGATACCTGACTATAAACCCTCCCGCATGCAGGATGCCGCGCCGATAGGTGTTTTTGACTCCGGTTACGGAGGATTGACCATTTTGAAAGAAATGGTTAATTTATTGCCCCAATACGATTACAGGTACCTGGGCGACAATGCCCGTGCGCCTTATGGTACCCGATCCTTCCAAACCGTGTACCGTTATACCCTCGATGCGGTGAACTGGTTTTTTGCACAGGGTTGCCACCTGGTTATTTTAGCCTGCAATACTGCCTCGGCCAAGGCACTGCGCACCATACAGCAAAAGCATCTGCCGCCGGGAAAGAAAGTATTGGGCGTCATCCGGCCTACCACGGAGGTAATAGGCCAATATTCCGAAACCGGCGAAATTGGTATTTTAGCCACTGCCGGCACCGTTGCCTCCAACTCCTACCCCATCGAAATCGAAAAGTTTTTCCCGGGGCTTAAAACCTTTCAGGAAGCCTGTCCTATGTGGGTGCCCATTATCGAAAACAACGAAATGGATAATCCCGGCACACATCACTTCATTAAAAAAAACCTGCATGCCTTGTTTGAAAAGGGCGAGAATATCGATGTGGTTTTGCTGGCCTGCACCCATTATCCCTTAATGCTGGAACAAATAAAGGAATACCTGCCCGTTCAGGTAAAGCTGCTTTCGCAGGGCGAAATGGTGGCTAAAAGTCTGGCTGATTACTTAAAGCGCCATCCGGAGATTGACGAAAAATGCAGCAAAAACGGTCAACGGGCCTTCTTTACCACCGATTCTGCCGAAGACTTCAATGAAAAAGGCTCCCTTTTTTTCGGTGGGGGTATTCGAAGCAGCCAGGTGGAATTGGGAGAGGGTTGATGGCCTGTCCGCCGCCTTTGTTGGTGTTGCGTGGAGCTTTGCGCATAGCAAAGACACTAACAAACTGGATGCTGGATACTGGATAACGGATACGGGCGGCGGGGTCGGCAATCAAATAAGCGTAAAGCGTAAGGCAGAAGGCGCAAGGCCTGCCC
>JBEBUZ010000054.1:0-24650 GCA_040393015.1 Paraniabella yanshanensis
CTTAATTCGAACTGTGTTTCAGCTCTTCGCCGGGCCCGCACAAAATACGGGGCAATCAGTTCCCCGCACCCCACTCCTGAAAAAATAGCATTTTTGCTATCATTCAACTGCAATTTCGTCATATCTAATTAACTGAATATGACATTGTTGCATATAAAGCCGGCCTGGATTTTGATTTGATAGTTATAACTGTAGAAAATAATTACATTAGATAAAGAAATTGATTTTATGAACTTAGGAAATTTTACTATAAAAGCAGCAGAGGTATTTCAGCAGGCGCAGCAGATCGCTTTTAATGCCCGGAATCCCAATATAGAAACGGAGCATATTTTGAAGGCTTTGCTCGACCAGGAAGATTCGCCGGTAGAATATTTGTTGAAAAAAAACAATGTTACCCTCAACTTGTTGGAAAACAAGCTTGTGGAATTGCTGGCCAAATTACCCCACACTTCATCGGACCCTGCGCAGCAAATCAGTCGCGATGCCAATAACCTGGTATTGCGGGCCGGAGCTGCTTTGAAGCAGTTCGGCGATGAATTTATCACTCCGGAGATTTTGCTGCTCGCCGTAGTGGAGGGAAACGACGACGCGGGAAAACTGCTGAAAGATGCAGGATTGACAGTTAAAGGATTAACTACGGCTATCAAAGATTTAAGAAAAGGTAGTACTGTTTCTTCGCCAACTCAATCGCAGGAGTTCAACGCTTTGAATAAATATGCCAAGAATCTAAACGAAATGGCCCGGCAGGGTAAGCTCGATCCCGTGATTGGCCGCGATGAGGAAATCCGTCGTACCCTGCATATTCTTAGCAGGCGAACCAAGAATAATCCCATGCTGGTGGGTGAGCCCGGCGTAGGAAAAACAGCAATTGTGGAAGGCCTGGCCCATCGGATTATCAATGGCGATGTGCCGGAAAATCTTAAATCAAAAGTGATTTATGCTTTGGACATGGGCTTGCTGATTGCCGGTGCCAAATACAAGGGAGAGTTCGAAGAGCGCTTGAAAGGCGTAGTAAAGGAAGTACAGGATAGTGATGGAGAAATTATACTTTTTATCGACGAAATTCATACCCTTATTGGTGCCGGTGGCGGTGAAGGGGCCATGGATGCTGCAAATATCCTGAAACCGGCGCTGGCCCGGGGCGAGCTCCGTGCTGTGGGTGCCACCACCCTCAACGAGTACCAGAAGTATTTTGAAAAAGACAAGGCGCTCGAGCGTAGGTTTCAGCGCATAATAGTGGATGAGCCTTCGGTCGACGATGCTATTTCCATCCTAAGGGGACTAAAAGAAAAATATGAGGCCCACCACCATGTACGCATTAAGGATGAAGCGATTATTGCCGCAGTAGAATTGTCTAACCGCTATATTACCGATCGCTTTCTGCCCGATAAAGCCATCGACCTGGTGGATGAAAGCGCTGCCAAATTAAGGCTGGAAATGAACTCGATGCCGGAAGAGCTCGATCGGTTAGACCGCCAGATACGCCAACTTGAAATTGAGCGCGAGGCGATCAAAAGGGAAAACGATGATGAAAAACTGAAACAGTTGAATACAGAGATCGCCAACCTTTCTGTAGAGCGCGATACGCTGAAAGCGAAATGGTCGGAGGAAAAAGAATTGGTAGAAAAGATTCAGACGGCCAAGGCAGATATTGAAAACCTGAAAACCGCGGCGGAACAGGCTGAAAGAAACGGTGACTATGGCAAAGTGGCCGAAATTCGCTATGGCAAGATCAAGGAAAAAGAGGAGAATATTGCTGTTTTTACCCAGGAACTTCAAACCGGTGCCGAAAAGCGGTTGTTGAAAGAGGAAGTGGACGCGGAAGATATTGCAGAGAGCGTGGCCAAAGCCACCGGTATCCCCATCAGTAAAATGTTACAAAGCGACAGAGATAAGCTGCTTCATCTCGAGGAACATTTGCATCGCAAAGTAGTGGGACAGGAGGAAGCCATCACGGCCGTTGCCGACGCCATCCGTCGCAATCGCGCAGGTTTGAGCGACCCGAAAAAACCTATTGGCTCTTTTATTTTCCTGGGTACAACAGGCGTGGGTAAAACCGAACTGGCAAAGGCCCTGGCCGAATACCTGTTTGATGATGAAAGCATGATGACCCGCATTGATATGAGTGAATACCAGGAAAAGCATACGGTGAGCCGCCTTGTGGGTGCTCCTCCCGGTTATGTGGGATACGATGAAGGCGGGCAGCTTACCGAAGCGGTTCGGCGCAAGCCTTACAGCGTGGTATTGCTCGATGAAATTGAAAAAGCCAACCCCGATGTATGGAACGTATTGTTGCAGGTATTAGACGACGGACGGCTCACCGATAACAAGGGTAGGGTGGTGAATTTCAAAAATACGATCATCATTATGACCAGCAATATCGGCAGCCACCTGATTCAGGACGCTTTCGATGATGTAACCGAGCAGAACGTAGACGAGACCACCGAAAAGGCAAAAGCCGAGGTGATGGCTTTACTGAAGGAAACCGTGCGTCCGGAATTCCTGAACCGGGTAGATGAGATTATCATGTTCCATCCGCTGCTCAAGAAAGATATTGCCGGTATCATCCGCATTCAGCTCGACGCGCTGAAAAAGCAGGTATATCAGAACAGTGGTTTGCAGCTCGATTTCAGCGATTATGCCCTGGATTATCTCGCCGATACAGGTTTCGATCCCCAGTTTGGCGCCCGGCCCCTGAAAAGGCTGATCCAAAAAGCCATTGTAAATCCGCTCAGTAGACGAATATTACAGGGTGATCTGGAGAAAACCCATCCGATCCTGGTGGACGTATTTGATAATACCGTGGTATTCAGGAACGAAACTGCGGCAATCCATTAAAGCCCGGGCTTCCAAAAGGGTTTATTTTTGGCGGAATCCGTGAGCCGGAGGCTTTCAAAAAGAAGGAAAAAATAAGTGACCCGAAAAAGGTTTTATTTTCAATTTCTTTTTATATTATTGTACTGTTAAATGCAAAACGCTATAAGGCAATAAGCTATTGTTTCGCCAATTGTATTAAAAATTTTTTCACTTTATGGGCCTAAAAAAGGAAGAGGAAATTATATTAGAACCGAAAGATACTTTTGTCGGGAAAAAAGACGCACCCGTCACCTTAATGGAATTCGGCGAGTACGAAAGTGAAGACTGTGCGAAGGCGAATGAAATAGTAAAGCAAATCCTAACTGATTATGACGGTAAGGTAAAATTTAACTTCAGACACTTCCCGCAAACACGCATTCATCAGAGAAGTTTGAAGGCTGCTGAAGCGGCCATCGCAGCGGCGCAGGAAGATAAGTTCTGGGAAATGCACAATGTATTATTTCAAAACAGAAGAAACCTTGGCACTACGAGTTTAAAATTACATTCAAAAGATGCCGGTGTCAAGAATAAAAACTTTCTGGAAGATCTGGTAAACGGTACCTACGGATGGCAGGTGCAGGACGATCTGAAAGAAGGAATAGACAGAGGTGTAAAAGAAGTGCCCACCTTCTTTGTGAATGGTCAGATGGTGAAAGGAAAGCCTACTTACGCGGGTATCAGTGCGGCTATAGAAGAAGCATTAAAAGGCCTTAAAAAATTGCCCGCCACCAAAGGCAAAGCCGCGCCAAAAAAGAAAACCGCAGCATCGTCCAAAGCTAAAAAATAAATACCTGGGATGGCTGGTGTGCCAACGTATACCATTCTGTTCCCAAAGGAACATACATTCTTGTTAATCTGCTGAAACCCTTTACTGTAAAGGGTTTCATCGTTTATACTACTTTTTATAGCGTATATACCTGATATCAATGCTTCCGGGCAGGCCCTGCCGGGAGTGGTTCTCTTTTTTGAAATTTTTATCAGGAATATTGAATATTTTCAAATCGCTTATCCGGTACCTGTTTAATTTATGAATAAGAAAAAAAAATGTCGGGGATTATTTTTTTAATGTTAAATAATTGTGGATATTCGCCGTCCGTCTCAAAGTTTTTTTGTTGTATGTAAGTTGATGTGAGGAGAATGGTTATTGCAATCTTTTACGGATAGAACCTTTTATAAAATTCACTGTGTCCATGGAGAAAAATGCTGAAAAAGTCTGGTCTAATTGTTTACGCATCATAAAGGATATTGTAGAATGGCAGCATTTTAAAACCTGGTTTGAACCTATCAAAGCAATCTCACTAAAAGATAATGTGTTGGTGATACAAGTGCCCAGCCAGTTTTTTTTCGAGTATCTTGAAGAACATTATGTAAATTTATTAGCCAAGACCCTGAAGCGGGAATTGGGGAAAGATGCCAGGCTGGAGTATAGGATAATGGTGGACAGTGGCAACAGCAAAAGCAAGCCGCTCACGATGGATGTACCAGGCACGGGATATAAAACATATTCTAACAATGAAATGGATTTTCCGCTTGTGACTAATAATTCTGTTAAAAACCCTTTTGTTATACCGGGCATCAAAAAGATGCAGATCGATCCGCAATTGAATGCCAATTATACATTCGATTCGTATATAGAAGGAGATTGTAACAGGGTGGCCCGGCGGGCAGGAAAAACCGTTGCCGAAAAGCCGGGTGCCAATTCTTTCAATCCGCTGGTAGTATACGGCGGAGTGGGCCTGGGCAAAACCCACCTGGTGCAATCCATTGGTAACGAGGTCAAACGCCTCCATCCGCATAAGATCGTCTTATACGTAAGTTCTGAGAAATTCATCAATCAGTTTATGGATCATAGCCGCAATGGGGCTATCAACGATTTTATCCATTTTTACCAGTTGATCGATGTGCTGATAGTGGACGATGTGCAGTTCTTCAGCAAAGCCGAAAAGTCGCAGGACGCATTTTTTGCCATCTTCAACCACCTGCATCAGTCGGGCAAACAACTGGTACTCACATCCGATAAGTCACCTAAGGATCTCGATGGCGTGCAGGAGCGGCTGCTGAGTCGGTTCCGGTGGGGGTTGAGCGCCGACCTGCAGATACCGGATTACGAGACCCGTATCGATATCCTCGAAAAAAAGATGAAGGCCGATGGACTGGAAATGCCCCATGAAGTGGTGAAATATATTGCTTATAATATCAACAGCAATGTAAGAGAGCTCGAAGGCGCGCTGATTACCCTGCTCGCACAATCCTCTCTCAACCGCCGCGATATAGACCTTGAACTGGCTAAAAAAGTACTCCGCAATTTCATCAAATCCTCCAGCAAGGAAATTACTATTGATACGATTCAGAAAATGGTCTGCGAATTCTTTGGTGTGCCTTACGATAAGCTGCTGCAGAAAACCCGCAAGCGAGAAATTGTGCAGGCCCGGCAGATCACCATGTACCTGGCCAAAGCTTTTACCAAGAACAGTCTTAAAACCATCGGCGAACATTTTGGAGGACGTGATCATACTACGGTCATCCATTCCTGCCAAACCGTGAAAGACCTGATGGACACCGATTCCCTGTTCCGCGAAAATGTATTGGAACTGCACCAGAAGGTTCAGTTGGCTGCTATGTAGCGGCTTGTTAAATCAGGGTTCACACCCAACCGAAGAGTCATGGTGAGCCTGACGAGCCGTGAAGCGCCGGGGTAATGGAAATATTCCCCAGGCCTTCCCACAAAACTGATCCTGAAGCGGCCGGGGTACTCACTCCACTAATCCCTCATTCATTAAGAAGTCGTCCGTTTGGTCTTGTATTTCCCCGCTGTCCTGGCTAATGGCTGCTTCAATAGCTTTTTGGGTTTGCCCTTCGGGAAGTTCCTGCACTTTCCGCAACTGACGCTCGATGGCCCGGCTGCGCACGCTGGCCTGGTCGATGGTATTGGCAGCTTCCTGTAGTTTCTTTTTTGTCCTTTCCAGAACGGTTCCAAATTTGGAGAACTCGGTTTTTACCACCCCTAACAAATCCCACACTTCGCTGCTGCGCTTTTCAATGGCAAGGGTACGAAAACCCATTTGTAAACTGCTTAAGAGGGCACTCAGAGTGGTGGGACCCGTTACCGTTACTTTATACTCGCGTTGAATAGATTCGAAAAGTCCGGGTGTTCTCAATACTTCTGCATACAAACTCTCAAAAGGTAAAAACATAATACCGTACTCCGTGGTATTAGGCGGGTCGATGTATTTTTCTTTTATATCCCTGGCATTTTTGACAATAGCGGCTTTAAATGATTTTTTCAGTTCTTCAATTTTTTGAGCGTCACCATCATCGTAAGCGTCCACCAGCGCTTCATAATCTTCCTTGGGGAATTTAGAGTCAATGGGTAACCAAAGCGTTTTTTCCAGATGATTATTATTGGGCATTTTGACGGCAAATTCCACGATGGCACCGCTGTTCGGTTTGGTCTTCACGTTTTTGGCGTATTGTTCATTGGTAAGCAAATCTTCCAGGATGTTCGCTAATTGGTATTCACCTAAAATGCCCCTGGATTTCACATTGGTCATTACCTTTTTGATATCACCCACGCTGCTGGCGAGGGTTTGCATTTCTCCCAGACCCTTGTGTACCTGCTCCAATCGTTCGCTGATTAAAGTAAACGAATCGTTGAATCTTTTTTCGAGGGTCGTTTGCAGTTTTTCATCCACCGTATTTTTCATTTCCTCCAGCTTCCGGCTATTCTCCTCCTGGAGGGATTTTAGCTTGCTTTCAACGGTCTCCCGAATTTTTTCCAGTTTAACTTCTGTCTCCCTCCTTATTTCCTGCTGCTGTAAACCCAGCTCATTAAACTTAAGGCGTTGCAAATCATTGAAATCTTTGACATTGTTCGTGAATTTTTCTTCAAACGATTTCAGGTTCCCGGCCAGTTCTGCGCGGTTATCTTTTACCGTACTGGTTAATTGTTCCGAAAAGTTCTTCAAGGATGCGCTTAGCTCAAGCCGCGATTCCCGGGCATTTTTTTGCATTTCTTCCCGGCTATGGGAAAACTCGGAACGAATCAGGGGATCCACCCTCGAAAGTTCGAGCTGGGTTTTGCTGATCTCTGATTGTACAGGTTCCAGGTTTAGGGCCGGCTTTTTGAGAAGGGTAATTACAATATTTACTATCAGGAGTAGCATTACCAGTAGTAAAAGTATTTCTGTTAGAATCATAATTGAACGTTGCTATAAGAAGAAAATATACCCCGATTCAAATTTCTGGTTTTTGTGAAATTACCTGTTTAGTTTTGCAACCTGTATAGCTATGAATTGGGGCAGATAATTGGGTGTACAATTTTTTGCCACTTTCTCGTCTTTGTAAAGGCCTGTTTGTTCTCCGATAGCTACGCATCTTCTGCGGTATTTCTCTTCAAATATACCAATTTGCGCTGCCGTAAAATTCATTGCCCATTGAACTTCGGGTTCTTCTTTTTCTATCCGTTTTTCAATTTTAGAAAGCAGTTCTTCGCTGTTGGGGGGTGGTGTCTGACCCGTCCACCGCAAACGCGCCTGGTAGTACCAAAAGGTTCGCCTTTGAAGTGAAGAAGGACTGTTTTCCCAACTTTCGATCAGTGAAATGGTCTTTTTGTCTTTGGTGAGCTGGTTGGCCATCAGCCAGTCGGTCAACTGATTTCTTTCGTGGGCCGGATGTTGCTGAATATCCCTGTCTAAAAGATCGATAAGATCCTCTGACAATAGCTTTTTATCCATAATTAAAATAGCCAGTTGCCGGGCAAAATAATTCCCCGTTGACCAAAGTTCCATTGCCAAAGCCTGATCTTTTTTAATAGCGGTTGCTATTTTTCTTAAGTCGCCAAGTTTGGTATTGCCATCGCTGATTTGCGACATTATTTTAGCCGCCGGTGATGATCCTTTCATAACTGTCAAAATTACTGCATTTAACTCTTTCCAGTCGTTGAAAACGGAATCGGGTCAACGCCAATGAATATATAAACCCTGATGTTCGTAAGTCGGCGTACTATTACCAGTGAAAAGGGGTAGGGCACTTATATTTCCACCAGCTCATGCCGGATAGTTTGGCGTTCATTTTTTATAGTCAGTATCGTCTTAAGAGTACCCGGTACAGGGGTTAGTTTAACGATGCTTTCATTTCGGTAGGCCTTATAGGAAACAACAGAATCGTCATATTGTGTATTGTACAGTTTTTTTTCAGGATTGGGGTGAAAGTGACCGGTATTTATCCTGAAGACGCCCAGTCCTTCGTTTTCCCTGGCAATAAGCAGTTGATCGCCAATAAATAAAAAATCATTGTAACCATCTGCTTTTCCAGCTAAACCGGTGCGCAGGGAGATAGCGAAACTTTGGGTCATATCGGGATTTTGATAAACGGCTATATGCTGATAATGCCCTCGCGTTCCGCCTACCGTTCGGGATCTTAAACCGAGGTAGTCCCCGCTGATTCTTGCCTGGACAATACTTTCGTAAGTTCCATTCGTCAACAGTTTTCTGAAATGAGAGAGTGGGGGGCGCTCGTCTGAACTATTCAGTGTATAGTACAAAATATACTTGGGATAAACCAGGTTATCCACGGCTATCAGAAATTGATCCTGAATTACCAAATCGTCTATCGCTTTCCGGTGAGAGAGTAATTGGCGGGGCATTTCCAGCGCATACCATCGGTTGGTATCGATATGATACTGCGCTACAACAGCTATCCCCAGTGTTCCCCCGATAAATACACTATTTTGATATACCAAAATCGATTTTGGTTCGAGCCTGGACGGTAGGGGAAGCGTTATGGCATTGGAGTCATTTATTGGGTAGATGGAAAGCATTCTTTTGGCGATATCTATGATGGCAACCCATTGTTTTTGATCGGTGGCCCATAAGACCTTTTCCGGCAGATCGAATACCCGGTATTCCCGGACCTGATCCGCTTCAAACCTGTTTAACGAAAGCGTATTGGAGTTACCGGGCAACAGAAAATAGTCTCCCGCTTTTACTTCATCCTTCATTGTCGATATTTTTTATGGGGTTATATAGTTTTGTTCAGATGTCTGGTATCGGGAAATGACGGATGCTTACCAGCCCTCTGCGCTGTCATCGCCGCGATGATCGGCTACCGCTTCAAAACTGCCATCGCTTAAAGCCCTGATAACTTCGGTGCGGCCTATTTTGCCCCGTTCGGTTATTTTATAGCCCATTCCGGACAATTGTTTCGCGGTAGAGGAGGAAAATTCTTTTTCAATAAAAACCTCATCCGGGAGCCACTGGTGATGGAATTTGGGTTTATTAACAGCATCGGATGTAGACATATTAAAGTCGATGATATTAACGATAGTTTGGAACACCGAAGTAGGAATGGTTGTGCCGCCCGGCGTGCCCGCCACCAAAAACGGTTTCTTGTTTTTAAGCACTACGGTGGGCGTCATAGAGCTCAGCATTCTTTTCCGCGGCTCAATGGCGTTGGCTTTTCCACCCACAGCACCATACAAATTGGGAGAGCCCGGCTTAACGCTGAAATCGTCCATTTCATCATTCAGCAAAAAACCTGCACCGCCCACCACAGTGCGGCTTCCATAATTATTATTTAAGGTGGTGGTTACCGACACAGCATTACCTTCATTGTCTATTACACTTAAATGAGTGGTTTCCTCACTTTCATAACCAGGGAGCTTGCCTTCAACGGTGTGGCTGCTGTTTCCCGCTTTATCCGGATTGTAATCCTGCATCCTGTTTTTAAGATAGGCTTCGGCCCTTAACTGATCAACCGGTACCTTGTAAAAATCAGCATCGCCCATATACCTTGCCCTGTCGGCGTAGGCCCGCCGTTCCGCTTCTATCATCAATTGCACTGCCGCAGGTGTTTGAAACCCCATTTGGGAAATGCCATAAGGCTCGATCATTTTAAGCATCTGATTGAGTAATAATCCTCCGCTGCTGGGCATGGGCATACTTATGATCTCGTACCCACTATAATCGAAAGTAAGCGGTGCTCTGAATTTCGCTTCGTAAGTTTTCAGGTCTTTTCTATTGATAACCCCTCCGCCACGCCGCATTTCTGCCACTATCAGACGCGCGGTTTTGCCTTTGTAGAAACCCTTTTCCCCTTTTTTGCGAATTCTCTTCAATGTTTCTGCGAGGTCTTTTTGAACCAATAGATCTCCTTTCTTCCAGACGCCGGATTTCACAAAAACAGGTGTAATGGTATTATATTTTTCAAAAGATGGCTTACTGTTATTTAATGACCGGGCTTCGGCTTCGGTGATTGCAAAACCTCTCTCAGCCAGTTCTATTGCAGGTTGAATGAGTACGGCCATAGGCAGCCGGGCATAGGCATGGGTGGCGAAAAGTCCGGCCACAGTACCCGGCACCCCGGATGCCAGTGGCCCATAAAGGCTTTTTTCTGCTACCGGATTGCCGTCTGCATCCAGGTACATGTCGCGGGTGGCCGAACCCGGTGCCATCTCCCGATAATCTAAGGCAATAGGGGGCTTGTTTGCCATAGCGGCCACCAGAAAGCCTCCGCCTCCAATATTACCGGCTCCGGGGTATACAACCGCCAGGGCCCACTGCGTAGCAATGGCGGCGTCGAAAGCATTGCCTCCTTTTTTCAGCATGAGCAATCCCGCTTTGCTGGCCAAAGGATGAGCCGACACAACGGCACCTTTTCGGGCAATCGTTTGTTTGTTGGAAGAATACCGGATCCCGTCTATCTGGGAAAAAACCTGATAAGATGTGAAAACTAAGAGAAAGCAAGCACAAAAATAACCACGCATTTTTTTGGGGGAAGATAAAAACAATCTGCGAAATAAGATATGTTTTTGGCGTTTGCTGCGAGTTGCTTTTACGCAACTGCCGATGATTTAGGGAGAAATGCCTTTTTTTGGAAAAGTTTTTGCATTTTTGTGCAAACCGGCCTTTATCTGTATGAAGATGAATATTTACAGTTCCATATCCGAGAAGAAGAAAAACGGAAAGAAATCTTTTGCCGTGCTGATTGATCCGGATGGGGTGGACTCATCCTCCCTTGAAAAGATAATTGAGCTGTCGTTGAAAACCGGTGTAGATTATTTTTTCGTAGGAGGGAGCCTGGTAATCTCCAACCATCTCGATCAGGTGGTGCAGCAGTTAAAAGCCGGTTCTGATATTCCTGTTGTTCTTTTTCCAGGAAGCCCTTCCCAGGTAAGCCCTTATGCAGATGCATTGCTGTATCTTTCGCTTATTTCCGGACGAAATCCGGAATTACTGATCGGGCAGCATGTGGTTTCTGCTCCTTTTGTAAAAAAGAGCGGACTGGAAATAATACCCACAGGGTATATCGTAGTGGATGGCGGAGCGCCTACAACGGTTTCCTATATGAGCAATACGGCGCCCATTCCTCCGGACAAAAATGACATCGCCATGTGTACAGCCCTGGCAGGCGAAATGTTGGGACTGAAGCTGATTTATATGGATGCGGGCAGCGGCGCCAAAACCCCGGTTACGGAAGCTATGATTGAATGCGTGGCCCGGAATATAGAAGTACCGGTGATAGTGGGAGGCGGTATTACCAGCCCGGAAAAAGCCTACCTGAACTGCCAGGCCGGCGCCGATATTATTGTGGTAGGCAATGCCATTGAAAAAGACCCCTTACTGATTGCAGAAATGTGCCGGGCTGTTCACAGTACCTCTAAGGTGCATAGTTAATATGCTTCTTTACCATCCAAAACTCAGCCCGAAATTCCAATGGGTTCCCGCCTGGGTAAAATAATAGTTCTCGGTGGTAAGTACACCATCGTACAGATAGCTGAATGTATAGCCGTTATTCTCATACTTTTTATTAAAAATATTATTAACCATGAATACCAGGCTGATATTCTTAAACGCCAGAGAAGAGAACTCATAGCGGAGCCGCGCATGGGTTAACGCATACCCATTGATACTTTTTAATGGGTCGCCCGAATTGTCGAGATATTGCCGGCTTACATATTTTTCCAATACGTCCACATAAAAACGACCCTGGTCGCCTGCTTTCGTAAAGGGTTCGAACCGGAGAGTGGCTCCGGCAATCCTGGCGGGAGAAAAAGAGATATCAGTGTTCCTTAAAAGCTCTTCCCTTTGCCCGCCATTATCGTAATCATCGATATATCGGGCAGTGTTTTTGATTTTATTTCGACTGAAGGTTGCGTTAGCGCTGGCATGTAGCCAGTAAGCGGGTTGAAAAGCGGCTGTTAACTCAATGCCCGCCCGGTAGCTATCGTCTACGTTGGTGCGGGTATAAGCTCCCACATCGTTTATCTTACCCGTTGCGATCAATTGGTTCTTATACTTCATATAATAGCCGTTCAGGCTCGCCTGGAAGCTTTTCCCGTCAAAGGCATAACCCAGTTCGTAATCGGTAAGTTTCTCGGGGAGCGGAACCTGGGTGTCTCCGGCTTCAAAATCATCGCGGTTGGGCTCTTTATTGGCAACCGCAACGGAACCATAAATTTTACTTTGAGCCGTATGTTTATGTTTAAGTATATAGCTTATACCTGCTTTGGGATTGAAGAAGACATAATCGCCGCCTGATTGCAGGTCGGGGTTTTTTCGGAAGCCGTTAATAGCATAGTCGGCCTTTCTCAATTGCAAATCCACGAACCCATACAGGTTGGTCAGAATCTGTTGCTGAAGTTTGGTGTAAATATTAAAATCGGTTTTGTTGGCGGGCAGGTTATACCAGCGGTAGTCGGAAGGAAAGCCGATATCGGCCCATTTTACAAATCCGTAATGCCATCCATCGTAAATTGTGTAGGCACCGCCCATATTCAGGGTCGATTTATTTTGCTCGTAATTGAGAGAAAATACGGTTCCATAATAGTGATTGTCGAGCCAAAGCTGGCGGATAAGATTGGTTTCTGCGATCTCCGCACCGTTAATAACGGGATTTGATAAGCCATAATCAGCAAAAGATTCTTCCTTTCTGTACTCGTTGTAATACCCTTTGCCACGGGTTAAAAATAAACTGATATTAGAGGACCAGGCAGCATTGAATTGATGATTGAAGAAGGCCTGGTAATAATCCTGCTGGTAGTTGTCGGTTTGGTCGTTGTAGTATTGTCCATCGGCCATTTCGCCGAGGGTATTGGTGCGACGCCCTGCTTCATCGAGTTGTTCAGAGTAGCTTTTCCCCTCTATTCCGATGCCATCAAAAAACAGCGTGCCTATTCCATTCCAGGCCTGGCCGGTTTTCTCCGTTCCTGTCAGGTAATTGAATTTAATATTGGTTTTTTCGTTGGGGGAAGTCCAACCGGCTAAAAATTGAAGCGATTTCAGGTCACTTCCCGAGCGCTGTATATAGCCATCGGAACTAATTTTGGATAGCCGGATATCGAACTGAAATCCACCTCTCAGCATCCCTGTTCCGGCCTGGAGGGTATGCTTCCAGGTATTGTAAGAGCCGTAGGCATTATGGATAGATGCGGATGCTTCGCGATCTTGCCCGATATTATAAATATTCAGCGATGCACCAAAAGCGCCGGCGCCATTAGTGGAAGATCCCACACCACGCTGTAGCTGGGCCGAGCTGGTAGAAGAGGCGAGATCGCCGAAATTAACGAAAAAAGCGCCCTGCGACTCGGGGTCATTAACGGGGATACCGTTAAAGGTAAGATTGGTGCGGGCAATATCGCTACCCCTTACCCGAAAAGAAGAATAGCCCACACCAATGCCATCATCGGAGCTGGTAATAACTGAAGGAAACTGGTTGAGCAGGTAGGGGAAATTCTGTCCCAGGTTTTGCCGGGCTATTTCCCGGCTGCCGAGGTTGCCTGATGCGAATGGTGATTTTTCGTTCAGCCTTGTGGAACGAACTTCCACCGGAGCAAGGGTCTGAATACTATCGGTATCGGCCCCGTGGTTTTGAGCTTGTAGGGATAAACCTGCAAGCAGCGGCATACAGGTAAACATCAATATCCTCTTCATTTGATTTTTGATTTTAGCCGGCCTTATGGCCAACTGGTTAAAAAAATTAATGAGAGGGAAATGCTGATATGAGAAAGGATTTATTTTCCTTCCCTGCGCAGGCATTACCCTGATCAGGTTTACGGGTATTATCTCAGCCTCATCAAACGATTGTTGAATCAGCACCCCGGGAACACTGTGCTTCCAAGAAGCGACGCAAAGTTAAGGGAAACCAATGAAGGGCAGACAGGTTTAGAAAAGAAAATGCCACGAATGCGCGAATGAAGGGCTTTTTAATGGATTATTTATTCGTGCATTCGTGGCACAGTTGTATTTGAAAATTATTCCTGTACTTACTTTATAATGTTGAACAGCCTTTTCCAGCGGGGCCCGTTTTCGTAGCTGAACCAGATCATCCAGGCCTTACCCACTACGGCGCTTTCGGGTACAAAACCCCAGAAACGGCTATCCTGGCTTTTGTGGCGATTATCACCCATCATCCAGTAATAATCCATCTTAAACGTATAAGTATTGGTTTGCTTTCCGTTGATAAAATAAATACCATTTCTGTTTTCCAGTGTATTTCCTTCGTAGCTCCTGATTACCCTTTCGTACATCGGGTAGTTTTCGGCGTTGAGGGTAAGAGTAGCGCCCTTTTGGGGTACCCATACCGGTCCGAACTGATCGCGTGACCAGGGATGACTTTTATCATAATAAGGAAAAATACTTTCCGACTCATCGCTGCCGGAATACACTTCCTTGGTAATAGTGGCAGCATCCACTGCGGGAAGATTTTTTAGTATTTCCAGTTCGGGCAGGGTAAGATTAATATGGTAGATTCCATCCGGGCGCATCTGGAAATCGGAGCTGCCGGCTTCCATGTTTAAGGCTATTCCCGACTCGCGCAGAAAATCTTCATCGATCTGCAGGTTATTTTTTGCCCTGAAATAATAATAAGTAGCAGCGGTAGGAGATACAAAAGCAGGTTTACCATCGATATACAGAATGCCATCTGTTATTTTGATGGTGTCGCCGGCAATACCCACACAGCGTTTGATATAATTATCGGTTTTATCCAGGGGATGTACCGCAAGAGGGAATTCCTGCGGATTATCTAAAATATATTGGTTCTGCTGATCTCCTTTTTCGGCGCCTCTTTTAATATCGTAATAGGGTATAGCCGACTCGAACCCTTCTTTGTGAATGACCGTATCGCCTGCCGGAAAATTAAATACCACACAATCGTTTCTTTTTACAGGAGCTGCGAACCAGCGCATATAGGGAAGCTGTATCAATGTTGAATAAGACTTGCTGTTGAACACTGGCAGATAATTATGAACAAAGGGTACCGAAAGCGGGGTATTGGGTATCCGCGGACCATAACTGAATTTGCTTACAAACAGAAAATCGCGCACCAGCAAGGTTTTCTCCATGGAACTGGAGGGGATGGTATAGGCTTCAAAAACAAAGGTTCGGATCAGTGTAGCAGCGATGATGGCAAAAACCGCTGCATCTACCCATTCGCGCCAGCCTTGTTTTTTATGTTTTTGTACCCCCTCGGGCCCGATAAAGCGGGCATCTTTGTTATTAGCCAGCCAGGGAAAATAAAAAGGTGCCAGCAAAGCGGCGCAGAAATGATCGATAAAAGAAAAACGGCAGAACACTTTCGCAAATTCAATGAAAATACCGGGCGTAATAAACCAGCCTACCACCGGGATGAGTTGCCAGAACACCCAATGTTTGGGCCGGCCGGCTATATCCTGCATGATCCAGGTATTGTAAAAAGGCACATAAGCTTTCCAGGATTCTCTGCCTGCTATTTTGAATAGTTTGGATAAACCAAATGAAGGAAGTAAAACCAGTAGAACGCTAATGAGATATATAACAAATAAATGGTAAACAGGCATCAGTCAAAAATTTTGTGGCAAATTTATCGGAAACCAACGACATAGGGTGGTTTCTTATTTTTTTACGATCCTGTAAATGGTTTTTGTACGGTATTCTTCGCCGGGTCTTAAAATAGTATTGGGAAAGCCCGGAATTCGTATTGCATTGGGATGTTTTTGTGTTTCGAAGCAAAAACCTGAGAACTGGCCGTACCTGTTTCCGTTTTTTCCTTCTATATCGGGCACATAATAAGAGTTGTACAAATGCACAAGCGGCTCGGTGGTAAAAACCTGCAGTTTAATGTCCTGTTCATCGCAAAAAGCCTCGGCCGCAATATTTTCTATACCGGGGTTATCGAGCGGAAAGCTGATGTCGATGCCCTTTTCGGCTTCTTCAATGGTGCCGGTTTGCCGGAAATGGCGAAAATCGTTTCTGGTGCCGGCTACATCTATATGTTTTCCGGTTACGCAGAAATTGCTGTCCTGTTCGAGGTATTGGGTTGCAGCGATCCTTATATACTGGTTGAGGATATTACCCCCGCCGTTATTGAGGTTAAAATAGCCATGATGGGTGAGGTTGATGGCGGTAGGCGCTGTGGTGGTCGCTTTGTATTCGTAGCTCAATTCGTTGTCGTCGGTCCATCTAAAAAGAATTTGCACGGTCAGTTCGCCGGGGAATCCCTCTTCGCCATCGGGAGAGATGTATTGCAGCAGGAGTTCATCGGCCGCAGAAGGAACCCTTTGCCATACTTTTTTATCAAAACCTTCTACACCGCCGTGCAACTGGTACCCAGGTCGCGATGAGCCTAATGGATAGAGTTGTCCGTCAATGGTGATCTCTGCCTTATCTATCCGGTTGGCGTACCTTCCGATGGCTGCACCGAAATACGGATAATTGGAAAGATATTTTTCGTCCCAATATTGAGCAGGTTTGTCGAAGCCCAGAACAATATCATTATAAGTATTGTCGGAATTCTTTATTTTTATCGCCATGATAATGGCTCCGTAGTTCGTAATAGTGACAAGGTTGCCGGCTTCGTTTTTGAGTGTGTACACAAAGATTTCCTGACCGTTGGGATGATTTTCCTGCTGTTGTTCTGATATCTCGACCATAAAAAAATTTTGATAAAAATATTAAATAGATATGAGTATTGATGAGTTGAAAAAGGAATTTGAGAAGAAATTTAACAAAGCTGCTGAGAATATTTTTTTCTGCCCGGGCAGGGTGAATCTCATTGGTGAGCATATTGATTATAATGGTGGAATGGTTATGCCCTGTGCCATTACCATGGGAACGACTCTTTTGGCGGCGAAGAATGACGATCATATTTTCCGGTTCCGGGCGGTGGACTTTCCTGAATCTGCTGATGTGGCGCTGGTGAGCACTTACAGCAAAAGCGGGCCGGAGTGGTTCAATTACCCGGTAGGGGTGATACAGGAATTTACCCAGGCAGGCGTAAAACTTAGGGGAATGGATTTTCTTTTCTCAGGAAACCTGCCGATCGGCTCGGGCCTTTCTTCTTCTGCTTCCATTGAAGTGCTTACGGCACATGCTTTAAATGAGCTGTTTAACGGCGGAATGGATAAGGTGGAACTGGCTTTGCTGGGAAAAAGGGTGGAGAACGATTTTATGGGCCTTAACAGCGGCATCATGGATCAGTTTGCGGTAGCAATGGGTAAGGATGCTCATGCGGTATTGCTTAATTGCGATACCCTGGAATACGAATACCTGCCTTTTGAAATCGGCGATTACGCGTTGGCGATCATCAATACCAATAAGCCGAGAAAATTGGTGGAGTCGAAATACAACGAGCGTTTTGCCGAGTGCCGGACGGCTTTGAAAGCGCTGCAGCAACAATTAAACATCACGCATCTTTGTGAACTTTCTTTGGATGAGTTTGAACAAAATCGTTCCCTTATCGGTGACCCGGTGGTGGAAAGCCGTGCGAGGCATGTAGTAGCCGAGGATGGGCGGGTAAAGCAGGCAAAAAGCGCATTGGTATCGGGCGATATCGGGCAGTTTGGAGAACTGATGTATGCATCGCACGATTCATTGCAAAACCTGTACGAAGTATCGGGTAAAGAGCTGGATACAATTGTAGATTTTTGCAGAACCTACGAGGGATGTATTGGCGCACGTATGACGGGAGCAGGTTTTGGGGGTTGTGCGATTGCACTTGTAGAGAAGGATCGGTTCGATGAATTTTCGGAACAGATTAAAGCGTATTATACGGATAAAATAGGCTATCCTCCGGGCGTGTTTTCTTCGGTGATTGCCGAAGGTGTACGAACGATTGTATAGAGGAGGTTCTTTTTTAAAGTAGGTTTTTTTAGGATCTGTTTAGCGGTTCAACTGCCGGATCTGTCATTTAAGATCAGCGGATGTTGATTTTCTAAATGGAAAGTCGATCGTTTTGTTCTTTCCCTGTGAAATTCCCGAAATTTGAGCCAGGAGCGAGTCGCTGCCTATCCTCGTATAAACGATGGTGGTAGGGAAGTCGTGTTGCGGATTTTCAAAAATCAGCGGGCTACCTTCTTTGGAGGTCATCCGGAAGCTAACGGCCTGGTCATCGTTTTGTCCCTTAGGCTTTACAATAAGGTGCATTTCGTTGTTTCGCCATTCCAATATTGCCGTTTCATAAAAGATCGTGTCGTTGTTAGCAAGGATATAACTTTCGGCAGTATAGGTAGAGTCATTTTCTTTTATCCATGTTTCTGAAGCACTGTGCTGTTCCGAGATCCGGACCCAGCTTCCGAGAAGCCAGGATGCGTTCTTCATTTGGGGGTAGGATTGCTGTTCCGTCGAAGAGAGCTTGTCAGGACTCTTTGAATCATGGCAGGCACTAATAACCATACTGCCAGCTATCCATCCCAGAATTGTTTTTTTAGTCATATTCTCAATCGTTGATAGTAGTACCCCGGTACAAGTGTGCGACGCAATTTAGCCGGGATATATTATTTGCCGGGCCAAAAAAAATCAAACCATTTCTGCCAGCATTTTTCCCAATGCGGGTGCCAGCGCCACTCCCATGCCGCCTAATCTGACAGAGCAGAAGCTGCGGTCGGATAGTCGTTTGACGATGGGCGTTTTTTCGGTTCCCATTCCCATGATACCTGCCCAGCGATGGGTGATCCGGGGCCGTTTTCCGGGAAGTACAAAAGAGCCAAGGAACTGTTCCAATGCCTGTTGAATGGGTAAACTGGTAAAAGCATCGAGCGTATATTCTGTTGCCAGAGAAGTATTGCGGGCGCCCCCTAACAAAACGCGGTCATGAAAGTTGCGAAAATAATAGTACCCTTCTTCGAAATGAAATACCCCTTTGAAGGGAAGGTCGGGAACAGGTTCGGTAAGTAATACCTGGCCACGGGCAGGAACTATGGTGATATCGGGTAATAATTGTTTACTGAAGGCATTGGTGCAAAAAACAAGCTGCTGCGTTTCCAGTGTTCTTTTATCCTGAGTAGTAAGCAAGACGGCATCGCTGTTTTCTTCGAAGCTTTTCAATTCGGTGCCGTACATAATTTGTACATCCATACCGATGAGTTTTTGTGCCAGGGCTACCAGTAATTTGCCCGGATGCAGCGAGCCCTCGAACCGGTTTTCGATAAGATGGGATGTGTTTTTGAATCCGAAGGTATCAATAAGCTCGTTTTTTAAAACAAAGGTTTCGGTAGCCGCAGTAATATCGTAAAGCATGCTGTTGATCGAAGCCATTTTCTCAAGGGGTGCTTCATGGTTCAGCAACTCATAACCGCCGGTAAGGTAGTAGTCGATTGCCGAATCGTTGAAATACTGGCGAATAATTTTCAGTCCCTCGAAGCGCCAGCTAATTAGTTGCAATGTTTTTTCCGCCCCCATTGTTTTTATGTCGGAAAGTATTTCGGTGAGGCTGCCAAAACAGGCAAAACCGGCATTGCGCCCCGATGCACCGGCCGGAGTAGGGCCTCTTTCGATAACGGTTATTTTTTTGGAAGGGTATCTTTGTTTCAGGTGAAAGGCTGCCCACAGGCCCGAAAAGCCGCCGCCCACAACGATGATATCCTGTGGCTGGTAAAATGTTTCCGCTTCCCAAATACTTATTTGTTGCAAATGATTTATATTTTTGGAAGGATAAATGTATCATTTAAAATTCAATATTCATCATTCACTATGGCTTATTGGCTTATTAAATCGGAACCTTTTAAATATAGCTGGGATCAGTTGGTAAAGGATAAGAAGACGGTATGGGACGGTGTGCGCAATTATGCCGCACGCCTGAATTTGCGGGCTATGAAAAAAGGCGATCAGGCTTTTTTTTATCATAGTAATGAAGGCGTGGAGATTGTGGGAATTGCAAAAATTGTAAAAGAAGCTTTTCAGGATCCCACTACCGAAGATGAGCGCTGGGTGGCGGTGGAAGTTGCACCGGTAAAAAAACTGAAAAACCCGGTTTCCTTAGCCCGTATTAAGGCCGAGGAAAAGCTCCAGGACATGGACCTGGTGCGGTTGGGCAGACTTTCGGTTCAAACCGTGAAGCCCGAAGAATGGGAAAGGGTATTGCAGATGGCGGAATAGAAGGAGACCGGAAAATTAACTTTCAAAATATTGGTATGCAAAATTATCCTGTACCGGAAGGCCCTCGTAAAAAACAGGGAAGCAGTTTATTTGGCATTTCCTTGATTGCTGCCCTGGCCGGATTTATTTTCGGCTTTGATACCGTGGTGATCTCCGGCGCCAATTTGCCGGTTAAAGAGTTATGGCAAACCTCTCCCTGGTTTCATGGTTTTTTTATTATGTCGATGGCTTTATGGGGAACGGTAGTGGGCGCGCTGTTTGGAGGCCTGCCTACGCACCGGTTTGGTCGTAAAAAAGTATTGCTATGGGTAGGTATTTTATTCAGTGTTTCTGCCATTGGTTCGGCAGTAGCGCAGGATCCCTATACTTTTTCGTTCTTCCGGTTTATTGGCGGAATAGGTATCGGGGTATCTTCGGTTGCCGCGCCTACCTATATTTCGGAAATATCCACACCCGCCACCAGAGGAAGATTGGGTGCCATGTATCAGTTTAATATTGTATTTGGTATATTGATTGCTTTTTTATCCAATTACCTGTTGCAAGGTGTAAACGGGGCTAACGACTGGCGCTGGATGCTGGGTATAATGCTGGTTCCCTCCCTGATATATACATTGATGGTTTTCGGGATCCCCGAAAGTCCGCGCTGGTTGCTTTCGGTAAAGGGCGATGCGGGTTCTGCTCTAAAGGTAATGGATCAACTGGGCGTAGCCGACCCGGATGCCGAGGTGGAAAGAATAAAAGTGTTTGAGGCCAGGGAAGCCAATGCTTCGGTTACTGCAGGTATCTTTGCCCCGCGCTACCGGATTATATTGTGGCTGGCTTTTTTTATCGCTTTCTTTAATCAGTGGAGCGGCATTAATTTTATATTGTACTATGCACCCGAAATACTGGAACGTGCAGGTTTGGCAGCCAGGGATTCGTTGGGTAACTCCATTCTGATTGGCCTGACCAACCTGGTTTTTACTTTTGTGGGTTTGTATTTTATCGATAAGGCCGGACGTAAAACCTTGCTGATCGCAGGTTCTTTGGGGTATATAGTTAGCCTGGGAGCCGTTGCCTGGGCATTTTACACCGGTGCCGGAGCAGGGTTTCTTTTAATATTTCTATTGCTTTTTATTGCGGCGCATGCCATTGGCCAGGGAGCAGTAATATGGGTATTTATCTCTGAAATATTTCCTACGAAGGTTCGTGCCGCCGGACAGGCATTTGGCGCCAGCGTGCATTGGGTATTTGCAGCAATCATCACCCTGATTACACCGGTATTTTTAGACGCCGATAAAGGAATTTTTAAAGATAATCCCTGGCCTATTTTTGCCTTTTTTGCTTTTATGATGGCCCTACAGTTGTTATGGGTATGGCTCAAAGTACCCGAAACCAAAGGGGTTTCGTTGGAAGAGCTTGAAAAGAAACTTGTTAAAGCCAGCGAGCCGGTCGGCAAAAATTAAGATTTTACTTCTTTAGTAGTAAGTATCCCTGTATCTTTTTTGCCTGGTGTCACCGCGTATCGCCTCTATTGTTCTCCGGTGCATACGATCGGAACTGGCATTGCGTTCGCGCCAGCTATCCATAATTATCTCGTTCATATCGTTGCGGTGTTGCCTGTATGATTCCTGTTCGTTATACCATTGCCGGTATTGGCCGGTTGACTGTATTGCCGGTTGGTTATAGATAGGCCGGGTGTTTTTTGTAAACCTGGTATTGGCCAGGGAAAAAAGCAATTGCTTTCGGGCACTTTCAAACTCCTGCTTTTCGCATTCCAACCACTGGACATAATAAAACCATTGCTGGAAACCGGTATTTGTAACGGCGCCAATATGTAGTATAACGGAATACCGGAGAGTAGGCTCGTTGCTTTTCCGGATATCTATTGCGTAAGCGGCTGCCTGTTTATTCCAGGGTAAGCCCTGGTAGAGATATTGTATATATTCCAGATCGGCTTTTGCTACCTGGGGCACTTCCTTATATCCCATAAGGGTATAACCTTTTTTCATCCAGCCGGGAAGCAGATCATTTTTTATCAGCTGGTTGATAGATGGCAACGGCCGGCCCAATTGGAGGAGAGGGGACCAGGAACAGGTAAACATTTGCATGGGCAGGTTCTTTACCGTTAATTTACCGGGTCCGGTAATAAAAGGCTGATGGGGGCTGGCATGGGCGTTAATTTTCCAGTTGGCGGGGTAGGGGATGGTGGCCAGCAATTGTCCGTATGCGTCTGTTACCGGAAAGGAAGTATGCGTTTCGATATCGCTACTCTTATCTGCTATGCGGGCTTTTGGCAATTTCGTCTGCGCATTCATATTCGGGCAGGAGAGCAGGCAGGAAATGGCCACTGCAAACCAGACTAATTTGTCAGCTTTCATGGGGTAGTGTTTATAGAATATCGGTTAACCCTCCGGCATGTCATCAAAGAAAACCAGGTATTTTTTTCTTTACCCGTATCCGATCCTGTGGTTTAGATATTAAACAACACAGGCTGTTAACCAGTCCGGTAATAAAGGATATGGAATTGTTAGTTTTTTCTACATTTTTGAGTGCGCTCTTTCATAATGGCTATGGCTTGTTCCCGGCTGTCGAACATTCCGTTTATATTAACGAGGTTGTCGGCCAGGCGGGTATATTGTTTAGTCATTAGGTACACAAATACGTGCAGATAATGGATGCCGTCGAAAACAATAGCTTTTTTTTGTGCAAACTCATCCCGCCGTTTCCAAAACTCTCCGGGCATTTCGGTATAATGCATACCTGGCCGCAAATGGTGAATAATATGGTATCCGTCGTTCCAGCAGGTATGGTTGTAAACGGTATTGATACAGTTAATAGAATTGGTGAAAATGTTGTCGGGATCCGATTGGTCGATAAAGGAGTGCTGGGTCCAGTTGCCCAGCATCATTACAAAGCGTGCAAAAATTAAGGGTATTACAAATACTATTAAGCCCGCTTTCAGGTTTACAAAACATATCACCACACAAAACAATAAATACAGAGACTCACCTACCGTGAGCCTGGTGTATAATTTTTTCCTTTTTCGTTTATACAGATATTCGAAGGTTTCCTTAACCCCGAGCAATATGAAATTGAAAAAATAAGCCAGAAAACTTCTGAAACTATCGCGCTGATAAAACATCGTACTACTGGAGTCTTCTTCGTTATTGTTCTCTACATGGTGCATGCCGAGATGATGACTGTAATAACCTTCGGGTGCATGGCCGAACAAAGGACAGATAATCCATGTTATATAAAAATGAAAGGTATTCTGCCAGGCCGGCCTGAATATTTTGCGATGACAAAGGCAATGAAACATTAATCCGAAGCGACCTTTAAAATAGAATTGGGCAATGTAGAAGTAAACTATTGCAACGGTCCACCATATCCATCCGGTCAGCAGGGGAGTAAACAATAATATGGCTAAGGGCACTACTGATAGGTGAATGATCGTGAGAAGATATATAAAAGGCAGATCGCGCGGATCCTTAATGTAACGCAGCCAAAACCGATCGTAAAAATTTAAAGTCCTGGACTTATACACGGGGTCACTTAAGGTTTCTAATAATTTCATTTGTTAATTTAAATAAACGGGAGTTAGCAGTAGGTGCATCGACTAATTTGAAAGATAGGGTATTTCCGGCAGAAAGAGAGAATTTCCGAGCTTAAATACTGGTATTCGCTCCGCATTAGTTTAATTGGAAAAATAACCGTACCTTTGCCGGGTTAATTTGAGTTACCGCTCCATTGTAAGCGCTTATTATAATCCCATCTGATCTGGTTTACAAGTTTGCCTTTCTCAAATCATTTATTGATTAATAAATTTATTAAAATGAACATTTTTGTGTCCAACCTTGGGTACAGCTTCACCAGTGAAGATCTTTCTCAGTTATTTTCTGCCTATGGCGGGGTTGATTCCGCCAGGGTTATTACCGATAAATTCACCCAGCAAAGCAGGGGGTTCGGTTTTGTTGAAATGGCTGATGATGACGCTGAAAAAGCCATTAAAGAATTAAATGGTTCCATGCAGGATGGCCGCTCTATCAAAGTGATGGAGGCCCGGCCAAGGGAAGAAAAGCGCAGCTATTCTAACCGATGGTAGAAAGAATGCCGGTTTCAGTTTTTTATCATTTTTAAAATAATTAATATGGATATTACTTCAATAGAAAAATTCGTCGACAGCAATGCCAAAGATTCTAAAGTGGTGAATGTACATTTTAAAGACAGGTCCGCTGTAACCGGCATTTTTGTTGCTTTAAAAGATTATAGTGAATTGAAAGCAAAAAATTTCTGGAGGCTGGTTAGCGCCAGAAACGTAGAACAATGGAAAAAAACCCGGGATGTAGAATTGTCGCGCTTATTTAACGGGGCTACATTTACCCGGATCAGTGTTTCAAAATAACATAAAATACTTATATTTAAACGATACTTTTTTTTAACATTAAAATTTTTAAATGGCAGGAA
>JBEBUZ010000055.1:0-23958 GCA_040393015.1 Paraniabella yanshanensis
CTCGTAGGGCCGGGGCTTAAAATCGATCAGCCAGGCCAGCAGCTCAATATTCCTTTCATCGGTAGAGACCGTTTCTTTGCGTAGAAATTTAACCAGGGGCTTAAACCTGTCCACCTCGAATTTCCTGATAGCCTTTAATAAAACCGCCAGATCATTTCCTTCGCCAAAAAAAGCTTCCAATACCCTCCCGTCTTTTCGCGAAAATCTTTTCTCACAAACCACAGCGCACTCCTTTTTGATTTTTGCGGGTGTGGGTTGCCGAAGATGCAGAGACAGCTTATTCGCCTGCCGCTCCCGCTCATAAAACTGCAAAACAAGTTGCTGGTAAATATCAAACATTTCGCAAAGATTACCTCCTAAAGCTAATGGAATTTCCGGAATCCCGCAGGCATTACCGGAAGTACAATGGAATTAGCGGAATTGCCGGAACAGGCTGCTAACCACGGGCTTACCCTGCTATATCTTCGTTTTCGCCACCAGTTGAACCGCTCTCTTGCTAAGAGCATTACTGTACAGAACTGGTTGCCACGGGTATTGAAAGCGGTTGTTGTTATTTGGCCTGGGAAGCGTTTAACAACTTCCGCAATCGATACCCACTCCACCCTTCCCAGGGCCTGAGAAGCGCTTCGCAGGCCGACTTTAAAGGCGGCGCACACCGCGCCTGCCCATTTGTTCACCACCTAAAATGTAAAGAATGATTACGTATATACTGGCGTTTTTGCTATCGCTATGGACTGCCGGCGGGCCGGTTTACCAGCCCTATGGCGAGGGAAGCGGAACCCCTCCGCCCGATACCACGGGCATTGGAGGCGACACGGGACAAACCCCGCCCAAACTGCCCTAAGTTCTAAATTTAAAAAGCGGGATAACAGCATGTCTATCCCGCTTTTATCTCAAAAACTTTTAAACGAAGCTGAATTGGCTTATTTTTAAGCAAAAAAACTGCTTAATGAGCCTGCCCTCCGCTTCTTCCATTACTATTGCGCTGGTTTTTCTTTTTTCCTGCCAGCAAGCTCCGCCTGCCAAACCCTTACAACTGCCGGAGAATTATGTAAGAGGACAATCGCTTTACAATGTAAACAATGATTCGGCTTTCTACTATTTTAATAAAGTAGTATCCGACACGGGTAGTAACAGGGTTATTTCTGCCGCCTATACTTACCTTGGACTGATACAGCAAAACGCGGGCGATTATTTTGGCAGCCAGGAAAGCGTGTTACTGGCCCTTAGCCTTTTGGATGAGGACAATGAAGAAGAACAGGGGCTGGCTTCCTCGGGTTACAACGCACTTGGCAACAATAGCAGGAGCCTTAAAAATTATGACGATGCCATCCGGTACTATTCTTTGGCCGCTAAACTTACACCCGATAGCAGCGACCGCCTCATTAACCTGAATAACCTGGCCGTTTGCTACCGGGAAAAAAAGCAATTTGACCAGGCATACGCCATTTACGATTCCATCCTCGGCAAAAGTAAAAACAATGCAAAAGAATATGCGCGCATACTGTCGAACTGGGCGCTAACTAAATGGCAGATAAACCCCGGCTATAATGCCGCGCCCGAATTGCTAACAGCCCTTGAGATACGCCGGAACGAAGCCGACAAATGGGGCCTCAACGCCAGCTATGGCCATTTAGCCGAATATTACGAGAATACCCGGCCCGACTCGGCATTGCATTACGCCCGGCAAATGTATGCGGTAGCACGGGAGCTGGACAGCCCGGATGACCAGCTTTTTGCCCTGCAAAAATTAATGGCCGTAAACCCTTCAACCGCCATTAAACAATACTTTGATGAGTACCAGCACTTAAACGACAGCCTGCAAACCGCCCGCAACAGCGCCAAAAATCAATTTGCCCTGATTCGTTACGAAACAGAAAAACATAAATCGAGAAACCTGGCGCTTCAAACCGAAAACGCAGAAAAAAAAGCACGTATTGTAAACCAGCAAATGATTCTGCTAATTACGGTATTAACTGCTTTTGCCCTGCTTTTCTGGTACAGGAAAAAAAAGCAGCAGGCTATTCGCGAACAACAGCTTAAAACCTCGCAAAAAGTACATGATGTGGTGGCTAATGGTCTGTACCGGATAATGACCGGAATTGAACACCAGCCGGAGATAGACCGGCAAAGCCTGTTAGATGAAATGGAAACCCTGTACGAGCAATCGCGCGACATTTCTTATGACCCCATAAGCGATCCCCTACAAGATTTCAGTAAGGAAATAGCCTCCCTGCTCATGTCGTTTTCTACCCGGGAAACCGGCATTTCTATTGTAGGAAACACGCCGGAAATATGGAAGGGCTTACAAGAAAAATATCGTAAAGAATTGAAGCACGCTTTGCAGGAACTGATGGTGAATATGAAAAAACACAGCCGGGCCAACAACGTGGTTGTAAAATTTGAGTTAACCCCAAAGGGATTGAATATCCACTACACAGACGACGGCCGGGGACTGCCCGCCGAATTTCGGTTTGGGAACGGGCTCAATAATACGGAAAACCGTATTCGTAATATGGGCGGACTGTTTACTTTTAACCTCCCGTGCGAAACGGGCTTAAAGATTCAACTATTTATTCCGATTACATGACCCGAAAAATACAAAAAGTACTAATCGCCGAAGACCATGAAAGTGCCAGCATTTCGGTACAAAAAACACTGGGCAGTATGGGCATTGCATCTCCCGATTATGTATATTATTGCGATGACGCCTTGCTCAGGATTAAAAAGGCCATAGCGGTGGATAATGCTTACGACCTGCTTATTACCGACCTGTATTTTGAAAAGGACCATCGCGAACAGGCTATAACGAGCGGTGAAGCGCTTATTGAAGCCGTGAGACAGGTACAGCCGGACCTTAAAGTGCTGGTATTTTCTGCCGAAAGCAAACCTGCCATTATAGAAACACTTTTCAATAAACTACAGATTGATGGATATGTTAGAAAAGCAAGGGGAGACGCGGGTACCTTACTGAAAGCGCTGACTGCTATCAATAACAATGAACGCTATACACAGGATTTTCTTAAAGACCGGGTTAAGTATAAAAAAGCTCATGAATTTACCAGTTTCGACACCACTATTTTGTCCCTTATGGCGGCAGGGAAACGACAGCAGGAAATTTCTGAATACCTGAAATTAG
The DNA here is from genome assembly GCA_040393015.1 of Paraniabella yanshanensis. GTDB lineage: Bacteria > Bacteroidota > Bacteroidia > Chitinophagales > Chitinophagaceae > Niabella > Niabella yanshanensis_A. The sequence goes on from JBEBUZ010000055.1 coordinate 3,140, forward strand.
AAAATATACAGCCCGCGGGTTTAAGCAGTATTGAAAAAAGGCTGAGCCATATAAAAGAGGCACTCGGTTTTTCGACCAATGAACAACTGATCGCGCACTGTGTAAAGATGGGTATTATTTAAGCCGACAACGCAATCTTCAAAGCTTCATCTGTGCATCTGCGGCTAATTTTTGTATAGATGGTTTTTAAGAACCATGCCGATAGAACACCCCAAAAACCGGTAATTCTTTTTAACCATATACAAAATCCTTTATTTTCGCGCCCTGAATGTTGTCACGCAGGTCTATACCAGCCGCTTTGCGCTTCCGGGGATGGAGCCGTAAATCTTACGCCGCTTTTTACAGCGTAGGCAGGCATATCACCATCGGCAGGCTTAAGAGCGTAGTGGCCGACACCCTGCTGGGCAAACAAACTAATCGCTTATCTGCCGTTAGCACAACGGAGCAACCCTCCGCAGAAGAAAAGGAAGAAGTATCCGAACCACCGGACAGGGATTGCCTGCTTCTCCGCACTCTTTTAGCCTCGGCCGGCATTATATCCCGCCGGGTTGCTGTAACACCTGGAAAAGAATATTTAGCTGGTAATATTTTCACTTATCGGAGGCCGATAGCATTTGCTGCTATCGGCCATTTTATTTTTCAAACTCTATTTAAGTCTCCAAACAAATATAAACATGAAAAAAAGCATTATTACATCTCTCGTAATAGCACAGGTATTTTACAGCGCCGGCCTGCAGGCCCAGGAACAAACCCTTGATCCCGTAACCGTTACTTCTTCGCTTACCGAAAAAAGAGCTTCGGAAACCGGCAGAAATATCCTGATTATTCCCGGCGACGATATAAGCCGCTTACCGGTACACTCGCTCGACGAACTATTGAAATATGTTCCGGGTATAGAAGTGCAAAGCCGCGGGCCGCAGGGAAGCCAGAGCGATATTAATATGCGCGGCGGCACCTACCAGCAGGTATTGGTGATATTGGACGGATTGAGGCTAAACGATCCCAATACCGGCCATTTTTCGGCCTATATACCCATTACCCCTGCCCAGATCGATCGCATTGAAGTGTTGAAAGGCGCTTCGGCCGCCATTTACGGGTCGGATGCCGTAGGCGGGGTTATCAATATTATTACCAAAACCGCCACAGCACCGGCACAAAAAAATAAGAAAATACTCCAGGCCCGGTTGGCTGCGGGCGAGTACAATCTACTCAATACCTCTGTCGGAGGTTTTATAGAAACAGGGCGGCTATCGGTGGACGGAGGCTTCCAATCCAACCACTCCACCGGCGTTTTGCAGAGAGGCACAAGAGGGTTTTTTCACAATACATCCGCCTCTGTAGGTATAGGCTACCAGCTAAATGAATACTGGCATATTATGGCCCGCAGCGCTTACGATAACCGCGATTTTTCGGCACAAAATTTTTATACCACTTTTGCATCGGACACGGCTACCGAACAGGTAAAAAGCTGGTGGCACCAGGCAAGGCTGAGCTTTCATAAAAACAAATCGGGCCTGAGCATAGACGCAGGTTACAAAACCCTCGATGATGAATATGCTTTCAATACCCCGGCCACAGCCAATCAAAACACCTCAAAACTTTTTCAAACCTTATTTCTTTACCATTATACCCTAAGCGAATATGCCCGGCTTACCACAGGCTTCAATTACCAGCATCGCATCATCCGATCCAACGACAGGGGTAATCATTCGCTGAATATAGCGGCTCCCTTTGTTAGCTTTTCCCGCCAAATAGGGCCGTACCTGAACCTGTTACCCTCGCTGAGGGCAGAATTTATAGGTGCGAACAAGGCCGAGCTTTTGCCCCAGTTGAGCGCCTCGGCACATATTAGAGACTGGCAGGTTCGCGCCAGCGGCGGCCGAACCATTCGCGATGCCGATTTTACAGAACGATACAATAACTACAATAAAGCCCTGGTAACAAGCGGCAGCATTGGAAACCCCTGGCTCACGCCGGAAATATCCTGGTCTTATGAAGCGGGCTTCGACTGGTTCTATCAGTCCAGGCTGAGACTTTCTTCTACTTTTTTCCAGCGTTTTCACAGCCGGCTCATCGATTGGGTGACCACCCCCTACGCCAATATGCCCCGGCAGGACAACCTGACGGCAAACGGCAGTTACGCATTGGCGACCAATATAGCTGAGGTGAATACAAGCGGCTGGGAAACCGATATACAGTATACCAACCGGTGGGGCCGCCAACAGAAGCTGGTGTTGAACGGTGGACTGCTATGGCTGTACAGCAAAAGCAGCGAGGCTAATCCCTCTTTTTATATTTCGTCGCATGCCCGTTTTTTAACCAATTTCAGCCTGCAATACGAGCTGGGCAATGCGGCGCTGAGTTTTACCGGTATTTATAAAAGTCGCCGCCCCCAACAGGCCCCGGCCATTAACGCTTTTGTAAGTAAGGATTATTTTGTGCTGAATGGCCGTGCGTCCTACTATTTTCTACGGCGGCGGCTGGGCGTATTTGTGCAGGCGGATAATATTTTCGACAGGCAGTACAGCGATCTGCTGGGCGCCATGATGCCGGGCAGATGGCTGCAGGGAGGGATCAATGTTAATCTGTTCCCCTAAACAGAAACAACACAGTGAACCCATGTCTTTTCCAGGTCATAACCAGGCTCCTGCCGGCACCCAAAAAACTGCTACTTTTGCCGCTACTATGTATAAGCTTTGGGCTACCATACAAAAAGACTGGCGCATACTTACCCGCGACAAAATAGGCCTTACGCTGATGTTTGTGATGCCCATTGTACTGGCCATTGTAATTACAACGGTGCAGAACAGCACTTTTGAACTGGTAAACGATAAAAAAATTCCCCTGCTACTCTTAAACAAGGACCAGGGCGAAGCCGGTCGGGAACTGGAAGCTACCCTCGAAAAAGGGGGTATGTTTAACTTGAAAAAACTATCGGCAGATGCTGATGAAACTGTTTTAAAGCAGCGCCTGCAGGATAAGGAAGCCTTATTGGCCCTGGTGATTCCCGAACAATATTCGGCCGATGTGCTGGCAAAAGCCGAAACGGTTGCCGGACAGGCATTGCAAACCATTTTGATTGCGGGTGAGGAGTCGGCCACAAAAAAACAAACGCTGACAGCGGTGACCCTGTATTATCACCCGGTATTGCAGGCTTCTTTCAGGCAGGGAATTGACGGGGCATTGAACAGTGTATTGCAGATTGTTCAAAGTAAATATATCGTAAGGCAGTTGTACAGCGCGATTAATGACTCGGCTACCCTGCCCCAAAACCTCGAGCAGGAAATATTGACCAATCAAACACCGGTAGAACAGTTTGCCGTAGCCAAAGACGGAACCGCCACCATTGTAAATGCCACGCAACACAATATCCCGGCCTGGACGGTATTCGCCATGTTCTTTATTGTTATTTCGCTGGGGGCAGCCATAGTGCGTGAAAAAAACAGCGGCAGTTTTATGCGGTTGAAAACCATGCCTACTTCGCTTACCCTGGCCATGGTATCCAAACAAATCACTTATATTATTATTACGGTTATTCAGGCGCTGGTGATCTTCTCCATTGGCAAATGGGTTTTCCCTCATATCGGACTGCCTGGCCTCGACTTCCCCACCGATAAACTGAGTCTGCTGCTGGTAATAGTATTGTGCGGCTGGTGCGCAGCGAGCTTTGCTATACTTATTGGTGTGTTTGCCAAAACCCAGGAGCAAAGCAACGGCATTGGGGCAGTGAGTATTGTATTATTTGCTGCCATTGGGGGCGTTCTTGTTCCCGCTTTTGCCATGCCCCAGTCGATGGAAACCCTCATGCGCATCTCGCCCCTGCACTGGTGCCTCGAAGCATTTTATGGATTATTCCTCGAGGGAGGCAAACTAAAAGATATTTGGAAGATATTGGCGCCTATTGGAATCATGATCATTATTTTCCAGCTACTGGCTTTTGCCGGCATGAAGCAACAAAAGCTGGTATAGTAAAAGCGACCCTTTATGTTTGAAGATGATATACAAAATTGCCTGCGGGTTTTAAAAAGCGGGGGAACAATTTTATACCCCACCGATACGGTTTGGGGCCTGGGTTGCGATGCTACCAATGCGGCCGCAGTAAAAAAAATTTACGAACTCAAAAAACGCGACGACAGCAAGGCACTGATTGTACTGGCGGCTACAGAGCGGGATATCTTACAATATACCGCATCGGCCGATCTCAGTCTTTTCGATTATCTCGAAACAGTTGCCAGGCCCACCACGGTTATTTATGAACACGGATTGGGATTGGCCGACAACCTGCTCGCCACCGATGGCAGCATTGCCATCCGAATATGTAAGGATGAATTTTGCCGGGCGTTGATTAAAAGATTGGGCAAACCCATCGTTTCCACTTCGGCCAATATTTCGGGAGAGCCTGCTCCCGGCTATTTCGGAGCCATTAGTCTGGAGGTCAAATCGGGGGTGGATTATATAGTAACCCACCGCCAGAACGATCAGGCGCCTGCGCAGCCCTCCTCAATCATCAAATGGCAAAACGGGAAGATAGAAGTGATACGGCCTTAGCGGCAACCTTTTCTATCCAACAAAACCTGAACGACTCCTGCCCGGCTCATATTGTATTTCAAAGTCTTCCCCGTTCCAGATGGCTTCGCAGCTTTCGAGCCTGTAAGTATCGCCCTGATTCCAGGATGCGCCGATATAGTCTTCAATCAAATCTATAATAAAAACTCTTTCTCCCACCACTATGTCTTTGGGAACCAGGTAGGCTGCAAAGGGCGATCTGAAATTATGCGGATAGTAAAAAGTCCAATCAATGACTATTTCATAGTCGGCAAGATCTTCCTTTTCATAGGAGCTTCTAAAATCCGTTAACACTTTAATTTGTCCGGTGTGCTTATGCTGAACCACCGAATATTTTGAGCGTATGTCTTCAGAAGGATCCAGTTTTTTAACAAGGGGTTTATACCCGTTTTCTGCTGCCATATTGATGCTGGCTTTGTCCCTTGCTGTTCTTATGATCCGAAGATCCGCTAAGTTGCTATTTCGTGCCATTTGAAATGATTTTAATATTTGCCTGGTTGATATCTATTTTTAAACAGGTGTCCGGATGTTTGCTTACTATTTCTACGAGTTCTTCATCTGTCAGATGCTCGGTGTTTAGGATAAAATGATCGCAACGGGAGCATTTTCGTTTTGAATCATCGACTGGCTCCATGTCGTCCCAACTCATTTTGTAGGGGCAATTCAATTTCTTAACAAATTGATCATTGTCCGTAAATACCTCTTTTGAAAGGGGGTCAAATTTCATTTTTTCAACGTTAAATCAATAAACTCTTCCCATTCTTTGTTTTCTGTGAGAGTATACCATTTACCAATGATGGTTGTGTTTTCTTCATTAATTACTCCCCCGAACTTCAGGTGCGAACCTTTTATACCGAACTCGTTATTAACAATCGAAGCCGTCATTACGCCCTCTTCGCCTTTTGAATTGAAGTAATACATCCGGGCCTGGTGCGGAGAGTCAGACAGTTTAATCATTTCAAAAGTTTCCCTTCTGTCGTTTCCTATTTTTACATCGGCCTTGTGTAAAATGTAATTTCCTTCCAGTACCAACTCATAGCTGTCGATACCGGTCAGTTCCAGGATATTGCCGCCGGATTTGAGATTGCCTGTGGTTTTCCAAACACCAAGAAGTCGGCTAAAACGGCTATTGTTTATCCTGTTCATTTTTTATTACCTGTTCTTTATGAGGAGCGCTACTACTTCAACCTTCGTTGCGTCGGGATCGAGCCGCTCATTTCCCTTTTTTTGTCTTTGAGGATAGGGCTCTGCTATTAAACTCTAAGCAGAGGGTTATCCAAAATTCGAAGTTATTATTGCTAATATACCGGGACAGCTTTTCAAGCGACTGTTCTGTACCTCCTTCGTTGCAGTTTTTCAATTATCAAAGGCGTCTTTCTTTTTCGCTGTCAGGATTGTGTGTATGTCAAATTCTGTTTCTGATATTTTATACTTAACTTTAAAAGTTTCGATTTGGTCAAATTTTGTCCTAATGAGTTGCGCTTTTAAGTCGTTCAAATTATGAAAATTAAAATAAACCCGTCCACCGCTACCAACTTTAAAATCGGATTTATCGGGGTCGCCTTCTACGAAACTTAAATATATCAAGCCATTGTTGTTTAATAAGTCGTAAGAGTTAGAAATTAGTTCGTTGCTTTCAGTCTGCGACAAATATGGTAAACAAAACCCACCAATAATTCCGTCATATTTTGTGTCAAGATTGTTAATTTGTCGGCTGTCCATAACAGCAAAATGTGCTGTCGGATTATTCAGCTTTGCAAGTTCAATCATATTTGGCGCAATGTCAATTCCGAAAATGTCAAAGTCGGGTCTTTTGGTTAACAGATATTTCGTAATGTTACCGGGTCCGCAACCAATTTCTAATAGTTTTGCTTTGGGTTTGTCAATGGAATTACAAATGAAGTCGTAAGTGTTATTATACAAGTCCATTTTCATAAACTTGTCTTGATATATAGAAGCAACATTGTTCCAGGTGTCAAATGTTTCTTTGTATCTGTCCATAGTTCTGTTTTAGTTAAACCGGTCAATAAGTTACCAAACCGTCCACCTATCTTAAAAGTGTTAAGACACTAATTTCAAGTTTTCCGCTTTCAAAAGCTTTTAACAGACCTGCCAGGTAATAGTTTATGTGGTATGTCAGCCCTGCGATAGTGTTCAAATTGCGGGATAAGGAACTACAGCCGATCTTATTTCTTCACCCAGTCTCACCGTGGGTCCCGTTCTTCGCCGCGACGGATCTTCGGGCTTACGGTCAACCGCAAGGGTTACCCCGACGTGTTGGGGTAATCCTTCTTTCCCCAGCAACCCGGTAAACGCTTTGTCTAATTTTTCTTCAGTGAATTTCATTGCATATAAAATTTGTCATCATTCCATTTTGCAGGATTGTTATTAATGTATTCCGAAATGCGATGATACGATTGTTCATCGCGAATGATACGTTCATAATAATTACGTTGCCATAATTTTTCATCAAACCCCATTTCATTTAATTGTTTCGTTACAGATGATTTATATCCGCGAACAATGGCACCAATTGTTTGCGATGGTGACCGTAGGGGCGTTTTGCAAACGCCCCTATTATCGGGCGGTTGGGATGTATCGAATTCGTCCGAATCATTTTCGTTATTATTATCGGGCGAATGCAATTCGCCCCTACCGTGTAACCGGATGATGCCGTGTATATGGTTGGGCATTATAATAAATTCACCCAATTCTACATTGGTTCGTAATTCGGGGGTTTTCATCCATTCATTATATGCCACCGTTCCATATTCATTCAATTTCATTTCCCCATTAACCACATCCCCAAAACGGCAAATTCTATCCTGACAACATATCGTCACAAAATACAATCCCGCCTGCGAATAATCGTATCCTTTTAAACGGATAGACCTGCGGTGGTGGATATTTGGATTATATGTTGGCTTGTTGTTCATTTTATATTTTTCGTTTTTTGTTATGGTTGGGGTAATCCTTTATGGTTGTTAAGGCGTACCCCCCGGTCATTGGGGCAACCGTTGCGGTTGCCCTCCTATTCGCGAACCTCGGTTGTCGGTTTCTTTCTTCTGTTTCACCATTTTCAGGTGTCAATATTTTAAATTATTTCTGTCAGCTAAGTTAAGTTTTAAATGTTCATTGTCATTGTCGGTGCGTTGGCAAAGATTTGCTTTCCGAAAAAAGTCGGGACAGGCTTTTTAAAGCTCTCATTTCAAACTCAATTATCTTTGCCCGGTATGGATATTGAACTGAATGAACAAGAGCAGGCGCTAATAGACACACTGGCAGCGGCGGCACAGGAACTGGACATGGAAAGCTATCTGGTAGGCGGCTTTGTACGCGATAAAATACTGGGCCGCCCCACCAAAGACGCGGATATTGTTTGCGTGGGCGACGGAATAGCCCTGGCCAAAGCGGTAGCAGCAAAGTTTCACCCGGTACCGCATGTGAACTATTTCCGGAATTTTGGAACCGCACAAATATCCTGCCCCCCCATTGGAGAAACCACCGGAAAACCCGCCCATAAAGAAAAAGGGTTCGATATAGAATTTGTAGGTGCCCGTAAAGAAAGTTACCAGCGCGACAGCCGCAAACCCACCGTAACCCCGGGCAGCCTGCAGGATGACCAGCGGCGCCGCGATTTTACCATCAATGCACTCGCCATCAGCCTCAATAAAAAAGATTTTGGCCAACTCATAGATCCCTTTAACGGTATAGAACACCTCCGGCAAAAACTGATTATCACGCCCCTTGAACCGGAACAAACTTTCAGCGACGACCCCCTTCGCATGATGCGGGCCATCCGCTTCGCCACCCAACTCAACTTTACCATCGCAAGCCAAACCCTGCTGGCCATCTCGGAACAGGCCGAACGAATTTCTATCATTTCACAGGAAAGAATTACCGATGAACTGAACAAAATCATTCTATCGCCAAAACCTTCCATAGGCTTCGACCTGCTGTACAAAACCGGACTCCTCAAAATTATCTTCCCTAAGATGGTGGCACTGGCTGGCGCAGAATATGTAGATGGTTACGGGCATAAGGACAATTTTTATCATACCCTGCAGGTGCTCGACAATGTGGCCCGGCACTCGAACGACCTCTGGCTGCGATGGGCAGCGATATTGCACGATATTGGCAAACCCGCTACCAAACGATTGGAAGAGGGGCATGGCTGGACCTTCCACGGCCACGAAGTAGTGGGCGGACGCATGGTTCCTAAAATATTCAATACCCTTAAACTCCCCGGAAACGAAAAAATGCGCTTTGTAAAAAAGCTGGTAGAGCTGCATTTACGCCCCATCAGCCTTACAAAGGAAAATATTACCGATTCGGCCATACGCCGCTTGCTGTTCGACGCGGGCGATGATTTTGAAGCATTGATGATGCTTTGCGAGGCAGATATCACCAGCAAAAACAAACAAAAAGTAAAACGCTACCTCGAAAATTTTAAACTGGTGCGCGAACGCTGCCGGGAAGTGGAAGAAAAAGATCAGGTAAGAAACTGGCAGCCACCCGTGGACGGACTGGAAATTATGCAGCTGTTCCATCTTTCTCCCTCCCGTCCGGTGGGTGTTTTAAAAGACAGCCTGAAAGACGCCATCCTCGACGGGGAAATAGCCAATAACCGGGAAGCGGCCCTGGCATTTTTACACGAAAAAGCCCGCGAAATAGGAGTAATCCGGTAAAAAATGGCGCCGCCTAAGCCCAGTCCGTATCGCCGGGCACAAGATTGGCCACATAGGCCTGCAAGGCCAATTGCCCCTTTAGTAACATGTGTTTCATCTCGGAAGGATTGAATACCAGTCCGCCAGGTCCGCCACCCAAATCAGTATCGGGCTGAATAAGATGTATTTTTAAAGGGGGCTTTTGCTGGTAAGGTCCGGGCTGGCTGTCGATAATGAAGAACTGTTCTACCTCGGCTTTGCTCATACCTGAGGCCTTCATTTTGTCCTTTACTTTTTGAATATAAACCAGGCCTTTATTATACAATGTGGGCAGGTACAAATCGTTGGCGCTTACATCGGTTATAAAAACGGCAACGGTTTGTTCCAGCACAGAAAGAAGATTTTTAAACTCAGTTGTAATAGCAACCGGATGCCGGGAGGAATGGATGATCGTAAAAAGCTCCTGCGCCCCCGCATCGGTGGCAATACCTACTCCTACATATTCGCGCACGCCGCCATCCACAAACTGGAAATCGGGATTTTTTTCGCCCGGTACATTCTTATTCACTTTCACCGGGGGCATAAATACGGGCTGACTGGCTGACGCAAGTACCGCCCGCCGGAACTGGTCGCCGCTGACCAGTTTTCTCACCCGGTAATAACTATTTTCTACAGGGTGAGCTGCCGTCGTAAAAACCACCAGTTCCTCGGTTTGCATACACACGGTGGCAAGGTATATTTCTTTTCCCGACTCCTGTAAGCGTTTAAAAAATGCATCGGTATAGAGCTGCTCTATTTTTTGGGTAAGAGGTGCGGCCGAAAAAACAGAACTGGTGCCGAGCCGCTCGCCGATATTATATTTTTTCAGAATTTGGTCATCGGTAACCGAAGTGTAAAGAGCCTCCATTTCTTCCAGTTCTCCGAGCGCTGCCAGCGGAACGATTAATGCGCCGGTACTGGTTCCTACCAATACATCAAAATCGAGCTGGTAAATATTTACCATATCCTTTATCACCCCTACGGCAAAAGCCCCTTTTGAGCCGCCTCCGCTAATAATGAGCGCCTGTTTCATCTGTTTGGTTTTATTTAAGGATTAACGGAGGCCAGAGGCAACCGCATCAAATACTATTGATAAGGATCTCTTTCCGGTAGTATTTTATTCAGCCGGATGGCAATAAAAGATTGCAGCCACCAGTTACTTTGGCGATAATCCCGCTGAACCGAAAGACCGATATGCGCCAGCTTAGCTATTTCGAGCCCCAGTCCGCCTCCCGCCATTGCCTGCTGATGGGTTCCCCAGTTGGCTTCGGCGATGAGGTGCAGATTGGCGATGGTTCCAAAATGACCCAGTTTCATCGATTTCAACTTTAAAGCCATCATGGGACCTGCCAATGCCGATGCTTTTTTATTGGCGTACACCCCCGAAAGATGAACACCCGCCCGCAGCAGATGGGGCACTATAGTCACCTGCGGGTTCAATCCCAACCCACCCGCATAGGAATCGGGCTGGCTGCCATGAAAAGAGGTTACTACGCCATTTGTTAACCGGGCATTCAACAGCCAGCCTTTGGTGAATTCGGGATCGCCGGATTGGGCAGTGGCGCTCCCGCAGAACAGGAGCAAAATAGCAAGCAGTGTTTTTTGAACGGCGCACATAAATAACGGTTTAGGAATCTAAGTTACCCAATATAGAAGGTTGGCGCTATCGCTAATTCAGGCGAAGCCTTACACAGAAGCCTTGTCTTTGGAAGCGTAGTAGTTGAAATGGTTTAGCAGCACCCGTATTTCATTGAAGCTAAAGGATTCGGGAAGCACATTTTTCCATTCGGTCAGGGTTTTAAATCGGTGTTGCCGGAACCGGTCCTCAAACAGTTTTATTTGTTCCCCGGGAAACAAGCGGTTAATGTCTAACACGCCCGCAGCCGCCATTTTAGCCAGATGTGTTAATATAGTATCCTCCGTAAGATTGCGCTGTGCGGCTATTTCCTTTACTCCCTGCCCTGCCTCGAAAAGCTGGTAGCTAATAATATGACTGGGCTTTTTGGAGGTTTGGGTTTTCACCGGCGCCTGCTCTCCATCAAACAGGGCGACCCCTAAAAAACGAACTTCTTTCAGCGAGGAAAGATAAGCCGCCATCAGCTCTACAAAAGTTTTGAGAACCCCGTTATACCCCTTCAGGCCCCTTGCGCCCTTTGTTTCGGCGTAGCATTCCATGGCCGGGGTAAATGCCTTCTCATGTATTTGCTTATAGAAGAAGTTGACCGCGCCCCTGCATTTTTCTTCAATCCCTTTTAAATCGATACCGGGATCTTTCTCTCCTGCCAAACGTTGATGCAGATAAACAGAAAATTTTTCAAAGACGGCGTCTGTTTCCTGTAACACCAGGGCTATAGCCGAGGCGATGGCCTCTGTTTCCACCGTTTTCAATACCGCACTTTCGAGGATGGCCTCCTTCCACTCCTGCGCTTCATCGAGCAGAGGTTTTATATTCAGCTTCCGGATCAGCCGGCTGGCTTCAAAATTATATTGCTCCGCATTAATAATAGCTGCTAACCGGTTGCCGGCATCGGTGTCTTCCTGAAAACGAAGAATACGGGGGTCGGTAATAATGGCCTGCGGAGGGATTTTCGATTTCAGTACAATACCCCCCAGCGTCCGGCAACGGCTGAGGGCCACATATACCTGCCCGCTGGTAAAAGATTTACCGGCATCGATAATCACCTTGTCGAAAGTGAGCCCCTGGCTTTTATGAATAGTAACCGCCCAGGCCAGCTTAAAAGGAAACTGCTCGTAGCTGCCGATAATATCTTCTCCTATTTTGTTTTGCTCATCGATATAGTATTTTTTGTTCTCCCATTTTTCCCGCCCGATGGTGAGTGCCTCGCTGCCATCCTGCGGCAGTACTTTTACTTTGTCGTTGAACAGTTCTACTACTGTTGCCAGGCGGCCATTGTAGAATCTTTTTCCCTCATCGGTATCATTACGGATAAACATTACCTGCGCCCCTTCTTTAAGCTGAAGCTGCTCATCATTGGGATAAAGATGTGGCTTAAACTCGCCCTCCACCCTTGCCTTATATTTTTGGGCTTTGCCGGACAGGGCATCCAGTTGCTGCCTGTTAATGGCATCGGCCAGGTAATTGTGTGAGACAAGGTGAACATAAAAATCATCCGGCTCAAACTGTGGCTGGTAGCGACTATGCAATAAGTCGAAATCAATCGACTCCACATCATTATCGCGGATGCTGTTGAGCATTTGCAAGAAAACCGGATCTGTTTGCCGGTATACTTTTGTAAGCGATACAGTAAGCAAGCCCAGGTTTTGAAGGGCTTTGGCCTCAAAGAAAAAAGGAGATGCATAATGCCGGTACAAAACCGCTTCCGATTCGCCCTTTACTACCGGGGGCAATTGGTAAAGATCGCCAATGAATAATATTTGCAGTCCGCCAAAAGGCTGGTTATTCTTCCTCGAACTTCTCAGCGACAGATCCATCATATCCAGTACATCGGCCCGCAGCATCGACACTTCATCGATGATGAGTATTTCCAGCGTCCGGAACAACTTGAGTTTGTCCTTGCGGTATTTAAAATGCGGCAGCAGGTGAGGAATATTGATGGCTTCGTTCCGGTCTACAAAATCGGTAGTGGGAACAAAGGTCGTAAGAGGCAGGCCAAACATCGAATGGATGGTAACTCCGCCCGCATTGATGGCAGCGATACCCGTGGGCGCTACAATGGCCAGTTTCTTGGATGTTCTTTTTACAAAATCCTTCAGGAAAGTGGTTTTGCCGGTTCCCGCCCGCCCGGTTAAAAATACGCTCCGGCCTGTAAACTCTATCAAATCAAAAAGCTGCTGCAAAATCGTTTTTCTTAGTTTAGTATATAATATAAAGATCGTATTTTTTTCGCATATAGAGCCGCACACCGCCCGTTTTCTCTATGCATAGCTGCGTTGGTAAGCAGTGGGCGGGGGTTGCACGCGGAAAATATTTTCATAAAATTTTAAGACCAACCCTCAAAAAAATTAAACTTTTGTGAACGGTTGTGCAATTGGCTCTTCTCTCTCATCATTATAAAAATTTTTGAAATGAATCTAAATCTTATTCCCATGAAAAAAATGTTGACTGTAATCGCTGTTTTATTTTCTTTAAGCGCTGTTGCGCAGACTGGTGAAAAAAATTTCATCGATAAAAATTATATCGAAGTAACCGGTAAAGCCGAAATGGAATTCGCCCCCGATAAAATCTATATACAGGTTTTGTTAAGCGAAAAAGACAGCAAAAATAAAAATGCTATTCCCGAACAGGAGCGGCAGATGCTGCAAAAATTACAGGCCCTGGGTATTGATACCAAAAAAGATGTGATGATTAAAGACCTGACCAGTAATTTAAAAACCGGCCTATTATCGAAGGATGTTTTACTTAGCAAGCAATACCAGATTATTGTACATGATGGAAAAACAGCAGGCGAAGTTTTTCTGGCGCTGGAAGAAACAGGCCTTTCCAACGCAGGTATTGAAAAGCTGGAGAACAGCAAAATAGAAGAATACCGGCAGGAGGTAAAGATAAAAGCCATTAAAGCCGCCAAAGAAAAAGCGCAACTGCTCTGTCAGGCAGTAGACCAACAAGCCGGGAAGGCTATTTTTATCCAGGAGCAAAATATATATGAGCGGCCTGTGTACGCAAATGTAGCCATGGCCAGGGAAGTTGCCGTAAGTGCATTTGGTGCTTCGCGGGCAGCCGACCTTAATTTTGAGAACCTGAAAGTAGAAGCTACCGTTCTTTGCCGTTTCGAAATATTGTAAGGAACGAAAATACAAGGCTGTTAAGAAATCTTCCCTCTTCGCAAATAGACAGATGCGGAAAGTTTTTCAACAGCCTTGTTATACTTAAATGGCCGCTTTATTACTGTTGAGAAAACTGGTAATATCCTTTCCCAGCTGATCCAGCGGTTTGGAATCGGGGTCTCTGAAATCGCGGGTGTTGATAGCTCATTTGGGGTATAAAAAAACCGCCCGAAGGCGGCTCCAACATATTTCTTGATAAACCTTATAAAGCGGCTTCGAACTTTTCGGCTACTTTATCCCAGTTTACCACATTCCAGAAGGCTTTCAGGTAATCGGGTCTTTTATTCTGATACTTGAGATAATAAGCATGTTCCCATACATCTACTCCCAGCACAGGTGTTCCTTTTACTTCAGCCACATCCATCAGCGGATTGTCCTGGTTAGGTGTAGAGCTTACTTCCAGTTTGCCGTCTTTTACGATCAGCCATGCCCAACCACTTCCAAAACGGGTAGCACCTGCGGTATTTAATTTTTCTTTCAGCGCGTCGAGCGAACCAAATGCCTCATTAATCGCATCTGCTAACTTACCGGTTGGTTCGGATGCACCGCCGGGCGTTAAAATTTCCCAGAAAAAACTATGATTCCAGTGGCCGCCACCGTTATTACGAACGGCAGGAGAAATGGCTCCGGCGTTTTTTACCAGCTCTTCCAGTGATTTATCTGCATGCTCCGATCCGTCTATCGCTTTGTTGAGATTATCTACATAAGCCTGGTGGTGTCTGTCGTGGTGTATTTCCATAGTTTGCGCGTCAATATGCGGTTCCAATGCATCCTTTGCATAGGCGAGGGGTGATAATGTAAATGCCATAATCGATTCAATTTTATGTTTTAAAATAATACTATATAATTACTACAAATTTAAGTGCTTATAGTTCTATCTGCGGGCAATTTAGCACAAAAATTCAGCCAGACCGGTTAGCATCGGCTCCGGCAACGTTTGCACAGAGGCGGGTTTCGGCTGTTTGCGGGATAATTTAACACAACCTTAAACTAAACAGTCCTTTCCGCCTAAGGGATGAATTCACCTTTTATTTTTAAAGAACTCCCTCATCAGGGCCGAGCATTCCTCTGCCAGTATCCCCGTAGTGATTTCTGTTTTGGGATGGAAAGGAGAAATAACTTCTTCTTTTAGTTCTTGCGATGGTAAGGGAGAAAAAAATCTTCGGTGACCATTTTTTAAATCCGGTGCCCCCCATACCACCCTTTTAATCTTGCTCCAGTATAAAGCCCCGGCACACATTACACAGGGCTCTACGGTTACATAGAGGGTTGCTTCGGGCAAATATTTGGCGCCCATATAATTAAAAGCGGAGGTAAGCGCTATCATTTCAGCATGCGCTGTGGTATCGTTCAGTTTTTCTGTCATATTATAACCACGTGCCAGCACTTTATTATTTTGCACCACCACCGCACCCACCGGTATTTCCTCTTCTTCAAAAGCCTGCATAGCTTCCTTCAGAGCCAGCCGCATAAAGTACTCGTCGGTATACATTTATTATTTAATTTAGTTAACCAGAGTGCAATTTCTATACATTACACCGGTTTCAAAAATTTTTCTGCATGATTCATCAGCTCAATACCATCCGTAATTATTTCCAAACCGGAGCCTGCCAGGACATCGGCTTCAGGAAAACTCAACTGAAAAAGCTGAGAGCAGCCATCCTCAATCACGAAGAGGCATTGTATACAGCATTGGCCACCGATTTGAAGAAAAGCAGGGAAGAAGTGTGGATTACCGAGACCGGGCTGGTGCTATCGGAAATTCGTTTTTTTCTGAGCCATCTCGACGAGCTGGCAAAACCCCGAAAGGTAGGCACCAATCTTACCAACCTACCCGGCAAAAGCTATATTGTACCCGAACCGCTGGGGGTAGTGCTGATTGTGGCTCCCTGGAACTACCCCTTTCAATTGTTATTTTTGCCGATGGTGGGTGCCATCGCCGCCGGCAACGCCGTAGTTTTAAAACCCAGCGAGCTGGCGCCGGCAACAGAAGCGATAATGCAAAAAATAGTAACGGAGACCTTTCCACCGCAGTATATATCCTTTGTAACCGGCGAGGGCGCTCAAATTATCCCTGAGATGATCGCAGAGTTCCGCTTCGACCATATCTTTTTTACCGGCAGCACTACAGTAGGCAAAAGTATATACCAGCTTGCGGCCCAACAGCTGGTACCCGTAACACTGGAGTTGGGCGGAAAAAGCCCCTGCGTTGTCACCAGCAATGCCGACTTAAAAATAGCAGCCCGGAAAATCGCTATGGCCAAGTTCTCCAATGCCGGGCAGATGTGCATTACCGCCGACTACCTGTTGGTGCATCAGTCGGTAAAAGGACGATTTGAGCAATTGCTGACGGAAACTATTGAGGCTTTTTACGGCCCGGAGCCGGTAAACAGTTATGACTATGGCCGCATTATTAATAAAAAACAGTTCGATCGCCTGATGGGATATATTAGGGAGGCAAAGGTTTTGTGCGGCGGAACGCATAACGAAGAGAGGCTGTATATAGCCCCCACGGCTATTCATATCTCCGATGCAGCCAATGACCCGGTGATGAAGGAGGAAATTTTTGGACCGGTACTGCCTATTCTCACTTATAACGGGGAGAAAGAAGCCTTAGACATCATCCGTCAAAACCCCGATCCCCTCGCGTTTTATGTGTTCACCAATAACAATTCCGAGGCGGAGAGCTGGTTACAGAAGGTCCCTTCGGGCGGCGCCTGCGTGAATGCGGTTGCCATGCATTATCTGAATAAAAATCTGCCCTTCGGCGGAAGAGGCAACAGTGGGCTGGGCCGCTATCATGGCCGGTTTTCCTTCGATACTTTCAGCCATCAGAAAGCCGTTTTGAAAGCAGCTACCTGGCCCGACTTACCGTTTGCCTACCCCTCTTTTAAAGGAAAACTGGGCATGCTGAAAAAACTGATCAGATAAGGTTCCTGCAAGTTGACCGTATCAGAAATGCGGGGAACTCCAGCAAACAGTATCTTTGTTTGTTTAATTATACTATGCACTGGATCATACTCCTTATTGCCGGCTTATTTGAAGCCTTATTTGCTACCTGCCTGGGCATGGCTAACCAAACAAAAGGCAAAGAATCTTTATGGTGGCTGGGCGGCTTTTTGGCAGCATTAGCTATCAGTATGATATTGTTGTATATAGCCACACAAAAACTGCCCATTGGTACGGCTTATGCGGTGTGGACAGGAATCGGCGCGGTTTCGACGGCCCTTATAGGCATCTTTTTATTTAAGGAACCTGCAACTTTCTGGCGCCTGTTTTTCATTTTTACATTAATAGCGAGTATCGTGGGTTTGAAAGCGGTATCCCCGCACTAAAAACTAAACGTAAGCATTAGTCCGGCCCTTACCCCTGCCCAGGGTCCGGTGAGATCTATCCGCCCGCCCGTAGCATCTACATGATAAGTTTCGCGGGTGTAGGGAATATCAATCTTTTCTAACTGGCTCCTGAGTTCTGTTTGCTCATCTGCATCGAGCGGTGTGCTGGATACGCCGACTACATTGCCATTTCCCCTGCCAAAACTGGGGCCCAGCAACCAAAGGTCTAACCCGATGGTCTTGCCCAGCAACCACTGCGCACCAAATAACAGTCCCCCGTTATGAGCGGTAACCTTACCCGTTACATCTGCCGAGTAGGTCTCTCCATCCTCTTCCACTGTAATATTGTTTCCGTTCGCCTCATATACAGCAAACCGGTAGTAAGGCGCTATATAAAACCCTCTTCCGTATCCCTTTTTGCCCACATACCATCTTAGTTCAGGAGTAATGGCATAATTGCTGAAACGGAGCTGGTCGATCACCCTGTTTACATTCTCGTCTTCAACCTCTGTCAGCTGATCCTTGATCAGGTTTCTGAAAGGCATAGCCGTAGCGGGCATCACTCGCCCGGAAAGGGCCAACGAAAGCCGTTTGTTTAATATTCTCTCATATTGAATGGAGTAATTCTTAAGTATTGGCGAGGTAAGATTAACCTTTAAAAGATTTTTTTTGTGCTGATCCTGGCTCTGGGCAAAAGCAACTAAACAGAAGCCAATAAGCGCGATAGTCAGGTTGATACGTTTCATAATGAGGCAATTAATCTTGCTAAGATATTCAATCTTTGGCTTTTTGCTAAATAATTTCCATTTTTTTCATCAGGTAGCTGGCGCTAAGAGTGTTGCATACGCCGTCTTTAAGCCTGTAGTCGAACAGAAGCTCGTCGTTCACTATCGCCGATTCGAAAGCTTTATTGGAAATAAAATCAGGATATTCTCCCGCCAGCTCAGTCACTACCAGATCGTGTGTGGCGATGATTCCAAAACTATTAAAAGCCGCCAGTTTCCGGATAAGCCCGATGGTACCGTTTCGTTTATCGTTGCTATTAGTGCCCCGCAGGATTTCATCGAGGATAACGAAAGTATTGCGATTTTCTTCCAGGCTTCTAACGATCGATTGCAGGCGTTTCAGTTCGGCATAAAACAGAGACTCGCTGTCCTGCAGCGAATCGGTAATGCGCATACTGACAAAAATCTCAAAAGGATAAAATTCGAACCGGCTGGCACAAACCACCGAGCCAGCTTTGGCGAGTACCAGGTTGGAACCCAGGGTGCGTAAAAAAGTGCTCTTACCGCTCATGTTAGAGCCGGTAAGTATTACAAATTTCTGCCGGTTGAAAGAAACATCGTTGCATACCCGCCGACTTTCCTTTACCAGGATATGCCCCAGTTCTTCGGCATTAAACGCCGGCTGCGATTGGGGCTGCGGGAAGGCAAAAGCCGGGTTATTATAAGAAAGATTGGCAAAGCTGCCCAAGGCCTCCATTTTACCAATCAGCCTCAGCCAGTCTTGCACCTCGGCGGCATGTTGTTTTTTCCAGATGCCCAAACGGTATAAAATATGCACATGAAAAAGAAAAAGTCCGTTGAGTAATAAACTCACCACCAGGTTTACCACGGTTTCGAGATAGTTGAAGAGCGAAGCCAGCTGGCCGATAAGCTGCGAAGCGCTCCGCCCCTTTTCATGTAGCTGTTGCCGGTACTGTTGCAGCAGCGGCGATTGAAAACCTTCTTTTTCGACCAATTTAAGCTGGCTGCTATAGTTCTGCAATATTTTGGTAACCGAGCCGGATACGGAAAGCTGAGAAGTGATTTTTCTGCCAAAGGAAAAAGCGATAACCAGGTTTACGACAAATAATTTGGTAAAGAGTGAAAAAGCGGTTTCGTTGGCAGTAAAAAGATAAGCCGCCAGGGCGCCGAGGGTGGTAAGCGGAAAGATCATCAGCAGGTAATACCACCGGGTGTCGATGAGTTTTACATCTTCCCCGATCCAGTGCAGCAACCGGTCCAGCTCTCTCTTTTTAGAGGGATGCAGGCTGCCGTGTGCATATAACCGCTGCCGGAAATCGATCTTTTCTGCCAGTTCCTTTACCGCCTGCTGCCTTTCCTGAATAGCCGCAACATCGGGGTTCAGCAAATCTGCCGCGAGCGCCTCTTTTCCAAAACTGGTGCTGCAACGGTTAAGATAGGAGAACAATCCGCCCTCGCTGAAAAGATCCAGGTCGTAAGAGTAGGGATGGTGGGGCGCTTCGTATTCTTCGCCCGCATCGTACGACGACTGATTCGTTTCTATAAAAACATTTTCCCTTTCATTATAACCGGCTAAGGCCGTAAAAAATCGTTTTTGCTGCTGGAGTTTATCATATCTTTTCACCAGGAAAAGAAATAGTCCGAAGGTAAAAACGGTAGCCGCAATCACCCAGCCGCTGCCGGTTTGAGTGCAGAAGTATACCAGGAAAACAAAAACCAGGAAGGAGAGCAGGCGTACAAAACTCAGCCAGCCCGATTTTTTACGAAACTCCGAGGCTTTTTCGGCGAACAGCGCCGCCCTTTCTTTATAAATGGTAGTAGACATAAAGCGGTAAAAATAACCATTAATGGCTTGTGGCTCGGTTTTGAGAATTGAAAAGCAGAGTAAATTTTACAATTCTCTTGCACTCCAATATTCCTGTCCAATTTCATTGTCTGAAAAAGTCTACGCCCCGACATAAAAGTAAGAGTATCTGAAATCTGAGATTTTCTTGCCTCAGATCATCTTCCGTACGCTATTGCGATGTTTTAGCCCCCATTATCGCGGATTTGCTGGCAAATTGACTATTTTTAACCAAAGGAGAAATTATGGAAGCATATATAGTTGCCGGCTACAGGACGGCAGTTGGAAAAGCTAAACGTGGTGGTTTCCGTTTTTACCGGCCCGATGACCTGGCTATAGAAGTGATTAAGGGGTTGATGGCAAGCGTGCCGCAATTAGAAGCTGCAAGGGTAGATGATGTAATAGTAGGAAATGCTGTGCCCGAAGCGGAGCAGGGATTGCAGGTGGGTCGCATTATCGCCGCACGCGCCCTGGGAATAGAAACCCCGGGCGTAACGGTAAACCGCTACTGCGCATCGGGTTTGGAAACCATTGCCATAGCAAGCGCTAAAATACGCAGCGGCATGGCCGAATGTATTATTGCCGGCGGCACCGAAAGTATGAGCCTGGTTCCCGCATCGGGCTGGAAAACAGTTCCCTCCTTTCGCATTGCCAGCGAAGAACCGGATTACTACCTGAATATGGGCCTTACGGCAGAAGCAGTAGCCAAAGATTTTCAGATCGGCCGCGAAGCCCAGGACGAATTCAGCTACTACTCCCACCAAAAAGCCATAGAGGCTATCAAAAATGGGCATTTTAAAGAAGGAATTCTTCCCAT
>JBEBUZ010000056.1:0-22466 GCA_040393015.1 Paraniabella yanshanensis
GAGCCCCAACTACCGGCATTGTAAACGACTTTAATAGATTTTGTACCCACGCGCACCGGTGTGGAGTTAGCATAATCCTTTGTACCGCCCCAGCCATCTCCGATCCAGCCATTCCAGTTTACCACCGCATCGTTGTAAAAATGGAGAGCGATAGTAGGTGGCGGCGCTGCCCCTGCTATTTCCAGGAGGTTCGGCGATTGAACGGTAAGCGTCGAATTTAATACCCGGAGGGTTACCAATCCATTCGCTATCCCGGCAGGAACCTTTACAACAATTTGCGTAGGCGACTGGCTGACAAAACCCGTTACGGCATTGGTTACATTTTCAAATAGAATACCCGTTACCAGGTCAAGGTTAGTGCCGGTAATCGTTAAATTTGTTTCGGGGTCGACCGGATTGGGACTAAGCCCTGTAATGGCAGGCATTACCATATCCAGTTCGCCCGAAGATTCGGTTTGTACACCGGATGCCGCCTCTAACCTGAGTTTGCCTTTCTTCGCAGCGCCCGGCACTTTTACTACTAATTGCGTAGCCGACTGGCTGACAAATTCTGTAATGGCATCGGCCACATTATTAAAGTACAGCTTTTTTACCAAATCAAGGTCGGTGCCGGTAAGGGTAATATTGGCCGCGTGTTTGGCGGGTGAAGGAGATATTGAAGTGGCCAGGGGCAGGGTCACATTTAATACCTGCTCTGTTTCAAAATCTCCCGCTTCTGTTCCGCTGTACGAAATCACGAGCGGACCGGTTTTGGCATCCTCCGGAATTTTTACGACCAGCTCATCAAAAGACTGGCGCACAAACTCCGTCACTACTTTATCATCGGTAAATCTAACAGAGGTTACCCAGTTTAAAAATGAGCCGTTAATGGTGATATCGGCACCGGGCCTTGCCTGTGAGGTTATAGCGCTGATCGTAGCTCCGATACTGAGATCGAACATGGACTTGGAAACTATATCCCCATCCGCAGACTGTAGTGTAACCCGGCCCCGCTCGGCGGTTTGGGGAACTATCAGTGTTATGAGCGTGGACGATTGGTCGGTAAAAGCCGACTTTTCCACTACGGCATTTACCCCTGCAAAAACAATAGCGGTGACCCGGTCGAGGTTATAGCCGATAAAGCTTATTTCCTCACCCGGCTTCGCGCCTGTAGGACCAAAACTACGCAGTTCCACACCCGTAGGAGTCACTTCCTCTTTATCTTTTTCGCAGGAAGGCAGCCACACTGCAAGTAACAGTATCGCTATAATAGCAGTTAATGATTTGTTTCTTGTTATCATGTTGATGATATTGAGCTACTTTAGAAAATTATTTGGAAATCCTCGGTACTACCCTGAGGTTATCAAAACAGATGTCGGCATCCCAATCGCCCGGCGCATTCCCCACCAACAGGCGTGTCCAGTATCCATCTGCGCTTATAGCCGGTTTCGGATTGTAGGATGCAAATACTTCCGTTAAGGGTATCACAACCGTTTGCCACTGTCCTTTTGTATCGTAAGGCGCCGGCCAGATATAGCCCTGGTTTTGCTCTGCCGTTAGCGCTACATTTATCTTCACAGCATTGCTATTGTATGGTTTGATGGTATTGACCTCAAATTTCAGGAAGTAATCCTCGGGTTTCAATATCGCTTCATCCGGAATTCGTTTGCTATGCACCGGCATCGACGAAGCTGGTCCGCCCGCCAACTCTGTCCAGCTCCACGCTCCTACTTCCTTTTTAAGATGTATATAATTACCACTGATAAGCGGCGGCTGACCGGCGGCTGGGTCACTCACCACCAGGCTACCGTTCCACCATCCTTCATAAGGATCGCTGCTGATAAAAATGTTTCGGTTGTCCCGGAACCACAGGTCGGATTTTGTTTCACCAAAATTGGTTTTAATGGTAATAGGTCCGGGCTGCGCTCCTGCCGGAACTCTTACTCTCAGCACTTCGTCATCCACATCAACAATCTCGGCTTCTGCGCCTCCATTAAAAGTGACGCTGATAGGAGCATAAAAATAATTTCCGTTAATAGTAGCAATATCACCCTCGTTCACAAACTCGCATAACATGCTGTTGATCGCAGGTTTGCTAATTACCACCCGAAAATCGTGCAACAATTCGTAGCCATCGCTGAATATGATCTTTATCTGGTTCGTAATATCAACCGGAACCAGGCTCGGTACCGAAGCCAAAATGGACGTACCTGTAATATAAGTGGGCGTGATAACCGTTCTCCGGTCATTAAACCACACTTCTATAGCGTCCTGCAGGTTTTCGCCGATAATGGCTACGAGTTGTCCCTGCGCCGCGCCGGCCAGCAGCGAATCGGAGGCAGCGGGGTCGGTAATACGCACATAACTCACCGTCGGAACTTTATGCTGCTTTTCCTTTTCGCAGGATGTAAGCAGTGCCACGGCACCTGCCAGTACCAGGGCAACCAGTAATATTGTATGTATCTTTCGCATTCTTATAAAGTTTCTATATAAAAAATAATATCAGGTTCTTATGGATAGTCAACAGGAGGTTTTTGCAGGTTTGGAGCCTGATTAAGCTCGGCATTGGGGATAGGGAGGAAGAAATTGCCGCTTCCCACAACGGCTGTCCTTTCGCTGAACCAGGATGTTTTGGTAATCGTCCACTCGGTAGGGACAGGCATTACATCCGGCACTACAAAAAACAAACCCCTGTCCTGCCCATTAATGATATCATACGCTTTCTGCGGGTTCCAGTAATGCAGGCTCACCAAATCATACCAGGACATCCCTTCCATGGCAAACTCTTTAAAGCGCTCCGAGAATACCTCATCGAGCGTGAGGGGACCCCGGGCGCCCAGGCCGCTCACTTCATACGGCGGCAACCCGGCACGTGTGCGCACCGCATTGAAATAGTCGACCGCTGTGGCATCGGTCGTAGAACCCTCATTACCAATAGTAGCTTCAGCATAAATCAGGTACATTTCGGCCAGCCGCTGCATATAAGTATTCTGAGGATAGTTTTGTTGTGCCACATTTCCCTCCAGGGTAGTGGCGCCTACCAAATATTTCTTAATATTAACCGAGTTATAATCGGTGCCGGTAAAAGGGAAAACATAGGAAGCGCCTGTGGATTTCACCGTTATTTCCGGATAGGTAAATCCAGGTAGCAAATAGGTGGCTTTTAATCGTTGGTCGAGGGTACGCCCCTTTAAAGATCCGTCGGACATTTCATTAAACCCTTCATATTGTTTTAGCAACCACCAGGTGGCACTATACCCGCCACCCCAGGAATTGAGCGCCAGGTCGGTACTGGGACTCATCTGGTCTATCACACTGTTACCTAACCCATACGTGCCGTTACCGCCCGTGTATACCCATTGCAATTCGAATAAAGACTCCTCGTTATTGTCGTAAGGATATTTAAACAGGTCGGCGTAATTAGCCAGTAATTTTTTACCGCTTTGCGTAATAACCCTTTGCGCATAATATTTGGCGCTATCCAAAAACTGCTGGTTACGGCTGCCACCACTGGATTCTACGCCGGCGCGGGTAAGATAAAACCGGGCCAACATACCCTCGGCCGACCATTTCGTAAGACGGCCCGGCAGAGAAGATGCTTCGGGCAAGTCTTCGGCCGCAGCACGCATTTCCCTTGTTATAAATCGCCATATACTGGAAACTGTATTCCGTGTTATAGACGTATCATACAATTTTTCAAAATTGTTTTCGATAATGGGCACAGCTCCCCAGTTCATTACGAGGTAACGGTAGGCCAATGCCCGCATATACTTCGCTTCGGCTATGGCTTGCTTTTTTATTGCGGGCGTAACACCATCGCCTCCATATCTTTCCACATTATACAAAAACAGGTTAGACTGTGCCACTACCGTAAAAAACGCATTCCAGGAAGCGGTCACATGCCCGTTCTCGCCGGTGGCGGTAAACAATACATGCGATCTGAAATCGCCCCCCCAGGGATAAAAAAGGGTTCCACCCCGGATATCACCGAGGGAAAAACTAGCCTTGTCGTTGTAGCTGAACCATACTTTGCTGTACAGCAAACTAACACCGGCCAGCACCTGCTCGTCTGTTTTGTAAAAATTAGCATCGGTAATTGAGCTCAAAGGCGGCTGATCCAGAAAACTTTTATTACAGGCCGGTAATACCGCTATCATCAGCAGCGATGCCACCATATAATTCAAAAGAAATCTTTTATTCATAATTCGTTAGTTTAGAAATTAACACTGATGGAGGCATTGTACATGCGCGTAAGCGGATAACGACCAAAATCAAGACCTACAGCCTGATTGACGGCGCTTGCACCCGCACCCGTATACGCACCGATCTCGGGGTCATAGCCTTTGTATTTAGTAAATGTCAACAGGTTCTGAACGCCCACACCCAGTTTAACCCCTTTCAATACTTTCGTTGGATCGATTATTTTCGAAGGGAGGCTATAGGACAGGGAAATATTTTTGACCCGTAAATAGGATCCGTCTTCTACAAACCTCGAAGATACTACAGACTGATTATTTTCGCTGGCCACACCCGAAGTAGTAATACGCGGTATTGTTGTACCCGGATTTTCCAAAACAGGATTGGAAATATTGTCTGTTAGCCTGGCATGGGTTTTCATTTCCGTTAAAAAGTTTCGGCTCAGGTTTACGTTGTTCGGATTTAAACTTAACTGACGGATGGCATTGTAAATATCATTGCCATAAACACCGGTGAGAAGAACACTCAGCTCCAGGTTTTTATAGGCGAAGGTATTGGTAAAACCTCCTGTCAGCTTGGGCCAGGGATTTCCGATACCCGTCTGATCGTCGGCGGTAATAACCCCGTCACCATTCATGTCCCTGTATTTTACATCTCCCACCCAGATCCCGTTGTTCGAGTTTTCGGTGGGCCGGCGGGTTCCGTTTCCGTCTACCGGAACAGGACTGTTGTTTATTTCTTCCACCGAACCGAATATACCCTCCGCTATATATCCGCGGAATAGCCAGGGCTGATTATTGATAGATGCCCTTTGTATCCAGGGAAAAGTATAGCCAAATATCCAGTCTGACCTTCGGTCTATGAATGCATTATCTGAATTAAGCGCGGTAACCACCGTTTTAAAATGAGAGAGATTCAGATTGGTTTCCCATCGAAAATCAGTCTTTTGTACAATGGCTCCGTTAAATGCAATATTCCACCCCCTGGTTTGCAGGGAGCCTGTGTTCACAAACGGTGCTCCAACGGCTCCAACGGCATCATTAATGCCCATGTATTGGGGCAGGCTGGCCTGCATAATGAGATTATCGGTATTTTTCACATAATAATCAGCTTCGATGGTCAACCTGTTTTTCCAGAGGCCGATATTGATACCTATATTTTTGGTTTCGGTTTCTTCCCATTGCAGGGCCGGATTGGTAAAGGTAGCCGGCATAAAACCGGTACCCCATATCGTGGCACCGGGCGACATGGAGGCGTAGATACCCGACCCTGTTCCCTGGTTACCGGTTAAGCCGGTTTCGAGTCGTAATTTCAGTTCGCTGATCAAAGAGGATTGAAAAAATTTCTCCTGGCTGATCCGCCATGCGGCTGAAATAGAAGGAAAGCTACCCCATCTTTTGTCCTGGCCGAAATAAGGAGAACCATCACGGCGGAAGGTACCCACCAGGAGATAGCGATTATCGTAATTATAGTTGAGTCTGCCCAAATAGGATTCCATCGACCAGGGATAGGTTCCACCTCCGTTGGTAGCCGATAGCGGGTCGCCCGCTTCCAGATCAAAAACATCGTTGGTAAGAAAGCCTGTTCTGGTTCCGGAGATTACTTTATAGCGCGACTCCTGTGCCTCATGGCTCACCATCAGCCCAAGATGATGCTTGCCAAATTGCCGGTTATACTCCGCCAGTTGATTCCAGTTCCAGTACCAACTGGAAAACGTACGTTCGTTCAGGGAGTTAACAGTTTGGAGGTGCCACTGGTCGAGTTCGTAAGTAGGTGTATAGTACATGGCCAGACCATTACCCAGGCTTCCGTTAAAGGAGGTTCTCAGGGTTAACCCTTTGAAGGGGGTAATCGCTACATTCAAACCTCCCAGGAAGTCGCGTTTCATATTTTTATTGGAAATAAGGTTGGCAATGGCGAGCGGGTTTACCGGTGCAAACTGACCCTGCCCGTTAATGGGATCGCTTCCTCCCCAGGTACCGTCCAAATTGGTCACCGGAATCTGCGGGGTCAATCGCAGTGCGTTGGCAATAAGCGGATCCGACGCACTATAGTTGGTAGCAGTTAAAACCTCGTTGGTTTGGTTCACATTCAGGTTGGCACCAATCGCAAGCCAGGTTCTCGGCTTATTGTCGAGGTTGAGTCGGAAACCGTAGCGGTCGAATCCCGACCCTTCGGCTACACCATCCTGGTTCAGGTATTCGCCCGACATATAATAGGTTGTATTATTGCTGCCCCCGCTCAAACTCAACTGGTGTTTACCCATATTGGCCACCCGGAACAAAGCCTTCTGCCAGTCTGTTCCCTCGCCCAATATGGAAGGGTCGAGGAAGTTTTCGGGGATGTTTTGCGGCGTACCCAATACATACTGGTAATCGTTTACCATTTGTGCGTACTCCCTAAGATTCATTACATCCAGGTGTTGGGGCGGCCTTTGGGAATTGGCCTGGTAGGCATAATTGATTTTAAAATCGCCCGATTTACCCCTTTTGGTGGTAATAATGATTACCCCATTGGTACCGCGCGAACCATATATAGCCGTAGCGGAAGGGCCCTGCAGGATCTGCATATCTTCGATATCGGCGGGATTGAAACCGGCCAGGGGGTTAGACGAGCTTTGATTGCCATACGACACGTCCTCTGAGGCCTGGATCTGAACACCATCTACCACATACAAAGGTTGCGTACGGTTGAGCGAGCTGATACCGCGGATATTTACCGACAGTCCCCCACCCGGCTGACCCGAGTTCTGGGTTACATATACACCCGCCGCCCGGCCCTGCAAGGCCTGTTCCAATGTGGTGTTCACTGTTTTCTCAATTGCTTTGGCGTCCACCGATGTCTGGGCAGTTGTCAGGTTCGACTTCCTGGCGGTTCCGTATCCCACTACTACCACATCCGTCATAACCCCTTCTCCGCCCAATAAGGTAATTGTTTGAAGTCCGGAAGTCGTTATCGATACTTCCCGCGAGGGATACCCGATATAGGATACGATCAACACCGATGCCGCCCCTTCGGGTACGTTGATGGTGAACAAACCTTTGTCATCGGTAATGGCAAAGGTTTGGGTACCCTTTACCTGAACGGTAGCATTGGGCAAAGGCTTCCCACTTTCATCGTTCACGAGGCCTGAAACAACCCGGGAAGGTTGGGCCTGAACGGCCAGTGTCATTAATAAGCCTACCAGAAGCAGCCAGGTTCTTGCTTTTTTCTTCTTCATCATATGGCAATTAAATTTTGTTAAAATTACATTTATTCCAAAACAAAAACCTAATACTATTATGACAAAGTTTGATACAAATTATACAATGTCTTATCAATTTGAATAGAAAAACATATTATATTTACTTGATTTACATATAATTACATAATCAAACATTCATAAAACAGATTATTTACAGGTATTAATAATTAATACTTTTAAAACAATTTTATTGTATAATTTTATAAATCATGTTTGAAAATATACTGAGGGAGATTATACCGCTCACTCCCGGCGATTGTTTTACTATTTTTAAAAGAGAGAAGTCGGACTTCGACTTCCCCATACATAGTCATGAAGAATACGAACTGAATTTTATCAGTAATGCCAAAGGCGCCCGAAGGATAATTGGCGATCATATTGGGATAATAGATGAACTGGAACTGGTACTGGTAGGATCGAATCTACCGCATGTATGGGAAAATCATAATTGTAAAAGCAAAAAAATTACGGAGATTACCATCCAGTTTCCCAAGGATTTTCTCGACGAAAAATTTCTCCGCAGGAACCAGATGAGTTTTATGCAAAAAATGATAGACCTCTCTTCCAGGGGAATTTTATTTTCGAAAGATACCATTGAAAACATCAGACCCCGCCTGCATACCCTTGCGCAAAAGCAGGGTTTTGATTCGGTACTTGAGTTATTGTCAATCCTTCACGACCTGTCTACCTCGCGCAATATGCAAACCCTGTCGGACACAGGTTTTATGAACGAACATACGTACAACAGCCGGCGTATTGAAAAAGCGATGGAATATGTGAACAATAATTTTAACCGCAACATTACATTGGGCGAAGTAGCCAAAATAGTGAATATGACCGAAATGTCGTTCAGCCGATTCTTTAAAGCAAAAACAGGTATTACGTTTATGGATACCTTGTTAGAATGCCGGATCGGCAATGCAGCGAGGTTGCTGATAGATACCACCCAAACCATATCGGAGATCGCCTACAACTGCGGCTTTAATAATATCTCCAATTTTAACCGGCTATTCAAAAGAAGAAAAGGTTGTACACCCCGCGAGTTCAGGGAGGACTATCATTTTTACGGAAACCGGAAGTTTATTTAGTTAATCGCCGACAATAATTCTGGTATCGCCTTCGACCAGGAAAATATGACAGCAATTATGGGCGATGGTAAAAGTTCGGTTCGCTATCTGCTCGTTCGCCTTATAAGCCCTGAATTCAAAATCTTCGCCACACCTGGAGGTCTCATTCAGATAAGAATCGGAAAATAAAACATATCTCCCGGCCTGCGGTATCATGGCCTGCTGATTGATCACAATGGCCTTATTATCGCTTTTCCGTACTACGGCAAAACTATCCAGCACTATACCATTCCCCGACCGGTCGGATATTTCCACCGCTATACTGCGAAACTCATAAGTACACATCAGACTCTTTCCACAGGGCAATTCACAGGCATCCCGCACGCCGGTTCTCCGGCTACAGGAAAAAGAAAGAGCAAACACCAAAAGAAGAAATATATAAAATTTCATAATAAACTATTTCTCCCCGTTCAGACGCAAGAAAACCCTTTAACGCAACACCGGCAATAAATTGCCCGGTATACGAAGAAAACAACCCGACGCCCGGTTTACACCTTATAGTACTCCTCCCATCCTTTGCGCGGCGGAGGACCTTCGAGAAGGCTATTGGCTAATTTATGATTGGTTATTTTTTTAGACTTCCGGTTGAATTTGAGATTAGCGTTAAATTGCTGCGCCAGCACGCCCAGTGAAAACACCTGGCTCAGAGGCCCCGCAATTTCGAAAGGAGAACGGGTTTTTTCTACTCCTTTACAGGCCAACAGAAAGTTCTTAAAATGGTTGGAGGTAGTAGCGGGCACCTCTGGCAATCGTGACGCCATTGCCTTCGCCCTTTCCTCGGGAATAATGGATAAAGTACTCCCGTGCGATGCTCCTTTAAAAATAAGATCTTTGGAATAAATAATTTTACCCGGGTTGAGTTTTACCGGCTCCAGTTTACCTGTGCTGGGTGGCGGTATGCTGGGATCGAGACCCGATACACCGTAACCATCCGGTATGGGAGGCAGGTTATCCACGCCATCGTACCAGGTAATATCCACCGGCGGCATTTTACCTCTTTTAGGAAATTTAAATTCGATGGTGCTGGACATGGGAAAGAAGAAACCGTTGTGCCCGCTGGCTTTAAGCATGTTGATCTCACTGGGTAAGCCCAGATTTAGAAATTCGTGTGCCGTATCGAGGATATGTGCTCCCCAATCGCCGAGTGCTCCCATGCCGAAATCGTACCAGCAACGCCACTGGCCATTGATATAATCTTTATTATAATGGTGTTTTTTGGCAATGGCACTGTGCCATAAATCCCAATCAAGCGTATCCGGAACGGGTTGAGCCGGAGGGAAATTTTTAATTGCGGGGTTCCAGCCATGCCAGCGGCGCGGGCTATTCATGTGCGCGGTAATTTTGGTTACATCCTTTATAATTCCGGCATCTACCCAGGCTTTGAACTGAAAATAGTTAGCTTCCGAATGACCCTGGTTACCCATTTGGGTAGCCAGTTTACCAAATTTCCTCGCTGCGTTCATCAGCAACTCATTCTCCTGAAATGTGCGACCCAAAGGTTTTTCAACATACACATGTTTACCCGACATAAGGGCGTGCATGGTAATGGGAAAATGAGAATGATCGGGCACCCCAATGCTTACCGCTTCAATCTGGTTCCCCATTTTATCAAACATTGTCCTGAAATCCTGGAAACGCTCGGCCTTCGGGAACATGGCCATTATCTTAGCTGTATGCGGCGCACCCATGTCCACATCGCAAAGCGCAACAATATTGGCCAGGCCCGTCTTATTCAGTTCGCCTATAATTTCCGCACCACGATTACCAATTCCAATACAGGCCAGGTTTACTTTTTCATTGGCAGCCGCCACTACACCTCTGGAGGCTTTTAAAAAAGAGGGCAATAAAATCAGCCCTGTTCCGGTAATGGCAGACTGCCTGATAAAGCTCCTGCGACTATTTTTAGTATCTTTTCTATTCATTAACGCAGCATTTATTGTTTTAACTGAAAACCCTCAACACTTTCCTTTCACCAGGAAAGTGCTTCCAAAGATAGCCGGATTTATATTTCACCTGCTGAAAAATATTCTACAACTTTGTAGTAAGCAAAACGTGCAATAACAGGTTATGGATGACCATTTTTCCAATTTTCTCGATTGGCTGCAAAGTAGGCATATATATCCTTCCCTAGCAGATCTGTCTTTTTTGAAGCAACACACCACCTATAAACGCTTTCAGAAAAATACTATTATCATGAAACAGGGTCGTGTTGTAAGCGAGTTTTATTATGTGAATTCGGGTATTGCACGGCTGTTCGTAAAACATAACAATGAAGACACCACTATCGCATTCATCAGTGCGCCCCAGTTTGCTTCTACCATCCACTACCTGCTCAATGGCCAGCCTTCGCCGCTCGCCATCGAAACCTGTACCGAAATTAAAGCCCTCCAATGGACAAAGGCAGATATCCTGGCTTTTAAGGAACAGACTAATTTTGGGAATAAAATGGAACAGGCTTTTACCGAAACACTGCTGAACTGGAACTTTGAAAGGGAAATGAGCAGGGTAATTCACGGACCTGAAGAACGCTATCGTATGCTGCTACAATCCGACCCCCTCGTTGCACAGCAGGTACCGCTCAAATTTATCGCTTCTTACCTCGGCATTCACCAGGATAGTTTAAGCCGGATAAGAAACCGCCTGCTTCGTAAAATCTGACCATCGTCAGTTTTAAGCCCCTACCCGCCCAATAATTTTGCACCGGCTTTTACCAGCAGGGAGCAGCTATAGGTTGTTGCCTCCCAACCGGCAAAAATCTTATCGCTCAGATAGGGGCAGCTCCCCGTTACAAGTGTATATAGGAATTTAAACCAGGCCAACTAAGGGCTTTATTAAAGTTAAATGTATTATGAAAAAAAACTTAAGGAACTTTTTATTTTATTTTTTTATCAGCATCTTAAGTGCGCCTTATGCTCTCGGTCAGCAGCAGGTGCAGGTTCTTACCGGAACGGTCATCGATGAACAATCGAAAAATGGCATTGCCCACGCTACTGTATTAATAGAGGGTACAGCCCTGGGCACCCGCACGGACAGCACGGGATCCTTCACTATTTCCCGTGTGCCCTTAGGTAGGGTAACGGTGGCCATCAGCCATGTAGGATACGACCCCCGGAAGGTCCACAATATTGTAATAGAAGCAGGAAAAGAAACCGTTTTAACGATTGAGCTGCTCGAGAAACTTACCCTTACCGAAACTACTGTAACGGTGTCGGGAAAACGCGAGAAACTCACTGCCCAGCAAATGGCCACCGTAAGCGCAGTGGAGTTTAATGCCGAAGATACGCGGCGTTTCGCAGGCAGCCGAAATGATATTGCGCGTATGGCATCGAACTTCGCGGGTGTAAACAGTGTAAACGATGGGAGCAATGATATTATCATACGCGGCAATTCGCCACTGGGGTTGCTGTGGCGCCTCGAAGGTGTGGATATTCCCAATCCCAACCATTTTGGAAGTTTGGGTGCTACGGGCGGGCCGGTAGGAATGCTCAACAATAATGTAATAGGGCATTCGGCCTTTTACACAGGCGCCTTCCCTGCGCAATTTGGCAATGCCACTGCCGGCGTATTTGACCTGGGTTTGCGCAAAGGAAATACAAATAACCACGAGTTTACCGCCCAGGTAGGATTTAACGGGCTGGAACTTGGAGCAGAAGGACCTTTGAGTAAACAAACCAGAGCCTCCTACCTTGTGTATTACCGGTACAGCATACCCGGCCTCATTAAATCCCTGGGTCTCAATGTAGGGACAGGCGCAGCAGTACCGGCCTACCAGGACATCAGCTTTCAGTTTGATCTACCCACTAAAAAAGCCGGACGTTTTTCCTTGTTCGGAATGGGGGGTACCAGCAATATCGACTTTAAAGGAAGGCTGGAAGACACTGCTAATTTTTACAACGACCCCTATCACAACCTTTATAACGGCACGAAGATGGGATTAGCAGGTATAAAACATACTTATTTTTTCAATAGTACCACCTCGTCGGTTTTTACTGTGGCCGCCACCGGCAGTAAGGTAACCACCCGACAGGACTCACTAGACGCGGAAAGAATACCCCATAAAAATTACCGGGAGGAGGGAAATGAGTGGCGATATATGGCCAGCCTGGTTGTTAATAAAAAATTTTCCGCCAGCGACCGCTTTACAGCAGGAGTCACTGCCGATCAACTCCACTATCGCTATGCCGATAGTATCCGGGATGCAGATCATGGCTTTATTCCTTTCCTCCGGGAAAAAAACCATACCCAACTCCTACGGGGCTTTGCACAATGGCAACATCGCTTTTCGCCGAGGCTC
Organism: Paraniabella yanshanensis; assembly: GCA_040393015.1. Lineage (GTDB taxonomy): Bacteria > Bacteroidota > Bacteroidia > Chitinophagales > Chitinophagaceae > Niabella > Niabella yanshanensis_A. The sequence goes on from JBEBUZ010000056.1 coordinate 12,842, forward strand.
ACACTCAATACCGGAGTGTATAGTCAATTCCTGCTGCTGAACAACCGGGCTTCGATAGAGGGACGGTCGGGAATCCGGTATACCCTGCCCAATAATAAGGCCATCACGCTCGCTTATGGAGGTCATAGCCAGATGCAGACTCTTATGTCTTACTTTCATGAAACAAAGGTGGGCGACGCCTACCTGCAAACCAATCGTGATCTCGGTTTTACCAAAAGCAATCAATTTGTTGCCGGGTGGGAACAGGGATTAGCGAATAACTGGAAGTACAAACTCGAACTGTATGCCCAGTTCCTGAAGGATGTTCCCGTAGAAAGCCATCCTTCGCACTGGTCGGCTCTCAACATCGGAGCCGGATATGGAGCGGGATTGGAGGACAGTCTGGTAAACAAAGGCACTGGCCGCAACTATGGCCTGGAACTAACGGTGGACAAGCCTTTTTCCAACGGTTATTATTTCCTGGGAACCGCATCCTTATTCGATTCTAAATATAAGGGCAGCAATAACATTAAGCACAACACCGTTTTCAACGGCAATTATGTGGTAAATACCCTGGGCGGAAAGGAATGGAAAATTGGTGATATGCACACTGTTGCCGCCGACATCAAAGCCACAGTAGCCGGTGGTAAACGTTATACGCCAATCAACGAAACAGCATCCAGGGTGGCCAACCGGGCTATTTATGATGATAGCCGCTCATTTGAAATTCAGACAAAACCCTATTTCCGCATGGATATTAAACTTACTTACCGGATGAATACCAAAGGTTTTATGCAGGAGTTTTTTGTGGATTTTCAAAACCTTACCAACCATCGCAATGTATTTAACCAATGGTATGATAGTCGTTCGGGCGTAGTTCGCACACAATATCAATTAAGCTTCTGGCCCAATTTTAACTATCGTATACAATTTTGATGGCTGCCCACGCAGCGTTTGAACTATCGTTTGTTGGTCCGGGAACCCTGGCGCTTCGGGAATCGCATGTCCGAATCCAGGCTACCGGGCCTTTTTAAATTCGCCCAACTAAATGAAACATCCATTACCGTTTTTAAAAGGATGGCCACTTATCTTCTCGCCGAATCTGCATTTCCGTAGGCGGTTGTATCATTCATCGTATTGGATCCTACGGTGTCGGTCATTGTTTCGTAACCTGCATCCGTGCTAACGGTGTCCTGTACCTCCGACGAATTCCCGGTATTGTCGCCGCAGGCGGTAAATACAAATGCTGTCAGAATTATCATTATTGCTTTCATAATAGCCGATTTTTAAACATTAGCACGGCCAAATACTGTACCAATGGAAACAGCGGCCGCCTAACCAACAAATGGTGAGCAATAATTTACGCTATGTAGAGAAATATCCCTGAGATGGGGTCTGTGGTTCAGGCATCAGCCCTTACGTGGTTTAGCTGCATTTTGAAGCACCGCAATCCTTACAGGTTAAACAACCCTCGGCATATTCCTGGTTGGAGGAACCGCATTGTGCGCATACGCCGTTAGTGGATACGGTACCATCGGGAATATAACGTTTCAGGGCCCTTGCTACGCCATTTTTCCAGGTGTTGATGGCCTCATCCAGGTCGAGACTGCTGATCAGATCGACCACTTTTTCAATGGGCATGCCGTGCCTCAGGGTTCCGGAGATGAGCTTTGCATAATTCCAGTATTCGGGATTGAATTTTCTGGACAACCCTTCTATCGTGGTTTTATATCCCTGCTGACTTCGGAACTGGAAATCGTAACGCGAGCTACCGTCCGCTTCCCTGCCCTTGATAATAAGACCCGACTGTACCGATCGTGGCAGCAGAATGCCATCGTCGTCATCGCTTAACCCGGTAAAAATTTCGTAGGGCTTTTCATCCAGCAACCCAATAAAAGCAATCCAGTTTTCTTTATTGTTTCTAAAACGTACCACATCGGCTTTCAACACCGCCGGCCGGGTTAATGGAAAATGCAAACTATCTTTTTCAGAAGAATCGTTCTTTTGATCATTGCTGATCAAAACGCCCGAACGGGAGCCGTCGCGGTACACCGTAACACCTTTGCAGCCTGCTTTCCAGGCCTCCATGTAACATTGCGCTACAATCTCTTCAGTTACCTCGTTCGGCATATTAATAGTGACGCTGATAGAATGATCGACCCATTTCTGAATAGCGCCCTGCATCCTTACTTTCCGTAGGTAATCCACATCATTGGAGGCCGCTTTGTAATAGGGCGATTTTTTAACCAGCTCATCCAGTTCCTCCTGGGTAAAATTTTTCATTGTGTTGTATCCATTCACTTCCATCCACTGTTTAAAACAATGGTGAAATACGGTATACTCTTCCCAGGAATCGCCGATCTCGTCCACAAAATCCACCCGCACGTTTTTGTCGTTAGGGTTTACCTTTCTTCTTCTTTTATACACGGGCATAAATACCGGTTCGATACCAGAAGTCGTTTGCGACATCAGGCTCGTTGTACCCGTAGGCGCAATGGTTAATAAGGCAATATTGCGCCGGCCGTGTTTTTGCATTTCTTCATACAATTTTTCATCGGCTTCTTTCAGGCGTAAGATAAAGGGATTGTTTTTTTCTTTTTCCGCATCAAAAACCTCAAAGGCTCCGCGCTCTTTCGCGGTTTCAACCGAAGCACGGTAGGCTTCCAATGCTACTGTTTTATGCACTTCTACAGAAAAACCGATCGCATCGTCACTACCGTATCTTAATCCCAATGCAGCCAGCATATCGCCTTCGGCCGTAATTCCAATTCCGGTTCGCCTTCCCTGCACTGCCTTTTCCCTGATTTTATGCCAGAGGGTAATCTCCCGGCGCTTGATGTCTTCGTCTTCCGGATCCTGCTTTAGCTTGTCGAGTATCGTTTCTATCTTTTCCAGTTCCAAGTCTACAATATCGTCCATCATGCGCTGCGCGTAGGCTACATGTTGCTTCAATAAATCCCAGTCGAAGGTTGCCTTTGCTGTGAACGGCTGTTCTACATACGACAACAGGTTAATAGCCAACAGGCGGCAGGAGTCGTAAGGACACAGGGGAATTTCTCCGCAGGGATTGGTAGACACGGTGCGAAAACCCAGATCGGCATAACAATCGGGAACCGATTCGCGGATGATCGTATCCCAAAACAAAATCCCCGGCTCGGCCGATTTCCAGGCGTTGTGAACAATCTTCTTCCACAAAGCCGACGCATCGATTTCCTTTGTCACCTTCGGTTGGGCACTATCGATGGGAAACTGCTGGGTAAAACTTTTTTGCTTTTCTACCGCACGCATAAAGTCATCATTGATCCGAACAGAGACATTCGCCCCGGTTATTTTTCCCTGTTCCAGTTTGGCATCGATAAAATCTTCCGCATCGGGATGCGCAATGGAAACCGAGAGCATGAGCGCCCCTCTTCTGCCGTCCTGTGCTACTTCCCGGGTGGTATTGGAATAGCGTTCCATAAACGGAACCAGGCCGGTGGAAGTAAGTGCCGAATTTTTCACCGGCGAACCCTTGGGGCGGATATGGGATAAATCGTGCCCTACCCCTCCTCTCCTTTTCATTAACTGCACCTGCTCCTCATCCATCTTCATAATACCGCCATAAGAATCGGAACTACCTTCGCTTCCTATCACAAAACAGTTGGATAAGGAAGCAATCTGGTAAGGATTGCCAATCCCTGTCATGGGGCTTCCCTGGGGTATAATATACCGGAACTGCCGGATCAGATCGAAAATAAAGTCTGCCGATAAGGGATTAGGATAGCGGGCTTCTATGCGGGCTAACTCACCGGCAATTCTGCGGTGCATATCATCGGGCGTTTTCTCAAAAATGCGGCCTTCGGAATCCTTTAAGGCATATTTATTAAGCCATACCCTTGCGGCCAGGTCATCACCCTGAAAATATGCCAGGCTGGCTTCAAATGCTTCTTTATCTGTGTATATCTTTGTTGGTTTTGCTAATGTTGTCATACTCATATCTCATCTTGTTTGTGGTGCATGCAGTTACACCATTTCCTGTCCAAATAGTTAAAAATGCAATTTCCGTCCAATTTTTAAAGCTACTTTAAAGTAGTCTATTCCGGTATGCTCCGGATCATAGAAAATATTAACAAGTTTCGTACACGGTTGTTAAAATCATGAAAATCAAAGGTTAACTTTAGAAAGGTTGGGAGGAGTCGGTTTCATTGACCTATTTTATGATCGACTGCAATTCGTGTTGGCAAAACCTTTTCAGCTTTTGCCTTCGACTGCTACATGATAGCCTGGATCTTCAATAAGATTGACATCAATCACGTCTTTTGCGTTTTGAAGAAGCACTCTGCAATCTTCGCTTAAATGACGTAAATGCAATTTTTTGCCCGCTTGTTTATACCGTTCGGTTAATTTATTGAGCGCCTCAATACCCGACATATCGGCTACCCGGCTGTCTTTGAAATCGATGATCACTTCATCGGGATCGCCCGACACATCAAATTTTTCCTGGAATGCAGCTACCGAACCGAAAAACAGGGGACCATAAATTTCGTAGTGTTTGACACCCTGCCCGTCTATATACTTTTTAGCCCTGATGCGCTTAGCGCTCTCCCAGGCGAAAACAAGCGCCGAAATAATAACGCCTATGAGTACCGCAAGCGCCAGGTTGTGCAGGAACACCGTAATGGCCGCCACCAGAATCCCCACAAAAATGTCGTGTTTGGGCATTTTATTGATTATGCGAAAACTCGCCCATTCGAAAGTGCCAATAGCTACCATAATCATTACGCCTGTTAGGGCAGCCATCGGCAGTTTACCAATTACAGGAGCGCCGAAAAGGATAATGCATAGAATAGTGAGCGCCGCAATGATGCCCGACAATCTGGCCCGTGCACCTGCCGACAAATTGACCAGGGTTTGCGCAATCATGGGGCAGCCTCCCATACCGGAGAAGAAACCGTTCAGCATATTCGCCGTTCCCTGGGCCATACATTCGCGGTTACTATTGCCTTTGGTGCCGGTTATTTCATCGACCAGGTTTAAGGTGAGCAATCCCTCCGTTAAACCTACACCAGCCATTACCAACGAATAAGGAGCGATAACTTTCAGCATTTCCCAATTAAAAGGAACGGCAGGGATATGAAAAGGGGGAAGGCCGCCGCTCACCGAAGCAATATCGCTCACTGTTTTTGTATCTATATCTAAAAACAGAACGATGAAAAACACCACAACAATCGCTACCAGCGAAGGCGGAATAGCTTTAGTAATCCGGGGAAATATAAGGATAATAGCTATGGTAAGCGCTACCAGTCCGGCCATAATCCCTAACGGACTGCCGGAGAGCCAATCGGAGGAACCTGTTTTGAACTGCTCTAACTGCGCCATGAAGATGATGATGGCCAGACCATTCACGAAGCCGTACATTACAGGTTGCGGAACCAGCCGGATAAACTTTCCCAATTTGAAAATACCAACCAGCATTTGAAAAACGCCCGCCAGTACCACCGCTGCAAACACGTATTCGAGACCATGGGATTTCATCAGCGCGATGAGTACGACCACTGTAGCTCCCGCTCCTCCGGATATTAAGCCGGGGCGGCCTCCTAAAATTGCGGTAACTAATCCCATAATAAATGCGGCGTATAAGCCCATCAGGGGAGGAAAGCCCGCAAGAATTGCAAAAGACAGCGATTCGGGTATCATGGTCATAGCCACGGTAAGACCCGCCAGTATTTCATTCTTCGGATTTATTTTCTGAGAGAAATCGAACAAACGCAGTAATGTAGCCATTAAGACCTTTTTAAACCGGGCAGCGAATGTAGTCAATGCGCGAGGAATTACCATAAAAATATTGCCCAGAAACTTGCCTGTAAACACGAATGATCGCCCGATTCATCTGCACCCGGAAATAAACATTTCTCTGGAGCTGTTTTATGGATCAGCAAGACATTCTACCCGACACGAGTGGTTCGGCCGGTATTGCAGCAGCCATAGCCATTGGCGTAAACGAAAAAATTCTGCCGGCTGCTTACCAGGAAAATGCGCGTAAATGCTGGAAAGGGCTACTACATTACATTACACCTGATGGCTACCTGAAAGGAGTTGCACAGGATAACCGGGGCGGAGAAGCCCTGCAAAAAAGCGATTACCGGGTGATCGCACAAATGGCTATGGGATTAATGGTACAATTGGCAGCGGAGTTGAATATAGAGGCAGGGTAGCGTGGTATCTCGACAACTATATTAGCTTTATTCCACCTCCCCTACAACCACTTCCAGTTTTTGAGTGATAGGATCATTTGAAGGCCCCGTTGCTGAAATGGTGGCAACATATCTGCCCGTCCTCCTGTATGGGTGGGCAATAGAACCATACATTTTTGTTTTCTTTGTTCCATCCCCAAAATCGATATAAACAGGTCCGACGGTATTATGAATTCTATTCCAGAACATAACCGGTTCTCCGGCCTTTACATTGCGCACCGGGTATTGATATATCCAACCAAACGATATGTTTCTGGCTGATGGGCCAAGTTTGGTCGTATCCCACACTCTTACCTGCAGAAAATCCCGGTCTGTATCTCCGGAATCAGTCTCCACAATCAACTCTTCCGTAAATAAGCCAGGCGTATCGAATTTTATGGCAACCTTACTATTGTCGAAAATTCTGCCATCATGCAATATCCATTTATAGCTCTTTATTTTTTTTCCCGGTCTCGTAATGGAGCGCTCCCCATCTAAAAAAACATCCGCTCCCGGTACGGTAAATTCGTATCCGCCGGCAATGGCCAGAACAGGATCAGTGTACTTACGCTGATAGGCTTCCATCAAATAGGGATAGGCAGATAGTTTGTAAGTTGTACTCCCGTTTATGTAGCGCATTTCAACGTGCAGATGAGGATCATGTGTCTGGTTTTTACCGCTCAGCCAGGTACTTCCTGTATACCCTAATAAATCACCACCTTTAATATTGCTTCCAGCTTGTACTTCCGGGACAATATTTTCTATATTTAAATGCGAAACACGAACCACCAATCCTTCGTTGGTCTGAATGATAATACCGTTGGAGGCTCCATCGCCGTCGGGCAGGGGTGATCCCGTTACTTTACCCGAAATAACAGAATATACCGGCAGCCTGTCGGGAATGGCTCCCCTGTCTTCGCCCCTATGATAATATAATGGAGCGTACGGAACCAGGGCACCCCAGGTATTATTATAACTCGATGATCTGAACCTGTAATTGCCGATAGGATACACAAAGTTTTCGGGGCCCCAGGTTTCGCCTGCCGCACAAACCGAAAACCTCACGTCTCTCTCCATCTCTGTTAAATTATCTAAATCGGCTCCCTTCGCCCATTCCTTAATTTCTTCAACATAAATTCTCAGTCCCTCCGCTATTATTGGATGCTCATAAGGACGCCGCATTAATTTAACGGGTTTACCATCTATTTCAATTTCAATCTCTGCACTGCTAAAAAATTTTCTAACCCCACTCCCATCCTCACCCAGATTCCAGAAATCAGGAGAATAGTAGGGAGTAACCTTCACCAGTCTGATAGTGCGACTCACCGTAGAATGGCCAACCGTTCTCACAATTCTGTATTCTTCGCCCCTGTTCAGTTCAAAAACAGTTGGAAAGCCCTTTATATCCATAATTGTTTTTCCAGCCGATGGTGATTGCGAGTAGCCATCGCCTCTGGTAAAGAGCAGGGTAAACAAGAAACATATAGCGACAAAGTTCTTACTCAGCATAATAACAATATTTTACAGGTTCTTAAAGTCAAAACTTTTTATGAATACTAAGATCGGAACTTTCCGGGGGATATACCTGCCGACTCCTTTTATTCAAATAAAATTTTTCTGATTAATTTTAGAAAATCAAGCCCCCCTGAAAGGAAGTTTTCAATGTATTATATGTTGATACTAAATTATAACATCATGAACATACCGAAAAAAAATGGCGCCCACATAGGACTTATTGTATTCGGATTCTTTTTTCTGCCGCTCTTTAGTTTTGCCCAAAGTATAGAATTAAATGATCCCCAAATTCTTTCGGTGACCATGACCATAAATCAATGCCATGTAAATTATGCTAAGACAGCCTTAAATAAAAGCAACAATAAAACCGTAAGGCAATATGCGCAAACGATGGCTGACAATCATACCCAAATTATTAACCAGACAACGGCGTTAGAAAAAAAACTAATATTAGCCCCTCAATTAAATTTAATAAGCAGGCTATTGACGGAGCATGCGACGAACAGGAATGAAATACTGAAAAAAAAGAGAAAAAAAGACTTTGATATTGCCTATATCGATTCGGAAGTGGCTTTGCGCGAAATAGTTCTCTCTTTATTAAAAAACCAACTAATTCATCAGGCACGAAATGAGCATATAAAGAACTACCTAAGCGACATGGAGCCCTTGTTTGAACAGCAACTGGATAATGCCCGGAAAATCCAAACCCATCTAAACAGGTAGCATTACGGCTGCGGCCAATCTCCTTTTTTCTTAAAAATAGCGCCCTTTTCTCAACAAAACCCCTACCGCAAATTGGGTATGTCTGTGCTTGGGAAAACCTTTTAGTTTTACAATCTGTTTATATCAATTTGCAGGTACTGTCGGTCAGTAAACGATAATCGGTTTATGAATAAACCCGGCTTTACAGGATCTGTTTTTTAACCCTTAAATGAAAAAATCAGTCCACAATTATCAGCGCTTATCGCCATTATGTTTTTAATAATTGCCTGTAAAAAAGGCGACACCGGACCCGCAGGGCCTGCCGGACCAGCCGGAGTAGCGGGACAACAGGGGCAGACCGGAAACACCGGGGCAGTTGGTGCCACGGGAGCCGCCGGAGCAAATGGAGCGACAGGGGCTACGGGTGCAACAGGAGCTACCGGAGCCACGGGCACTCCTGGAGCTACGGGAGCCACAGGGGCTACGGGTACGCCTGGGGCCACAGGAGCAACTGGAGCAACTGGAGCCACAGGGGCGCCGGGAAATACCAATGTTATGCAATTCGTGTTTGGCCGACGCGACTTTACAGATGCCACTGCCTGCAGTACCTTAGATTACGTAATTCCGGTACCGGGAGCAGTAATAGGCCAAAGCGTGGTAATTGGTTATGCATCCAATGTCTTAGGATCCTGGTATCAATTGCCTGGAAACTTTAACGGAAACCTTGAATTCAGAATGATTATTTATCCTTCGACCAACAATTCCCTCATAGCTTTTTGCAGAACCAGTGGCACTGGTTCCGGTACTTTTTACAGCATGAGAATTCTGGTCATTCCTGCTTCTTCTGTAACCCCTATGGCAAAAGCGGGTTTCCACGATTTCCTGCGTACGGCCAAATATTACAATCTGCCGGTTAATTAACCTCGGGATTTGTCTGTTAGAACCTGAAAAATTCATGATTTTCTTACAGCACAATACCCTGTAGAAAAAATAAACATGGCCACAAATGCACGAATGAGGGGTCTTTCAATGGATTATCTGTTCGTGGATTTGTGGCACAGTTGTATTTAAAAATCATACCGCATGCGCGGTACGATGGAATCTGTGGCTGTTTTATCTTTTTCCGTATAGAATAAGCTGGCCGCAGAATGCACAGATTGGCGGAGATATAAGCGATAGATTTATGGCCGATTATTTCACATGATGCTGAATTCATA
>JBEBUZ010000057.1:0-22355 GCA_040393015.1 Paraniabella yanshanensis
GCCCATTGTAAAACCTTCTTTAAAGCCCATTTCCATAATAGCTTCCAGGTCTTCAGCTTTTTCGTGGGTGATGGTAATTGTTACCGTTGTACGGTTTTCTTCAAAGCTGAATACGTTTTCCCACTGAGAGCGGGGCATTTGGGAATTGATATTTCCTTCTTCGTCGCAAAAGCCATCGTTGGCGCTGAAAAATTTTTCGTTTTCGATGCTTATATAATCTGCCAGGCTCCAGTGTTTTTCGCCCTGCGGGCTTACCATAGCGTACAGCCATCGGCCGCCTTCGCGAAAATCCATGGATTTGGTTTCCGCCTTCCAGGGCTCCGGGCCCCACCACTGATCGAGTATGGCCGGATCGGTCCAGGCCGTCCAAACCAGGGGCAGTTCGGCCGCAAATTCGCGTTTTACGCGGATGGTTTTGTTTTCTTTGTTTACGGTAAACTCGAATAGTAAATGGTTGTTCATTTTTGTTGGTTTTTATGGTTAAAAATAATCCGTCTATATATCTATACGTTTTATCTAAAGGCTTTAGTGCGTCGGCGCTGGTTATTCTTTTTTCATTTGGGCTAATACCTTATCCAGCTTGCCGAAGCGGGTTTCCCAGATTTTTCGGAACTGTTCCAGCCACTGATCCAGCTCTTTCATTTTTTCCGGTTGAAGCGTGTAATAAATTTCCCGCCCCTGTTGCTGTGGTTTAAGCAGGTCGCACTCGGTTAATATGCGCAGGTGCCGCGAAACAGCCTGCCGGGTACTGTCGAAATGTTGAGCCAGGGCATTGGGTGTCATGGCTTGCATGGCTATCAATGCAAGAATGGCTCTTCGGGTGGGATCGGCTATTGCCTGAAATATATCTCTTCTCATCTTAGAACTGATTTATGAAACTGTTCGGTTGCAAATATAATGAAACCGATTGGTTGCACAAATTTTTTTTAATACATCGCAGAATAGATTGGTTCGTGGGGAAATAGTTAACTATTTTGGCCGAAAGTGAGGAGGTTATTATCGGGGTCGAGGAGGGAGAACTCTTTCTGGCCCCAGGGTTTGGTTTGCAAAGCGCCGTTGGGATGAATAGCTACGCCGCTTTTTAACAGCAATTGATACAGTTCTTCAATATTGCTGGTTCTTATATAAACCTGGCCGTAATTTTCCTTTGGATCCAGGTTTTTGAATTCAAAAAAATGAATCTGGATTTGCTCTTTTTCTACCATCAGGTAACCGGGATAATCGTTGGCTCCATACTTCTTAAAACCTAAGAGGCCGATGTAATAATGCTCGGTAACAGTTTTGCTGCGCATGGGCAATTTCGGGTGAATAGATAGAAGCATGGTCATCAAATTTAACGAACTTGGTTCATATATGCACCACTAATAAACGGAGCGTCGCAAGAGCGATGCCATCTATTCATTGCCGGCCCCATAATATCAGCTACATGATATCCCGCCACCATTTTTTAAAAAGCTGTGTACTGTCTTTCAACCGCAGGGGCTCGCCAATCATGGGTGTTATCAGGTTGAGTTTTTCCTTTTCATCGGCTCTGGAGATATTTTCCAGGGGTTCGTACCAGGTATGCATGGCTAAAGCATATTTGGAATTATGCACTGTGAAAAGCCGGTTTGCCTGCAGGTCTTTGGCCGCTTTTATTAAATCTTCGGGGGTAAGATGGATATATCTCCAATCTTCGTTGTATTGTCCGTTTTCGAGTATTGCCAGGTCAATGGTTCCGAATTTCTTTTTAATATCTGCGAAATGGGTGTCGTAGCCCGAATCGCCGCCCAGGTAAATGTTTCCGTCAGGCGATTGCAGCATATAGGAAGCCCAGAGGGATCGGTTGCGCCGGAAGCCACGTCCCGAAAAATGTCGCGCCGGTAAGGCGGTAATGCGGAAGCCTCCCTCCACATCGGTTTGCTCGTTCCAGTCGAGTTCTGTTATTTTATGTTTGTCGAAACCCCAGTATTCGAGATGTTCACCCACACCCAGGGGGCAAATGACCCTGCCTGTACGGTTTTTCAGGTGTAAGATGGTTTTATAATCCAAATGATCCCAGTGATCATGTGTAAGAATAAGATAGTCGGGATCGGGAAGGTCTTGGGGCCGGTAAGCCGTAGTTCCGTTGAAAGCCTTGTTAAAGAGGGAGAGGGGGGAGGCCGAAACCAGTACGGGGTCTACCAGAAACTTTTTACCATTGATCTGCAGGTAGAGGGAGGAATGGCCCATCCAAATCAATATATCTTCATCGGGATCGAGTTGCCGGAGATCGGTTTTTAGTGCAGGGATATTTTTATGGGGACGCAGATCTTTCACTTTTTTGAAGAGAAAATCAAACATTACGGCTGCCATATTTTTATCGGAGGAGAGGGTCGGGGTGGGGCTGAGATTTTGAAAGGCGCCGTCTTTATAATGAGGCGATTTTTTAACACGCTCCAGTCTTTCTCCCGAAGGGGCTTTGCCAAAATTGGGCTGGTTCAAAAACAAAACAGAGGTCATAGTAATGATAGCGGCCATGGATAAAAATATCCACATTGTTTTTTTAAGTTTATTTTTTAATGAGGAACTCATTGACTATTATTAAGAAGACGGCTGAGTGGGGAATTTACTTTAAAACCTGATACCTTTTGGGGATGAACCTTCAACAACGGTGGTTTTAAAAAGTTGACGCTAACGAATAACGATATCGTATTTTTCAAGCAAACCGGGCAATCCCTCCACCGAAAATATTGCTTTTTTTATTTTATTGTTTTCGGGGTTGATGGAATAATTATACGCGGTCGAGAAATCGGCTTTCTCCAGGATAGTTTGGTCGAAAACCGTGTTTTTAAGATCGCATTTGTCGAAAACAACCCCGGTGAGATCAGTTTCAGCAAAATCAACCTCATGCAGGGTGCAGTCATTAAAGAAAATCCCTTTTAGTTTGAGTTTGTAAAAGGAAGAGAAGCCAAGCGTACACTTTTCAAATGCAGCAGAAAACAGGAAATCATTACAGGTGTCAAAGCGGAGGCCCAGCAGCTTACAGTTGATGAAACGTACATCCCGCACGATAGTTTGAAGAAGTTTGGCATTGCTGCAATCGCAATGCCACAGGGTGCAATCGATAAAGCTGTATTTGCTTAAATCGGCGCCTGAAAAGTTACAGTTCGTAAAACTGCAGGCTTCATATTCGGCTGCAGGCAGCGGTCGGACAGTGTAATCCTCATTCTTAAATTCCTGTTCTGTAAAATAATTTTCCACTTACGGCTGCGTTTAAATAAAATTATATGTCACGGCCCCTCAGTCCGGCTTCTTCGAGGTCGAGCTCCCTTTCCTGGGATCTTATTAACTCTTCGTCGAACTCTCCGTTGTGCAGAAACCGGGACAAGAGGGTTCTTTTAACCAATATGATATTAAGTAGCATCTGCTTATGGCGAAGGGAGTCCTTTTTAGACCCTTTAGCTTTTTCACCGTCGGCGTTTTCTGTTTTTTCACTCAAAAGGCGAACGATACGTTCGTATCTTTTTTGGACGGCGCGAAAATATTCATCCCTGGTAATATCGTCGGCATGGTTCTTCAAAATGTATTCGAGAGAGGACTGCGCCAGGCTGAGCCGAATGCGCTGGGTGTCCGACGCTTTTTTTTCGGCGCCCCGATCCTCTATTTTTAAAAATTTTATCAACGGCGCAACGGTTAGTCCGGGTATTACCAGCGTAATAATAATAACAACAAAGGTAATAAACAGGATCAGGAAGCGGTAGGGGAACATGGTTTCGTCGGATATGAAAAAAGGGATGGAGAGGGCGGCGGCCAGGGATACCACTCCCCTCATGCCGCACCAGGACACCAGGAATGCTTCCTTATTGGTAAGAATATAGGCGGATTCTTTTTTCTTGCTCGTCATCCACAGTCGGAAATAGTTAATACTGTATACCCAGATCATTCGTATGAGGATAACGGAAACACCAATAATAACACCATAAAAAAGCGCCTCTTTAATAGTATTATGGGTGAAATTTTTGGCGAGGTAGGGCAATTGCAGGCCGATTAATATAAAGATAAATCCGTTGAGCAGAAAGGTAATGGTTTCCCAAACGCTGCTGATATTGAGCCGCGACTCATAGGTAAATATATGATGCGAATGGTAGCTGATAAACAGTCCGCCCGTAACCACTGCCAGCACACCCGAACAGTGGAAATGTTCGGCAACCAGGTAGATAACAAAGGGAGCAATAAGGGTGAGTGCGGTGTCGATGGCCTTGGTGGTGGGAAAGTACTTATGAATGATATAAATGATGACGCCAACGGCCAATCCTATCAGTATGCCACCAATAGCCATCACAAAAAAACTCTGGGCGGCGTTCCAAAAGCTGAAATGACCACTTATAACTGCCAGCAGCGCGAACCGGAATACGATCAGGCTGGAGGCATCGTTTACCAGGCTTTCGCCTTCGAGCAGGGTGGATATATTATGCGGTACCTTAAGTTTTTTCAATACAGAAGTGGCGGCTACCGCATCGGGTGGCGAAATAATACCACCCAATACAAAGCCCAGGGCCAGCGTAAATCCGGGAATAAGTGCCTGTGACAGAAAGGCGATGATGGTAGAGGTAAAAAACACGAGGCCAAACCCCAGCCGGGCTATCGGTATTCTTAGGGCACGAAAATCGGCCCAGGCTATTTGCCAGGAGGCGGTGAACAGGATGGGAGGGAGAAAAATATAAAATACAATGTCGGGGTCGATCCGAAAGGTAGGAATACCCGGAATAAAGCTGAAGAGCAATCCGCCGATAACTAAAAACACCGGGTAGGCGATTTTTAATTTATTGCCCAGCATAGTGAGCAATGTAATAATGAAAAGGAGTGATATAATCAGTAACAGTGTTTGTTGCAGCATTGCTCCCAATGTAAGAAATTATTTTGAGGAAGACGGCCGGGATTAAACAGAAAACAAGGCTTGTTAAAAAAATTAAATATTTTTTTAGGGGTATTTTGCGTCTTTTTGTATCTATCTTAAATATAAGGGAATTGCCATGTGTGCCTGAGCGGCGTATTGTGGAAATTGTTTATGGAGTCGTTAACGCTACAATACTATGTGGAGCAGGTCGCAACATTGAGTGATTCTGCAGCATTTGAGAAACTGTACTATCATTATTACGGTAAGCTCATGAGATTTGCCTTTGCCGTAACGAAGAGTCAGGAACTCTCCGAAGAAGTGGTTTCGGATGGATTTATGAACTTATGGAAACACCGGTCCCGCTTACTGGAAATAGAGAACCTGGACAGCTATCTCTATATTTCTATAAGAAATATTGCGATACGTAAAATGAGCCAGGAAAAAAACCATCTTTCCTTTAACCTCGATATGCTTAATATCCCACTCGTAAGTCCTCATATGTCGCCCGAGCAGGTATTACTGAATAAAGAAACGGTTAAACGAATTGAGGCGGTGATAGACTCATTGCCTAACCGTTGCCGGACCATCTATCGATTGGCAAAACAGGATGGATTAAAGTATAAGGAGATAGCAGGCATCCTGAATCTTTCGGTAAAAACAATCGATGCACAGATGGCGATAGCGGTGCGGCGTATTACGAAGGCTTTGAAATATAATATAAAAAGTAATTAGGTGATTTTTTCGGAAGCTGTATCTTTTTTAGTATAAGTAATTTATGCATTCAACACGAGTCTGGCATTTATTGGCCCGAAAATTAACGGGCGACGCTACCCTGGAAGAACTGCAGGAGCTGGAGCAGTTCCTGTTGCAGGATGCCGAGCTGGCCAGCAATGCCGACTTGCATAATACCTATTTTGAAACCATTACGGAGGAGGAGGATTATGGGAAATATGAGAAGAGTTGGGAGAAACAACTTCAGCGCCTGCGGCAGGAGTTTCCGGCCGATTTTGGTACGGAAGAAAAGAAAAAAAGGAATATCCGCCGGGTAAAGCCACTATTTGCCTGGATGGCTGCTGCGGCACTTATTGTGACAGGGGGGCTATTGGTGTGGACTAACAACCTGCAGGAAAAGACGAAACTGGCGAGTGAGCATAATATAAATGAAAAGAGAAGGGTAACCCTTCCCGATGGCACCCTGATCTGGTTGAATAAGAATAGCACCATTTCCTATAATGAAGAGTTTGGCATACATAACCGCGATATTGTTTTGTCCGGCGAAGCTTTTTTTGATGTGGTGCATAAGGCCGAATTACCCATGACCATTCATGCCGGCCCGGTGGATATTACGGTGAGGGGTACGGCATTTAACGTGTCGGCCTATCCTGGCAATAATAAGGTAGAAACATCGCTGATCCGTGGAGCAATAGAGCTTTCGGTTAAAGATAATCCGGGGCAGAAAGTTTTTATGAATCCGAACGAAAAAGTAACGGTAACCTATGATAGCAGCATTAGCAAGCCTGTTGGGAAGGACGCGAGGCTGGAATTAGATCCGCTTACAACTGAAACGCAAACAGGACTAATCCCCGAAGTGGCGTGGATTGAGAATAAGCTGGTTTTTTCTAACGAATCTTTTGCGGCTGTATTGGAAAAAATGGGACGGTGGTATGATGTAAAGTTTGAGGTGGCCGATGCAGAACTTGCCGCCGAAAAATTTACGGGGGCTTTCGACACAGAGACGCTCGACCAGGCTTTGACAGCATTACAAATGAGCTACGATTTTAAAGTCATCAAAAATAAAGAAGGAACAATCATTATTTCAAAAAGATAAATTATGATGAATTCAATTTAACGATTGCGATAACAAAAGGAGATGCGCCAACATCCCCTTTTAATAAGCATAAAACAAGGGATAACTTACAAGTGCGTCCCCCTTATTTAACAACTATACCTGCAAATTATGAAAAAATGGACTATTCCCGAAAAAACATTGTTATCGGGAGTCGGGCGGCAACTATGGCTTAGTATGAGAATGATTGCTATTTTATTAACAGCATTTTGTTTGCAAACAAGCGCCGTTGGCTTGGCACAGCAAAAAGTAACGATGTCGGTAAAGAATACCGAGGTAGTGAAGATATTTTCCCTTATCCAAAAACAGGTAAACTATCGGTTTCTGTATCATAACGATAATGAACTAAAGGCAATAAAGAAAACTGTTGCGGTTAGAGATGCGCCCCTGGATCAGGTTTTGAGGGAGGTTTTGGCCAATACAGGGTATGACTTTGTGGTTACTAACCAGAACCTCGTGGTGATCCGAAAAGATAAATCGCCGGTCATTCAACAAAATAAAATTGTTTCGGGGGTGGTTACCGATAGCCTGAATGTGCCCATACAGGGCGTATCGGTAAATGTGAAAGGTACTTCCCTGGGAACTTCTACCAACGAAAGCGGCCTGTTTACTTTGGAGGTTCCTGAGGGAGGTGTTTTGATTTTTTCTGCCGTGGGTTACGAAACATTAGAGGTGGTAGTAAAGGAAAGCCCGATGAAAATTGTACTGAAGACCTCAGATAACAAAATGGAAGATGTGGTGATTACCGCGTTTGGCCGGGCCACAAAAAGAACCGAGATGGTGGGATCGGTGACCAGTGTGGATCCCGCCGACCTAAAAGTGCCCTCGAGCAATCTTACCACTGCATTTGCCGGGAAGATCGCCGGGATGATTGCCTTTCAACGCTCGGGAGAACCCGGTTCTGATAACGCCTCTTTCTTTGTTCGGGGTATTACCACGTTTGGAGCCAACACCAGTCCGCTTATTTTAATCGATAATATCGAACTATCAACTACCGATCTGGCGCAATTGCAACCCGATGATATCGAAAGCTTTTCTATAATGAAGGATGCCACAGCAACGGCATTATATGGCGCACGCGGAGCGAACGGGGTTATCCTGGTAAAGACCAAAACAGGAAAGCAGGGCTCGCTTACTACGGCTTTCCGGGTAGAACAGTCGGTGTCTTCCCCTACCAGAAAACTCGAACTGGCAGATCCCGTAACCTATATGCGTTTGCACAACGAGGCGATTGTTACACGCGAACCCCTGGCACAATTATTATACTCGCAGGAGAAGATTGATTTCACGGTACCGGGTTCGGGTTCCTATCTTTTTCCTGCTACCGACTGGAACGAAGAATTGTTGAAGGATTATGCTACCAACCAGCGGGTAAACCTGAGCATTAGCGGAGGAGGAAATATAGGCACTTACTATATTACCGGAGCCTATACCCACGACAATGGAATTTTGAAGGGCGACGATCGCAATAATTTTAAGAATACGATCAGCAATAATGTGTTTACCCTGCGGTCGAATATTACCTTGAACCCGATTAAAACCATGGAAATTACGACCCGGTTTAACGGTACTTTTACCGACTATACGGGTCCGGTTCATACGGGTACAGGAATGTTCTCTTTAATTATGCGTAGTAACCCGGCTTTATTCCCGGCCTACTACCCTCCCGATGAAGAGCATCAGTTTACCCAGCATATTCTTTTTGGTAATGCGCTTTCCAGTACAGGATCTTCCTACTATATCAACCCTTACGCAGAGTTGGTAAAAGGGTATAGGGAAACCGGTCGCTCCAATATATCGGCCCAGTTACAGGTAAATCAAAATTTAAATTTCATTACGGAAGGCTTTTCTGCGAGGGCTTTATTAAATATTCTTCGCATCAACTCCCATAGCATAGCCAGAAATTACAATCCCTTTTGGTACGGGCTAAGCTCTTACGACCGGCTTAACGATACTTATGCCATTTATAATCTCAACCCCGATGAGGGAACAGATTATCTGGGCTATAGCAGCACATTGGACCGGCCAACTTCTAATCTTTATTTTGAAGGGGCGCTTAATTATAACAGGGTGTTTGCCGATAAACATGCAGTGGGAAGTATGCTTGTGTACCAGTTGCGTAATAATGTTTCGCTCGGCGCTACATCGGTGCAAGCTTCCTTGCCTTACCGGAATGTGGGTTTGTCGGGGCGCGTTACCTACGGGTTCGACCAACGGTATATTGCTGAGTTTAACTTCGGCTACAACGGATCCGAGCGTTTCGACCCCAGCAACCAGTTTGGTTTTTTCCCGTCGGGCGGGGTGGCCTGGAATGTCTCCAATGAAAAATGGTTCGAAAATATGGGTTTAAAGGATGTAATCCGCCTGCTAAAATTGCGTGCGTCTTACGGGGTAGTAGGTAATGATAATATTGGAAGCGCGCGGTTTTTGTACCTGTCGGAGATTAATATGAACAACACCGATTTAACCCAGTATTTTGGCTTAAGGCGCGGGTACAGCAACACAGGGGTTTCGGTGAGTCGTTATTCCGACCCCGATATTACCTGGGAAAGAGCGCGGAAAACCAACTTCGGTATGGAAATAGAGCTTCGTAACGGGCTATCGCTAATTGGGGAATATTATTTCGAAAACCGGTCAGATATATTATTAACGCGATCCAATATACCGGCAACCATGGGCCTTTGGGTTATTCCCAGCTCCAACGTAGGCGAAGCGAAAGCGCATGGTGTAGATGCCTCTCTTACCTATAACCGCCAGTTGGGACAACATTCCTGGTTACAGCTAATGGGTAATTTTACCTTTGCACGCAGCGAGTATAAGCTGTATGATGAGCTTCACTACGATGTGGAAACCTGGCTTTCCCGGGTGGGCTATTCCATCAATCAAAACTGGGGTTATATTGCCGAAAGGTTGTTTATTGATGAAAATGAGGTAGCCAATTCCCCCACCCAGTTTGGCGTTTACCGCGCCGGAGATATCAAGTATCGGGATGTGAATGATGACGGCATTATTTCTTCGCTGGATATGGTACCTATCGGCTACCCTACAACGCCCGAGCTGATCTATGGCTTTGGCGCTTCGTACGGGTATAAAAACTTTGATATATCTGCTTTCTTCCAGGGGTTGGGTAATGAATCGTTCTGGATCAGTTATGCCAATACCTCCCCCTTCTTCTCCAATAATCTCGACGGGCTCATCGGTAATAACCAGTTGGCAAAATTCATAGCAGATAGTTACTGGAACGAGGAAACGAGAGACGTGTACGCCACCTGGCCCCGGCTGGCAACTTCGAGCATTTCCAATAATGCACAAACCAGTACCTGGTTTATGCGCGATGGATCTTTCCTAAGGTTAAAATCGGCAGAGCTGGGATATAAGCTACCCGACAGAATTGCGAGAAAGGCGGCGCTTAAAACTGCCCGTATTTATGTAAACGGCACCAATTTGTTTACCTGGAGCAAATTCAAATTATGGGATGTGGAACAAGGCGGCAGCGCTTTTAACTACCCTATTCAAAAGGTTTACAATATTGGACTTAATATCACTTTTTAACGATTTTTCCATGTATATACGTCAATTAATTGTTGTACTGCTTGCCTCAATATGTTTTTCGTCCTGTAAAAAATTCCTCGACATAGTTCCGGATGGAATTGCAACGATCGATAACGCATTTACTACCCGCTATTCGGCTGAGAAATACCTGTTTACCTGTTACTCTTATATGCCACCACAGGGTTCTATAACGGCCAATCCCTCTCTTTCGGCGGGCGAAGAGTTTTTCTGTGCCACCAGTGATATCAGCACCAACGGCGATTTATCGGCAGTAGGCAGTAATATCCAGTTTGGCAAGCAAAATGCGAGTAACCCCTATGCCGACGCCTGGAGGGGATATGATAACCTGAACGCTCCCGGCGCTTCTTTGTACCAGGGGATCAGCGATTGCAATATCTTCCTCGAAAATATTGCCAAAGTACCCGACATGTCCGACGAAGAAAAGCAGCGATGGACAGGCGAAGTGATGTTTTTAAAAGCCTACTATCATTTTTTACTGGTGCGGCAATACGGTCCTGTTTATATCAAAGATAGAAACCTGGGCGTAGGAACTTCGATAGAAGAAAGCAAAGTGTACCGGAATACGCTGGATGAATGTTTTGATTATATAGATGGGTTGCTAACAGAAGTACTTGCCAACGAAGCGGTACCGGAGTTTATTGCCAATGAAGCGGAAGAGCTTGGCCGTATATCAAAAGGTATTGTATTGGCTTTTAAGGCCTATGTATCGGTTACGGCCGCCAGCCCCCTGTTTAATGGAAATACAGACTATAGCTCCATTGTCGACAACCGGGGAATAGCCATATTTAATCCCCAGAAAACAGAAGTGGAAAGAACCGAAAGGTGGGTGAAGGCTGCGGAGGATTGTAAAGCGGCTATCGATTTCCTGGAGCAGCAGGGCCACCTGTTATATGTATTTGATGGCAATTTGTCGGTTTCGGAAGAGAATAAAATAGGTCTGAGCATCAGGGGTGCCATAACCGAAAACTGGAACAAAGAAGTTGTCTGGGCCAATCCCAACAGTTGGATAGGAGGAACGGGTACTATAGCCGCCTATAGCTGGCCCCGTGGGTTGGTGGCAGGATCTACCAATACCAATTTTACCGCCCGCATGAATGTTCCACTAAAATTTGTGGAGAAATTTTATACCAGAAACGGTGTGCCCATAGAGGAAGACATTACCTACGACAGGGTGGGGATGTATGGATTGAGAACGGCCACTGTAAAGGACAAATATTATATTAGGCAAGGGTATACAACGGCCGCTCTTAACTTCGACCGGGAGCCCCGGTTTTACGCCGATATGATATTTGACGGGGGTATTTGGTTTGGCTCTTCGTTTTTGGATGAGGAAAATCCCCTTCATGCCGAGATGAAGTTTTCGGGCAGCGCGGGCAGCTTTTATGCCAATGGCCATAACCTGACAGGCTATACCGCTAAAAAATTAAATCACTATCGCACAACGGTAGCATCGGGAACCAGTGCCACGGCCGAGCCCTATGCGTGGCCTGTAATCCGTCTTGCCGATCTGTACCTTCTTTATGCAGAAGCGCTGAACGAAGCAGGCGGTAGTAAGGACGATGTTTTGGAATATGTAGACCGTGTACGCGCCCGCGCAGGATTAAATGGCGTGGAGTGGAGCTGGAATTTATACTCCAACCAGCCCAATAAGCCCAATACATTGGAGGGGCGGCGTAATATTATTCAGCGCGAACGCACCATTGAACTCGCTTTTGAGGGGCAAGGATACTGGGATTTGAGGCGGTGGAAGAAGGCTTACGATGAACTAAACAAACCCATTACCGGCTGGTATGTATATGGCGGAACCAACGATACCTACTATGTGCCCGTTACCCTGTACCAGCCTGTTTTTACAATGAAAGACTATTTCTGGCCGATCGCAGTAACAGAAATGAGAAAAAATGAAAACCTCGTGCAGAACTATGGTTATTAATCATAACAAAACTGTTGTATTATGAAAGTATTTTATCAAATTAAAAGAAGTGGCAATCGCTTCAGTATTTTGATTTGGGGAATGGTTATCCTGTCTGTTTTCGCAGTTTTTTCGTGCGGCCGGGCCGATCTTAACCTGCCGGTTAGTAAAGATGGCAGTGTGCCCCAAAAAGTTACCGTAACGAATATCGAAAATATCAGCGGCGGCGCTATTATAACCTACCAGATGCCCAAAGATAATAATGTTAGCTACGTGGAGGCGGTTTACGAAATTGATGGCGTGGAAACAAGAAGAAAGGGATCTTTTTACACCAATAATATTTCCCTGGATGGTTTCCCTGTATCTAAAGAATATAAGGTACAGTTGTTTTCAGTAAGCGCTTCAGAAGTGCGCTCAGAACCGGTGGACGTTACGATTGTGCCGGATACGCCGCCTTTTCTGCTGGTTGCGCAAACCCTCGATGTACAGCCTATGTTCGGAGGTGTGAAATCCATTTTCAGAAACCCCACCAAAGCCAACCTGCGGATCACTATTCTGGCAAAGGAAGACGCCGGCTGGCGCGAAATTCAGACACTTTATACCAGTGTGGATAGCGGCGCGGTGTATGTACGGGGGCTTGAGTCCCGCGAGTACACATTTGGTGTGGTTTGCCGGGATCGCTGGCAAAACACTTCCGATACACTGACGGTTAAAGCCACCCCTTTATTCGAGGAAATGGCCGATTATACCAAGTTTGTAAACTACCCATTGCCTACAGACGTTTCTTATGAATTACCGCTGGTAGGGGAACGAACCTACCACACGGGCGCTCCGGGCGCAGGCGACCCACCCGCTATGTGGAACGGCGAATTCAAGGCGCCATTTACTAAAACGCCCTATTTTTATTTTCAGAATATTAAGACCGGTTTCTTTTTTTCGGGACTGCCCAGTAGTATTACTGTTGACCTGGGTCAGAAGTATATGCTAAGCCGCCTGGTATATTGGCCAAGAAGTGGTCAGAATGCAGTGACCTATGCGCAACTATATGCGGCTACCCATGTAAGAACCTTTGAGTTGTGGGGAAGTAATAACCCTTCGCCCGATGGATCTTATGCCAGCTGGACAAAGATTGGCTCGTTCGAATCTTTCAGGCCCTCAGGCAATACTACGCCCGGAAACGAAAATAGCACTGAAGAAGACAGGAGAACGGCCGTTAACGGCGAGAATTATGATATGCCCGAAGATAACCAGCCTTACCGGTATATCAGGTATAAGGTGTTTTCTACCTGGGGGGCTCAACCCTATTGGTCCTGCTCGGAGCTACAATTTTTCGGACAAAAAGTAGATTAATCAGGTTTTTTAATTGATAAAATTATATGAAATTCCATCCTCCGAAGGCGGACAAGTTCTGGCCATTAAAAACAGTAAAAAATAACAGATGAAAAAATTTTTGTTTTTTATCGCATTGTTTGCAGCTTTTTGGAGCTGTAATAAAATGGATAGTACCTACCGGCAATTTCTCGAAGGGGAGGCCAGGATATATACCGAGAAACCCGACTCTTTAAAAGCTCACTCGGGAAGAAACCGGGTACGGGTTACCTGGAAACCCATCAGGGATCCCAGGGTGTCAAAAGTTGTGGTTACCTGGAACAATGATGCCTTTTCAAAAGAAGCCCCCATTACATCTCCTGCCGACACTTCCATTATCATCGACGGGTTGACAGAGGGAAATTATTCATTCAATTTTTATACGCTCGACAACGAGGGTAACCGCTCTATTAAAACCGAAGTATTAGGACAGGCATACGACACACTTTATGAAAAGGGGCTGATTTTGCGTGATGTGACCAGTGTAAGTTCCACCGGGTCGGAGCTGACCATACATTTCCAGCCTTTCCAGGGCGGAGATACTTACCTGGAGCAAGAGGTGGTATATACCTCTTCCTTAACCAACCAGCAAAAGGCCGTTCAGCTACCCGCAGAGGGAGAGGCCTTAACCATTGCAGATTTTACCGGCACGGGCTTTACGCATCGAAGCGTTTACCGGCCGCAGGAACTCTCTCCCGATCTCTTTTATTCGGTTTCCCGCACCGTTTTCACACCACAGAATCCTTTACCAGATTACCCACAAAACAATGCGGTGGGTATAAGCGTAGCTCCCACTTTTACCTGGTACAACAGTATTCTAATGCCCACGGCAACCTACCGGGTCTTATATTCTACCGATGGAGCAAACTGGACCACAGCTACGGCTTCCCAATCGCAGCAATTTACCCCGGTTTCACTCCTGGCTCCCAATACACAGTATTTCTGGAAGGTAACTGCTACCAGCGGAGCCACGGTACGCGAAAGCCCTGTGCAAAGTTTTACAACGGGAGCAAAAAATGTTTATGCAGATGGCGAAGCAACGCGGATACAGCAAAGCTCATCAGGTTTTAACCCTGTGCAGTTGATTTTTACCGGCGATGGTTTTCAGCAAAGCGATTATACTTATGATGGAGAGTTTGACCGGTACATTAACCAGGCAGTGGAAGCCTTTTTCTCCGTGGAGCCCTATAAATCCTACCGGCAATATTTTGAGGTATGGAAAGTAGCCGCTTACTCGGTCGATGCGGGCGTGTCGGAAGCGGATCAATCCGTTAGTATGAATACGGCGTTTAATGCTACCTATACCGGTTCCACCATTACCTGTAATACGACCAATGTTTTCAATTACGCAAAAAAAGTAGCCGGAATAGATGATGCCGCATTATCCAATACTCCGGTTATAGTGTTGTTAAACAGAAAGCGTATAGGCGGAGCATCGCTTGTTACCAATGACAAGCGAAGTATTGCATTAGTACCTGTTTACACCAGTGCAGCGGCCAATCTTTACAGTAATCTTAAAGATGTCATCATCAGGCAGGCCGGCGGCTTTTGCTTCGGTTTGCTGGCCGATGAATCATCGAATACTACCGGTACGCTGTCCGCTGCCCAAATTACCCAGTTGCAGGGCGAGTGGGCGGTGGGCCGGTCGCTCAATGTAGACCTCACCGGCAACGCATCTTCGGTTCGTTGGGCACATTTTATCGGGCGTTCGGGATATACCCGCCCTGCGGTTTACGAAGGAGCTTATGGATACAAAACAGCCATCTACCGCAGCGAAGAGCAAAGTGCTATGTCCAACGGACTGAATTATTTCAACGCTATCAGCCGCGAACTGATCGTTAAAAGAATTTTGAGCATTGCAGGACAGCCCTATAGCCTAGAACAGTTCATAGAGAAAGATATAGCCAAGAATCCTTATTAATTTATAAACTCCGCTGCCATATGGATTGGGATAATAGCGGCGGAAAAACTTTAGTACAAATTATTTATTATGCGAAAATGTTTAGCTGTTATGGCATTGGCCTTGCTGTCGGTATCGGCGCAGGCCCAGGTAGGAGGAAAAAAAATTTACAAGAAAAAATTTATCAGGGATATTTCTGAAAGAGCCACGTTCTGGCAATTGAAAAACCCCAAGCACAAACCGGCCGACTGGACAAATGCTGCCTTTTACGCCGGGGTGTATGCCGCCTGGCAAACCACGGGTTCAAAAGAAATTTACAAGTCGTTGCTGGCTATGGGAAATACCGAGAACTGGAAACCCCACCGCCGCTCCTGGCATGCCGATGATGTTGCCATTTGCCAGGTTTATATAGATATGTACAGGAATGAAAAGGATAAAAGAATGCTTCAGCCTACTATCGACAGTTTGAACGCGCATATACAAAACCCATACCCGGCAAAAAGACCAACTGAGGTAATGAAATGGTGGTGGTGCGATGCCTTATTTATGGCGCCTCCGGCATTGGTTAAACTGGGCATGGTTACCGGCAACAGAGCCTATTTAGACTCCAGCGACCGGCTTTTTAAAGAAACCTACGAGCTGCTTTATAATAAAGAAGAAAAGTTGTTCGCGCGAGACAATAACTACCTGGTTACACCCGATGGGAAGGGAAGAAAGGAAGCCAATGGCCAGAAGATATTCTGGTCCAGGGGAAACGGCTGGGTAATGGGTGGCCTGGTAAGAATACTACAGGAATTGCCAGCTAACGATCCTCAGCGCCCCTTCTACCAAAATTTGTTTAAGGATATGGCATCGCGTATAGCCGGCTTGCAGCAAACCGATGGATTATGGAGAACCAGTTTATTGGATCCTGCCTCTTACCCCGGCGGAGAAGTGAGTGGCTCCGGCTTTTTCTGCTATTCCCTGGCCTGGGGTGTTAATAACAAATTATTGGATAAAAAGCAATACCTGCCTGTTGTTCAAAAATCCTGGTCGGCATTGGTAAACTGTGTACGCGAAGATGGCCGGGTTGGTTGGGTACAGCCCATTGGCGGTTCTCCTAAAAAAGGGGTTAGCGCAGATGACTGGGAAGTGTATGGCACAGGAGCTTTTTTGCTTGCGGCCAGCGAAGTGATAAAATTGAAATAATAATTGAATAGTTAAGAAGAGCAAAAATGAAAGTTAGAAATAATATTGCCTTGGCCGCTTCGCTGTTTATCTCAACTGCTGCGATAAACCTAAACGCCCAGAAGGCCGGCACCGACAATGTCTACGGTAAATCGAAACTACTGAACAAGCCTGCAAACGGGTTTAACGGTATCTGGTATATGATTGGTGGTGCAGGACAGGCCGGGAAAGTGGATAGCGAGTTTATGTATAAGTACAGCGGCGGACTGGGAACCTACCCTTCTAACCATTATCCGTTTTCAGTGTATTCGCCGGAGGTAAATAAAACCTTTTTTTGCTATGGCGGTACCGATGAGACAGGGAAAAATCTTATTCATACCGTTTCTTATTTCGACCATAACACAAAAGAAGTGGCGCGCCCCGTAATGGTATTGGACAAAGCAACGAACGACGCGCACGATAATCCCGTCATTCAACTGGATAAAGATGGGTATATCTGGTTATTTTCTACCTCCCACGGAACGGGCAGACCTTCCTTTATTCACAGGAGTGCAAAGCCTTATGATATCAGTTTGTTTGAGCTTATCCGGCCAACAAAAATGGTTAAAGGAAAAAAAGTGCCGTTAAATAACTTTTCCTATTTCCAGGTTTACTATTCCAAAGAGCACGGGTTTACGGCCTTGTTCACGCATTATGAAAAAGTGGGAGGAAGGGTCATTGCCTACATGACCAGCCCCGATGGTATCGAATGGTCTGAATGGAAAGACCTGTCGCTGCTGGGAAAGGGCCAGTACCAAACCAGTGGCCACCAGGGCAATACCATTGGCACCGCGTTTAATTATCACCCCGACAGGCCGGTTAGGGGCGGACTGGATTTCAGAACGAATCTCTATTACCTGCAAACAAAAGATTTTGGAAAAACCTGGCAGTCGGCAGACGGGCGGCCCGTAACGCTTCCTTTAAAAGAGGTTTCGAATAACGCCCTGGTGCACGATTATGACAATAAACAAAAAAATGTTTATATCAGCGATGTAAACTTTGATGAAAAGGGGAATCCGGTTATTTTATACCTTACCAGCGACGGGCCCCTGCCTGGTCCCAAAGGCGGCACCCGCCACTGGCATACCGCCTATTGGAATGGCAAAAGCTGGGATATACACAGCATTACCACTTCGGGTAATAACTACGATATGGGATCTATTTATATCGATAAAAAGAAATGGACGATAATAGCGCCTACGGTAATGGGGCCTCAGCCCTATAATACAGGCGGAGAAATGGTTTTGTGGGAGTCTAAAAACAAAGGAAAAAGTTGGAAAAAAGTGAAGCAGATGACGAAGAACAGCGAGTTCAATCATACCTATGCGCGGCGGGCGGTAAACGTACATCCTGACTTCTATGCGTTCTGGGCAGACGGGCATGGCAGGCAGCCATCCGAATCCAGGTTTTATTTCTCCGACAAATCCGGCAAGGTATATCAATTGCCCCCGGTAGTAGATAAACCGTTTGTAAAACCTATCCCTTATAAATAGACGAGTAAATAGGCACAAGAGGTTGTATTTATCCTATCCGATTATAAATAATGAAGCGGTTATAAAAGTATATGAGAATAAGGTCAGGTAATGGAACAGGGAAACAATATAGTGAGGCTATAGCAGCTCCTTTGGAGCAAAAATCGGATATGAAACATTTGTTCTCTATCCCGGTAATTGTAGCGGCCCTGGGTTATTTTGTGGATATATACGACCTCTTGCTGTTTGGGATAGTGCGTATCCCCAGCCTGAAATCCTTAGGGCTTTCCGAAGCGGAAATTTCTTCGGTAGGAGCGGCCATCATTAACTGGCAGATGACGGGTTTGCTTATTGGCGGTATTCTATGGGGAGTGTTAGGCGATAAGAAAGGGAGGCTTTCGGTATTGTTCGGTTCCATCCTCACTTATTCGCTGGCTAATATTGCCTGTGGGTTTGTGCAGGATATTACGCTGTATAAACTGCTGCGGTTTATAGCAGGTGTGGGACTGGCCGGGGAGTTGGGAGCGGGAATTACCCTGGTTTCGGAAATTCTTCCCAAACGATTGAGGGCTATTGGCACTTCGCTGGTAGCAGGAGTGGGGTTGCTGGGCGCTGTAGTAGCCTATTTTACCGTGGAACTATTCGATTGGAGGCCTGCTTATTTTATTGGCGGCGGCATGGGTATTTTGTTGCTCATACTTAGGATCGGCGTATTTGAGTCGGGGGCCTTTGAGCAGATAAAGCACCAGAAAGACATCAAAAAAGGCAATTTTTTCATGTTGTTTACCAACCGGAAAAGACTTTTTAAATACCTGCGTTGCATAGGCATCGGTATGATAACCTGGTATGTCATAGGCATCCTGGCCACTTTCAGCAATGAGTTTGGGGTGGCTTTCGGTCTTGCAGTAAACACCTACGCCGGCTGGTCGATCATGTGGTGTTAAGTAGGCCTCTCGATTGGAGATCTGTGTTCAGGACTTATCAGTCATTTTTTGCACTCGCGTAAAAAGGCGGTGTTTTACATGATTCTTTTTACCCTGTTGATGACCCTGTTGTTTATCGTGCTGCCCATTAAATCTTCTGCAATATTTTATGGTATGCTTCTGCTGCTGGGTATGGGTGTGGGCTACTGGGCCATGTTTGTAACCATCGGGGCCGAGCAATTTGGAACCAACCTGCGTGCCACTGCCGCTACCACCATACCCAATATGGTGCGGGGCACTGTTGTATTGATGACTTCTATGTTTGTAGGACTGAAAGCTCATTTCAATGTGGTAGAAGCTGCGGTAGTAATCGGCGTGGTTTGTTTTGCCATTAGTATTTACTCTATTCTCAGTATATCAGAAACACATGGTATTGATTTGAATTTTGTTGAAACCGATTCTAAGTCTTAACTTGAAAATTGAAAAATCTCCGGTTCCATATCCGGGGGCGTTTGCGGCCCTAATGCGTACAAGAAATTTTTTTCAATCCTTATTTTGCGGGTTTATCCTGAACCTGGCCGGCGTTACGGTCGCCTTGTCACAGCGCTATGATATTGCCGCTTTTTACTGGCCCGCATATCATTATGAACCCAGAAGTGAGTTTCTTTTTCCTGATAAAAAAGGGGAGTGGGAGATCATTTATAAGGCAAGACCAAAAGAAGAGGGGCATGAGCAGCCCCGTGTTCCGCTCTGGGGGCATGAGGATGAATCAAATGCCCGGGTAATGAGCCGCAAAATTGCCGCGGCGGTGGAACATGGAGTCAATACATTTATATTTGATTGGTATTGGTATGAAGGAAAACCCTTTCTGGAAAGTTGCCTTAATGAAGGCTTTTTGAAGGCTAATAAAGGCCGCATGAAATTTTACCTGATGTGGGCTAATCACGATGCCACCAGCTATTGGGATGTTAAAAATCCACGAAAGGATTCCATCATCTGGAGAGGAGGCGTGAACCGTGCGGAATTTGATAAAGTTACGGATCGTGTAATTGAAAAATATTTTAAGCAGCCTTCCTATTATAAAATTAAAGGCGAGCCGGTATTTTGTATTTATGAATTACAGACGCTGATCGATGGATTGGGCGGTCCTGCAGAAACAAAGGCGGCTCTTGATGATTTCCGTCGAAAAACCAGGGCTGCCGGCTTCCCGGGTCTGCATCTCCAGGGTATATTGTGGTCGGCTCTGCCGGCTTCCCTCGCAGGAGTGCCTGGCGATAAAATACAGACTCAGGATAAAGTGCTGGATTATTTTGAATTTAACAGCATTACCAATTATTGCTGGGCGCACCTGCAACCCCCTACCGGCGATTATGAAAAATGGGCAAACGCTTCCACTGCAATGTGGGAGGGTTTTGACCGTGATTTTTCTATCCCTTATATTCCTAATGTAACCATAGGCTGGGATCCTAATCCCCGTTACCCTTTCAAAACCGGTTATATTACCAACCCCGCTCCCGAAAAATTTGCCAGCTACCTGCGAAAAGCCAGGTCTTATGTCGACACGCATCCCGAGCAGCCGCCCCTTATTACCATAAATGCCTGGAACGAGTGGTCGGAAGGCAGTTACCTGGAGCCGGATACCTTGCACAAGATGCGATACCTGGAGGCCTTGAGGGAGGTTTTTTCTGCTCCATCGGCACGCCGGTAAAGTAAAAGAAGGAACACTAATCGTCCTGATAATCCATTACAACGCTTTCCAGCTGGCTGTGAAAAGATTTGCGGTATTCCTTAGGGCTTTTACCTGTTAGTTCCCGGAATTGCCGGTTAAAATAAGAAAGGCTGTTGAACCCGCTGTCGTAACAAACCCTAAGCACATCCCAGTCTTTTTTCAAAAGCAGGCTTTTTGCATGAGTGATGCGTACATGATTTACAAATTGCGAGAAGGTTTGTTC
The DNA here is from genome assembly GCA_040393015.1 of Paraniabella yanshanensis. Lineage (GTDB taxonomy): Bacteria > Bacteroidota > Bacteroidia > Chitinophagales > Chitinophagaceae > Niabella > Niabella yanshanensis_A. Next base: position 21,011 of record JBEBUZ010000057.1, read on the forward strand.
CATTCGTTTTTTAAAAAACCGGCAAAATGCCGCTTCATTTAAAAAAGTTAGTTTTGCAGCCGTTTTACTGTCCAGCGAGCCTCTGAAATTGGCCATTACATATTTGAGAACAGGATCTAACCGTTCGGAGTCTTTAAGTGTAACCTCTTTATTAGTCTGCTGGTTATTTAATGCCAGCATTTCGGCCGGTGGCAGAATGGAACATTGATGGAGTAATTTTAGGAAACTGATCAGTTCTTCCATACCGCTTTGTTGTGTAATGGTTGAGAAAAGTGTTACGATCATCTTACGCGAAGGCGTTAGTTTAAGTCCCTTTGCGGATTTATTGAGCAGGTCTTTTATTTTAATGTATTCGCTGTTATCGAAGAAGTCTTTCCCTAAAACTTCTCCGCTAAAAAATATGGCAACGGCATGAGCCATGCTGCCCCGGTCAATAAATGACTTTTCATTATAAAAGCAGTGCCCAAACCCAGGCCCGAACAGGTAGAGGTCACCTTCGTGGAAATTTGTAATACTATTTCCTGCATAAAGCTTTCCAAAGCTTTTCTTAATCCAGATAAGTTCAAATACATCGTGATAATGTAACGGCGATGTAAAATGCTTTTGTATATATTCCTTTACCAGAAACCCTACGCCTGAGGGATTGGCCTGGTGCTCAAATATTCCTTTCATCATCAGTGACTGAAGTTACATTAAATTTACAATTTTTGACTGCAAAAGCGCCCCCTTTTGTGAATTATTGCAAATATTGTGTTGGTATAAGCAAATACGAAGGTAATTATGGGCAGTGTGCATGATTATCTTTGTTTATGAAGGTTGTTTGATGCCTGGGAAACCGGGACTGCTGGAATTATCTGTGATTAAATAGTTGAACGACCGCCGGAGTTTAGAAAGGCAGGTTTAAATCATTGATTTAAGAAGATCGTGATCGGGGGGAGGTGCGTGCTTATTACCTGGTAACAGAGGTCTCAAAAGCATTAATAGGAACTTTTAAAATAATAACTATGCTTAAATTTCATTCACTTTTTTATGGCTGGACGCTTGTTTTAATCGTTACGATTTGCAGCGTGAATTCGGTTACCGCGCAGGAGCTGGTCAATGGGTCTGTCGATATTGTCTGGAGCGGTGAGGCTAAAGTTCAGTCAGGTGAAATCAGGGTTAGAAACGGAAGTATCAATTCCCTGCTTTTGGTGAATACAAAAGGTTCTGTAAAAGGCAACAGGTTTACACTTAATCCAAACGAACCGGCCAGGCTTCGGATAACTCTTTCAGACATTAATATAAAGCCGGGGCCGCTCCCAACGCTGGTAACCGTATTAAGCAACGAGCATTCGTTTACTTTTAT
>JBEBUZ010000058.1:0-22255 GCA_040393015.1 Paraniabella yanshanensis
CAATTCATTTCAAACCTACTTAAATTTTCCCATGCTGCTGCCTTTTGGTCTTTTTATACGTCTATACAAAAAGAGAAAGTATTGCCAAAAGTAAAAAAGATGAAAAAAGCATTATTTATACTCTCGCTGTTGCCGTTGATTTATAGTTCGGAACGCCTGAGCATTGATCATATCTTATAGGTCGCCCCCTGCTGCCGGTTGTAGCCGGTGCGCGAGTTGTTTACCCGTTTCCACAAGGTTGGGAAAGGTATTGCGGATCGCTTCTTCGAGGGATTGACCGGGTGGGTTGATGGAAATGAGGCTGTGAAAATAGCGGCTTAATTCCTCATCGGGCGCTGCGGGAATATTGCCCGCCACCCCGATAACCGGTATACCCGCTTCCTTTGCCAGCCGGGCCACGCCAAAAGGGGCTTTGCCTTCGAGCGTTTGCCGGTCGATACTTCCTTCGCCGGTAATAACAAAATGGGCATTGGCTAAGAGATTTTGGAACCCGGTAAGCTCTAACAGGTAGTTAATACCCGGGGTTATTTTTGCCTTTGCGAATGCGACGAGCGCCGCTGCCACGCCGCCGGCCGCCCCGCCCGATTCGAGGCTGCTCATAGCCACCCCTGTATGTGCCGCCACTATTTTATCCATTTGCCGCAGGGCGTTTTCTAACAGCTCCACTTCCTTTGGACCGGCGCCTTTTTGCGGACCAAAAACCGCTGCTGCGCCTGCCTCGCCCAATAATTTGTTCTTTACATCGCAGAGAATGGTAATGGGGGTTTGCTTCAGCCGCTCGTCGAGCATCTTATCATCCAGCCTTGCCAGGCGTGGCAAATGGGCAGGCAGCTGAGGCAGAGAATGCCCTTTTTCATCTATAAAGCCGATACCGAGGGCAGCTAATAACCCCGAGCCTCCATCGACCGTGGCGCTCCCGCCAATGCAGAGAAGTATTTGCTTTGCCTCTTTATCGAGAGCGGCCTTTATAAGTTGTCCGAGCCCTTTCGTATCCGCCACCAGTGGGTTATACTCGTGTTGCTGCAGCAAGCGCAAACCCGATGCGTCGGCCATTTCAATAATGGCCGTTTGGGTAGGGGTCACCCAGCCCAGGGGCGCATTTATCCACCGGCCCAGCGGATCCTGAACGCGGCAATAATGAAGATGGGCGCCCATGTATTGCCTTAGCAGGGCGCCGGTTCCGTCGCCTCCATCGCCTACGGGACAGGTAACAATACTGCCCTTCCAACCTCCCTGCAGCAAACCTTTTTTTAACGCATCGGCCGCCTCGCCAGCAGAAAGGCTGCCTTTAAATGCATTGGGAGCAATTACTATTTTCATTTTTTACAATATAAATAAGGACAATATATACACTCCTGCCATACCAATAAGGGCCATCCATACGGTAGCCAGGCTGTACACCCGGAACATTTGTTTCAATCCTATCTCAGAAAAATTACTGATCACCCAAAAATAGGCATCATTTACATGGGAAATAGCCATAGAGCCCGCGCCCATTGCCAGTACGGCTAAAATTCGTCCGTTATCCGAATCGAGCTGCAGGGCCGGTAAAAAAGGCAATATAATAGATGCCGCCGTAATAATGGCCACGGTAGACGAGCCCTGGGCGGTTTTGAGTATAACGGTAAGCAGAAAGGGGAAAAACAAACCCAGGGCGCTTAAACCCTGCATGCCGGCCAGGTAATCCTGTATTTTGAGGTTACCGATAACAGCCCCAAAGGCGCTACCCGCCCCGATAACGATAAGGATGCCGCCTGCTTTCTCAAGCCCGTCGTGAAATATTTTTTGAAGTCCGCCCCTTTGCTTTTTTTGAAGCAGGAAGAGGGAAAGCACCAACCCTATGGCCAGGGCAATAGCCGGTTCGCCCACTACTAATACCGATTCGAGCGCAGCAGAACGGGTTAAACCAAACCCGCCCAGTATATCTTTTATACTTATAAGTACAATGGGTACAATGACCGGCACAAAAGCGGCCAGGGTTCCTGGCATTGGCCTGTTTTCCCGAAGGCCGGCTTCCTCCGCAGACGCATCTTCACCCCGGAATCGCTTCCCCCTGCTTACCGCCCAATAATAACCTGCCAGCATAGCGGGTACCGCCACAATGAGCCCGTATAAAATAACCCGCCCGAAATGGGCGTTGAGGGTTCCGGTGGCCGAAGTAACGCCGGGATGCGGAGGAATAAGACAATGAACGGCATACAGGCCGGTGGCCAGCGCGGTGCTGAGCATTACTGCCGGCAGACCGGTTTTAAGGATCATGGATTTATTTAACCCGCTTAGCACTACGTAGCCCGAATCGCAAAAAATGGGCAGGCCAACTACAAAGCCGGTAAGGCTATTAGCCAACGCGGGCCGTTTAATGCCTACCCACCGGGTAATGGTATTGGCCATAACGGTGGTAGCGCCCGAAGCCTGCAATACCATGCCCAGCACGGTGCCGAGGATGATGATAAAGCCGAGGGCGTTCATAATACGGCCGAAACCTTCCTTCATAGCACTAAGAGTGGTAGCTATATCGGCCCCACCAATACTACCTGTTACAAAACAGGCTATAAACAGTGAGAAGAAAGGATGCAGACGAAAACGGGTACTTAGTACCACAATAAGCGCAATGCCCATGAGAAGCGCGAAGCAAACGGTATAAACGGATGGCTGCATCGTATAAAATATATGAGGCGGTAAAATAAGGCATTTTGCCGAATGAATACAAATAGCCAGCTTTTATTAACTTTGCCGCCGGATGAACCAGGAGGCGTTGAAGAATTTTTATGAAGATGACCCCCGCTGTTTACAAATTGCGGCGGGATTGGCATGGCCTGGTGTGAACGCCCCCACCCCGAACCAGGGAACGCAAACAGCCCTTACCGGCCTTTGGGGCAGCGCCGATACCTTCGTATTTGCAGCCTGTGCCGCACGGTCGAAGACCTTTAATCATATTATTATTGTAAACGAAGCCGAAGACGCGGCCTATTTTCATAACACACTGGAGAGTATAACCGGCGAGCTGGATCTTTTTTATTTTCCGTCCTCCTTTAAATCGAAGAAGAATTTTCGGCAGTTGAATGCTTCGCATGTGATGCTACGAACGGAAGCGCTGACGAAATTTGCCCAATCGGCCTCCTCCTCTGAAAGTGAATTTCCCCGACGGAAAGTATTGGTAACCTACCCCGAAGCCTTGTTTGAAAAAGTAGTGGTTTCGGAAACGCTGTCGGAAAACATTATTCATATCAAAACCGCCGATGAGCTGGACCTGGGGCAACTACTGCTGAAGCTGGACTCCTTTGGTTTTGAGAGAAGCGATTTTGTGTACGAGCCCGGCCAGTACGCGCTGAGGGGGGGTATTTTTGATATTTATTCGTTCGGCAACGATAAACCCTACCGGTTTGAGCTTTTTGGCAAGGAGGTAGACTCCATCCGAATTATTGATCCCGAAACGCAACTGAGCGAACGAAAACTGCTTTCGGTATCTATTATCCCCAATGTGGATACCCGGTTTACCAGCGAAGAGCGGGTTTCTCTTTTTGATTTTTTACCCCCCAATACGGCGGTATGGTTGCAGGATCGGGAGCTTTGCCTGGAGCGGCTGAAAGACAACGAAGAAGAACTGGCCGCTTTTACCGGCATACCGGCGGCGGCCCAGCCTGCCAGCGAAGAAAACGATCCCTTATTCAGAAAAGATCTTTCGGCCAGCGATTTCATTAGCGCCAATGATTTTGCCGACGCCTTAAGCAAAAGGGCAGTATTGCATTTTGGCGGTAACCCCTACGAGGCTAAGGAGGAATTTGTATTTCACAGCTCCCCGCAACCCGCTTTTAACCGGCAGTTTAACCTGCTGATCAGGGATTTGAAAGAGAAGGAAAAAAAACAATACGGCATTTATATCTTCTCTGAAAACCCCAAACAACTGCAAAGGCTGCAAACTATTTTCGACGATCTGAACGCCGAACTGGTTTTTAACCCGGTATCGAAAGCGGTATACCAGGGTTTTGTGGACGATGACCTGAAAATTGTGTGCTATACCGACCACGAGATTTTTCAGCGCTATCATAAGTACCGGGTTAAGCAGGCTTATAATAAGAATAAGGCCATTACTTTGCGCACCCTCCGCGAATTGCAGCCGGGAGATTATGTAACCCATATTGACCATGGAGTAGGCGTATACAGCGGGCTGCAGAAAATGGAGGTGAACGGCAGGTTGCAGGAAGCAGTACGTCTTATTTATAAGGACAAGGATGTGCTATATGTAAACATCAACTCCCTGCACAAAATTGCCAAATACACGGGTAAGGATGGAAGCGTTCCCAAGATAAACAAATTGGGTAGTGATGTGTGGAACCGGCTGAAGGAAAAGACCAAGGCCCGCGTGAAGGAAATTGCTTTTGACCTGATAAAGCTTTACGCCCAGCGTAAAGCGCAGCAGGGCTTTGCGCATACACCCGATAATTACCTGCAAACCGAGCTGGAAGCCTCTTTTATTTACGAAGATACGCCCGACCAGAGCAGGGCTACGGCCGATGTAAAAAAAGATATGGAATCGGCATCGCCCATGGACCGGCTTATTTGTGGGGACGTGGGTTTTGGGAAAACCGAAATAGCGATCCGCGCAGCCTTTAAAACCTGTGTGGATGGGAAACAGGCCGCTATTCTGGTACCCACCACCATCCTGGCTTTTCAGCATTACAAAACCTTTAGCGAGCGGCTGAAAGAGTTTCCGGTTACCGTAGATTTTATCAACCGCTTCAAATCGGCCAAAGAAAAAAAGGAAACCCTGGAAAAATTGAAAACAGGGAAAATAGATATACTCATTGGCACACATGGCATTATTGGCAAGGATGTACAATTCAAAGACCTGGGCCTGTTGGTAGTAGACGAGGAGCAGAAATTTGGGGTTGCTCATAAAGAGAAAATAAAAACCATCAGAACCACCGTGGACTGCCTGACGCTTACGGCGACCCCCATTCCCCGAACCCTGCAATTTTCGCTGATGGGTGCCCGCGACCTGAGCATTATAAATACCCCGCCACCTAACCGCCAGCCTATTCAAACAGAAGTGCAGGTATTTAACGAAGACCTTATTAGGGAAGCCATTTATTTTGAGACCGAACGGGGCGGGCAGGTTTTCTTTATTCAAAACCGGGTAGCGGGGCTGGCGGAGATGGCTGTTACCCTGCAGGGACTTTGCCCCGACCTGTCGATTGGCTATGCCCATGGACAAATGGAAGGAAGGCAACTGGAGCAAAGGATACTGGATTTTGTAGACCGCAAATACGATGTACTGGTTTGCACCAATATTGTGGAAAGCGGCGTAGACATCCCCAATGTAAACACCATTATCATTAACAATGCACACCATTTTGGCCTGAGCGACCTGCATCAGTTGCGTGGCCGTGTGGGCCGCAGCAATAAAAAAGCCTTTTGTTATTTGCTGGCTCCTCCCATGAGTACCCTACCTGCCGACTCACGCAAACGCCTTCAAACCCTGGAACAACACAGCGACCTGGGAAGCGGGTTTCAGATAGCCATGCGCGACCTGGATATAAGAGGCGCCGGTAATTTATTAGGCGGTGAGCAGAGCGGTTTTATGGCCGAAATTGGCTTTGAAATGTACCAGAAAATCCTTGACGAAGCCATTCGGGAGCTTAAACGCACAGAGTTTAAAGATATTTTTAAGGAGGAGATCAGCCGGCAGGACGATTTTGTACAGGACTGTACTATTGATACCGACCTGGAAATATTGATTCCCGACTACTATGTAGAGAATATTACAGAACGCCTATCTCTTTACCAGCGATTAGACAATAGCGAAACCGAAGAGGAGTTACAAGCCATACACCAGGAGCTGCAAGACCGGTTTGGACCCATACCATCCGAAGTAGACGACCTGTTTACAACGGTTCGCTGCCGCAAACTGGCGATAGAGCTGGGATTTGAAAAAATGAGCCTGAAAAATGAAACCCTGCGTTGCCATTTTATTAACCGGCCCGAGTCGCCTTATTTTGAATCGCCGGTTTTTCAGCAAATAATTGGTTACCTGCAAACCCAAACCAATAAGGCCCGGTTGAAACAAACCGGTAAATTGTTCCTGTTAATTGCAGAGCCGGTAACCTCTATGCAGGAACTGCTTGAACTGTTGGCAGATATGCACGAATATTCCCGGAAATGAAAAACAAGGGCGCCCAACTATATATAACTCTTTTTTTGGCAACGAACAAGATATTTTGTTTTTTTGTCAACTCATTTAATCAATTTAGCTATAATGATAAAAATAGGCGGTAGCAAGCTGTCTTTGAAAGATTTTGAAGAGATACTTCTGTATAAAAAAGCAATAACAATCGATGCGGATGCTATTGAAAGAGTGCAGGCATCTTTTAATTTTCTGAAACAGTTCTCCAACCAGAAGCTCATTTACGGTATAAATACCGGCTTTGGGCCCATGGCTCAATATAAAATAAACGACAACAATATACTGGAACTACAGTATAATCTTATACGCAGCCATAGCAGCGGGGGCGGAACGGTTTTAAATCCGCTATTGGGCCGTGCGGTGATGATTGCCCGGCTGAACAATCATTTACAGGGATTTTCGGGCGTGCATACCGACCTGGTAGAGCTGATGGCAGCGATGATTAATGCCGATCTTATACCCTGTATTTACGAACATGGCGGCGTAGGAGCCAGTGGCGACCTGGTACAATTGGCCCACCTGGCCTTAGGCGTAATTGGCGAAGGTGAAGTATGGTACCAGGGACAGTTGATGCTGGCCGCCCAGGGCTTTGAACAGGCAGGATTGAAACCCCTGCAGGTGAGTATACGGGAAGGCCTCTCGCTTATCAACGGCACATCGGCCATGACGGGAGTAGGGCTGCTGAACCTGATTCGTGCGCAGAAACTGCTGGACTGGATGGTGATGCTTTCGGCCATTACCAATGAGCTGATGGAGGCTTACGACGATCACTTTTCTTACGAGCTCAATATTGTAAAGCACCATAGAGGTCAGAACCATATTGCCGCCGATTTCCGAAGCCTGCTGGAAGGCAGCCAGATGATACGCAGCCGTTCCGAACACCTGTATAACCCCGACAACATTCAGCACGATGTATTTGAAGACAAAGTGCAGGAATATTACTCCCTGCGATGCGTAACACAGGTGCTGGGCCCCGTTTACGACACCCTGAAGCAGGCGGAAGAAGTGGTGGTAAATGAACTTAATTCGGTAAACGACAACCCGATAGTGGATGCGGGGAACCAAAACATTTTTCATGGCGGTAATTTTCATGGCGATTATGTTTCGCTGGAAATGGATAAAATAAAAATTGCCATTACGAAACTCACCATGCTTAGCGAGCGCCAGCTCAATTATTTCCTTAACAGCAGACTTAACCAAAAATTTCCACCCTTTGTAAACTTAGGTGTGCTGGGTCTTAATTTCGGAATGCAGGGTATTCAGTTTACAGCTACCTCCACCACCGCTGAAAACCAAACCCTTTCTTTCCCGATGTATGTGCACAGCATACCCAATAACAACGATAACCAGGATATTGTAAGCATGGGTTTCAATGCTGCTCAGATTACCAAAAAAGTAATTGATAACGCCTACGAAGTGGTAGCTATTGAGGCAATGACCTTGTTACAGGCGGTGGATTATCTTTCCTGCCAGGAAAAGATGTCGCCCAAAACCAAAGCTATTTATGAGACCCTGCGAACCATATTTCCTAAGTTCGTAGAAGACGGACCTTTGTATCGCAGCCTGGCAAAAGTGCGTGGATGGCTCGAAGCCAATACGCCGGCTTCGGTATATGGGCAAAAGCCCGAAGTGAAGAGCCAGGAGCTTTGAGTACAGGGAAAATTGCTTCCCGCCCCGGCTTGCGGAGCTAATTTCAAAATTTACAAACCATAAATTCAACAAATGAACTGTGCGCTCATAACCGGTGCCTCCCGCGGAATAGGCAAAGCCATCTGTCTACGACTGGCTTCGATGGGCTATTATGTGCTTATTAATTACAGGGGTAACGAACAGAAAGCTGCCGAAACCCTGGAAGCCGTAAAAGCAACGGGCGGCAACGGCGAATTATTGCCCTTTGATGTAGCCAACCGGGAGGAGGTAGAGCAGAAGCTGGGCGGCTGGATGGAGACTCATCCCGATAAAATTATAGAAGTACTGGTTAATAATGCCGGTATAAAAGACGATGTGCTGATGATGTGGATGAAGAATGAACAATGGGACAACGTGGTAAACACCAGCCTCGGCGGCTTTTTTAACGTAACCCGCCTCGTGGTGAGCAGCATGTTGCGTCAACGGTACGGAAGGATTGTAAATGTAGTATCTTTAAGCGGGCTAAAGGGGCTGGCGGGCCAGACCAATTATTCGGCAGCGAAGGGAGGGGTTATTGCCGCTACCAAGGCCCTGGCGCAGGAAGTGGGCAAGCGAAATATTACTGTAAATGCCGTGGCACCCGGTTTTATAGCCACCGATATGACCGCCGATATAGATGAAAGCCAGATGAAGCAACTGATACCCGTAAACCGGTTTGGAACGCCCGACGAAGTAGCCCATGCCGTTGCCTTCTTTGTGGGTAAAGAAGCCGGATATGTCACCGGGCAGGTACTTTCGGTAAACGGCGGTTTATACACCTGATACGCCGCCCCTGCCGGAGCAGTCTTATAAACGCTAAAAAACCGCACATGAAAATCGTTAAGGCTTGCACTATCAGCTTCCTGCTGTTATCCCTGACTGTATTTTCGCCTTTTGTTTCCTGCTCGGATAAAGAGATTCAGGATACAGTACAACCGTCATCGGTTTCGGTGTTTGAATCTTTTACGCTTGACCCCGGGTTGAATAAAGATTTGACTGAAACAGCCATCGGCATCCTATCTGATAGCACAATAAAACTTTCGGTTCCCTTTGGTATATCGCTCAAAGGACTTATTCCCACATTTGCTTACAAAGGAGCATCGGTAAGCGTAGGAAACAAAGAGCAGGTAAGCGGGATTACCCCCAATGATTTCAGTACGGAAGTGGTATACAGTGTAGTAGCCGAAAATGGCAAAAAAACAAACTATACTGTTACCGTTACCCATAACCTGCCGCGCATACCACAGGTATATATTAATACAGAAGGCAACGCACCCGTTACCAGTAAAGACCAATACCTGAAAGCGGCCGTGATAGTAGAAGACCCGGATAAACGGTATACCAACGGCGCCACTTTTAATTCAACAGCGAGAATAAGAGGGCGCGGAAATTCTACCTGGGGAATGCCCAAAAAACCCTACCGTCTTAATTTAGACAGCAAGGCCCCGCTATTGGGAATGAGCACGGATAAGGACTGGGCGCTCCTGGCGAATTATGCCGACAAGACCCTGTTGAGAAATATTACCGCTTTCGAAATAGCTCGTATAGCAGGCATGAGCTGGACACCTGCTTCGGTAAGCGCCGACTTTTACCTGAACGGGAAATACCTTGGGGTTTACAGTATAACCGAGCATGTTAAAGTATCGGAAGAAAGACTGAATATGAATTTGGTTAGCTCCTCCGATAATTCGGGCGAAGCCCTTACGGGCGGCTACCTGCTGGAGCTGGATTTTCATTACGACGAACCTTACAAGTTTAAAACAGATCTGAAACAGCTCCCTATTTTATTTAAAGACCCTGATGAACCCACTACCGCCCAATACAATTATGTAAAAAATTTCTTTAATGCTGCTGAACGCGCTTTATATGCCGAAAACTTTAAAGACCCGCAAAACGGTTACCGACCCTACATAGATATGGAATCGTTCATCAACTATTATATTGTACAGGAACTTGCCAAAAACGTGGATGGAAATATGCGCGGCAGTTGTTATATGGCCATTCGCCGGAATGGGAAAATAGAAATGCCGCTCGTATGGGATTTTGATATCGCTTTTGGAAACGCCAATCATATAACCTGGGAGCAGGGAGCTTCATCGGTGGGTTGGGACGGCTGGTTTATTAAAACCCGTTCGCCCTGGTTCGACCGTTTTTTTGAAGATCCGGCATTTGTATCGGCACTCAAGTTAAGGTGGAATGCGCTGAAACCTCAGTTAGATAAGGTACCCGACTTTGTGAGAGACCGCGCCGCAAAGCTGAATGAAGCCCAAAAGAGAAATTTTACTCCGTTGAGCAGCGGTGGTGCGGGATGGAATATAAACGAGGTTATATGGCCCAATTTTATCGACCGGGGGTCATATGCTGCAGAAGTGGACTACCTGCTGGATTTTTTAGAAAAGCGCATTTCGTGGTTGGATACGAATATAGGAAACCTGTAAAGAGCTTACAGGCACCGGCCTTCGCCTTCCCAAACGCATTTTACCTACCATTTCATCAATGCGCTGCCCCAGGTAAAGCCGCTGCCAAAAGCGGCCAGGCAAACGAGGCTGTTTTCCTGTATGCGCCCCTCCTCCCATGCTTCACACAGGGCAATGGGTACAGAGGCGGCCGTGGTATTGCCATATTTCTGAATATTGTTAAATACCTGGTTGTCGTTTAACTTTAGTTTTTGCTGCATAAACTGCGAAATACGCAGATTGGCCTGGTGGGTAATGAGCAGGTCAATATCGCCCTCCTGGTAACCATTGGCTTTAAGGGCTTCATCAATTACTTCCGGCATTTTTATTACCGCCCGTTTAAACACCGTTTGCCCGTCCATAAAAGGGTATATATTTTCCCGGTCCACCAGATCCTGGTTAATAAAAAGGTTCGCATAGGGATTGGTCTCATCCACGTTAGGTTTCCATTCGGGATGGTGAGCGCCCGCATGAAAACCGGGGTTGGGCATACTCAGAATTTCGGCATTGGCCCCATCGCTGTGTAAATGGGTACTCAATATTCCCCTGCCCTCTGCAGGGGATGGCTGTAGCACCACGGCGCCCGCGCCATCACCAAAAATAACCGATACATTTCTGCCACGGGTGCTGAAATCGAGTGCATAAGAATGGATCTCCGCCCCTATCAGCAATATATTTTTATACATACCCGTTTTTATAAACTGGTCCGCCACACTAAGTCCGTAAATAAACCCACTGCATTGATTGCGTATATCGAGTGCGCCCACTTCTTTCAATCCCATTATCCGCTGCACAAGTACGCCACAGCCGGGGAAATAATAATCGGGACTAAGTGTGGCGAAGATGACAAAATCGATATCATTGGCCGTAATTCCTGCCCGTTGAATGGCTATTTCTGCGGCCTTAACGCCAATGGTAGCGGTGGTTTCTTCAAATCTTTTGGCATAGTGCCGCTCTTTGATCCCTGTACGCTCCTGTATCCAGGCATCATTGGTATCCATTATTTTGGCGAGATCATCGTTCGTGACGGTTTTTTCGGGAATGTATTTTCCTATACCTGCAATTATTGTCTTATTCATACTAACAAGTGTTAATACTTAGCAAGATAATAAAATAGCCAGTATTTGCATCCGCCGCCAAAAATTATTTGCTTTTCATAGCTGCCCCGGCCTGCTTCAGATGTCGCTCGTTATGGTAAATGACCACCCTCATACTATCGCCCAGTCTTAACCGGATAAAAGCGCTGATACTGATGGCCGTTTTCACCCGCGTAAGATCGGTACGGGCTGCCATTTGCAGGAGTTCGAGCATTTTTTCGAGCTGACTGCTGAAAGTAAGCAACACTTCGCGTTTTACACCGGAGTTAACGGGGTTCATTTGCTTAAAAGTTTTCATTTTGTTAGGCTTTTGCCTGGGCAACATGGACTTGGCAAAATAATTTCCCAGCCACCCGCTTTTAAACAGGGTAGCCTGGGGGTAAGGGGATGCTTTTATTTGTTTTTCGATTTCGGGCAGATAAAAATTTCCGTAGCGAACCAGATGCTCCACACATTCCAGCGCATTCCAGCTATGCGGGGCCGGTTTTGCAGTGAGCGTGTCGGTGGGCAGTTGGCTCATTTCCTGTACCTGTTGCAGGTGGGAGCGGGTAAGGACTGTTAGTTCTTCTATTATTTGTGCGGACTTTATTTTCATCCTGCAAAGATGAGACGAGTGAGGGTAATAAATCTTGATACAACTCAAGGTTTTTTTCATACCTTTTCTTTAAACCGAAAATACGTTAAACTTTATCGCTTGCAAGAATATTGATACATTTGGCAGATGGATAAAGTTGCGATAATTGTGGCCGGAGGCTCGGGTAAAAGAATGGGTAGCGATTTGCCCAAACAATTTTTAATGCTGCACAATAAACCGGTTTTATATTATACGCTGCACCGCTTTTTATCGGCTTTTGCCGATATGAAAGTAGTGTTGGTGCTGGCAGAAGAATATGTGGATATGGGACTTGAAATCATTGATGCTTATTTTGGAAGGGAGCGCATCAAAATAGCTCCCGGTGGCGCCACGCGGTTCGAATCGGTAAAGAACGGGCTTACCCTGGTGGAAAACGAATCGATTGTATTTGTGCACGATGCCGTACGTTGTAATGTTAGCAGGGAGCTGATCCTTCGTTGTTATGAGACCGCCCTGGAAACAGGCAGCGCCATACCGGTATTGAAATGCAGCGACAGTCTGCGCCTTCTTACCGATGATGGCGACAGTGAAGTACTGAACAGGGAGAAAGTGGTACAGGTGCAAACCCCCCAGGTTTTTCATAGTAAAATATTAATACCCGCTTTTCAAATCGATTACAAAGACCGGTTTACGGATGAAGCGAGCGTAGTAGAAGCTTATGGTGTAAAAGTATCGCTGGTGGAGGGTGAAAAACAAAACGGGAAGATTACGCTTCCGGCCGACCTGAAAATAGCAGAAATCTTTCTGGCGCCCTGAGCAGCTATCTGTAGTATTATTTGATCATACATGAACCAGCAAAAATTAACCCGATACGCTGGCATTACCTATTTTAGCGAGTATCTGGTGGGCCACATCCATCGCTTTCAGTCCGTCAATTTCCGAAACAATGGTTTGTGTATTGTTAAGAATGGCGTCTTTAAATTCTGTTAATTCCTGTTTGATTGCATTTATCTGAGGTACCGGCGGATTGGCGATGGCGATGGTTTTATTGCCGGAGGGAGTGGCTATATCGAAGGCAAATACATCCTTATCCCAGGGTTCTTTCAGTTTAATAATCTCGGTTTTTTTGTCGAGAAAATCGATCCCGATATAAGCATCTTTTTGAAACAGGCGCATTTTTCGCATTTTTTTCATCGAGATGCGGCTCGATGTTAGATTAGCCACACAGCCATTGTCGAACTCGATGCGTACATTGGCTATATCGGGCGTATCGGTCATCACGGCAACCCCGCTGGCCGAAATCTTTTTCACATCGCTTTTTACGAGGCTCAGAATAATGTCGATATCGTGTATCATCAGGTCGAGGATAACGCTTACCTCTGTTCCGCGCGGATTAAATTGCGCCAGCCGGTGTACCTCGATAAACATGGGGTTCAGTTCCATTCCTTTCAGCGAAAGAAAAGCCGGATTGAAACGTTCTACATGCCCCACCTGCAATTTAATATTCGACTCTCTGGCCAGTTTTACCAGTTGGCGGGCTTCGTCCATATTATGCGCAAAAGGCTTTTCCACAAATACGTGTTTTCCCAGCCGGATGGCTTTTTCACACCACTCAAAATGGAACTGGGTAGGCGTTACTACATCAACAGCATCGCACCTGTGCAAAAAATCTTCCGCATCAAAAAACCGCCGGATGCCATATTTTTCCATTACTTCATTGGCGGCTTCATCGTCGGGATCTACAAATCCAACTACTTCCACATCGCTAATCTCCAACCAGTTGTTGAGGTGAAATTTTCCCAGATGCCCTACGCCAATGATTCCTGTTTTAAGCATATTAAATAAAAGAGATCAAAGTTAATTATTTGAGGCCGAAATAATTGTGATAACTGAATTTTAAAACTACCGGTAACAGGGCAAACAGGGCAGGCGGGGTAAAATGCAAAATGGATCTTGTTACAGACCCATTTTTCGTTTTTTAAGAATTAAATTCTTTGTTGACCCATAAGGATTCGAACCTTAACTGACTGAACCAAAATCAGTAGTGCTACCGTTACACCATGGGTCAATCCTTTTCCGATTTTTCAATCGGGGTTGCAAAAATAAGGGAAAATTTCATTTTAAAGCAAGAAGGCCGCAACAATTTTTTACAAGTTCCCTGTCTTCTTACTTCCTTACAAAGGCTTCGGTTTTAGGCTTTTCGTTACATTTGCACATCAAATTATTTCATCAAAACATTTTATACAATGAAAGTAACCGTAGTAGGGGCTGGTGCAGTGGGAGCTACCTGTGCCGATAATATTGCCCGTAAAGAACTGGCATCTGAACTTATTTTATTAGATATTAAGGAAGGAGTGGCAGAAGGAAAGTCGATCGATATGATGCAAACAGCCGCATTACTCGGTTTTGATACAAAAATAAAAGGGGTTACCAACGATTATGTAGCAACGGAAAATTCGGACGTGGTGGTGATTACCTCCGGCCTGCCCCGTAAGCCCGGTATGACCCGCGAGGAACTGATTGGCGTAAATGCTGGAATTGTTAAAAGCGTAACCGAAAATATCCTGAAATACTCTCCCGACACAATTATCATCGTGGTTTCGAACCCGATGGATACCATGAATTACCTCACCTTTAAAACCTCGGGGCTCCCTAAGAACAAAGTAATTGGCATGGGCGGCGCGCTTGATTCGGCCCGTTTTCGCTATTACCTGAGCCAGGAACTGCAGTGCTCCCCCGGCGATCTGAACGCGGTAGTGATTGGCGGACATGGCGATACAACCATGATACCCCTGATTAAACATGCCACCTGGGGAAGCACGCCCGTTACCAATTTCCTGAGCGAAGAACAACAGCAAAAAATTGTGGCCGCTACCATGGTGGGAGGCGCTACACTTACCAAACTTATCGGTACTTCGGCCTGGTACGCCCCCGGCGCAGGAACCGCAGCCATGGTAGAAAGTATTTTGCGCGATGAGAAGAAAATTATTTCCAGCGGCGTATTCCTGGAGGGAGAATACGGCCAAAGCGATATTTCACTGGTAGTACCGGTAACACTGGGCCGCAACGGCTGGGAACAAATCATCGATTTTAAAATAAGCGAGGAAGAACAGGCAGCATTTAACAAAAGCGCCGATGCAGTGAGAACAATGAATGAGGTGTTGAAAACACTGTAAATAAATCTGTTTTTATTACAAGCCCCGGTTAGCAGCCGGGGCTTTTTGTATATTTAAGGTATGAAAATTGCTATATTGAAACGATTCATCTTCGCCATTACCGTTTTCTCCGCGATATGCTTAAACCTGCGTGCCCAGCACAAACTGCAACCCGGCTTTGATGCAAAAGAATATATAAGCCTTTTATCGCTGGGTTTTTATGGCAATAGTATTGCCGATAGTAATGAAAGAAAAACTAAAAAAGACGTTTATAACCGGTTATATGTTTCTCCCGAAGTGGGTTTAAAAAACCAATGGACTTTATACCTGCGCAATGACAGTGTAGCGGTAATTGCCGTGCGGGGAACCGTTGGCCATATGCTGAGCTGGGTAGCTAATTTTTACGCTGCCATGATACCCGCAGTGGGTAGTTTGAGGATGAACGACTCTACGGTATTCGGTTACCGCTTGGCTGCCGACAGCCTTGCGGCCGTACATGTAGGGTGGACCGTGGGGTTGGCATCGATGGCGCCCGATATCGTAAACAAAATAAAAGACTTATATGGCAAGGGAGTGAAGGATATTTTTTTGCTGGGTCATAGCCAGGGCGGAGCTATCACTTTTTTGCTGAGGTCGTACCTGCACTACCTGCAGCAGGATGGAACACTGCCAGCCGGCATAAGGTTCAAAACCTACTGTAGTGCTGCGCCCAAGCCGGGCAATATGCAGTATGCCTACGATTTTGATTTTATTACCAGGGGCGGCTGGAGCTATACGGTTGTAAATAGTGCGGACTGGGTGCCCGAAACACCCTACTCGATTCAGCGGATACAGGACATGAACCTCCCTAACCCACTTATTCATACCCCTCAATTACTGAAAAAGCAACCCTTTGTCGTTCGACTGGCGGGAGGCGTTTTTTACAGAAAAGCGAACCGTAAACCCCGAAAAGCACAGCAGGCATACACCCGCTACCTGGGAAAAACACTCTATAAAAGAGCGGTAAAAACGGCACTACCCGGATTGAAGGAGCCGTTATATGCCCCGTCTATGAACTATATGCGTGCCGGGAACCCCGTTATATTAATGCCCGATGAAGCCTACAGGCAGCGCTTCAAAGATGATGGAAAAGACCATTTTGTTCATCATCATTTTGCCCCCTATTATTACCTGACCAAAAAACAGTATTTCCCTTAAATTTTATGCGAAGCTGTTTCGAAAAAAGTTGTCAACTCCTCAAACATATTTCTGAAGGCGGGAATAATATATCCCATTGCTTCTATGGCATATTGGCCTAATATTTTGATTAGCGGATAACTAAGCGAGGATTGCACCCAGTTTTCCGGCAGGAGATGCAGTTGATTAATATAAAACAGAAGGATCGCTATGGCAGAAAGATAGATCAGCACAAAAAACAAAGCGCCGCCCACCCGGTTGATAAAACCCAGCATCAGCTTTTCGGTAATTTTTTGTACCACCCCCGAAAGCGTACGCACCAATAGAGCTACCAGGATAAAAATGAGCAAAAAGCAGACAAAAGGTACCCACCTGCCGGTGAGATTGGCAGCCGTTCCGATCTGTGCCGCCACTACCGCCGACAATTTTATTGCTGCCGCCAACCCTACAATAAGTCCCAGATAGGAGCACACCCCTACAATCAGCCCCATCCGCAGCCCCCTGAAGACGGCCAAAACAGCAAACACTATAACAACAATATCAATAACCAATAGTAAGAAAATTAGGGGTAACCGGTCTATATTGTTTCATCATGCCAATAATTCTTTTACCATTGCCGAGATGGACTTACCATCCGCTTTTCCGGCGAGGGCCTTGCTCGCAGCGCCCATTACCTTACCCATATCGGCCGGGGAGGAAGCGCCCGTTTCAGCAATGATTTTCTGAAGTTCCCCCTTCAGTTCTTCGGGAGTCAATTGTGCCGGCAGGTATTTTTCGATAACGGCTATTTCGGCCCTTTCTTTTTCTGCGAGGTCGGGGCGGTTTTGCTGCTCAAAAATTTCCAGCGAATCTTTTCTCTGTTTTACCAGTTTCTGAACCAGTTTTATTTCCTCTTCCTGCGAAAGCTCTTCGCTGGCGCCGGCTGCGGTTTTGGCCAGCAATATGGCAGCCTTGATGGCTCTTAAGCTGGTAAGTGCGTTGGAATCTTTAGCCAACATTGCCGTTTTGATATCGGCATTAATAGTTTGTTCTAACGACATATCTAAAACAATTAAAAAATTTAAAAAACCAGGTAACTCTTATTGTTTCCGGGGTGGCCTTTTGCCACTTGCCCGGGGTTTATGGCTTTCCGTCCTTCGGGTTTTATCTCCCGCTTTCGGGTTTTGCTGAGAAAATCTCCCGCCCGATGTTCCGCTCCGCGACTGCCCTTTTTTTCCTGCTGCTTTCCGCTTTTCATCTTCCGCTTTCGGCCTCCAGCCTTCCGCTTTCCGCTTTTCGCCTTCCAACCGGAACCTGTTGGGTTTACCTTCGGCTCTCGGCTTTCCATCTTCCGCTTTCGGTCTGCTGCCCTCTGCCTTCCGCTTTTCGCCTTCGGTCTTCTGCTTTCTACCTTCTTTCCCAAAATATTTCAGGTTGCGAACTTCTTTTTCCGTCAGAAACCGAAATTTACCGCGCTCCACATTTTTTTTGGTCAGACCCGCAAACATCACCCGGTCGAGGTTTTTCACCTCGTATCCCAGGCTTTCAAAAATACGTCGGACAATGCGGTTTCGTCCGCTATGAATCTCTACCCCCAACTGTGTTTTGTCGTTCAGATCACTGTAAGCCAGCACATCTACGTGCGCAGGGCCATCTTCGAGGGTTAGTCCTTTTAGTATTTTGTCAAAATCGGCTTTTGACAGCGGTTTATCGAGGGTAACAGCATAAATTTTCTTTATCTCATTGCTGGGATGGGTAAGTTTTTGAGCCAGTTCTCCATCGTTGGTGATGAGCAATACCCCGGAGGTATTTCTGTCCAACCTGCCCACAGGATACACTCTTTCCGAGGTCGCATTTTTGATGATATCCAGCACCGTTTTCCTTTTCTGCGGGTCATCGGTGGTGGTAATATAATCTTTGGGTTTGTTCATAAGAATGTACACCAGGTTTTTGGTAATGAATACTTTTTTACCATTCACCGTTACTTCATCTCCCTCTGTCAGTTTATATCCCGGCTCGGTAACCGGTTTACCATTCACTTTTACGTTTCCTTCTCTAATAAGCTCAGCGGCCTCCCTCCGGCTGGATACCCCGCCATGGGCCAGGTATTTATTCAAAGGCATCGGGCCTATGTCGGCCTTCTCCCGGGTAATTGCAGGCCCTTCCGTTATTTGCCGGGCAGCTTCCTTTCTTTTTTGTTCAAAAAACTCGGCTCGTTCCTTCTTATACTGCCTTTTCTCCTGCTTAAACCCTTCCTTAACAGCAGCGTTGCTTTTCTTTTTTACAAACTTTGCGAACCGGGGATCGACTTTTTTCATTTTAAATGGTTTTGCTGTTTTTCAACAGTAAGTAAGGAAGTTGTGCTTTTACCGGCTGTTCGATGCCGCTCCCGCAGCTACCTTCCGCCTTGGCGGTAACAGACAAATTGTTCGGATAAAGCGCTGCAAAGATACTTTATTGGCCGACAAAAAAACCACCCCAAAAAGGGGTGGCTTCCGTATCGTGTCGTCAATCTATTTTTTTTCTTTTTTACTATCGCCGCCGCTTTTTCCCTGGGGGCCTCTGTTTCCTCTGTCTTTCATTTTAGCCGCCAGTTTTTCCTGCTGGTCTTTGGTAAGCACCGCATTAATCTTTTCCTGCCTGGCTTTTTGCATTTCACCCATTTTTGTTCTTCTCGCCTCGTCGCTTAAAGAGTTATCGTTCCTTAATTCCTGGAACTTTCCTCTTTGTTCTTCATTGATGGTTTTTATTTTAGCTTCCTGGTCTTTGGTCAGATTCAGGTCCTTATACATTTCCATCATGTCGCGGCCACCGGGTCCGCGTCTTTCACCGCCGGGGCGGGCTTCCCTGTTCTCCCTGGGCGGAGGGGCGTCCTGTGCATAAGTAGCGGTAAGGCTGAAAGCAGCCATCATTGCTGATAAAAAAATTGTTTTTTTCATTTTCTGATTTTTTAAGTTGTTTTTTATTTAATATAACAAGACCGGCTTTATCTGGCCGAAAATTGCCCTTTGTTGCGGTTGGGTGAAAAAGACTCTCCACCCCTTTTCCTGTTAGATGTTCTTTTTTTTGAATCCCTGCTAAGACCGTTGTTATCTTTTCCCTCGCCCGATTTTTTATTGTTTTCTACGGTTCCTTGGGCGCTTTGCCTGCTGTAACCACGCCCCGCCTGCCTGGCATTTTTCCGGAATTGCTCGTTTTGTTCAGGGGTGAGAATAGCTTTCCTTTTAGTTTCGGACTGCAGGTTGATCTTTCGGATGCGGGCTTTCCTTTGCCCCTCCTCCAATGCCTTATCCTCCGAAACGGCTTTCAGCATATCGCGGCGCTCCTTCTCCAGCTCCCTTAACTTTTTTTGCTGCTCCACCGATAAACCGAGGTCGGCATAGCCGCTCTTTTTAACCCGCTGCGATGGAGCCGTTGTTACGCCATCGTTCACCCGCGAAGGAATTTCCTGCGCCATTAACGAATTGATTGTAAGTAAATTACAAGCCAACCCCAGTAAAATATTTTTCTTTAGCCCTGCGAATTTCATGTTTGTAAATAATTTAGATGATATTTATAAGAAATCCCTTCGCTACCCTTTTGTTAATCTGTTGCCAACCTTTATCTGACCGCCTTTTACCCCGATGGTTTAATGGCCGGTAGCCCCAATAACTTTTATTTAAACTTTTTATGGATGCATTCGCTTCGTACCTTGCGCACATGCAGGATTATTTACAAGGATTGAACGACAGGCAGCGGGAGGCCGTTTTACATACCGACGGGCCCATTATGATTATCGCGGGGGCCGGGAGTGGAAAAACCAAGGTGCTCACCAACCGTATTGCACATCTTATGTCGACGGGTGTAGACTCGTTTCGCATTCTCGCCCTTACTTTTACCAATAAGGCCGCGCGTGAAATGAAGGAAAGAGTGGAGCGTATCCTGGGCAATAACGAAGCGCGGAACTTATACATCGGTACTTTTCACAGCGTATTTGCCAGAATTTTAAGGGCAGAAGCCCATCGGCTGGGATATCCCAACCATTTTACCATTTACGATACCGACGATGCTAAAAGCGTGGTGAAAACGGTGATACAGGAAATGAACCTCGATGATAAGCTTTACAAACCGTCCACCGTTTATAACCGTATTTCAGCAGCCAAGAACGCACTGGTAACGCCTTCCGATTATGTAAATGATTATTATTTGCAGCAGGAAGATATGCGGGCCAACCGTCCCGCCCTGGGCAAAATTTACGATGCTTATTGTAAGCGCTGCTTTAAGAACGGGGCGATGGATTTTGACGATCTCTTATTAAAATTTTATGAGTTGCTGAAAACCTTCCCCGATGCGCTGAGCAAGTACCAGCATAAGTTTAAATATATACTGATTGACGAATACCAGGATACCAACCCTGCGCAATACGAAATCATTAAACTCTTAGGCGCCATGCACGAGAATGTATGCGTGGTAGGTGATGATGCGCAGAGTATTTACAGCTTCCGTGGGGCCACTATCCAGAATATTTTACAGTTTCAGAAAGATTATGATGAAGTAAAAGTAGTGAAGCTGGAACAGAACTACCGGAGCACCCAAACCATCATTAACGTGGCTAATGAGGTGATCAGCAATAATAAAGGGCAGATTCCCAAAGTACTTTTCACGGAAAACGCGGAGGGAGAAAAAATAAAGATCGTGAAAACGATGACGGATAATGAGGAAGGCAAATTTGTGGCAGATACCATACAGGAACAGAAATTAAGAAACCACTACGCTAATAAAGATTTCGCGATTCTTTACCGCACCAATGCGCAAAGCCGGGCATTTGAAGAAGCGCTGCGCCGAATGTCGGTTCCCTATACCATTTACGGGGGCATTAGTTTTTACCAGAGAAAGGAGATCAAAGACCTGGTAGCCTATCTCCGGCTGACGATTAACAGCAGGGATGAAGAAGCGCTCAAGCGGATTATTAATTATCCCGTTCGGGGGATTGGCAAAACGACCATCGATAAAATCATCCTGCTGGCCAATACCCACGATAAAACCATGTGGCAGATTCTGGAAGAAGCACACCTGTACGGATTTCGTTCGGGTACCCGCGATGCGATCAGCCAGTTTGTGACAATGATCAGGAGCTTCGCCAGTATGCTGGAAAAACATAATGCCTACGAAGTAGCGGTGCATGTAGGAAAGCAAACCCAACTCGTCAGAGAACTTTTCAACGACAAAAGCACCGAAGGATTACAGCGTTATGAGAATATTCAGGAATTACTAAACTCTGTCAAAGAATGGGTAGAGAGCCCGGATAATGAAGAAGGAGAAGTGGTGGATAAAACATTGGGCGCCTACCTTCAGCAAATTACTTTATTAACGGATGCTGATGAAAAAGATCCGGATGCCGATACGGTAAAACTAATGACCATTCATGCCGCCAAGGGACTGGAATTTCAGTGTGTGTTTGCGGCCGGCCTGGAAGAAATGCTGTTTCCCAATGCCATGAGCATAAATACCCGGGAAGAACTGGAGGAAGAAAGACGACTATTTTATGTGGTGGTAACGCGGGCCAAAAAAAGACTCTGGATTACCTATGCCAATACCCGCTACAAATTTGGCCAGTTGGTACAAAATGAACCCAGCCGTTTTATTGAGGAATTGCCCGAGCAGTTCCTCGACAGAAGCTATGCCGGCGGAGGAACTAAAATGAGCAGTAACCGGGGGCTTACAGGTAGCGCTTACGAAAGAATGACGGGAGGGTGGGGAAAAAGCAATGCCGCTATGGACGCGGAACGGAAATACGGCGCTCCGCCATCTAAAAAATCGGCCACGCCCACCTACCTGCCGCGCCGGGCAGAACCCAAACTCACCGACCACACACCAACAGAAGGATTTACCGCCAGCGATATTCATGACCTGGTGGTAGGAAAAAAAATTGAGCACCAGAAATTTGGTTTTGGCGAGATCCTTAAAATGGAAGGAGCCAGCCATAA
>JBEBUZ010000059.1:0-22044 GCA_040393015.1 Paraniabella yanshanensis
GTATAATTTTTTTGTGGCGCGGCCTGCGAAGTTGCATCCATAATAACAATCGATTATTTAGTTTAATTAATGAGGCAATAAAAATAGGTTAAGTTCCTTATGTATCCATAAAAAAAACAAACGGTTGCGCAGATTTGCACCTATTATTTTGTATGCGCCGGTTTTACCCGCCTGCCGCCAGTTCGCTGATCAGCTCGGCCACCAAAGCACTCCAGCCGGTTTGATGACTGGCACCCAGCCCGCGACCGGTATCGCCATGAAAGTATTCATAAAAAAGAATCAGCTCCCGGTTGCCGGGCTGATTATAGAACCAGTTGTAAGAGCCATAAATAGGTCGGTTACCCTCTTTATCCATTTCAAAAAGACTGATTACCCGCCTGCCCAACTCTTTGGAAATGTCGAAAAGATTCAGCTCTTCGCCCGAACCCGAAGGATACTCTACCTTCAGTGAGTCGTGGTAAAATTTTCCCAGCTTCCGGATAGATTGTATGATGATAAAATTGATGGGAATCCAGATAGGCCCGCGCCAGTTGGAGTTGCCGCCAAACATATCAGACGTTGAATCGCCGGGGTCGTACTGTATGGTATGCACTTCCCCGCTAATGGTAACCGAATAGGGATTTTTTTCGTGGTATTTCGAGAGAGCCCTGATGCCGCCATCGGCCAGAAACTCGTTTTCATCCAGTAATCTTTTAAGAAGCGCTTTCAGCCGGTTGGTTTGTACCAGCGATAATAAAAGTTCGTCGCTGTTCGAATGCTCTTCCTTGGGCCAGAAACGGTTATTTTTTAACCGGTAATTCTTATACCATTCAAAACGTTTGGCAAAATCGGGCAACTGGTCAAATACTTCCTGTTTAATGGTGGCTACAGCATATAGCGAAGTCAGACCAACTATGGATTGAATACGTAAGGGCTGGGGAGGAGCGTCGCGCATGCAAAGTACATCATAGAAAAACTGGTCTTCTTCGTTCCACAACACATGTTCATTTAAAGCTTCTGCAATCAGTATAAAATGCTCGAAAAACTTGGTAGCCGTGTCTTCAAAACTCTTATCCACCATGGCTATTTCCAGCGCCATATCCATCATGCTCAATGCATATACACCCATCCAACTCGTGCCGTCTGCCTGTTCCAACTGTATTTCACCCTTGTCGTGATAGCTTCTGTTAAAAACCCCGATATTATCCAGGCCCAGGAAACCCCCTTCAAAAATATTATCGCCCTTCAAATCCTTGCGGTTGATCCACCAGGTAAAGTTGATGAGCAGCTTATGAAAAACTTTTTTCAGAAAGTCAATATCGCCCTTACCTGAGCTGCTTTTCTCTATTTCAAAGATCTCCATGGCCGCCCAGGCCTGTACCGGCGGGTTTACATCGCTGAAATTCCACTCATAGGAAGGTAATTGCCCATCGGGCTTCATATACCATTCCCGCATCAGCAGCAGCAGTTGGTTTTTGGCGTATACGGGATCCACTACCGCCATCGCTATGCATTGAAAACTTTGGTCCCAGGCGGCATACCAGGGATATTCCCATTTATCGGGCATCGAAATAATGTCCTGGTTTTTCAAATGCTTCCAGTCGCTGTTCCGGCCGTTCATCCTCCGGTCGGTATTGGGCGTTATACCGTCTCCAAGGGATAACCATTTTTCAATGTCATAATGGTAATACTGTTTGCTCCATAAGAGCCCTGCAAAAGCCTGGCGCTGTATGCGGGCCTGGTCTTTGGAAATATTCCGGGAAATTATTTTTGAATAAAATTGGTCGGCTTCTTTTTTTCGTTTGCCAAACAGTTCTTCGAACGCACTGTTAAACGGGTTATCCACCTGCTGCTCCGAAAGCCGGCAGTATACGGTAACCGATTCTCCCGCAGGAATGGTATAATGATAAACAGGTGAAAATTTGGTGCCCGATTTTTTTTCGCTTAATTCTTTGGTATGAACATTATGGATAATGGCCTGATGAAAGGCATCCTTGGTAAATATACTTTCATTGGGAATACCCTGAACGATTTCGGTGTTGGTTTCATTTTCGGTGAACAAAACATTGTCCGCCGCCTGGTAATAAAAATAATAATTACCCAACCGGGGATGTTCGGCAAGAACAGCTCCCTCCCCAAACGGAGAAATGACGGGTTTCGTGTGTAAGCTCCCGTGCTTTGTCCAGCGGTTATAAAACCATAAAGTGGGCAATACTGTAACCGGCGCTGCTTCCTTATACCTGTTGGTGATGGTGATTTTTATGCCTATATCGGTGCTATCTGCTTTAGCATAGGTAATATGTACATCAAAATACTGGTTGTCATTGAAAACGCCGGTATCGAGGATCTCATATTCAGGCTCCAGCTTGGAACGTTTTTTATTTTCTTCCTTTAGTTGCTCATAGGGGAATGCCTCCTGGGGGTACTTGTATAAGTACTCCATGTAGTAATGGGTAGGTATATTATCGAGGTAATAATACAGTTCTTTTACATCTTCGCCATGATTGCCCTGGTGGTTGCCCAGGCCAAACAATCTTTCTTTTAGTATCTGATCTTTGCCGTTCCACAGGGTTAGGGCAAAACAAAGGTTTTGAAAATAATCCGATATGCCTGCAATGCCATCCTCTCCCCAGAAATAAGCGCGGCAATGCGCATGATCGAAGGGGAAATAGCCCCAACTATCGCCGTATTCGCTATAATCCTCCCTTACAGTACCCCATTGCCGTTCACTTACATAAGGCCCCCATTTTTCAAGTGGGATGGCTTTCTTTGAGTTTTCTCTGAGTCGTTTATGTTCTTCTGTCATTAATTACGCAAATATTTAGGCAGGCAGCAATATTAGAATTTCCGGTATAAATTATAAATAATTTTTTTGTCGTATTCGGTGAGTGTTTTGGAGATATCGCTTTGGATATAATGCAGTTTAAAAGCCCCGATGGCGTCGGCCTGGCTACTGATATCGTATCCGATTACTCTCAGAGCGAGCAGGGCATTGAAATCGGCAGGAGGAGTTTGTAAATTGTAGGCATCGTACCAATACCCAAAACCAGCGTCTGCCAGTTTTTTCCAGGGAAAATGCCGGCTGGGATCCTGCTTCCGCCCCGGAGCTACATCAGAGTGCGCGATAAAATTGGACTGGGGAATACCGTATTTCTTTTTTAAAACACCCAGTAATTTGATTAGTGCAGCCACCTGCGCGTCGGAGTAGGGTTCACTGCCATTGTTATCAATTTCTATTCCCAGGCTCACAGAGTTCATATCGGTAATAGTGCCCCATTTGGATGCCCCGGCATGATAGGAGCGAACATAGTCGTTCAGCATCTGGTACACGGTGCCATCTCTTCCCACTACATAATGTGCACTGGACTCGCGCCCCGGCCGGCGCAGCGAAAACGTGAACAGGGTTTGTTCGGCACTATGCTGAGCGGTATGGTGTAATACTACAAAATTCGGTTTTCGGATATTAAAATCTATAGCTGCGTACCAACTGTCTGAATTAACAGCCGGGTTGTTCCTCGCGCTAGGAATTTCCGTTATCTGGTTAATAATGGTCTGAATATTCTTGTTATAGTCGCTTACCGAATAGGCTTTTTGCAAACTGTCGCTCCGGTATCGGTAGAACTCGGGCGACCGGTAAGCTGCGCCCGAAGAAGAGGAACTGGGCGGCGGCGTATAACTAACAACCGGTCGTTCGGCCGGAACATTGGTGGGCTCCGGCTTCGGTTCGGGCCGGGTATTACGGGTTACCTGCTCGGGTTTGGTAAAAACGGTCTGTTCGGGACGATTATGGGATTGCCGGGAGGGAGTGGTTTGTTTGGACGGTGGGTTCCTGTTTAATACATTTGTTTTTTGTGGTGTTTTACTACCACACGACCATAATGCGAATAACATCAATGCCGGAAATGCTCTCTTTATAAACATTACCATCTCTAATCTTTAACTGTTCTAAAATCTGTCTTTAACTAAATCCGTTCTTAATTGGTGAAATTAACGAAATCCATCGTAAAACGTCAATAAGGCACTAAAATTGTGTAGCTGAAAGGGAATATTTTAAGATTTTATTAATCCTGGCCTATCTTTAAAAAAATAAAAGTATGGACGCAGAATTTGGAATGATTGGCCTGGGTACCATGGGTCGGAATCTGGTATTGAATATTGCCGATCATGGATTTAAGGTTTGCGGGTACGACCGGAGTGAAGAACAAACCCAAAGAATGCTGGCAGAAGCAGGCGACCGGCCGGTTATAACAGCTTCTTCCCCGGCCGAACTGATCAAAAACCTGAAAACACCGCGAATCGTTATGTTTCTGGTGCCGGCGGGCAAAATAGTAGATGGCGTTATTGAGGAATTGTTGCCGAACCTCGAAAAAGGCGATGTTTTGATAGACGGAGGCAATTCTCATTATGCCGATACCGAAAGAAGATTTGCCGCGCTTCAACAGTCGGGTATTCATTTTATAGGGATGGGTGTTTCGGGTGGCGAAGAAGGTGCCCGGCGCGGCCCCAGCCTGATGCCGGGAGGAACCAAAGAAAGTTATGCCCTGGTGAAAGATATCCTGGAGGCGATTGCAGCCAAAGCCAACGGAGAACCCTGCGTGGCTTATATGGGCGATGGTGCTGCGGGCCACTATGTAAAAATAGTTCACAACGGCATTGAATATGCGATCATGCAAATGATCAGTGAAGTGTACGGTCTGCTTAAAAGCCAGGGCTTATCCAATGCAGAACTATCGGAACTGTTTGAAAAATGGGACCAGGGCGATCTTGAGTCCTTTTTAACAGAGATCACGGCGCAGATATTAAAAACCAGGGATCCCGAAACGGGCAAAGATCTGGTAGATCTTATACTGGACAAGGCGGCACAAAAAGGCACAGGGCTCTGGACCTCTCAAAGCGCACTGGAGCTAAGTGTGCCCACTCCCGCAATCGATGTGTCGGTAACGATGAGATATTTATCGTCGCTAAAGGAGGAGAGGGCTAAGCTCGCAGCGCTGTATCAGTATCAGCAAAACCTGGATCTTGACCTGGAAGCGCTCAAAAAAGACTGCAAAGAGGCCTTGCATTTTGGTTTTATAATGGCTTATGCCCAGGGGCTGGCATTACTGAACACAGCTTCGACCGCCTATAATTATCATATTTCCCTGCCAAAGGTGATAAAAATATGGCGGGCGGGTTGCATCATCCGCTCGGGCCTGCTCAACGACCTGTATGAGGCTTATGAACGAGAGACCGGACTGACCACCGTTATCGGCTCCCCATTTTTTGCTTCGCTTCTTACAGAGAAGAGAAAAGGGCTGGTCAGCTTCCTGAAAACAGGCATGGATGCGGGTGTGCCGGCAGCAGCACTTTCATCGGCATTGAACTATTTCGAAGCCTATACACAGGAACACCTGCCGGCCAATCTGATACAGGCACAGCGCGACTATTTCGGGGCGCATACTTACGAGCGGATTGATAAAGAAGGAAGCTTCCATACGGATTGGACTATGTAAGCAGTGTTCATTGTCCATGGACCATCACTTCGAATCATTAACTTTTCCCCATGAAGATTAAAAATACTCCTGCCAACATTGTCATATTCGGTGGCTTCGGCGATCTGGCCTGGCGAAAACTGATCCCGGCCTTCTATAACCTGTTTATAAACGGGTATATGCCCGCTAAATTCGCTATTTATGCGGTACATTACCAGGGGCTACCCGAAGGCGCTTATGAAAAACATATGCTCGAAGGCGTTAACCTGTTTTCGCGCTCCGGGAAAGCCAGGGCGGCTGACTGGAAACGATTTACCGACAGCCTGCATTTTTTCCAGGGCGATTTCACGATTGAGGATACCTATACCCGGCTAAAAGAAAAACTGGAGATCAATGACAGGAACTGGAAAGTGCGGGCTACCCGGCTATTCTATTATTCGGTGGCTCCAACATTCATAGAAACGATCTCCCAATATATCGACAGGCACAGCATGGCCAATAACAGGATAATGGACAGGCTGATCGTGGAAAAGCCATTCGGCACAGACCTGTTATCGGCACAGGCTTTAAATAAATTGCTGAATAAATTATTTTATGAAGACCAGATCTACCGTATCGATCATTACCTCGGTAAGGAAGTAGTGCAGAACATTATTGCTTTCCGCTTTGCCAATCATATATTTGAGCCCCTGTGGAACTGCAAATATATAGACCAGGTGCAGATTACGGTTTCCGAAACCGTTAGTGTGGGTACGCGGGGAAGCTATTACGATAAAAGCGGAGCGCTGCGCGATATGGTACAGAACCATTTATTGCAATTGCTTTCGCTGGTAGCAATGGATTGCCCGGGCAATTACGATGCGGAAAGTATACGGCAGCAAAAAGTAAAAGTGCTTCGGAAAATCAGGCCCTTTAATTCGGCAGGTGTAGCGCAAAATGTGATAAGAGCGCAATACACCAGGGGCATGGTAAAAGGAAAGCCGCAGGTGGGGTATAAAGAAGAAAACAATGTATCCCGAAAATCTGCTACGGAAACCTATGTGGCATTGAAGATGTTTGTCGACAACAACCGATGGAAGGATGTTCCTTTTTATCTGCGAACCGGCAAATGCCTCAACCAACAGGCTTCCGTAATTGTTGTTCAGTTTAAAGACAGTCCGTATAAGATCTTTAAAGATGATATTACTCCCAACCGGCTGGTTATAAATATTCAGCCCAGGCAGCAAATAAGTTTGTTGTTTGAAGGAAAAGTACCGGGACTGGAAATGAAGCTGAAACCCTTTGAAATGGATTTTAGCTATAAAAGAACCTTTACCGGGGAAGCACCCGAGGCCTACGAAACCTTATTGCTGGATGCTTTGGAGGGAGATGCCACCCAGTTTATACGTGCCGACCAGGTGGAAGCAGCCTGGTCGGTGGTGATGCCCGTGCTGGAAAACTGGGCAAAGGATTCGGGCGATTTGAAAAAATATAAAGCCGGCACGGAGGGGCCCGCAGAAGCGGCCGAACTGATAGGCAACGGGGGAACAAAATGGCTCATGCCTTCCGAAGAGGCAGAAAGCAAAACGGTAAAAGGCAGAAAAAATAAAAAGTGAAACGTCCGGTTATAGCCAGATACACAGGTGATCGGACAGGACGTTTGGATAGCATATTGAAAAATTAAAATTATATACGGATGAAACAGGTGAAATTAGTTTGGGAAAATGCCGAGGCACTGAGCGTAGCGGCTGCACATTATTTTGTGGAAAGATCCGCAAAGTCGATTGCTGAAAAAGGAAATTTTTCAGTATCTCTTTCCGGGGGAAGTACGCCGAAAAGATTATATCAATTGCTGGCCACACCGGCGTTTTCCCGTAATATCGACTGGAAGAACGTGCGGTTATTCTGGGGCGATGAGCGTTTTGTGCCGCATGCCCATGAAGACAGCAATTACAGGATGGTGAAAGAAGCGTTACTGGATCATGTAAAAATACCGAAGAAAAATATTTTTGCCATGCCCACCAAAGGGGAGGTTACAGATTGTGCAATGGCGTATGAGAAGAAAATGAAGGAAGTATTGGGAAGAAAAATGCAGATAGATCTCACCCTGCTGGGTATGGGCGATGACGGGCATACTTCTTCTCTTTTTCCCGGCACGGAAGTGTTGGATGAAACAAAACGGTTTATAAAGGAAGTATGGGTGGAAACTAAGCAAACCTATAGGCTGAGCTCCACTTATCGTTTAATCAATAACAGTCGGGAAGCGATATTTTTAGTAGCCGGCGCGGCCAAAACGCCGGTGGTAAAGCATATTTTTTCCAAAAATGCAAAACTCAAATACCCTGTGCAAAATGTAGCTTTGAAAAAAGGGGATATTCTTTGGATGCTCGATGAGGCAGCAGCGGGATTACTTTAAACTGAGTTGTGCATATCTGCGTATGCCAGCCCCATCATATAAAGTTACAACAATTCTCTTAATCCCCCACCAGGGATTGAACGGCCCTGTGAATGGTTTCAAAGCCAAAGTCAGCAACAGCTTTATCCATCAGCGATTTAATTTCAGCTGTGCAAAGATTTTGGATGGAGCCTTCATGCGACCTCTCCCCCAACCCCTCTCCTGGCGAGAGGGGAGCCTGGTAGCTTCCATCCTCAACAGAGCGGCCGACCTGTATATACGCATCGCGGAACGGAATGCCCTGCATCACCAGTTGGTTCACCAAATCAACCGTAAACAGGTATTTATATTTTTCATCCGCCAGTATATCTTTTTTTATATCGATATTGGAAAGCATTAAACCGGCCATTTCGATGCAATCTTTTAAGCTTTTGAAGGCAGGGAACAGGTGCTCTTTCAGCAATTGCAGATCCCTGTGATAACCCGATGGCAGGTTGCTTGTCATCATGCTGATCTCATTAGGCAGGGCTTTAATGCGATTGCAATGCGAGCGGATCAGTTCAAATACATCGGGATTTTTTTTATGAGGCATGATGCTGCTTCCCGTGGTAAGTTCTGCCGGGAAACTTACAAAACCAAAGTTCTGGTTCAGGTACAGCGTCATGTCCATACTCATGCGCGACAAGGTATCGGCAATATTGGCCAGGGCCTGTGCTACTACCCGCTCGGCCTTGCCCCGCCCCATTTGTGCGTACACTACATTATAGTTAAGCGCTGCGAAGCCTAACAAATCGGTTGTCATTTGCCTGTTGATAGGGAAGGAAGATCCATAACCGGCAGCGGAACCCAGCGGGTTTTTATTCACTACCTCAAAAGCCCCTTTCAACGTAATCATATCATCTACCAGGCTCTCGGCATAAGCGCCAAACCAAAGCCCGAAGGAGGAGGGCATGGCTAATTGCAGGTGGGTATAGCCGGGGTATAAATGGTCTTTGTGTTTCTCGCTTTGGGTTTGCAATAGTTCGAAAAAAGGAAGAACAGTATTTACAATGTCTTCTATCTCGTTGCGCAGGAAAAGCTTAATATCTACTAATACCTGGTCGTTGCGGCTGCGGGCGCTATGTATTTTTTTTCCCGCATCGCCCAATTTTTGTGTGAGCAGCAGCTCTACCTGCGAGTGAATATCTTCTACATTATCCTGCAAGCGAAAATCACCTGCCTGTATTTCTTTGTAAATTTCTTTCAGGGCTACCTGCAATTGTCTTAGGTCTTCAGTTGGCAATAAGCCTACCGATGCCAACATTTGTATATGTGCCAAAGAACCTAATACATCAAAGGGCGCTAAATACATATCCATTTCGCGATCCTTTCCTACTGTAAAAGTTTCTACTTCTTTTAACGCGGTTGTATCTTTTTGCCAGAGTTTCATTTGAGTTACGAATTACGAGTTACGAATTACGAATTACGAATGTTGGGTTACGCTTCCGTTTACAGATTCCTGCGTAACGTGTTGAGTGATGCAACAATAATAGATAAAATTTCGTTAGCTTCCTTCCATAATGTTTGTATTGAACTTTCTTTGCCTGGATTAAAGACCTGTAATATTTCCAGGAAGTACATGGTTTCATCTATTTCTTCTTCAACTATTTTAAGTTTGTTTATGAAATCTGCTGTTGACTTAGCTCTACACGCGGCCCTGTAGTTGGCGCCTCCGGAGCTTGAACATCTGATAATTTGATTAATATAATTTTTGTTTGCTACGTTATACGGTAATTCCAGGGCAAATTTTGCAACTCCAATTGCCAGTTTTTTTGTGCGTAATTGTAAAGCCTCTTTATTAAAACTTCCCATTTGAGATACCTGGATTTATGTGGTGGCTTAATCGTAAGTCGTATTTCTTAATTCG
This sequence comes from Paraniabella yanshanensis, assembly GCA_040393015.1. Classification (GTDB taxonomy): domain Bacteria; phylum Bacteroidota; class Bacteroidia; order Chitinophagales; family Chitinophagaceae; genus Niabella; species Niabella yanshanensis_A. Next base: position 9,731 of record JBEBUZ010000059.1, read on the forward strand.
TAATTATAGACTTCAGCATTTCAATATACTCCTTAATCCCTTCTTCAATCTCCTTCAGGTAAACAAACTCATCTGCTGTGTGGCTGCGGGCGCTGTCGCCGGGGCCCATTTTTAAGGCAGGGAAGGGCATCAGCGCTTTGTCGGAAGTGGTAGGAGAGCCATAATATTCCTTTCCCATAGCCAGACCCGCTTTTACCAGGGGATGATCTAAGGCAATCGATGTGGAACGAAGCCGGGTAGACCGGGGCGTTACTTCACTTTGAATATTGTGGCGAACAATACCCAGCACTTCTTCAAAAGTATATAGTTCGTTAACCCGTACATCCACTACGAATTTACAAACAGCCGGTACCACGTTATGGGCTTTGTTCTCGGTTTCGATAACGGTTACCGACATTTTATTCGGCCCCAGCAAGGGAGAGATTTTAGGAAACTGGTACTGGTTAATCCAATCGATATCTTTTATCGCTTTGCCGATGGCGTTTTCTCCCTCGTTGCGGGCGGCATGCCCGGCTCTTCCCAGGCTTACGCCGTCCAAAACCATCAATCCGCGTTCCGCTACTGCCATTTGCATCATGGTTGGCTCGCCCACGATAGCAAAATGTATGGGTGGTAACTCTTTTATCACCGCTTCTATACCGTTGTAACCCGATATTTCTTCTTCGGCGCTGGCCACCAGCATGATATTGTACAGCAGATCCTGCCGGTCATAAAAGTATATAAAACAGGCAATCAGCGAAACCAGGCAGCCCCCGGCATCGTTGCTGCCCAGGCCAAACAATTTGCCGTCTTTTTCAATGGGGTCGAAGGGGTCTAAACTATAGTTGGGATTAGGTTTTACTGTGTCGTGATGCGAATTTAAAAGCAGGGTAGCCTTGTTGGGGTCGAAATATTTATTCCGCGCAACAATATTGTTCCCAAACTGCGTTACCGTAATACCGAAGCCTTCGAGATGGGCTTTAAGGGCAGCTGCAGTTTGGTCTTCTTCCTTGCTGAAAGACGGTATGCGGATCAATTGTTTCAGCAGTTGAACAGCGCTGTTGTATAATTCTTTTTCAAAACTCATTAGCCGGTAATTAAGGTTCCTTCAGTATAGTTGGTGGTGTTTTTTACCAGGTCCTTCGCGTCGCCTATCAGTACTTCACTTACGCCGGCATCGATGGCGGCAAATGCATTGTCTATTTTGGGTAAGATACCTTCAAACAGCCTGTTTTCACTTAATAATTGATGGTATTTATTTTTATTGATGTGGCGAATAACCGATTGGTCATCGTTAACATCTTCCAATACTCCTTTTTTCTCGAAACAGTAAATCAACCGTACTTTATAGAAAGCAGACATGCCGACGGCTAATACCGAAGCAATCGTATCGGCATTGGTATTTAAAATATGTCCCCTGCCATCATGTGTTAAAGGTGCAAAAACAGGGGTGAAACCGGCATCCATTATTAATTTTAAATTATTAATTTTTAGTTGATCAATGCCGATATCGCCTACCCATCCAAAGTCGACTGGTGTTTCGTTAATCATTTTTACCGGTCGCTTTGCAGCCGGGATAATGTTGGCATCGGCGCCGGTTAATCCAATAGCATTACAATTCAAAGCCTGTAACTGCGCTACTGTCTTTTTATTTACCAATCCGCCGTACACCATGGTTACAATATCAATGGTATCATCATCCGTAATGCGCCGACCGTTGATGTATTTTGATTCGATACCCAGCTTGTCGCCGATTTTTGTTGCGATTTTGCCGCCGCCGTGGATCAATATCTTATAGCCCCGAACAGCCGCAAAATCTTTTAAAAAAGATTGCAGAGCTTCGGGGTTGTCAATTACGTTACCACCTATTTTGATTACAAAGAGAGTATCTGACATTTTCTTACTATATAATACCCAATTAGCCAGTTACCCATAGTCATTATACGATTAACAGCATTGGCAGCCTGAAGTTGCGTCTGTTGATGTGTAAGTTCTATGGTTTTTATCAGCTGCCTGAAATTGGCCATTGCTTTTATGGTTTCAACAATTCACTTAATACCGCTTGTGCAGCCCATACCCGATTGCCGGCCTCCTGCGTTACGATACTGTTGGAGCTGTCTAATATTTCATCGCTCAGCTCCACATTACGGCGAACGGGCAGGCAGTGCATTACTTTTGCGTTATTGGTCAGTTTCAATTTCTCCTGTGTAAGCATCCATTCGGGTTCATTACTGTAAATTTTACCGTAGTCGTTATAAGTACTCCAGTTCTTTACATATACATAATCTGCGTCTTTCAATGCTTCATCCTGGTTGTATATAATGGGGGCATTCCCGGTAAATTTCCTGTCCAGCTCATAATCTTCCGGGTGGGTAATGACAAAATCGGCTTCGCCCCAGGCGTTCATCCATTGTGCAAAACTATTGGCCACGCATTGAGGTAAGGGCTTCACATGCGGAGCCCAGCTAAGTACTACCCTGGGTTTGCGGGGTTTTTCACCCGCGGTGGTTGCGGAGAAGGGGGTAAAAGTTTCTTTAATGGTGATCACATCGGTGAGACTTTGTAACGGATGCAGCGTTGCACTTTCCAGGCTTACCACCGGAAGTCCCGAATATTTTATGAACTGATTGATGTACAGCTCGCTGTAATCATCTTCCTTGTTTACGAGCGAAGGGAATGTACGGATGGCCAGTATGTCGAAATATTTTCCAAAGATGGGTGCTGCATCTTTCACATGCTCAACAGTTTTACCGCTCATAATGGCTTCTTCTTCAAACTCGAGCTGCCAGCCTTCGCTGCCTACATTGAACACGATGGCTTCCATACCCAGGTTTTGGGCAGCTATTTGTGTACTTAACCGGGTGCGCATACTGGGGTTCAAAAATAAACAACCGATGCGCTTGCCATTGCCCAGTGTTTTATCAACAAAGGGGTTGGCTTTATAATCCAATGCTTTTTGCGCTAAGGCATTGATATCTGTAACATCGTGTGCGCTGATAAAGGTATTGCTTTTAAGTAATGACATTGTATAGATAAGATTTCAAAATTTAGTAAGTCTTTGCAGATAGTGTAAAATTACCGTTCCCTGGTTATAAAACAATGGTTCGTGCGCGCACGAACCATTGGGTATTACTTATAAATATAGAAACGGTTGGAGCCGGTGCCGCCCTTTGTTCGCAGTTTCGACCGGTATGGCAAGGTGGTTTGCCGAACCTTTTTATTCTGCCAGCACAGCAAACGCCTCTATTTCTTCTTTGATAGCATCAATAAACATTTCGGCATCTTTTTTCTTTAATGCCAGGGAAGGCAGCAGCCTGATCACATTGGGTTTCGCCTCGCCGGTGAAAATCTTTTGGTTCAATAAAAGATTTTTCTTTAGAGGAGCCAGCTCGCCGGGCACGTCAAAGCCAATCATCAGCCCACGGCCGCGCACGTTTTGCAGCCCGGCAATTTTGTTCAGCTCATCCCGCAAATATTTTCCGATCATCGTGGCATTGCCCATCAGCTTCTCTTCCTTCATTACTTCCAGCACTGCCAATGCCGCCGCACAGGCCAGGTGATTGCCGCCGAAGGTGGTACCTAATTGGAAATGCCTGGGTTGGATATGTGGTGCAATAATGATTCCGCCGATAGGAAACCCGTTGCCCATGCCTTTGGCCATGGAATAAATATCGGCATTTACACCCGCAAAATCATGGCTGAAAAATTTGCCGGTTCGGCCATAGCCGCATTGTACAGCGTCGGCTATATATACCGCGCCGTATTGGTCGCATAAACGGCGAATCAGTTTCAGGAAGGATTCGCTGGCCACATTAATTCCGCCCACACCCTGTATGCCCTCGATAATTACGGCCGCAGTTTCTTTGCCCTGCTTTGCAAAACAGGCTTCGAGCGCTTCTTCGTCATTAAAAGGAAGAAACGTTACATTCTCTGTTTCGTTTACAGGGGCGATATAATTTTTGTTATCGGTAGCAGAAACAGCCAGCGAGGTGCGCCCGTGAAAGGCTTTGCTGAACGCGACTATTTTTTTTCTTCCGGTGTGGAAAGATGCCATTTTTAAAGCGTTTTCATTCGCTTCAGCTCCGGAATTACATAGGAATAACTGGTAATCTTCCTTGCCGGAAACCTCACCGAGTTTTTTGGCTAATTCTACCTGCAGGGGGTTTTGAACAGAGTTTGAATAAAAAGCTATTTTTTCCAACTGGTCTTCGATGCGTCGTACCCAATGCGGATGTGTATGGCCAATGCTTATGACAGCATGCCCGCCATAAAGGTCTAAATACTGGTTACCATCACTATCCCAAACATAGGAGCCTTTTGCTCTGGAGATAGTAACATCATTGAGTGGGTAAACATCGAATAAATTCATCTTGTTTTAATTGGAGAATAAAAAATACCCTTTTTTAAGGGGCACAAAATTACTTAAAATATTAATCAGCCGGAAGAAAAAGTTACCGCATCTGCCTTTAGCTTTGTGACATGGCGTGGCTGATCGTCTTTATTTTTATCCTGTTTGTCGTTTATACGCTCGTTATCCTGTTCTATTACTGGGGGTGGCGTGCAATGAACAGCTACCAGGTTTCCGAAACGGCGGTGCCGAAAACCAGTTTCTCGGTTATAATCGCCGCCCGAAACGAAGAAAACAATATCGGAAAACTTTTGCAAAGCCTGGTTCATCAAAACTATCCCCGGGATCTGTTTGAAATATGGGTGGTGGATGATCATTCCACCGACCGCACCGCAGAGATAGTGGAGCAGTTTGAAGGAGTAAGGCTGCTACGGCTGGCAGAGGACAGGATCAACTCCTATAAAAAAAAGGCCATAGAAAGGGGTATTGCAGTGGCAAAAAATGAATGGATTGTATGCACCGATGCGGATTGTATGGTACAGAGGAATTGGCTGTTGACTTTTTCCTCTTTTATCAATGAAAAGAAGCCTGTATTTGTGGCGGCCCCTGTTAGTCTTATTCCGGTTGCTTCGAAAGAGGGAGCAAAGGGTGGTTGGCTGTATGTATTTCAGGCACTTGATTTTTTAACGCTGCAGGGTATCACCGGCGCATCGGTTCACTCGGGTACACACAGTATGTGCAATGGCGCCAACCTGGCTTACCGGCGCGATATTTTTTATGAAGTAGGCGGCTTTAAGGGAATAGATGATATTGCTTCGGGCGATGATATGCTGCTGATGCATAAAATATGGAAACGTTATCCCAATGGTATGGGCTATATCAAGGCTGCCGAAATAATAGTGGAAACGGAAGCAGCCGCTGATTGGAAGGCATTTATTAACCAACGCATACGTTGGGCGAGTAAGGCCACCAGCTATGATGATAAAAGGATACTGGTTGTTTTGTTCCTGGTATATCTTTTTAATTTGTCGTTCCTGGTTTTGTTTATTGCCGGTTTTGCTGATATCCGTTATTTTTATGTTTTAGCAGCCAGTTGGATCGCAAAGACAATGGTGGAACTTCCCTTCGTATTCCATGTGAGCCGGTTTTTTAAGAAAGAAATTTTGTTGCGGTATTTTTTCTTTTTCCAGCCCCTGCATATTCTGTATACCATTGTTGCGGGTTTTATGGGAAGTTTCGGCAGGTACGAATGGAAGGGAAGGAAAGTAAAATGATCAGATGATTTAAAATGGGAAAACCTTCGGTTACATTTTTCAGCAGCCCGGTGTGGAAACGGCTTCAAAAGAACAAAGGCGCAGTGGCCGGGCTGGTGGTTATAGCGGCAGCGGTTTTTATCGCTGTTTTTTGCTATTTCCTGGCCCAGGACAGCACACCCTATGCCAATCGCATTATACTGGAAATTGGAGGCGAAAAACCGGGTTTCCGAACACAGTTCCTTCTGCTGAGGAAGGATCAGGCAGGTCCCGAAACTCATTTTTTTAACCGGCTGCTCAATGGCAGCCCCGATTCCTGCCACTATATCCCTGTTAACGGCTATATAATGGCTGGCGACAGTGTTATCGCAGACAGATATATCGATGAAGACGTAAGCGAGTCGGTTAGTTTCCACAAAAATCAATTGGCCGGTCGTCCGGTTGTGGAGAAGAAGTTTTGGTTGGGAACCGACAGGTACGGCCGGGATATACTAAGTCGCCTGATAGTAGGTACAAGGGTAAGCCTCAGTGTGGGTCTTATTACCGTTATCATTTCCATCAGCATAGGGCTGGTGCTGGGTTCGCTTGCCGGCTTTTACAGAGGCAAAACAGATGATATTATTATGTGGTTCATCAATGTCATCTGGAGCATACCCACCCTGCTATTGGTGTTTGCTATTACCCTGGCGCTGGGCAAGGGCTTCTGGCAGGTGTTTGTTGCCATAGGGCTGACGATGTGGGTAAATGTAGCGCGCCTGGTCAGGGGCCAGGTATTGGCTGCCCGCGAACTGGAATATGTGGAAGCAGCCCGTGCCCTGGGTTACAGGGCCATACGGATTATTGCCGTTCATATATGGCCTAATATTGTTGGCCCGGTGCTGGTAATTGCCGCGGCCAATTTTGCATCGGCTATTGTGATTGAGGCGGGACTGAGTTTTTTAGGAGTGGGCGTACAACCTCCAATGCCAAGCTGGGGGTTGATGATTAAGGAAAACTACAATTTCATCGTCACACAAAATCCTATGCTCGCCCTGGCGCCTGGTTTTGCTATTATGATATTGGTACTCGCCTTTAACCTGTTGGGCAATGGTTTGAGAGACGCCATGAATGTGAAAGGAAAATTGTAGTCATCTTTTCTTTACCTTCACTTCAAAATTATTCAAATGCAGGATCAGCAGCCCAATCAGTTAAACATAGAGATTTCGGAAGAAATTGCAGAAGGAACTTATGCCAACCTGGCTATCATTACCCATTCACATGCCGAATTTGTCTTCGATTTTGTAAATATTATGCCCGGAACCCCCAAGAGCAGGGTGAAATCGCGTATTATTTTTACCCCGCAGCACGCCAAACGTTTTATGAAAGCCCTGGTTGATAATATAGAAAGATTTGAAGCCGCCCAGGGAGAGATCAAAGACCTCGATGAAATGCAGATTCCGGTTAATTTTGGCGGCCCTGCCGCCCAGGCATAGTGTTAGTGTTGATAGGGAATGGTTCATAGCTATTCACTCTGAACTATTTTCTTCTCCTCGGATCTCCGTCCTTGCGGTATACAGGAAGTGGGGGATCGGGTTTTTGTTTTATCCAGATGGTAACCTGCTTACTGCTTTTCTTATCTGATTTTAAAGTAGCAGTAACGGTAATCTTATTTACCGAAGGATTTTCCGGCAATACCAGGTTGTTCCCTTCAAAACTACCATAATCGGAAGCAAAAATGATCTCTTTGTCGGTAAGCGGGCGCCAGCTTCCGTCGCTCATTTTTCCGTCGATATTGATATAATTGTGTGTGCCTTTTTTCAAACTGTCGGTATACAGATGAAAATGAATACTTTCCACCCGCTGTGCATGGGCGGTTAAGAAGAAAACAGAGAGAACAACCGAAAGTAGATGCTTCATATTTTACAGACGATAAAAGTTTCCAATGGGTTGGTTCTTTGGGGTTACCACCCTAATTTCCCACGGCCAGCTGCCTTTTGTAAAGCTGTATCGTGTTTTCGAAGCCGAGGTAAAGGGCATCGCTGATCAGTGCATGGCCGATGCTTACTTCGCTTAACCAGGGAATATTCGTTGCAAAAAAACTCAGGTTCTGCAGGTCCAGATCATGACCGGCGTTTATTGCCAGTCCCAGATCCAGTGCTTTTTCAGCGGCCTGGATATAAGGATGAATAGCTTTGTTCCTGTCTTCGTGGTAGTGGCGGGCATAGCTTTCGGTGTACAATTCTATCCGGTCGGTGCCGGTTTCTGCTGCACCTTCCACCATTTTCAGGTCGGGGTCTACAAAAATAGAAACACGTATGCCGGCTTTTTTGAAAACTGCGATTATTTCCTGCAGGTAGGTTCTGTTAGTAAGGGTATCCCAGCCATGATCGCTGGTAAGCTGGTTCAGGGCATCGGGTACCAGGGTCACCTGTTTCGGTCTTACTTCGAGTACTAAGTCCACAAATTTCTGCTCCCGGCAATTTCCTTCGATATTGAATTCGGTTGTTAACAGCGGCTTCAGCGCTCTCACATCGGCGTAGCGGATATGTCTTTCATCGGGCCGGGGATGTACGGTAATGCCATCTGCTCCGAATTTTTCCGCGTCGAGTGCCATTTTTATCAGGTCGGGATTATTGCCGCCACGGGAATTTCTTAGCGTAGCTATTTTATTAATATTGACAGATAATTTTATCATCGGTAAGGCTATTGTGGCTTCGTGTTTAGCGCCGTTTTTAAATTCGGGTGCCGCATCACTTATATTAGGGATGCCGTTTTTTTTGCACCGATCCGGTTAGATTGTAGTTTTACATCTGCCCATGAAACAAACTATTTTGGGGAAACACCATGATCCGCTTTCAGACTCCTCTTTTGGCGGATTTTTTATGCGGCAGAGGATGATTGTTGCTCTGGTATTGCCGGAGCTGCCACATTGAGTTCCACTTTCCTGTAAAATCTTTTCTGAAAAACCAATAAAGTAATCACTCCTGTGGAAATGGCCATATCGGCGATATTAAAAATCGGACTGAAAAATTCGAAAGGATCGCCGCCTACCCAGGGTACCCAGGAGGGATAGGTGGTTTTGATCATGGGGAAGTAAAGCATATCTACCACGCTGCCGTGCAAAAAGGAGGAGTAACCCTCTCCGCCCAAAGCGGCAATACCCGCATAACCTACATAGTCGCCTATGGAGGGGTCGAAATGCAGGCCTTTGTCGAATATCATCCCATAAAACATACTGTCTATCAGGTTGCCCAGGGCGCCGGCATAAATCAATGCCACACAAACCATAAAACCACGGGAGTACTTTTCCCGTGCAAACTTTACGATAAGCCAACTACCAAAAATAACAGCCGCCAGCCTGAATAGGGTAAGGGCTACTTTTCCCCCTTCGTTTCCAAATTTCCAGCCCCAGGCCATGCCGCTATTTTCAATAAAATGAATGCGTGCCCAATCCATCCCCAAAATACGCACTACTTCACCCACCGGAAAATGGGTTTTAATATAAATCTTGCTAACCTGATCTGCTACCAGAATCAGTAAAATAATCAGTATCGACGTGCTTAATTTCCCAGCCTTCATAAGAGTGCAAAGATGCCTTTAAATTTTCAATTTTTCAGTTAAAATTTAGGTTATTCGCTCCAATAAACCCGTTTTACCCGTTGCGAAATGCCAGTCATTATTTCGTAGGGGATGGTTCCGATACTATCGGCTAATTTTTCGAGCGGCAGGCCGTTACCGAAAACCAGCACTTCGTCGCCCTCTTTTACATTTTTAACAGCAGTAACGTCAATCATCACCATGTCCATGCACACCGTTCCCACTACCCGGGCTTTTTGATTACGAACTAGCATATAGCCTACCCCATTCCCTAACCGGCGGGGGTACCCATCGGCGTAACCTATTCGAACGGTGGCAATTACAGAATCTTTTTTTAATACTCCCCGTCTGTTATAACTTACCGTCTCTCCTTTTTTGAGATGTTTTATTTGTGCAATAGTAGATTTTAATGTGAGCGCGGGCTGTATCTTTTTGCTATAAGCTTTACCCGCAATGCCGTAAAGCCCTATGCCCAGGCGTACCATATCCATTTGCAACCCGGGAAAACGGAGGATGGCCGAAGAATTGGCAATATGTTTCAGAAACGGGTAACCGAGAAGGTTTTCGAGCGTATCGCAGGCTTTTAAGAGCGTATCGTACTGCTTTAAGGTAAAAGCGTCTTCCACCTCGTCTTCGCTGGCGGCGAGGTGCGAAAAAACCGATTGTACCCGCAGACGATCATTATTTTTGAGCAGCCTGCCCAGTTTTTTTATATGGGCGGGATTAAAGCCCAAACGGTTCATACCGGTTTCTACCTCTATATGAACAGGGTAGTTTTTTATCCCCGCCCGCCCGAGATGAGTGTCGAAGGCTGCCAATTGGTCAAAAGAAAACAAGTCGGGTTCCAGTTGATAATCGGTAATAGCTTCGAAAGCGCTTTCTTCGGGATTTAGTACCATAATAGGCAGGGTAATGCCTGCTCTGCGTAGTTCCACGCCCTCGTCGGCATAGGCAATGCCCAGGTAATCGGCTTTCTGGTATTGTAACAGCCCAGCAATTTCAGAGCTGCCGCTTCCATAGGCAAAAGCTTTTACCATTACCATCATTTTGGTGCCTGGTTCAATTATTTGCTGAAATGCGCGGTAATTATGGGAAATAGCATCCAGGTTAATCTCTAATATCGTTTGATGTGCTTTCTGTTCGAGTTGAGCGGCTATATCTTCAAATGCAAATATGCGTGCGCCTTTAATGAGTATGGCTTCTTCCCTAAACTCAAAGCCATGCCATTGGCGGAGAAAATCTTTTGTGGTGAGCCAGGCCGAGAAATGGACAGGGCTGTTTTTTTTAGCGATGAGCCCGGGCATTAATCCTGTCATTTGTTCGCCAATACCAATAAAACGCGAAATACCATGTTTTTCGAGTTGCTCTAAAATATCGTTGTACAGGGAAATCTTATCCCGCCCGTCCTGCAGGAAATCGGATAAAATAACCGTTTTTTGCAGCCCTTTGGCCTGTTGTTTCAGAAAATCGAGTGCGATAGAGAGGGAGTCGGCATCGGCGCTATAGCTATCGTTAATGATGAGGCAATTGTTAATACCTTTTTTGAACTCGAGGCGCATATTTACAGGCTGCAATGTTCTCACCCGCTGTGCAATAAAGGCCGTGTCAACCTTGAGGTATACCAATACCGCGCAGCAGGTAAGGACGTTCTCCACAGAGGCCTCATCGGTAAATGGAATTTCGATTTCAAAAGAAGAACGGTTACTGCGCAATTTTACAAAGGTGGAACTGCCCTGGGTCGTGGTTTTTATTACCCTCATCGAATTATGTTTTCCCTTTCCCCAGGAAAATGACGGCAGTTGTTGTCGGGCGATTTCGCTTTGGGTTAGTTCATGATCGCCGTTATAAATAACCACTTTTGCATGCGTAAAAAGGAGCAGTTTTTCTCGTAGCTTTTGTTTCTCGCTTTTGAATCCCTCACTGTGGGCGGTGCCGATATGAGTAAGTACGCCTATATCGGGCTGTACGATGGCTCCCAGCTTTTTCATTTCATGAGGCCTGCTGATACCGGCTTCAAACAGGGCCAGGTTATTGGCCGGCTCCATTTGCCATACACTAACAGGCACGCCTATCTGCGAATTATAGCTTTTGGGGCTACGTACAATATTATATTTTGGTTGAAGAAGCTGGTATAGCCACTCCTTTACCACGGTCTTGCCGTTGCTGCCGGTAATTCCGATCACCGGAAAAGAAAAGCGGCTACGGTGCCTGGCGGCTATTTTCTGCAGGGCATCCAGTACATCTTTTACCTGAAAGAAGACAGCCCCTGGGTATTTTTTCTTATCGGGATTTGCTTCCACCACGAAATACCTTACCCCTGCCTTGTAGAGGTCGGGTATAAAAATATGGCCGTCGCGCCGCGGCCCGGTAAGGGCAAAAAACAGCGCCGTCTCCGGACTGACTACTTTTCGGCTATCCGTTAGCAGGGTTGATATGGCCCCATCGGGAAGCCCGGAGCCGGAGATTTGTAAAATCGATGCTATGTCGGCAAGGCTAAGCATGTAGAATAGTCCGTTGCATTTTTATGAACACTTCTTTGGCGAAAGTTAAAGATCGATCGTTCCGTCTTCCAGTTCTTCAGGTACTCCTTTTCGTTTTTTGGCAATGGAATACACAATACTGCCGGCAATGCAAACAACGATTACCAGCAGGGAAAGGACTACCTGCTCCGACTTACCCACCCACTGACTGATCCAATGTTCGCCCAGCATTTTAACGCCAATAAAAATGAGTACAATGGCGATGCCCTGCTGTAAATAATCGAACTTGTTTACAGCGCCTCTTAGCAGGAAGAAAAGAGAACGCAGACCCAATACAGCGAAAATATTAGAGGTGTAAATAACCATTTTATTGGTAGAGATTCCCATTACGGCCGGAATGGAATCGACCGCAAAAACGAGGTCGATAACAGAAAGCATTACCACTACCACAAAGAGCATGGTATACCGTCTTTTTCCCCTTAACCGGATGGTATATTTACCTCCGCCATCGTGTGGCACCAGCGGGAGCATGCGCTTCATCCATTTGTATACAGGATGTGTTTTGGGATTAAACTCCGCATCGTCGTGTGCGGTGAACATCTTAACCCCCGTATAAACCAGGAAGGCGCCAAAAATATACAGTACCCAATGAAACCGGGTTACCAGTTCCACACCCAC
>JBEBUZ010000060.1:0-22020 GCA_040393015.1 Paraniabella yanshanensis
TGTTACAGTCAACGGTTTTCAAGACCGCCGCATTCGACCACTCTGCCATCTCTCCGGGCGCAAAATTAGGGGTTGAGAGGGTTGTGGCAAAAATTATTTTTAACTTTAAAAATCAAACTTCAACCGCACTCCTGTTCCGGTATAATTGAGGCCCTGCTGACCGGTATTTTTTACCGGCACCTTAATAAAAGGCTCTATCGCAACGGCGTTTTTATCCGATAATTTCTGCTTAAAACCAACCGCTACATTATAAAAACCCAGGAAGGGCGCATACTCATAAGCCGTTTTGATGGGTTCGGAGGTAATACTCTGCTGACTAAAAGTGACCGATTTATTTTCTTTCACCACGCCCTGGCTGCTTTGAATGGACACGGTTTCATTGCGGCTGTCGAGATAAGTATATTTCCTGTTATCATCAATAACCACCAAACCCGAAATACCGGCAGATGCATAAAACTTCCTGTTGATGGTATAATTTACCTCTACCGGAATATCTATCCCCGATACCGCACCTTCTATTTGTTGTAAGGTACTCACCTGCTGGGGACCGGTTACATAACTATTGGCAGCTACCAGCTTACCGGCCTCCGAAAGAGCAGCTTTTCCGGGTACCCCGCCTACCGAACCCACGGCTCCTGTTGCTCCCCCAACACCACCATTGACGGGAGCACCGGTATAACCCGTAGCCCCAACGGCATCGGTAGGATAAGACCTTGAGGACGATATTTTAGTGTGTGCTACGCCGGAACGGATAGACAATTTATCATTTACCGCGTAAGCCAACGACACACCATATCCCATATTTACCCCCAAATCACCAAAAACAGGCGATATAAAAAGACTGGGCTGCCATCTGCTTCCCTTTTCACTGCTTTTTCTCTTTTCCCCGGCTGTAGCCGAAGAAACGATCAAAATATCATTCCCCGCATTTGTAGAAACCGGTGGCTTATCGTCTTTTTTATCATCCACCACCCTGCTTTTCCAGAAATCAATTTCCGGCTGTGATGGGTTATTGTTCCCGGGCTTACCCGCTACCAGTTCTTCTTTGCTCACCGGTGCAGTCGCAGTTGCCGGTATCCTGGTTAGGTTAGGCGTCGAAATAAGAGGAGCAACCGTTGATACCACCAATGTTGTCGTTTCCCTGGCTCCGCGATTATACACGGGCATATTTCCTTCCTGTTCGGGAGCCGAAGGCATAGACAAATGGGGTGAGGCAGCCAATATTTCCGCCTCACCTGCTTCGGAGGCTACGCTATCGGCCTGCCTTTGGACAGATATATCGCTTTCTGCGACCAATGTTTCTTCCTCACTTCCGCCCACGCTGAGCAAGCGCGGCAAAACCAAAACAGCACCTGTTACTGCCGCCGCCACAGCAAGCCATTTCCAGATACCCCGAACCGGCGCTGGCTTCTTTTTATGAGTCCCGGCAGTAAAACGCTCCCAGGCTCCGGCATCATAAGGCTCCTCATGGTTCCGTAAGACGTCCTTTATATGGTTAAAAATAGGATCTTCAGACTCTTTCATGCTTTAAAATTTTCGCTATAAAGGGCCTTTAGCCTGGCTTTGGCCCTCGACAAATAAGACCGGCTTACATTTTCCGGTATATTTAGTAATCCTGAAATTTCCTGGTGCGTAAAACCCTCGATTTCATATAAACTAAAAATTGCTTTTTGAGTGGGAGGCAGTTCGTTCAGCAGGTTCATAATATCCCTCGCTTCACCGAAATGTTCCTGATTGTAGGCTACGGCCACCTGAAGATCGGCAATATCATCCCTGCCAAAATCAATCTTCTTTTTCCGCAAAAAATCAATTGCCGTACGGGAGGCTATTTTAGCAACCCAGGCCTTGAATGAATTGGTAAGATCTATAGATTGCCCCAAACCGTTGAACGAAGAAATATTATTAAAGATTTTCACAAAACTGTCATTCACTACTTCCTCAGCCACATGAAAATCATTGATATAACGGATCACTACACCTTTCAGGTAGCCATAAAAACCCCTGTAAAGTGCTTCTTTGTGATGCTCTTTGTTATCCCGGCATCCATTCAGTATGTGCTCCAATGCTTCGCCGCTTAACGCCAATGTCTCTTTTTTTTAGCCAGCTTATTATTTCTATCGTCTTTCTTGCCACGCTCGCTTGTACACCAGTGCAAAGAGGAGCGGACTATAAAAATACCAGTTTTCTCCATCCTAAAAAATCAGCCCTGCCAATAAAGGCAGCGGCTGATTCGGGTTTTCACACGGTACGGATTAACTCTTAATAATATAAGGGATTGTGTGAGAACCTGCTGATTCTCAGACTGGTCCCTGTAGCACCATCGCCACTGATATACCCGCCCGACCAAACAGTATAAATCTTACTGTTGACCAAACTAACCGCGTCAGAAGTAGCAATAACTTCGGATTGCCCCGTGCGCCTGATCTCAAACACCACATTTAAACCCGATTTATAGCTAAAGAACTCGCCGGCGGATTTATAGGTAATATTAGTAGCAACAGGGGTTGGATCTCCTTTTACATACAGGTCCAAAGCCGGCGCATCCGGACTCATATTGGCGAATCTCAGCCTAACCGAATCGTTGCCGGCCGCCCGGCTGCTGTCTCTTACCAGTACCGCATCCATTTGAGAAGCCGTATCCACGATAAAGACAGTATAATGTCTGCCCGCCTCCAGGTTGATATCCTTGTTAAAATAGGGAGTGGAAGAAGCGGCAGCAGCGAAAAAAACCTTGAAATTCCTGTTTCCGGGGGTAGCCCTCAGGTAATCTACACGGTCGGTGAAGTTAAAAGTGCTCACACCCAGGCGGTTATTATCAAAGGCTACATCCAATGCGCCAAGACCCGCGGCAGCATGTACAATTTCTACCTGCGCCAGCTCTCTGATCGGGGTATAATCGGACATTGAATCCGATTTCTTACAGGCCACGAGCACAAAAGCGGCGAGCAGAGGAAGAATAACACCTGTTTTAATAAATTTAGCAACTCTGATCATTTTCATTTTCAAATTTCTTTTTATACGATGATGGATTAAAAATCGGGATTCAGCTGATCTTAATGGTATAACGTTGAACAAACTCTAAACGCAACAGCATTTTCGGAAAAATATCTGCTTTTTTCAAAATTACGCAAAACGGTCTCCGCTGTTCCCTCTGTCATAATAAACAGGCCGGACAAGCTTTCAACTGACATTTTTACATATTAGAGCGCAACGGCATAATCATTGAACAAGAGAAAAAGTCTTTCAAAAAGACAATCTTATTTAAAAAGAAGAAATTTTAAAAAATGGGAAAGATAATTGGAATCGACTTAGGAACAACTAATAGCTGCGTTTCTGTAATGGAAGGTAACGAGCCGGTAGTTATTGCCAACGATGAAGGGCGTCGAACCACGCCTTCGGTAGTAGCCTTCTTAAAGAATGGCGAGCGTAAAGTGGGAGATCCGGCCAAAAGACAGGCCATCACCAATCCGCAGAATACCATTATGTCCGTAAAACGCTTTATGGGACGCCGTTTTGACGAAGTAAGCGAAGAAATCAGCCACTGGAGCTATAAAGTAACCCAGGGTGATAATAATACGGTGAGAATCGATATTGACGGACGTTTGTATACACCGCAGGAAATTTCGGCAATGACCCTGCAAAAAATGAAGAAAACAGCCGAAGATTACCTGGGCCAGGAAGTTACCGAAGCAGTGATTACCGTACCGGCCTATTTTAACGATGCACAGCGCCAGGCCACGAAAGAAGCCGGCGAAATTGCGGGTTTAACCGTACGTCGTATAGTAAACGAACCTACCGCGGCTGCCCTGGCCTATGGTTTGGATAAGGGTGGCAGAGACCACAAAATTGCCGTATTTGACCTGGGAGGTGGTACTTTTGACATATCGGTACTGGAACTGGGCGATGGCGTTTTTGAAGTAAAATCCACCAATGGGGATACCCATTTGGGCGGTGACGATTTTGATAAGGTAATTATGGACTGGCTGGCCAATGAATTCAAAGCCGACGAAGCAATCGACCTGCGGAAAGACCCAATGGCGCTGCAACGCCTGAAAGAAGCCGCTGAAAAGGCTAAAATTGAACTGTCCAGCTCCTCCGAAACAGAAATCAACCTTCCTTATATTACAGCAGTAGATGGCGTGCCCAAACACCTGGTAAAAAAACTTACCCGCGCTAAATTTGAGCAATTGGCCGATGACCTTTTTGCCCGTTGCCTGAAACCTTGCGAAGCAGCCCTGAAAGATGCAGGCATGAACGCTTCCGAAATAGAAGAAGTGATCCTGGTGGGCGGTAGTACCCGTATTCCCAAAGTACAGGAAATTGTAGAGAAATTTTTTGGTAAAAAGCCCAATAAGGGAGTAAATCCGGATGAAGTAGTGGCCGTGGGTGCCGCCATTCAGGGTGCTGTACTTACCGGTGAAGTAAAGGATGTATTGTTGCTGGACGTAACACCTCTTTCCCTGGGTATTGAAACCATGGGCAGCGTAATGACCACTCTAATCCCCGCCAATACCACCATCCCCACCAAAAAATCTGAAACATTTTCGACGGCGAGCGATAACCAGCCGGGTGTACAGATCCATGTTTTACAGGGCGAGCGCTCCATGGCCAAAGACAATAAAAGTCTTGGTATTTTTAACCTCGACGGTATTCCACCGGCCCCCAGAGGCGTTCCCCAAATCGAAGTAACTTTCGATATTGATGCGAACGGTATCCTGCACGTTACCGCTAAAGACAAAGGAACCGGTAAAGAACAGAAAATTCATATCGAAGCCGGAAGTGGTCTGAGCAAGGAAGAAGTGGAAAAAATGAAGGCAGAGGCAAAAGCCAACGAAGCAGCGGATAAAGCGGAAAAGGAAAAAATAGATAAGCTGAACCAGGCCGATAGTCTGGTGTTCCAAACCGAGAAGCAGTTGAAAGAATACGGCGACAAGATCCCGGCCGACAAAAAAGCGGCTATAGAAAGTGCCGCCGAGAAACTGAAAGAGGCGCACAAACAACAGGATATTGCGGGTATCGATACAGCTATGGCAGCTTTAAACGCCGCCTGGACCGCAGCCAGCGAGGATATCTATAAATCGGGACAGGCAGGAGGCGAAGCAGGTGCTCCCGGTGCCGATGGACAGAACGGTCAGCAAGCCAGCGGCAATGCAGGCGCGGAAGATGTAACCGATGTACCCTACGAAGAAGTAAAATAAATTCACTATTTTTACAGGATAAAGCCGCTCCATACGGGGCGGTTTTTTTATTCAATTAACAGTTCATTATGTTGGGGTAAGCCTGCACCAGCCGATTATTTATTAATTTTAAGATGAAAATCTGTTTGAATTCACAAAACAAAATCGAGCAAGGGGCATGCGGGGCCAACTACTGATCGCCATTTTATTATTGATTTCGGCGCCTTCCATCGCCCAAAAAACCCTTACAGGCAGGGTAAATAATTATACATACGACAGTATCTTCCCATTGCCCGGTGCACTGGTAACCAATGAAACCCGGGGATTAACCACCGTTTCAGATGCGGCCGGCAACTACCAGATCCGGGCCTGGGAAAACGACCGCATCATTTATTCCAGTCTCAATTATATCGGCGACACCATTATAGTGCAGCAGCAACAGTTTATTTCGGGGTACGATGCGGCTCTGATACCTCAGGAACTCTTCCTTAACAATGTTACCGTTTATGCCGATTACCGGCGCGATTCCCTCCTTCGAATGCAGGAGTTCGCAGATATCACCAACACGCAGCAGGGCATCACAGGCGGGAACACACCGGCTGCCGGCGCGGGGATTGTGCTTAGTCCCTTCAGCTATTTTTCAAAAAAAGCCCGGCAAAAGCGGGAACTGAAAAAAAGTTTATTGAAGGATAACGAAGAAAGCTATATCGACTACGTTTTCTCGCCCCGGAGGGTGAGTACCCTTACACGCCTCCAGGGCGATGCACTGCAAAAGTTTTTCAACCGCTACCGGCCTTCGTACGAACTGGCAAGAAGGCTGGGCCACGAGGGAATGGTGATGTATATCAATAATAAATTAAAAGAATTTACAGGCCAGGCCGGGAAGGAATAGAAACTCCTCCCCCAAACAGCAACTGCCCACTTCTTACAACAACCGCCTGCCATCAAAGCGGGGGTGTATCGAGCGAAAGCCATAAATAACGGCAGGCATAACTGCGGTAAGGGCGCCAGTTATCCGATATAGTGAGCAATTGTTCTACCAGGTCTTTCTTATGGGTGTACTCAATACTATATAGGTTTATCATCGCCTTTTGAAGCCCAAAGTCGCCGGTCGAAAATACATCCTCCCGCCCCATGGCAAACATCAGCAGCATCTCTACCGTCCACTGCCCCACTCCTTTTATCTGCGTAAGCAGGTTCACCAGTTCTTCATTGCTCAGTTTATGAAGCTTCGCATCCGTCAGCTTTTTTTCTATAAAAAAACGACATACATTTTTGATATATTCAGCTTTGGCATTGGACAATCCCACGCTTCTTAGCTCTTCGTGGGGAATAGCAAGGATTTTCGCCGCACCAGGAGACCTGCTTGTAAATAAAGAAAGAAAACGATTATAAATAACAGCGGCCACTTTGGTGCTGAGCTGCTGACTGATAATCGAAGCGCAAATCTGCAAACAGATATTTTTCTCGGATTCGATTGCCAGCGGTCCATGCTGCTTTACGAGTTGCTTTAAAACCTTGTCCCGGGCAAAATATTTCCGATAGGGCATACCAATAAGTTTATATTATGATTATCGTTTCTTTCCAACAATAAGCTCAAACCTTTAATTCCCCCAAACGCATCAACGCATACAACATACAGGTTACATGCATCGATTGGATAAATTGGTTGTTGCGAAACATCTCCTTAAATTCTTCCAGTGGAAACAATTCCACTATAATTTCCTCATTCGGATCAAGATTTTGATCGGCGGTCTTCCTCCCACCGGTAGCCAGGAACATGTGCATCCAGTTGCTGTTGGTAGAAGGATTGGCGCTGGTTTTTCCCAGGTATTCAAAAGCCGAAAATTCAAAACCAGTCTCCTCCAGCAATTCCCGCCGCACCGCGTCTTCGAGGCTGGCATCGGTATCATCCACACAACCGCCGGGTATTTCCCAGCAGGTCTCTCCGGCTGCATGCCGGTACTGCTTTTCCATTATCACTTTACCCTCTTCGGTTAAGGCAAAACAGGTCACCCAGGTCGGAAAATCATACACATAATAAGGGTCTACGATCTTGCCCGAGGGCGTTTCGCATTTTTCCCTGCGAACCTTAAACCACAGATCATCAAATAGCTTTTCCGATGAAAGCGTCTTCCATTTCAAATTCATACCATTTTATCAGGTCGATATTTTTTCTCAAAGCATTGGCCGACAAAACTGCCGCTTAACGGTTCACTTTTAGCAGCTCTACCTCGAATAATAAAGTAGCTCCCCCCGGTATATCGGATCCCGCTCCCCTGTCTCCATAAGCCAGATCGGAAGGAATCCAAAGCCGCCAGTGGCTGCCCTCTTTCATTAAAGGAATAGCGATCTGCCAGCCCCTGATCAATTGGGTAAGCCGGGCGGTAAAGGGTTGATTTCGCTTAAATGAACTGTCAAATTCTTTTCCACTCAACAAGGCGCCCTTGTAATGCGCAGTAACCGAATCAGACAATTCCGGCTGGATACCCATTCCCTCTTTTATTACTTCATATTGAATACCTTCTTCCAACACAATCACCCCCTCCTTTTTGCTGTTGGCTTCCAGAAATTCCCTTCCTTCCTGCTTTTGCTTTTCGATCTTTTCATTCATAGCGGCTCTTAATTTTTCCTGTAAATTCATAATAATTTTCCAATAAATACTTCGCCTCAAAAATAGGAACTATTATCTATTCCGCAGCTCATCGGTATTGACCCGGGTAGGCGTATCCTTCCCCGAAACGATGGTTTGCGCGCTCAGGGCGATGGATTCAATAATACGGGCCATATTTTCCAGGTCGAGTGTTGCTACCTCATCACTCACTTTATGATAATTAGGCTCGTTGTCCATTTTAGAAGTGGAAATCGTATGAGCAGGCACCCCCAGCATGGCCAGGGTAGCATTATCCGACCGGAAAAACAATTGCTGCTCCGGGTAAGGATCGGGATGGAAGTTGAAATCTGTTCCTGCCAGGTTCTGCTGAAGTATTCTGCCCATATCGGTTTTTTCATACCCGGTAATATAGGCCGAGTTCTTACCCCACTTACTATCCGTTCCGATCATCTCAATATTGAGCATGGCCGCTATCTTATCGGGCGACAATTGCCGGCTGAAATAGCGCGATCCAAAACCACCTACTTCTTCGGCCGTAAACGCTACAAAAACCAGGGTGCGCTCATTATTTGCTTTCGCCTGGTGGTAGCGGGCCAGCTCTATAACCGCGGTGGTACCGGAGGCGTTGTCATTGGCGCCATTATAAATACTATCGCCATTTTCGGGTTTACCCGTTCCGATATGATCGTAATGTGCAGAAAAAATCACGTATTCCTCTTTTAATTTTTTACCGGGCAACACACCCACTACATTTGCCAGCTTACGCTCGATGATCTGGTGCGAGGCACTCAGCGAAAAATCATTTGTATCGGCTTCTCCCAATACGAATACAATGGTAGCGTCGGTTCTAAAAAAACTACGCTTCAGCGAGGCGATCCGTGAAAAGCGGGCCTCAAAACTTTTATCCACCTTCACCAACAGGCTTTTGTTCTCACCCAGCAGTTCCATCACCGATCCAAATAAATTATCCCCGGCTTTGATGGACCGAACCGATAATTCTCCACTTTTTATATTCACTTCGGACTGCGCCGTAAAAACGATCAGTTTCTTCGGGTCGAGCTCGGCCCCGCCACTCCGGGCGCTTAATTTCTCCTGCCGGGCTTCAATCATACTAAAATTTTGCAGAAACTCTTTACCCCTGGCTGGCTGCAGGCCGATAGCCTTAAATTCGCTGGCAATAAAAGCGGCCGCTTTATCAATTTCGGGGCTGTACACCTGCCGGCCCCGCATTTCATCGGAAGCCAGGAAGCGGATGATTCTCGACACATTTTCGGTGCCTACCCTGGCCGATTTCTGAGCGGTAGCGCAGGAAACTAAAAGCAGAACGGCAAATACAGGAAACAGGTATCTCATTAAACTATTTTAAAAGATTTACATGATATTATCAGGACAGTTCGATATTGCAAACATTTTTCAGAAACTCATTTTTTCCTTAAACTTTACAGTTTGCCGCCGGCTCACTTCTATTTTTTCACCACCTTTTAGTTCTACCAGCAGACCATTATTAAAATACGGTTCTATTTTTTCTACGGCGCGCAGGTTGATGATATGTTTCCGGTTGGCGCGGAAAAAAATCCGCGGATCCAATCTTTCTTCCAATGCATTCAAAGATTTCAGAATAAGAGGCTTGTGACTATTAAAGAAAACCTTTGCATAATTTCCTACACTTTCAAAAAGTCTTACTTCCGACAATTGGATAAACCAGCATCGCTCTCCGTCTTTCACAAATACCTGGCTGCTTTCCATCAGCATTTCGTTATTGTATACCGGCCCCTCTATTCCGCCCTCTTTCAGTTCCGTGGCCAGCACCTTCCTGATCGCAGTTTCCAGTCTTTTCTGATCAATGGGTTTTAGCAGGTAATCCAGTGCATTTACTTCAAAAGCCCGCAAAGCATGTTCATCGTACGCGGTAGTAAATATAACTTTCGGAACCGTTTCCAGCTCCGCCAGCAAATCAAAACCGGTTTTTCCCGGCATCTGTATATCGAGGAAGATTAGTCCGGGCTGGTGATGTTCTATCTTTTTAACAGCATCATCCGCATTGGACGCCTCGTCTACAATTTCGATTTCGGGAAAAGCCGCCAGCAGGCGGGACAATTCCTTACGGGCCAGTCTTTCGTCATCAATAATAATAGATTTCACAGCTTTTCTATTTTAAAAAGTAACCGGTAAACGCAATAAGGCCGCGACCCTGCCGGACGCAACCTGCTTAATTTCAAATGCAGCATTGTCGCCGTACATTAACCTCAGTCTTTCTTCAATACTTCTGATACCAAAACCTCCCCTGTTGTCGGATCGCTTCAATGTTCCGGTGTTTTCCACGGTCAATTCGAGATAATTATCCTCCTGGCGCGCTCCCAGTTTTACAATGCCCCCGTTCATTTCGTGACTGATGCCGTGTTTAATGGCATTCTCCACCAACATCTGCCACATCATGGGTGGCACCTGCTGGTGGATGATTTTTTCATCTATATCATACTCGATATTGAGCCTGTCTTCAAATCGCATCTGTTCCAAAGCCAGGTAATCTCTGATGATATCCAGTTCGTCGTTCAACGGAATGGTTTCCGACCGGTCGATATTGATACCGCTGCGCAGTATATTGCTCAACCCGGTGATGGCCGTACGCGCTCGCTGCGGATCTTCCTCTACCAGGGCCCGGATACCATTGAGTGCGTTGAAAATAAAATGCGGATTGATATGGGCTTTAATTGTTTTTAACTCCAGTTCTTTAACCAGCGATTTTAATTTCAATGTATCTATTTCCTGCTGTTTGCTAATGACAATATAATGATACATTAAATAAAGAATACTCCAGATAAAAAAATAAAGGCACCAGATAAAGCCATTGCTCAAAACCACTTTGGCATATTGCCCTTTCTCGAGGGGCAACTGGTCTTTGGGCAACTCGGCGCTCAGCATTTTCAGCAAAGAGAACTCGATAATACTGCTAAGAAACGAAGCCGTTATAATAAAGCCCAGGAACCAAATCACCTGTTGGGATAATTTTTTTTCCAGCACATTCCACTGAAGAGCAGCCCACCGGAGAAAACTGCTCACCACAAAGCCGGTTAAAGTAGCCATCAGCGCCTGTATGATGACCAACTCCCTTTCCTGCGGATAGCGGATGCTGCCCTGGTAAGAGAGCAGGAAGTACTGGAAAGCAAAAAAAACCGACCAACCCACCACCTGCGCCGTCCAATATGGCTTTTTTGTATTGAGCATGCACAAATCTAAAAAAACCTCGCCCACCCGGCGAAATAAATTTACCAGTGGTTGGGAGCTCTTATAAATTGTGGTATAAGGCGGATAAACGATCAGTTGACTGTCTGTATTTCCAAATCCCAACCGGCTACCGGCAGCACAAAGAAGGCGCCCTGTAGGTTCTGACGAAATTCCGGCTCTTACAGTTTAAAGTAAGCCCCTTCCCGCCCCTGCCGGTCTTCTAACAATTCGTCTGCCTGTAAAACCAAATTTCCTATTTTTGTAGATAATTTATCGCATAAATGACTATTAAACCCGGTCCTTTACTCCAATCTGTCAATAACCCGGAGGATTTGAAAAAAATCCCCATGGAAAAACTGCATGAGTTTTGTGAAGAACTCCGGCAATATATTATAGATGTAGTAAGCGTACACGGAGGTCATTTTGCGGCCAGCCTGGGAGTGGTGGAACTCACTACCGCTTTACATTATGTTTATAATACGCCCTACGATCAATTGGTATGGGATGTGGGTCACCAGGCATACGGTCATAAAATCATTACAGGTCGCAGGGATAATTTTGAAACCAACCGTAAATACGGCGGCCTCAGCGGCTTTCCCAAACGATCCGAAAGCGAGTACGACAGTTTTGGGGTAGGTCACTCCTCCACCTCTATTTCTGCAGCCCTGGGAATGGCCATGGCCGCCAAATACAAGGGCGAAAACGATCGTAAAGTAGTAGCCGTTATAGGCGATGGATCGATGACGGCCGGAATGGCTTTTGAGGGAATGAACCATGCCGGGGTAGCCAATACCGATATGCTTATTGTGCTGAACGACAATGGTATCGGGATAGACCCTAATGTTGGGGCTCTGAAAGAATATCTTACAGATATCACCATTTCGCCCACCTACAATAAATTGAAAGACGATGTGTGGAACGCTTTGGGTAAACTGCCGGTAGGAAAAACCTTTAGCAGGGCCATGGCGCACAAGCTAACCGAAGGCATTAAAGGAATGGTGAGCAGCAGTGCCAACTTGTTTGAAGCGCTAAAGCTCCGATATTTTGGGCCCATTGATGGCCATAATATCAGCAAACTGGTAGATACCTTGAATGATCTCAAAGATATTCCCGGCCCCAAAATATTACATATCATTACCACCAAAGGCAAGGGATACGCACTGGCCGAAAAAGACCAGACCAAATGGCATGCGCCCGGCCTTTTTGATAAAGTAACCGGCGAAATCTATAAGAAAAAATTCGACACTCCGCAGCCGCCTAAGTACCAGGATGTATTTGGGAAAACGATTATTGAACTGGCACGGCAAAATGATAAAATAATTGGTATTACACCGGCAATGCCTTCGGGCTCCTCCCTCAAATATATGATGGAGGAAATGCCGGAAAGAGCTTTTGACGTGGGTATATGCGAACAACATGCCGCCACATTAAGTGCGGGCATGGCTACCCAGGGTTTAAAAGTTTTCTGCAATATTTACTCTTCGTTTATGCAGCGGGCTTACGACCAGGTAGTACACGATATAGCCATACAAAAACTGCCCGTGGTACTGTGCCTCGACCGGGCCGGACTGGTGGGCGACGATGGCCCCACCCACCACGGGTGCTATGATATTGCCTATTTCCGCTGCATTCCCAATATGATCATCAGTGCACCCTTGAACGAATCGGAGCTGCGCAACCTGATGTATACGGCCCAATTGGAAAGCACAACCCTTCCCTTTGTTATTCGCTACCCGCGTGGCGAAGGCGTAATGCCCCAATGGCAAACGCCTATGCAAAGAATTGAACCGGGCAGGGGAAGAAAATTAAAAGACGGCAAAGAGATCGCCATATTGTCTTTCGGACATCCGGGCAATTTTGCGGCGGCCGCTATTCGTGACCTGAAAAACGACGGCATTGATGCTGCTCACTACGATATGCGTTTTGCCAAACCACTCGATACAGAATTATTACACGAAGCATTAAAGAACTATCC
Source organism: Paraniabella yanshanensis (assembly GCA_040393015.1). GTDB lineage: Bacteria > Bacteroidota > Bacteroidia > Chitinophagales > Chitinophagaceae > Niabella > Niabella yanshanensis_A. Next base: position 12,992 of record JBEBUZ010000060.1, read on the forward strand.
GAAAATAATAACCGTAGAAGACGGCACGATAGTTGGTGGATTTGGGAGCGCCATATTGGAGTTTATGGCCGAACAGGGCTATACCAACGAAATAACCCTGTTAGGCATTCCCGATCGGTTGATAGAACACGGTACTCCTAAAGAACTTCATACCGAATGCGGATATGATGCCCGGGGTATTGCCCGCACGGCCCGGGAAATGATGGGAGTAAAAGTTTCCATATCCCGGTAACAAACCAGATTATTTTTTGAATTATCCCGATATTTGTTCGGGCCTGTTATTCTAAAACTTAAACGCTACTCATTTGAAAAAATATTTTCTTCTCCTGATTGTTGTTTGTATAACTGCCACATCGTATTCACAGGAATATATTGGCCAGAAAAGCTTTGCCGGTCTCACCCTCGGTACGCTTTCTTATACCGGTATATATAGTAAGGATGCGTCCATTCTCAGCCATACTTCTATGTCCTTTTCGGGATTTTACAGCCGTAAGTTCATTTTACCCCGACAATTATATGTGCGTGGCGAACTGATGGCCGGTGAAATTGCAGGAGATAATACCGGCGGTATCGAGTCTACCGTTCCGGAAAAAGGATCTTTCAGAGGATACCTGCTCGAAGGCAGTGTAAAGGCCGAGTATGAAATTCTCAGCGCCTATACCACCCGGTTCTCTCCTTATGTAATGGCAGGGGGTGGCGCTTATTATTTGTTCGATTACGAACCCAAACAGGGAGAAGAAAAAACGATGGAGGAAAGCTGGGGATTGGTTTTACCGGTTGGCGGCGGCGTAAAATACCGGGTTACCAATCGCATAAGAGTGTTTGCGGAAAGCAGTATACGTTTTTTTCCGAAGAACCTGGATAATTACCCCGGCACCATCAGCAATCCGAATAAATATTATACGGTGGCAGTAGGTGCCGCCTTTTCTCTTCAGAAATTTAACCGGCTCTGGTAAGTCTGCAACGGGCCTTTAGTTTTTTATTGCAGATATATTGGAAACAATTGCATTACTTCGCTGTTATTGTAAAAAAATAGTAGATGAATATTGAAATAATATCGGGAAGCGCACGCGAAGAGAGTATTACGATAAGGGCAGCCTATGCAGTACAGAACTGGTTTCGTTCCAACACATCCCATACTATCAACATTATAGATTGCAGGGAGTACCAGCTACCCTGGGTGGAAAGAGTTTTTAACTCGCTCGAAAACACCCCCGATGAATGGAAACCACTCTTTAAAAGAGTGTTTAACGCCGATGCTTTTATTTTTGTAACCCCCGAATATAACGGAAGCTACTCGCCCGCACTTAAAAACATGGTAGACCATTTTCCCAAATTGCTGCACAAGCCGCTGGGTATTGTAACCGCCTCCGATGGAAGAATGGGTGGGATGCGGGCCGCCCAACAGCTCATTCTTTTAGGAGCCGGACTCTTTACTATTGTGAGCCCCCAACTGCTGCTGGTTCCCGCCATTGAGCAAAAACTGGATGAAAAAGGCAATGTAATCGATCCTTCCTTCGAAAAAAGCATTCATAATTTTGCTTCCGAATACCTCTGGTTAGCCGAAAGAATTACAGCCAGATAAGCATAGTTTTTTTCTTTTTTCCGAAAAAGATTAGGAATCTTCTTTTAAGAAGAAGGCGTCTGGTGCAATTCCATAAACCTTCTCAGGTTCTTCAGGGCAGTCTTATGTATTTTCTGTTTCATAAAATTGGTCCAGCCGAATAGCTTACCCCGCCAGCCAAAAGCCTGTCCTATCCAGGTACTCAGGCGAAAGCCGTCGCTATGTTCGCTAATCCTTCCATCGGCTATTTTCATAAACGATTTGGCATGGTTAACTACTTTTCTACCGGTTGTGCTAAACGTGTAAGTGGCCGTCCATTTACAGGTAATATACTCCTGGTCTACCTCTTCAACCGGGCCATAGGTCAGCTCAAAATCGCGGGCGTTGGTACACAGCATTTGCCACATAGCGCGCACTTCAGCGCCTTGCAAAAAACCAAAAACCGGATCGCTGAAAACTATATCATCCGCATAGCATGCGTTCATCCCTTGATGATCTCTCTGGCTAAAAGCCTTGTAAAATTTTTCTACCAGTTCCTTATTTGTCATTTTAACAATTTAAAAAGCAATCGTTTGCGCTTGTTTTCCCGGCGAAGGGGTCATAAAAATACCTATCTTTCCGGCAGGTAAAGCAATTATTGTCATGATCAGGTTCATATCGGTTTTTTGTGCGCTCTTTATCGGTTCCTGCTCATTGAACCTGCAAAATATTCAAATTATTCTTAAACCCGTTAAGGAAAAAACTAAACTACTTTAAAATAAGTAATAATTTCGTTTACGTTTTCCGGGGCATAAACCATTAAAAAAAACTAATTAATAATAATGAACAAGAAACAGCAGTCGGGCAGTCAACTGAACAGTCTTGAAAAGATAAATATAAACATCTACCCCGACGTTAAAAACGGATCCCTGGCTATTGCCAAAACCATCGCCGATCTTATTCGGAAGAAGCAGAAAAGAAAACAAAAATGTGTATTGGGTTTGGCTACCGGATCGAGCCCCAAAACCGTTTACGCAGAACTGGTACGCATGCACAGGGAAGAAGGATTGAGTTTTAAAAACGTAGTCACTTTCAACCTCGACGAATACTACCCGATTGGTAAGGGTGCGCCCCAGAGCTATAACAATTTCATGCAGATGCATCTTTTCTCGCATGTGGATATTAAACCGGAAAATATAAACATTCCCGATGGCGAGATTGATAAGGCAGATGTAAAGGCCGCTTGCAGCGATTACGAAAAAAGGATCGAAAAAGCGGGCGGTATCGACCTCCAGATTTTGGGCATAGGCAACAACGGGCATATTGGCTTTAACGAACCCGGTTCGGGCATTTACACCAAAACCCGCCTGGTAAACCTCAGCAACAGCACCCGCCTGGCCAATGCTTATGAATTTGCCAAGGTATCGGAAGTGCCCAGGATGGCCATAACCATGGGCATCAGCACCATCATGAAATCGAAACAGATTCTCCTGATGGCCTGGGGTCCTGCCAAAGCAATGGCCGTTAAAAAATCGGTAGAAGACGAGGATTCGGAACTGGTTCCGGCTTCTTTCCTTCAAAACCACGATAATGTAACTTTTATGCTCGATGAAGCGGCGGCTTCTCAACTGACCCGTTTTAAATCGCCCTGGTTAACCGGCGATTGTGAATGGACCCCGGTGATGGTTAAGAAAGCCGTTGTGAATATGGCGCTGCAGTTGGGAAAAACAGTATTAAGTTTAACCAATGAAGATTATAACGATAACGGGTTGAGCGATTTGCTGGTAGAAAAAGGAGATGCTTACGAGATCAACCTGAGTGTGTACTATATGCTCCGCGACAGCATCACGGGCTGGCCCGGCGGAAAACCCCATGCCAATATACCCAATCATCCCGAAAGATCGGAACCCTATCCTAAACGGGTTATCATCTTCTCCCCTCACCCCGATGACGACATTATTAGTATGGGCGGAACCTTTCAACGCCTGCACGACCAGGGACATGATGTACATGTGGGCTACCAGACTTCGGGCAATATTGCTGTTACCGATGAGTTTGTAACCCGCTTCCTCGATTTCGCCGTAGGCTTCAATGAAATTGCAAAGATCAATTCGGAAATTCCCGAGAAAATTTTAAAGCAGGCGAGAAAATATATCGCAGGTAAGCAGCCCGGACAAATAGACACCCCCACCATCCGCGCCATCAAGGGGTTGATCAGGCGTGGAGAAGCCAAAGCCACCTGTAACTATGTAGGCATCAAACCCGAAAATGTTCATTTTCAGAACCTGCCTTTTTACGAAACAGGCGCTATTGAAAAGAAACCGTTGGGTGAGAAAGATATCCAGATCACTATGCAGTTGCTGCGCCAGATAAAACCCCACCAGGTATATTGCGCCGGCGATTTTGCCGATCCGCATGGCACCCACCTTGTTTGTTTCAATGCCGTACTTCAGGCTCTGCAAAGAATTAAGGCCGATGGTGATGAATGGGTAAAGGATTGCTGGATGTGGCTTTATAAAGGCGCCTGGCAGGAATGGGATATCGAAGACATAGAAATGGCCATACCTATGAGTCCGTCGCAGGTATTAAAAAAACGTTTCGGTATCTTTATTCACCAATCCCAAAAGGACAGTGTTCCCTTCCAGGGGAGCGATGACCGGGAGTTCTGGCAAAGAGCCGAAGAGAGGAATGCCGGAACCGCGAAAATCTATGCTGATTTAGGCTTTACCCATTACGCGGCCATGGAGGCTTTTGTAAGGTGGCATTATTAATAGTATTCCAACGCTTGTAATAGAAAAGCTATTTTCAAAAATCGGGTAAATTAGCTTAACCGTATAGCGGCCAAAGCCTTTTGACTGCATTTCATTATAATTGCCGGTTACCGGCGACCCGGCAATGTCGTGCCTGTGGAAAAGGGCTGTACGAAAAATTATTACCGGCAAGCCTAAATCGAACCGTAACAGGATCATAACTGCAGGCTTGGGGGATAGTTTTACATGAGTTGGGCGTCATTTTAATGAGCATCCTACACACTGACAATTTTCATAAGATAAGATTATTTTGACAAAGGACACCACCAAAAGAAATCAGGAAAGCAGAAGAACTTAGAACGCAATATTTACCAAATTCAAGAAACTGAATGGAAAAAATTCAACATCAGAAACACACAAAAGAGACTCTATACTATGCTATTTCCAGAATGTTGGAAAGGGCTTCCTATTATGGTTTTCGTGCTCTTGTCGTTCTTTATATGACTGGAGAAACGCTAAAAATGGAAAGAACTGAAGCAGTAAGCATTTATGGTTGGTTTGCAACTTTATTAATGTTTTCTCAAATCGTTGGAGCTCTTTTTGCGGACTTACTAATTGGAAATAAAAAATCAATATTAATTGGAGGAATTATTCAAGCAATAGGAGCTTTCATTTTGTGTTTACCTTCAACAGCTGGGCTTTATTCAGGTTTGTTTCTTGTTGTTTTAGGTAGCGGATTTTTTACGCCAAATATCATCTCAAATTTTGGGAAATTATATTTAAATAAAACTAAACTTCTTGATTCAGGATTCGCGATATTTTACCTCGCAATAAACTTAGGTTCATTTCTGGGAATTTTATTAATTGGCTATTTAGGAGAAAAATATGGCTATAGTATTGGATTTTGCAAGGAAAGAGATTATTGGCGATAAAGTTTTACTTAATCTAATTTTGGAATCCTATAGCAAGTTTTTTGAACCACATAAATTTTTAAAGTACATCATTAATCAATCAAAATTCAGTTCAGAAGAATTTGGCGTAACAGTCGCATTTCAACGGGAAATTGATTTTGGACTACGGCCCAGTGGTAGTATCATGATGATCATGGCGCCTGGATTTGCGGATGGGCTTTGCGAGGTAAAGGGAGTTTACGGGTGCCCGAAGTTGCTGGATTTGGGGAAAGTGGATCCAGATAGATATTATTTTATACGAAAACAAGATCAAGTGCAAAATGTTCGGTTGATCAGAAAACACGGCGGTAGTAAAATGCGCTGGATGCGGCAGATTATGCTAGATCCCAGAAGTTCTGAAATTTTAGACACCCCGTTAGCGCTTCGAGATGAGTACTGTATTTCCGAAGCACAAGCGAAAACATTAGCAGATTATTGTTTCAAGATCCATCAGTACCTGGACGAACATTTCACAAGTAACCCTCAAATTAAATTGGATTGGGCAATTAACGAACAAGGCGAAGCCGTTGTTTATGGTTTGTCAAGAATTTAATCGTTAGCACTAAGGACAACCAGCACTTTAAGCATTTTGAGAAGGGCTGTTAGAAAAAGGTGTAATATCTATTGAAGGTTTGTTTGAAATAATTGGCCATTGCTCAGTTGAATCTACTTTTTATTTTTTTCGTTTGGGAAACAGCGACTTTCTACTAATCTGAAATTTTTCACGTAACTAAAGACCTAAAATAAATAAAGGTGCAGAAAAATAGTGAACACTTTTACAGCAATGAATTATAGTTTTTATTTTGAGCCAATTGCAATCATTAATTATATTTGCGAGCATGACTAATAATTTGCATTTGCAGGCTGTATTTCACTGATAACTATCCTTTAAAAGATATATACCATAGCTAAAATTTCAAGTCTTCATCCCCCCATTTCCTTCTTAACCATAGTTGTCATCTCGAACTCCATGTTTATCGGCAAATCAATCAAATTAAGTGTTTTATTTTCTTTCTTCTTTTGTACCACAATCTTCGCTAAGACCCCTCAAGATTCCGCCAAGAAAGTTTTATCAAATATAGATAGAGCCTACAATAACTCCCGAATTACAAAGAAAGAATACCTTGATTCAGTCTACTTTTCGAACAAAGAAGCATTAACTATATTAACTAATTATAGAAAAGCGATTTGGGAAGCAGATAAAAATTTAAACGGCGATGAAAAATATAATCATAAACGAAAATATTATGGAATATTGGCGAATCAAGCGCAAATGGCTTCCCGAATGGGAGAAAACCTCTATTATGCCGAGAAAATAGAAAGGCTTGAGCAAGAGGTTTACCGACGCCCATCATTAACTGCTTTGTCCATCATTGCGGGTTATTATCAAATACACCGCTCACCAAAAAAAATCATCGCTTTATACGAAAAAGTAAAAAATTATGTAGGTCGGGTTCCTGAATTGGGAAGAAAAGATTCGCTTGATGCTATTAATCTTGTCCAGGCTGCAATTCTACTTGAACATGTAGCTGAAGCCTATTACGAACTAAATAGCGTTAGTGAAGGACTGGATGCAGAAGCAATTATAAAGAATGTAATCAATGTTGTTGAAGATAAATATCCTGAAAACGAAAATGTAAATAGTTACACGGTTTATTTAAAAAATTTAGCCGCCATAAAACGTGCTGCTGCAACAAAGAATAGCTTACTGGAAAAAGAATATATTGATAAACTGCAAATGCAATTAAACAATACCTGCACTCCTGAATACCTAAAAAGCTATATTAACAATGATCTTATTGGAATAAAGATTGATTTCTTTTTTAGAAACTATCAACCAGATAGCCTCACTCATTATCTTAACATAAATCAGCAACTCGTAATTGACGAAGGACAGCCTTATAATGTTTTTTTGCATGTACAAGCGCGCGCAAAAGAACTATACATGAAAGGACTTTTTAAAACCTCGGCTGATTCTTTAAACAAAGCGATAACGTTGTTGGATTCCTCACGTTCTATTGTTGTGCAAGATGTAGATGATATGTTATATGCGCATGCAGAGGCAGAAGAAAAGGAGTTGCTTCTTAAGGATGCATCTATTAAGCAGCGTAAAGCAGAACAATACTTTCTTATTGCTTCTACTACATTCGGAATTTTGCTGCTAAGCGGAATATTTATGATTCGCTATGTGCGACACCGACAGCATTCGCGGTTTATACAGTTTAAGTATAACCTTGCACGAAATATACACGATGAGACAAGCCCTGCGCTTTTATATGCAAAAGCTCTTATCAAAAAAAATGGACAAAATAAACCGAAGGAAAACAATGAACTAGAAAAGCATATTGACCATATTATGGCTCTTTTGAGGAGCCTTTCGCACGACTTACGGCTGAATGAACAATATACTATTGGTATTCTAATAGATAATGTAGCTGATTTACTTCGGAAGTTAAACACGGACCAAAGTTTTACTTATTCTATAAATAAGTTAGCGGATAGCAGACGTTTTATCAGCCACTATCAATACACTGAGCTTAGAGCTATTTTGAACGAATGCGTTACAAATACATTCAAACATGCCAATTTTACTAAAATAGATATAACTTTTAAACTAACGAACAATCAATTAGCGATCGTTTATAAGGATAATGGGATGGGATGGGAAGCAGGTTCTGAAGGTAATGGCATTGGGTTGAACAATATTAAAGAAAGAGTGAAGGGTATGAACGGAAAGTTTAATGTAGTCAACAATTATCCCAATGGCTATTCTTTGGAGTTTATGGTATTCTTGAGATAACACTGTTACGATATTTTCGTTCTAATGCTAACAATAACAATATGAATGACTCTGTAAGTAAATATAAATCAATCTTAGTCATTGACGACCATTCAATGGTTGCTCAAGGCATAAAAATGGTTGCTGGATCGCTATTTCAAAACTTCAATATTGCAAACGATGCTGGATCGGGGATGAGTTTAGCGCTCCGATACTTCCCCGAGCTAATTATTGTAGACTTTTACTTACCGGACTTGCCCGGGGATATACTCGTAAGGTTGCTGAAGGAAAAACTTCCCTCCAGCAAAATATTGGCATACTCCTTTTCCTATTCAACTGATTCAATAATAAAGATGTTGAAAGCTGGAGTAGATGGGTATACGCTTAAGCGAGAAAATGAAACAGAATTTATAAACGCAATTCATTTGCTTATGCAAGGTCGGGAGTATTTTTGCAAGGAGGCCAGAGTTCATATTGTAAATCGTTATGCTACCGCTACAGATGATTTTGCAATAAAACATGTAATATCGAATGTTAAATTATCCGGTAAGGAGCTCGAAATAATTCGCTTACTATGCAAGCAAATGAGTACCCGCGAAATCGGGCACTACCTTAACCTTTCAGTCCGTACTGTTGAGCAATACCGCAGTAATATTATGCGAAAAGTTAACGCCAAATCCGTGGCAGGCATTTTAAAATTTGCAATACAAAACGGAATTATATTTGTGGAAGAGCTTTAATGCATTACTAGCAACTTAGTCTTGTCTGAATTCAAAACTCCCTAAGACAAGTTACATTTTCACTCCGATAGAAGATCAACAGGATTCTGCTTAGAGGTAAAAAATCGAGCAATTTTACATGTTTCATTAACGCTACCGCCAGTTTTAAACAACTTTTTGGGGTTGTCTAATAGCATTTAAAATCAAAAAAGCCGTAATCGTGGTTTGAAAAAACCTGAAGACGGCTAGTCAACCTAAACACAATTTTTTAGTGTATATAGAGAAAAC
>JBEBUZ010000061.1:0-21833 GCA_040393015.1 Paraniabella yanshanensis
GCAAAAAAAGCAGCTACAATATTTGTAACTGCTTGTTTTAAGTGTCCCCGCAGAGACTCGAACTCTGGGCCCGCTGATTAAGAGTCAGCTGCTCTACCAACTGAGCTACGGAGACAGCATATTTACTGCGCTGCGCTTTCTGCAGCTGAAAATTCAATTTTAGCTTTGGTTTCACCACAATGCAGCATGGTAGCGCCGTACTTAGGGTCCTTATTTCCGAGGTAAGGATTGACCACTTTCTCATCCGCACTCAACCAGGTTCCTCTGATTCCTTCACCGAAAGCCATGGGACACTCCTGCCAGTACACAGTAGCGCCATCATATTTGACAGTTATCAATAATATCCGGATATTCTCGGACAGATCCTGCAGAGCTCTTCTTTTCTCCTCCCAGGTTCCGGCCGATACGATGGAAGCAGTTGCCTGACGCGCATTTTCAAAAGGGAATAAGGCGGTTTCATAAATTACCGTATCCTTTTTCAACTCATCCATCATCAGTTTATCCAGTGCCTGCCCCAAATGCAGTGCGGCGGCGTTAACCACCGAAGAGTCCCAGTTCACAAAACCATCTGTCATGCCATAATAGGAAGTCAACATGTCCGATACCGACGTATTGAAAGCATCGCTGTGGGTACTTACCGCTACCGCCTCGGGTTTTTCATGAGGAGGGGCGTTCTTTTTAAAGGCATATTTGTACACTAAAAATGCAGCTACCAATACAACCAGAAACAATAATAATTTTTTCATTCTGCCGGCTTATTTTAATAGTACCCACATTTGTTTAAATTTGCAGGTTCATAATTTCAAAAATAGTAAAAATATAGAACATGCTGGCAGGTCTGCAAAACGTGACATTTGAATTTGGCGCTAGAACGATAGTTAAAAATGCTACCTGGCATATTCAGCCAAACGAACGGATAGGGTTGATCGGCTACAACGGTACGGGCAAATCTACTTTGCTGAAACTGTTGACAGGTGGATACACACCCAGTTCGGGAACGGTGGAGAAAAGCCGGGATACTTCCATTGGCTATCTTCACCAGGATCTCCTGAGCTTCGATACCAACGAGTCTATTCTTCAGGTAGCATTGGGTGCTTTTGAAAAAATACTGAAATTAGAGAAAGAAATAGAAGAATTAGGCAAAGAACTGGAGCGAACGGGCGATGAGAAGACCCTGCATGAATATTCCGACAAGTTGCACGAAATGGAAACCCTCGGTGGATACAATATCCATCACACAACTGAAGAAGTGCTGCAGGGATTAGGGTTCAGCAATGCCGACCTGCAACGACCTTACAGGGAATTCAGCGGTGGATGGCGGATGCGGGTACTGTTGGCCAAAATGATCCTGGCCAAACCCGATCTTCTTTTGCTGGATGAGCCTACCAACCACCTCGACCTTCCTTCGATTGAATGGCTGGAAAAATACCTGCAGCATTACCAGGGCGCAGTTGTGATTGTGAGCCACGACAAGTATTTCCTGAACAGAATGGTAACCAAGATTATCGAACTCTATCAAAAAGAACTACATGTGTACAATGGCAACTACGAATTCTATGAGACGGAAAAAGCAGTCCGCATCGAAATGCAACAAAAAGCTTTCGAAAACCAGCAGGATTATATACGACAGAATGAGCGACTGGTGGAACGTTTCCGGGCCAAAGCCAGTAAAGCCGCTATGGCGCAGAGTATCATAAAAAAACTCGACAAGCTCGAACGCATCGAAGACGTGGCCATCGAAAGGCCTAATATAAAAATCAATTTCAGGGTAGATAAAACACCGGGGAAAGTGCTGGTTGAACTTCACGATATCTCCAAATCATTTGGGGAGAATATAATTCTGAAAAACACCAGCGCTGAAATTGAACGGGGCGATAAAATTGCCCTGATTGGCGCTAACGGAAAAGGAAAATCAACTTTATTGCGCATTATAGCGGGAATCGAGCCCATCAACGGCGAAAGAAAATGGGGACATAATGTAGAGGAAAGCTTTTACGCACAGCATCAGCTCGAGTCGCTAAACCTCGACAATACCATTATTGAAGAAATGAAGGAGTGCGGCAGCCAGATGACAGAGCTGGAACTGAGAAGCCTGCTGGGATGTTTTCTTTTCAGCGGCGACGACGCCGATAAAAAAATAAAGGTATTGAGCGGAGGAGAAAAAGCGCGTGTAGCACTGGCCAAAACAATTATCAGCAAAGCCAATTTCCTGATGCTGGACGAACCTACCAACCACCTGGATATGCACAGCTGCGACTTGCTGATTGATTCATTAAAAAAATATGAAGGCAGCCTGGTTCTTGTTAGTCACGACCGGCATTTCATTTCCAGAACCGCTAATAAAATATGGGAGATCGTAGATCACCAGATAAAGGAATTTAAAGGCGGGTACGACGAGTGGGTGGCCTGGAATGAACGGATGGCGAAACAAAATACCATGTCCCGAAAAGCCGAATCCCGTCCGGCTGCAACACCAGTTCCCATAGAAGAAAAGAAAGAAATTCCATCAAAAAAACTGCCCATCAGCAAAGAGTTTAAAAAGGAGTTACAAAAGTATCAACGACAGTTCCAACAGGCGGAAGAAGATTTAAATAATCACAAAAAGCAACTGGCGGAATTGGAAACACAGCTTGGCAACCCGGCTATCTATGCCGATAAAGAAAAATTCCTGGCCACTGAACTATCCTACAAGAAAATAGCCGATGAAACAAAAATACTGGAAGCACGCTATGAAGACGTATTTACTTTGCTCATGGAGTTAGAAGAAAAAGCAGGATAAAAGGAGTGTAAGAAGGTCCTGCGCTTCGGATATTTGAAAAAAATGATAAAAATATAACGTTCAATACTATAATTGGCATTGAATTCGATTATATTCGTTTTGTATTTTTATTTAACAAACTAAAAAACTAAATCGAAATGAAAAAAATTCTGGCAATTGTTGCCATTGTGGCGTTTACATTCGCACTCCCCTCTTGTAAAGGAAAAAGTGATGCTGAATTAAAGACAGAAGTGGAAACGGCGCTTCAGGCAAATCCCGATTTAAGCGGAGCAACGGTGGATGTTACAAACGGGGTAGCTACCATCTCCGGCGAATTGAAAGATGATGCAGCCGTAGCCGCAGCAGAAGCAGCCGCCAAAGGTGTAAAAGGCATCAAAAGTGTAACAAATTCGGCAACAGTGGCGCCTCCTCCTCCCCCGGTAGTGATCACTCCCGATGATCCTCTCACCTCTGCGGTTACCGATGCCATTAAAGACCATCCTACCGTTTCGGCGAGCGTAACCGATGGTGTAGTAACACTAACCGGCGAAATCAGCAAATCTGATTTACAAACCCTGATGCAAAAAGTTCAGGCTACCAAACCTAAAAAAGTGGAAAGTTCCGCACTGGTGGTAAAATAAGCAACCGTTCAAATCTATTTTTAATAACAGAATACTTAAATATTTCTTATGGCACTTCAGGAAAAATATCAGGCATTGATCGATGCCGCCAATGCCGCAGGAGTTTCCAATCTCGCAGTGCGGGAGCAGGACGGCGTTTTATATGTTGATGGCGATGCCCCCAACGGATCAGTAAAAGACCAGCTTTGGGATGTGTATAATCAAATAGACCCCAACTATGCCAGCGGCGACCTCATTCTTAACGTGAATGCAAGAGCCGAGGCCGGCAGCCAGGTAAAAGTGATTACCCAGGAGTCGAACCTGAATATCAGGAAAGGACCCGGAACCGACCAGCCTATTGTGGGCAAGGCCGCAAAGGATGAGATCATTACTCTCATCAGCAAGGCCAATGACCAGTGGTGGAGCGTGCGCACCCAGGATGGTGAAGAGGGATATGCTTACTCTCAGTACCTTGAGCCCTTAGCTTAATTTTAATTAGATTAAATGATTATAAAGCCTTGTATGCAAATACGGGGCTTGTTTCTTTGTGTACCTGTTTGAAGAGACAGAAGATTCGCTATTAAAAAATTTAAACCACCTTAACAATACCTTCATATTTGTTCTTCGGCTTATTTCGTTTAAAGTATAGCCTATGTGATTTTTATATCACAAAGACCTATTATTCACTTAAAACCGTATCCATGAAAAAAATTGCGAACAAATCCGTCCTGGCTCTCGCCGCCCTGTGTTTAACCAGCGCCGCGATAGCCCAAACCGACACAACAAAAAAGCCGCTTCCCGACACCCTTAGAATACCCAGTATTCCAACGGACACCATCCCTACGGACACCAGCTCCACAGCAGGTATTCAAATGGTTAATAACGCAGAGGCAGCTGCTAATGTACCCCATTCCTTCTATATCAGTCCTCAACAGATTGCGAGCAGTAAAATGCGTTATGATCTGAAAAAGGAAGAAGAAACAGGAGCCTGAAACAGTAAGTCTTTTGGTCTGTAGTAATGGGGTTGTATCCCGGTAAATGCCGGCGATGCAACTCCCTTGCTTTTTTACGGGATATACGTTTACATTTTTGTAAGTTTGGGTTTTAAGTATTACGAGATGGCTACAAATGTAAAATGTCCTCATTGTCAATCTGTTTTTGCCCTCGAGCAAGGGTTGAACGATGAGTTGAAAGCTAATATCGAAAAAGAAAAAGACCTCCTGCGCAGGCAAATGATCGAATACAAAAAAACGAAGGAAGAAGAGCTGCAAAAAAAAGAACAGGAATGGCAGCAAAAACTGCAAACAGAGAAGACCCTGCTTCAAACACAATTGGAAGAACAAATCAGAAAGACAGTTGCAGACGATTTTGAAAGTCGGCTTTCCCTGCTTCAAAAAACCAATACCGAAAATGAGGAAAAACTGAGGGTGTCGCGATTGAAAGAGACCGAATTGCTTAAATATCAGCAGGAACTCAGGAATAAGGAAGCCGAGTTGGAACTCACGCTTCAAAAAAAACTGACCGAAGAGAGGGAAAAACTGACCGAGAATCTGCGCCGGATTGAAACCGAAAAATCGGCACAAAAAGAAACAGAATACCAGCTAAAACTGCGCGAACTGGAAAAACAGCTCGAAGATCAGAAAAAGCTGGCCAGCGAAATGAAACGCAAAGCCGAACAGGGTTCCATGCAGTTGCAGGGAGAAAGCCAGGAACTCGCGTTGGAAGAAATGCTCACGCTTGCCTTTCCGTTTGACAGGATTGAAGAAGTGGGTAAAGGGGTGCGGGGAGCCGATTGTATCCAGGTTGTCAGAAATAATTTGGGCGCGGAATGCGGACGCATCATCTGGGAAAGCAAACGTGCCGAGAATTTTGGTGGCGAATGGCTGGAGAAATTAAAAACCGACATGCGTGCCCTGGGCGCCGATATCGCTATCCTGGTTACCCGGCGGTATCCGAAAGATATGGACAGTTTCGGCGAAAAAGAGGGAGTATGGATCTGCAGCTTCGCCGAAGCCAAAGCCCTCGCAACGGTAATAAGAGATGGTATTTTAAGAGTGTACAACGCCTCCAAAAGCCAGGAAAACAAGGGCGATAAGATGAATATGCTGTATGCCTACCTCACCGGTACCGAATTTTCGGAACAGTGGAAAGCCATCCGGGAAGGCTTTTTAAGCATGAAAATAAGTATCCAGAAAGAAAAAGACGCTATGGAGCGGCTCTGGAAAGCCCGTGAAAAACAATTGGAGAAAGTACTCCTGAATGCCACCCATATCCGGGGATCCATCGATGGTATCAGCGGTCTGGAAAATGTAGATCTGAACCTTCTGGATTACGATGACAGCGCCGATTAAACCACTGGCGTGTAAACATAACTCAGGCATAACGGCGTTATAAAAGCGGTATGCACGCTGATCTCTTCCGCTGTTTTAGCGAAAAAACAATCAAATGCTTCTTCCTCTTTCATACCTCTTAGCTGAATATGCTGCCGAAAATCGACCTCCCCTTTGCTGTACCACTTAAACACTGCTTCCTTCGCACTCCAGATTCGGGTCAGCTCCCTTACCGAAGCCGGCATAATAATCTCTTCTTCCTCCGCACTCACAAATTTGTGCCGGATACGGCCAACTTTTTCGGTTGGGAGTTCAATATCAATCCCTACTCTGTGGTTCCGGCTTACCATCACTGCCGCGTAATCGCCGCAATGAGATATGGAAAAATGATAGGTTTCATCGGGTAAAAACGGTTTGCGGGTATCGGCTATCTGCACCTGCTGCAAAGGGAAATCTGCAAACAAATAAGGAAGCAGAAATCGGCCGGCTAAATGCTGCAGACGTTTGTGCGGATGGGTAACCTCGCGGTGAATCGGTACCGAAGCCTTAAAAAAAGCTTCCTCTTCCTCTATTTTCCAGATACCCAGCCGGGTACTTTTATTAATTTCCTTTTGAAAAAAAACCGGCATTCTGTGACGAATCATTTAATATTGCGCAAAGTAAGTATTTTGACCGATAGTCTATGGTCTATAGTCCATAGGCTATGACCAGAGGTCGAAAGTCCAAAAAACTACAAATGATTTTATCAGACACTCGCATACAGGAAGAAATGGGAAAAGGCACCATTGTTATCCGCCCTTATCTTCCCGAAAACCTGGGCAGCAATAGCTACGATGTTCGCCTGGGCAAATGGCTGGCCACCTATAAAGATACCTTACTCGATGCCCGGAAGCACAACGAAATAGAGTATTTTGAGATACCCGACGAAGGCTATGTATTAGCCAAAGATGTGTTTTACTTAGGAGCTACACTCGAATATACCGAAACACATGCACATGTGCCTTTTCTCGAAGGAAAATCATCCACCGGCCGATTAGGCATCGATATTCACGCTACTGCCGGCAAGGGCGATGTGGGTTTTTGCGGGCATTGGACACTCGAAATATCGGTAAAACAACCGGTACGTGTTTATAAGGGTATGCCGGTGGGACAGTTGATCTATTTTCCGGTAGAGGGAGAAATTGCGGTAAAATACAACCAGAAAAAAAATGCCAAATACAGCAGTCAGCCCGATAAACCTGTTGAAAGTATGATGTGGAAAAACAAGTTTTAGGCGAACTATGTGTTGGCCAATGGGAACTCAACGGTGAACGTTGACCCTTTTCCCAGCACACTCTCCACTTTTACGGTGCCATTATGGGAGTCGGCCACCGATTTAACATAGTTCAACCCCAATCCGAAACCCTTTACATTGTGCAGGTTACCGGTATGCGCCCGGTAAAACTTCTCAAAAATCCGCTTCTGTGTTTCGCGGTTCATCCCGATACCGTTGTCCTCAAATTTCACCGAGATATGATTACCGTTATTGGTGGTGGATATCTTCAATTCAATCGGTACATTTTCTTTTGAATATTTTACGGCATTATCGATCAGGTTATTCACCAGGTTGGTGAAATGCACCTCATCGCCCCTGATGATATCGCGGGTTGCTTCGAGCTTTACGATCGCTTCACCACTTTTTTCGTGCAGTTGCAGTTGGAAATTATCCACTACATTTTCAATTACCTCGTGTACCGAAATAGGTTTAAAATCGATCTCCGCCTCCTGTTTTTCAAATTGCGATGCTTTCAATATGGCTTCTACCTGCTTATTCATGCGCTGGTTTTCCTCCTTGATAATTCCGCTGAAATAAGTAAGCTTTTCCCGGTTATTTATTACTTTCTCGTTCTTCAACGCATCTACGGCCAGCGAAATAGTAGCAATAGGCGTTTTAAACTCATGGGTCATATTATTGATAAAATCGTTCTTGATATCGCTCAGTTTCTTTTGCCGGAGCATGGTATATACCGTAAGGTAAAACGCCGAAACAATTACCAACGTAAATAATACCGCCAGCGCGATGTTCAATACAAGCGATCGTTTTACAAAGGATTTCCAGTTGAGTACCGTAATAACCAATGCTTCGTCCTTGGCAATACTCTCGGACACCGACCCACTTTTGGAACGGATAGACGCCACAGGAGGCGTATAGTTTCGAAGGGTATCGCCATACACATTAAAAAAATCGGGCGATTGCTTTTCTACCGTACCATTGTAACTGATGAGCGAACCCGATATAAACGCATATTCGTACTGCACATTGTGCAAACCGGCATTGGTAAAAGCCTGTCTTATCCGCTTATCGATCTCATCGCTGCTCAGTTTGGAGCCGATAGTCAACTGCCGGAAATGATCAAAATAGCCCCGGGGATTAAAGAGGATGCCGAAATCATCTGTAGCTTCGCTGATATATTTATCGCGCAATTGAGAAAACTCCGCCGTAAGCCCCTGGTAAACATTGTCGATGCTTTGCTTCACCTGGTCCTCCCGCAGCACGATAAGGTTCTTTAGCCACGATACCTGCATCACGATAATACCTATAAGGGACAGCGTTATCAAAACTATTATAGACGAAAATAATCTTTTCACAAAAGCAAATATAGTCATAGCAACAACGCCACAATTGATTAGTTATAAAGCCTGTTATATTTAACTTTTTTTAAAAGAAAATGGCTATATTGGCTCTATGATTGAACCTGGACCCGGAACATTATTGATCGCCAATCCTCATTTAGACGACCCTAATTTTTTAAGGACGGTTATTTTTCTTTGTGAGCATAATAAGGAGGGCAGTTTTGGATTTGTGCTGAACCGTAAACTGGATTATACCGTAGACGAGCTGGTGCCCGAGCTGGCCGATTTTCAGTTACCTGTATTTGAAGGCGGGCCGGTAGAGTTGAACACCCTGCATTTCCTGCACCAGTATCCCGATGAAATACCCGAGGGCAGAGAGTTGGGGAATGGTATATTCTGGGGGGGTGATTTTGAGAAACTGATCGGGCTGATCAATTCGCGGACTATTGATACTACTAAGATACGATTTTTTCTGGGATACAGCGGCTGGGGGGAAGGACAGTTGGAGACAGAAATGGTTGAAAAAACCTGGATCGTTTCGCCGGCGTCTGCCGGGTTTGTTTTTAGTGCCCATGAAGAGGAATTATGGAAGGATGTACTGAAATGGATGGGCGGCGAATACAACCTTATTATTAATGCACCTCTGGATCCGAGGTTAAATTAATTAACGCTATATAAAATCAATTCTGCATTTTTGCAGCTTCAAATCAGTAGAAATATGAAACGTCTTTTCCTGGGTTGTATACTTGGTTGCAGCATGTTCCTGTCGGGCTGCGATACGCTTAAAAATGTGGCCGGAAATCTTTCGGCTTTTGAAATAGCACAGGGTTTGAAGGAAGCTTTAACCCAGGGTCTTTTCAGTGGCTTTGATGCTTTCGCTAATCCTAACCAGGGCAATGCGTTGGTTCGCTTTGCTTTTCCGGGCGAAGCAGCCAAAATTGAAAAAACCCTTCGCGATCTGGGGCTTACACAGGTAGTGAACAATGTTACCGCCAAATATACCAATGCCATGTCGCTGGCCGTGCAAAAAGCCAAACCCATATTCCTGAACTCTGTAAAAAATATGAGCATTGGCGATGCGGCAGGTGTTTTGTTAAGTGGCAACAAACACGCCGCTACCGAATATTTCAAAGCAGCTATGAGCCCCCAGCTGATGACCGCCTTCCGTCCGATAGTGGATAGTACTGTACGTACCACAGGCGCCGGCAACGAATACAATACGATTGTAAGAACCTATAATGCCCTTCCGCTGACTACCAAAAAACTGGAACCCAGTTTGAACGAATTTATCGCGGCCCGGGCAATCGACGCCATGTTCCTGTATGTAGCCAATAAGGAAGAAGACATCCGCTCCAATCTTTCGGCACGCACTACTCCCTTATTACAACGGGTGTTTGGGTATGCCGACTCGCAAAGAAACGGCGGCAGTATCCTCCGCAATTGATCGTATTTTTACAATTAACAACTATCTAAAATATCACTGCCATGACTGAACCTACTACTAATTATTCTTATCAGGGAGAATCCAACCTTTTTCAACAGGCACCTGTTGCCTATGCCGGCTTCTGGGAAAGATTTGCAGCCATTTTAATTGATGGCGTTGCGCTTTGGGTAGTGGGTTATATTCTCGGGATGATTTTTGGTGCGCCCACTCAGGAAGAGATTCTGGCGATGAGCGAAACTGAAGGCTTTTCCAGTGCCATTACCACGAGCTATTTCAGCACAGCCAATATGTTCGCTTTTGTACTTAACTGGCTCTATTTTGCATTTTTCGTTTCCTGTCCCTGGCAGGCAACCTTAGGAAAAAGGGCTTTGGGTATAAAAGTTACCAATATGCAGGGCGGGCGGATATCCTTCCTCAATGCCACCGGGCGCTATTTTGCCACCATCCTCTCGGCGATAATCCTGTTAATAGGCTACCTGATGATGCTCTGGGATCCGAAAAAACAAACCCTCCACGACAAATTAGCCGCAACACTGGTAGTAAAAGGAAAGTAATTCATTGGGATTGAATCTGCCCCCGGGTATAGACTATTTTATTTTATAATAGTTATGCTTAATGGACAGATTATAACGTAACACAATATGAAGTCGGTCTATACTATTTTATTATCGGGTTTGTTATTCCTGAACGCTTGCAGGGATGCCTCGCAGCCATTGCCGGCTGATCCCGTTCCGGTACATGACACGTTCACCATACAGTCGGCGGAAGTAGGAGAAGAAAGAGTCATAAATGTATGGGTTCCGCCGGCATATCGGTCGGGCGTCGACTCTCTCGCAGTTTTGTATATGCCCGATGGAGGAATAAAAGAAGATTTCCCCCATATTGCCAATACCCTGAACGAACTGATAAATGCTCAAAAAATTCCGCCGGTTATTTTGGTCGGGATCGAAAACACCCAAAGAAGAAAAGACCTTTCCGGCCCCACTCTTGTGGAAAAGGACAAGGAAATTGCCCCGGTTGTTGGCGGCTCCGGAGCATTCCGGGCATTTATCCAAAAAGAATTAATTCCTGAAATTGATAAACGTTACCGTACAACCCGGAGAAAGGGAATCATCGGCGAATCGCTCGCCGGGCTTTTTGTAACCGAAACCTTCCTGTTACAACCCCAGCTTTTCGATTTTTATATAGCTTTTGACCCTTCGGTTTGGTGGAACGATCAGTACCTGATTAAAACCGCGGGTGAGCACTTAGACAAATTTCCTGCTGATCAAAAAACATTCTGGTTTGCCGGCTCCGCGGCCGAAGATATATCTGCAACTGTGAATAAACTTTCAGAAGTGTTAGAATCCAAAGGGGTACAAACCATCCGCTGGAAATATTCGGATGAAAAAAAAGAATCGCACAAAACTATTTTCAGGGCGGCCAAGGAGAAAGCCCTGATCTGGACACTTAACAACTGATGTATAGAATTGATGGCCTGTGCTTGTCGTAGTTTTGCTTTTACACAAAACGAAAGGGTTACGCTTGTCCCGCGTTTGCTTTCTTGCGCAGGTATTTTTTGCGGATGACATCCTGTACATTAATGCCGGAAATCTTACTTTCTAACCAACTGATTACGTCTAAATAGGCAAAAGCCCGTGCTTCGAGGCGATGATGCTGGTATTTTTTTAGTTTGGTTAGCAGTTTTTCAAACTCCGGTTTAATGGTTTTTTCGTTGAACTTAAAGGCACGGCGCAGGAAACGGAATATTTCTTCCTCTACCTTGCTCAGGTTTTCCATTTTGGCCATGTAGCGGTAAACCGATTTGATAAGGTATTCGAGTAAACTATAATTGCCTAATT
Organism: Paraniabella yanshanensis; assembly: GCA_040393015.1. Taxonomy (GTDB): domain Bacteria; phylum Bacteroidota; class Bacteroidia; order Chitinophagales; family Chitinophagaceae; genus Niabella; species Niabella yanshanensis_A. The sequence goes on from JBEBUZ010000061.1 coordinate 11,607, forward strand.
CGTAATGAGCAATCAGATGCAGTAAACGCGAATAGCACTGGAGGTCAGTACGCAGATCATCTTTCTGGTTGATAATGCGGTTGAGATAATCGATGGCTTTACTATTGTTGCCGCTGCCAAAATACAGGCAGGCTATCTTATAGTAAAAAATCATTACCCGGTGGCGGTCTAAATACCGTCCGTATTGTACCAGCATTTCTTCCAGAAAGGGAACCATTTTGATGCCTTTGTGGAAAGTTCCTTCGAGGAAATGCAGATTAATAACAGCCGTGTACAGATAAACATAGGTTACAATACGGTTGTTATCGTTGCCCTGTACCAGTGGCGACTGCGCAAAATGCTTGAATTGTTTAATACAGGCAGCCAGTTTGTCGCGATTCAGCAAGTTAAAATGCGCACTCATGAGGTTGTGCATTCCTTTTACATACATGGCTGTTTCCGTATCAATCATTTTAGGGTGTTGTTCAAAGAAGTCAACCCATTTCTGGCAATACCGGTAATATAACAAAAAGTCTAATTTGATATAGGCATACCATACATAAGATTGATATAAATAAATCTTCTCGTAAAAATTAGCGCCCGTTTTTTCGGGTAATTGGGTGTCGAGTATTTCCTGCACTATTTTAAGGTCCTTCTGGTTTCGGGCATGCCCGTTTTGAATATACCAACTGTACAATAAGAGGGTCAAATTGGATAAAGTGTTGATATTGCTAATGGTTTCATTGGCTTCATTGGCTTCGCGCGACAGCTCTTCGGCCCTGTTTTGCAAACCACGGGTAATGTATAAAGCCTCTATTTTCTTTTCAAAAAACAGCGCCTGTTGCAAATAGGTGAGTTGTTGATGCGACCGGGCAAACTCTTTTATCCGCTCCAGTATTTTCAGGGTTTGATGGTATAGTCCTTTATTATATAGTATCCGCGCATTGTCCAGCATTTCGTGCAGTTGCAGATCGGTATTGCGATCATCTTTTAACACCCTCAGGCTGCTCAGGATCTGCCGGTATAATAAGGCTTTTGTATTGGAGAGTTGTTGTTTACTTACGCTGGGCACTTTTTTCAGCAAAAGCACTTCATCGTACTCATTCATTTTATCCAGTGCGTCAAAAACCCGCATGCTTTTCAGGCTCTCTGTTCCGGAGTTCCGGTTTACAAACAGCTTCAGATTTCTCTTTTCCGACTTTTGCAGCGATTTGATCAACTGAAAAAGCGCATCTGTACTTCTGCTGGGCATTGTAATTTATAAGGTTGTAATTTATTAATAATCAATTATATATACAAAAAATGAAAATTTATACGATGTAAATGCTCCTACAATATAGTTTTCTTTGCAATATAGTTATTGTTTACTTTTATAAACGGATTCCGCTACCTGATTTTGACAGGCCTGCATTTCCGCATCATTTATTTATTATAACGATTCATTTATTATGGCACAAGACAAGGTTTTTATTTTCGACACTACACTGAGGGATGGGGAACAGGTTCCGGGATGTAAACTTAATACGGAAGAAAAAATAAAGCTGGCTCTTGAACTTGAGGCGCTGGGTGTGGACATTATAGAAGCAGGTTTTCCTGTTTCCAGCCCCGGTGATTTTAAATCTGTGGAAGAGATTTCAAAAGTTGTAAAGAACGCAACCGTTGCGGGGCTTACCCGGGCAGTACAGAAGGATATTGAAGTGGCCGCCGAGGCCTTAAAGCCTGCAGCCCTTCCGCGTATTCATACAGGTATCGGATCGTCCGATAATCACATAAAGTATAAATTCAATACGACGAGAGAGAATATCGTGGAGCGGGCAATAGCGGCGGTAAAACTGGCCCGTAACCTGGTGCCCGATGTTGAGTTTTACGCCGAGGATGCCGGTCGTGCCGATCTTGAGTTTCTCGCGCAGCTTACCGAAGCAGTTATTGCGGCAGGAGCAACCGTTGTAAATATACCGGATACAACCGGGTTTTGCCTGCCCCACCAGTATGCCGAAAAGATCAGCTATCTGCTGAATAATGTTCCTAATATCGATAAAGCGATTTTGTCCTGCCACTGTCATAATGACCTGGGACTGGCTACCGCTAATTCTATCGCAGGCGCTATTGCGGGAGCAAGGCAGATTGAGTGCACCATTAACGGCATTGGGGAAAGAGCCGGAAATACTTCTCTGGAAGAGGTGGTGATGGTGATTAATAAACACCCCGAATTAAATCTTACTACGGGCGTAAATACAAAAAAATTATTGCCCATGAGCCGCCTGGTTTCCGAAACCATGCGCATGGTGGTGCAGCCCAACAAGGCGGTCGTCGGCGACAATGCATTCTCCCATTCATCGGGTATTCACCAGGATGGTTTCTTAAAAGAGGCTACCACTTACGAGATCATCGCCCCCGAAGAAGTAGGTGCCGATACCTCCCGTATTGTACTTACTGCCCGCAGTGGCCGCAGTGCTTTGGCATATCGGTTTAAGAATTTGGGGTATGAGTTCGACCGCAATCAGGTGGACGAGCTATACCAGCAGTTTCTGAGCGTTGCCGATGCAAAAAAAGAAGTGCAGGACAGCGATTTGGAGGAGATGGCAGATAAGGTGAAGGAGTTAGGTTAAATATTCTATTATAATGGGCGTGTCGAATATATGCGTATCAGATTGTAAACGCTGCATATAAAAATACAGCAAACGACTTCGAAGACGCGGTATTGTATCAGATTGCATTACAGGGTAAAATGGATTATTTTATTACATCCAATATCAAAGACTTTAAAAGAATAAAACAGCCTTCGCTGGAAGTGCTGTCGGCCAAACAGCTTTTACAATTGTTAGACTGATCAACTATAGAACTCGAATAACTTTTTTATGAGCGAATTAAATAAATACTCGAAGACGATTACACAAGATCCTACGCAACCCGCTGCCCAGGCGCAGTTATACGCGCTGGGGCTATCAGAAGAAGACCTAAAAAAAGCGCAGGTAGGAATTGTAAGCATGGGTTATGACGGTAACCCTTGTAATATGCACCTGAACGCACTGGCCGCCGATGTGAAAAAAGGGGTATGGGATAACGATCTCGTGGGCTTAATATTTAATACCATTGGCGTAAGTGATGGGATGAGTAACGGAACAGATGGGATGCGTTATTCCCTGGTAAGCCGTGATGTTATTGCCGATTCGATTGAAACGGTTTGTGGCGCCCAGTATTACGATGCATTGATTGCCGTACCGGGATGCGATAAAAACATGCCGGGATCGCTGATGGCCATGGGACGTTTGAACCGGCCGGCGATAATGGTGTATGGCGGCACTATTGCCCCTGGCCATTATAAAGGGCAGGATCTGAACATTGTTTCGGCATTCGAAGCATTGGGTCAGAAAATAGCCGGCCAGTTAGATGAAGCGGATTTTATGGGCATTGTAAAAAATAGTTGTCCGGGTGCAGGAGCCTGCGGTGGTATGTACACGGCCAATACCATGGCTTCTGCTATTGAAGCAATGGGAATGAGTCTTCCTTATTCCAGCAGCAACCCGGCATTGAGTGAAGAGAAGCGTAAGGAATGTGAAGAAGCAGGAAAATACATCCGCATTTTGCTTGAAAAAGATATTAAACCCCGCGATATCATGACCCGTGAGGCTTTTGCCAATGCTATCAAAGTGATTATAGTGTTGGGTGGAAGCACCAATGCAGTTTTGCATTTGTTGGCAATGGCGAAAAGTGTGGGCGTATCATTAACCCAGGACGATATTCAGGCTATTAGCGACAAAACACCGGTATTGGCGGATTTTAAACCCAGTGGAAAATACCTGATGCAGGATTTACACGAGAAAGGTGGCGTGCCCGCGGTGATGAAATATCTTTTAAAGAACGGCCTGATCGATGGCAGCCAGCTCACGGTTACCGGCAAGACCATTGCGGAAAACTTAGAGAATGTCCCCGATCTGGATTTCACCACCCAGGATATAATTTATCCGCTCGAAAATCCGCTTAAAAAAACCGGCCATCTGCAAATTTTATACGGGAACCTTGCGGAGAAAGGCAGCGTAGCAAAAATCAGCGGTAAGGAAGGAGAGATATTCACCGGTACGGCGCGCGTGTTTGATGGCGAGAAAAAACTGATTGCGGGCCTGGCAGAAGGAAAGGTAAAAGCGGGCGATGTGGTCGTGATTAAAAACGAAGGGCCAAAAGGCGCTCCCGGTATGCCCGAGATGTTGAAACCCACCGGCGCCATTATAGGGGCAGGTTTGGGCAAATCGGTAGCATTGATAACGGACGGGCGTTTTAGCGGAGGTACCCACGGTTTTGTGGTAGGCCATATTACCCCCGAGGCGTTTGAAGGCGGACTGATTGGTTTGGTGGAGGATGAGGATATTATTGAAATTGACGCAGTAAATAATACACTTACCCTGAAGGTTTCTGACGAAGATATTGCAAAGCGAAGGGCTGCCTGGAAGCAACCTGCTTTAAAAGTTACCAACGGGGTTTTGTATAAATATGCAAAATTGGTAAAAGACGCTTCACAGGGATGCGTGACAGACGAAGATTAGAATGCAAATCAATACTTCCATACAAAACCAGATTTATACCATCATGCGTGCGTTTGCAGAAGTGGGGTGTATATTGATACAACTAAGTGATGTGAAAAAACAATGGAAAGAATTAAAAGAGCGAGTCAGCGGGCACGATGTGCAACTTATCCAACTATAAGATGTGTTAGAGAACTTAATGGGTGAGAAAGCAGTACAACGTAAATGGAATGAAAGGGAAAGAATTGGTTTAAAAAGTAAAAAACGAAAAATTTAAAGATATGGAAACAACAACAACAGCCGCAGAGGAGAGCACAATAACAACTGCAGCCGCTACCCGGGAGCTTAGTGGTAGCGAGGCTGTGTTAGATGCGTTGTTAAACGAAGGGGTGGATACTATTTTTGGCTATCCGGGGGGCGCTATTATGCCCATTTATGATGCGCTATACGATTATACCGATCGGATTAAACATATATTGGTTCGCCATGAGCAGGGCGGTATTCATGCAGCCCAGGGTTATGCACGTACCAGTGGCAGAGTGGGAGTGGCTTTCGCTACCAGCGGTCCGGGTGCTACCAACCTGGTGACAGGCCTGGCCGATGCACAGATAGACTCTACTCCGGTAGTATGTATCACCGGGCAGGTATTTGCGCATTTGCTGGGAACCGACGCTTTCCAGGAAACAGACGTGATTAATATTACGGCGCCGGTAACCAAATGGAATTACCAGGTTACCGATGCCAACGAAATCCCACATGCCCTGGCAAAGGCTTTTTATATTGCTGCCAGCGGAAGACCGGGCCCGGTGCTGATCGATATTACCAAAAACGCGCAGATACAAAAGTTTAATTATACAGGTTATACAAAGGTTAACCATATCCGCAGTTATCGTCCCAAACCCATTGTGCGGGAAGAGTACATCGAAGAAGCGGCCCGGTTAATCAATGCTGCAAAAAAGCCATTTGTGGTATTTGGCCAGGGGGTAATACTGGGAGGCGCCGAGGAAGAATTTAAAGCTTTTATTGAAAAAGCGGGTTTGCCGGCGGCATGGACGATACTGGGCGAAAGCGCCATTCCTTCCGATCACCCCCTGGGAGTAGGTATGCTTGGAATGCACGGTAATTATGGGCCGAATGTTTTAACCAACGAATGTGATGTGCTGATTGCGGTAGGAATGCGTTTTGACGACCGGGTTACAGGCCGCCTCGATAAATACGCCAAGCAGGCTAAAGTGGTTCATTTGGATATTGACCCTGCTGAAATCGATAAAAATGTAAAAGCCACTGTTCCTGTTTGGGGCGATTGTAAGGAAACCCTGCCGTTGCTTACCGCACTTGTTGACAAAAAAGAACATAAAGAGTGGCTCAACCTGTTTCAGCAATATGCGAAGGAAGAGGAAGAGCAGTGTATCTACCCCGAAAAACATCCGGAAGGAGACGTGCTTTCGATGGGAGAAGTGATCGAAATCTTGAATGAATTGACCAACGGAGACGCGGTGATGGTGACGGATGTTGGGCAGCACCAGATGGTTACCTGCCGGTATGCGAAATTTAATAAAACCCGCTCTAACATTACTTCGGGTGGATTAGGCACCATGGGTTTTGGTTTGCCTGCGGCTATCGGTGCAAAGTACGGAACGCCCGACAGAACGGTGGTTGCTATTATCGGTGATGGCGGCTTCCAGATGAATATACAGGAGTTGGGAACCATTATGCAGTTTGGCGCCGAAGTAAAAATTCTGATTCTGAACAACGAATTCCTGGGAATGGTGCGGCAATGGCAGCAACTGTTTCACGACAAACGTTATTCCTTCGTAAACATTACCAGTCCGGATTATGTTACCCTTGCTAAAGCTTATCATATAGAAGGGCAAAGGGTATCCGAGCGTTCCAGGTTAAGAGACGCTATGAAAACAATGCTGGAGCACAAAGGTTCTTATGTGCTGGAAGTAATGACCGGTAAGGAGAACAATGTATTTCCGATGGTTCCCCAGGGCTGCAGTGTGGCCGAGATAAGACTGAAGTAAACAGCGGTATATAGATACTCTTTTCCTCGTTTGATCGCCATGAATAAATCAACCATAGAAGAAATAAGAAGCCGTTTTGATAACGATGTGGATCGGTTTTCCAACCTGGATACCGGCCAGCTGTCGACTATCGATGCCCCTATTTCGCTGGAATTGATTACAGAATCGGCCAAACGGCTTGTTCCCCGGGCTACCCAACTGTTGGATCTGGGCTGCGGCGCCGGTAATTATACCCTGATGATGCTCAAAAAGATACCAGGGTTGAATTGTACGCTGGTGGATCTAAGCCGGCCAATGTTGGACCGTGCAGAGAAAAGGGTCACTGGCGCAACCGGCGGTACAGTAAGTGTTTTGCAAGGCGATATCCGGGAGGTTCAATTGCCTGCGAATAGCTTCGACATCATTCTGGCCGGGGCCGTATTACACCATCTGCGGGATGATAATGATTGGGAGTTGACCTTCGGAAAATTGTACGAATTATTGAAACCCGGCGGCTGCCTGATGATCTCCGATCTGGTAGTGCAGGAAATGACGGCGATAGATGGTTATATCTGGCAACGGTATGGCGATTACCTGGAAGGAATAAATGGTGCGGACTACCGGCAGTCAGTACTGGAATATATTGCGAAGGAGGATTCTCCCCGCTCCGTTACCTATCAATTGGAATTGATGAAACGAGTCGGATTCAGGGCAACCGATATATTGCACAAAAATATGTGCTTTGCGGCTTTCGGAGGAATGAAATAAGCAAGGGACAGGTTGCCGGCCTAATCGTTTTATTGATAAGAATTCAACTAAATATTTTACATTAACATTTACCAGATAATGAAACAGGTTTATACGATAACAGTTTATACAGAAGATCAGATCGGGATCGTTGCGCGCATCTCCACTATCTTCTCGCGGCGGAAAATTAATATTGACAGCTTAAATACCTGCCCCTCGGAAGTAGACGGCATACATCGGTTTACGATTGTAATTGATGAGACAGAAGAAGTGGTAAAGAAACTATGCAAGCAAATTGAGAAGCAGGTAGAGGTGTTGAAGGCCTATTACAATACAGACGAGGATATCATCTGGCAGGAAATGGCCTTATACAAAGTTCCGACGGGTATAGTAGAGGAACGATTAGTAGTGGAGCGTTTTTTAAGAAAACATGGTGCAAGGGTGGTAGCCATCCGGAAAGATTATACCATTTTTGAAGCTACGGGGCAAAGAGAAGAATTGGACGCGCTGGTGAAAGAATTTGCACAATACGGACTGATTGAATTTGTACGCAGTGCACGTATCGCCATCATTAAGGCCAGCGAGGGCTTTCACAGGAAATTGAAAGAGTTTGAAAGACGCGAACCCGGTGAAGAAGTGATTGAGAACGAGTTTTTGAATGAGAATGAAAAGGTATTTACTATGTAATACTTTTTAAAGTAAAAAATTTTAAACAAGAATAAACAATGGCAAATTATTTTAACACACTACCTCTGAGAGAGCAACTCAACCAATTGGGTGTTTGTGAGTTTATGAGCAATGATGAATTTTTGGACGGCGTGGATGCCCTAAAGGGTAAAAAGATCGTCATAGTGGGTTGCGGTGCCCAGGGCCTTAACCAGGGATTAAATTTGAGAGATAGCGGTTTGGATGTTTCTTACGCATTGCGTAAAGAGGCGATTGAGCAAAAAAGAGCAAGCTGGAAAAATGCTACCGACAATAATTTTTCGGTGGGCACTTATGAAGAGCTTATTCCTGCGGCTGACCTGGTGATTAATCTGACGCCTGATAAACAGCATACGCAGGTGGTAAGTGCGGTAATGCCATTAATGAAGCAGGGCGCTACCCTTTCTTATTCTCATGGTTTCAATATTGTGGAAGAAGGAATGCAGATCCGGAAAGATATCACGGTTATCATGGTGGCTCCTAAAAGCCCCGGCAGCGAAGTAAGAGCCGAGTATGTTCGTGGCTTTGGCGTTCCCACCCTGATCGCCGTTCACCCCGAGAATGACCCCGAAGGAAAGGGCTTCGACCAGGCAAAAGCTTATTGTGTGGGTACCGGCGGACACAGGGCCGGCGTTTTGAAATCTTCCTTTGTTGCAGAGGTAAAGTCGGATCTGATGGGCGAGCAAACCATTCTTTGCGGTCTGCTGCAAACCGGCTCCATCCTCTCTTTTGATAAAATGATTGAAAAAGGAATTGACGCAGGTTATGCATCCAAACTGGTTCAATACGGAGTGGAAGTGATTACCGAAGCCCTTAAACATGGTGGCGTAACCGGCATGATGGACAGGCTGAGCAACCCGGCAAAGATTAAAGCATTCGAAGTGGCCGAAGAACTGAAGAGCATTATGCGCCCCTTATTCCAAAAACACCAGGACGATATTATGAGTGGGGAATTTAGTCGCACGATGATGGAGGACTGGGCCAACGGCGATGCCAACCTGTTAAAGTGGAGAGCCGAGACCGGAGAAACCGCTTTCGAAAAAACACCAGCAGGGGATATGAGGATCAGCGAGCAGGAATATTTCGATAATTATACGCTAATGGTAGCTTTTATTAAAGCAGGTGTAGAACTGGCTTTTGAAACCATGGTGGAAGCCGGTATCAAACCCGAATCGGCTTACTACGAATCTTTGCACGAAACGCCGTTGATCGCCAATACCATTGCCCGGAAAAAACTGTTCGAAATGAACCGTGTGATTTCCGACACGGCCGAGTACGGCTGCTATCTGTTCGATCAGGCCTGTAAACCGCTCCTGGCTGATTTCATGAAAACCGTGGATACCGATTTAGTAGGTAAAAATTTCAACGAAGGAAAAGACGGGGCGGTAGATAACCAGCGATTGGTAGAAGTAAACGAAGCGATCCGCACCCACGCGGTGGAAGAAGTAGGCGGAGTGTTACGCAAAGCCATGACCGCTATGAAAGCGATTAAAACGGCGTAATATCCTTAGAGCGATATTAAATGGCATACCATTATATTGCTTCTATAAATTGATAAAAGTCATCGGAAATGTCGCCCTGTATTATTGCGGGGCGACATTTCCTTTTAATACGGATAGTTGAAGCGATCACATATATACTCCGACTGATCCGGGAAAATATAGACACAGCGTTATGATCATGACAACAGAGGTGTGCCCGAAATTATCGCAGACAGAAAGAGAAATTCTGTGTATGAACGATCTCGCTATCGCTTACGGGCATAAAAAAATCCTGGAGCATGTTTCGTTAACAGTGCATGCGGGTGAGTGTATAGTTGTATGCGGCGAGAGCGGCAGCGGCAAAACCAGTCTGGCTAAAGCCATCGCCGGACAGATCCAATTTGCGGGTGCCATCGATATTTTTTTTGATGCCAATAGCAGTTTGCCTCCGCGCACTTTACTCGTGGAAAACTGGTACCGGTTTACCAACCTCGAGGGCGATCGTAATTTTTACTACCAGCAGCGATATAATCATCAGCAAAGACGGGATACGACAACAGTAGGCTGTGAGCTGGAATGGTACGGCAAGGAAAATTCACTAAATGGTGACATTTTAGAGGGTCTTGTTACAAGCTTTCATTACGATAAGGTACTCGACGAACAACTTTTCGAAATTTCAAGTGGAGAGCATAAAAAGCTGCAATTAATTGAGGCCCTTTGGCTGAGCCCGCAATTGCTTATTTTAGATCAGCCTTATACGGGCCTTGATAAAAATTCACGGGCTACCCT
>JBEBUZ010000062.1:0-21833 GCA_040393015.1 Paraniabella yanshanensis
GGTGCAGCTTTCCGATCATCCCCGTACGGTAGCCTGCTTCCTTTAATAGAGCGTATACAGACTGAACCTGGCCAACATAATGAAAACCATGCGTTGTTAGCCCCAGATGGCCGCTCTGATGCGGATAAAGACCGGTTAGAATACTACTTCTGGAGGGGCTGCAAACCGATTGGGTAACATAAGCATTTTTAAACAGAATGCCCTGCTCTGCCAGTTTGTCCAGATGCGGCGTTTTAATATTTGTATCGCCATAACAGGACAAGTGCGGGCCATGGTCCTCAGAAACGATCAGCAGGACATTGGGTTGGGTGTTGACCGGCCTGCTGCCGTAAGCTGTGTGCATGGGCCCGGCAATTAGGCAAAGCCACACTAAATGTTTCAAAGCTTTAATCGTCATGTTCAGTAATATTTACCGGTTGGGCAACTATCTCCTCTACGGTTTCCAGTACGTAGCCCCTAAATAATATTTCCCAAAAAGATTAAAATAATATACGGTCATAACCCTGCCATCGGCCATTTCGAGTGATTCGGGATATCCAACATCCCAGTTAATGAAGTCGTTGCGCAGCACTACTTCATTCTTTATATCCCAGGTCTTACCATTATCGTTGCTAAAACAGGCGCGTATACCTCCTGGCTCCGCATGCCGGCCAACGCCTTCGCGAATGCCGTAAGTGGCCATAACCCGGCCGTCTTTGAGCTGAATCAGGTCTACGGGATGGCCAATCATTTCCGTCTTAAACGGAGGAACCCAGGTCTTTCCATCGTCATCGGAATAACTGATATATATGGCATTTTCATCTGCATGGTTACGTAGGCCCGCAATCAGCCTTCCCGATTGAGTCCGGATAAGGCCCGGCTCCAGAAATCCTTTGTGCTTTCCTCCGGGATCGCCGGCGATGGTTGACACATATTGCCAGGTTTTTGCTTTATCAGTCGATCTCAGTAATACAGATCCGATATTCCTGGAATCGCCGTCAATACCGTACCCTATTACGCCCATTACAATACTGCCATCGGGCATTTCAATTGGGGCATCTGTGGGGCCTTCAACTCCCGTAAAGGGCTTGTCTTTCATATCAATAAAGGCTCCCTGCTGCCAGGTTTCCCCATTGTCCTTCGAGGTAATAAAATGGGCGCCCAACCGGGCCCTGTTTAACGGTTTTAACTTTACGGTTCCGCCCCAATTATAGGTTCCGTCCGGAATGTAGAGGTCGTTATAAAAAATACCTACAATGATGGTTCCGTCTTTGAGCTGAATTCCGCATCCTTCCCTTTCGTCTACATCTTTTAGAGCGCTTACTACTTTTCGATCGCCCCAGGTTTTACCGTTGTCTTTCGACCGAAGCATCACAATATCCCCGTCATTGGCAAAATGCTCTGTCGCCTCCCTTGTAAAAATCAGAATGTCTCCGTTCTGTAATTTGATGATATCTGCCGGATGTAAATGGCGATAACCATTGGTGTAAATAATCTGGTGTTCCAACTGATCGTTTTCAAGTTCTTTATTGTATAGTTTCGTTGCAAGAATATTGGTGTGTTCTAATAAAAGATTGATATCTTTCTGCATTCCTTCCATCCGTTTCTCCAGTTTTTGCACCGTGGGCGCCTGCAGCACATCCCGGTAGTCTTTAACCATAAACCAGCCGTGGCTCCAGCCATCATAAGGAAGCAGTTCTACCTGTATTGTGGCGGCTTTCCCTTTTTCGAGGACCGATGCCGGAACGGTTAGCTGATAAATGCCACTGTTTCCGTGCAACCCAAATTGCCGGTGCTCTCCGGTATAAGGGAACTCTATCCGTTTGGATATATATTTAAGCTCAAATTCTCCTTCGTGCCAGGTAAAATCGTGGGTTCGTCCGATATTAAATGTAAGTGCATATTTGCCATTTACACTTAGGCGAACTTTTGGCCCGATCAGGATAGCAGCCGGCAGTACAGCACTGGAGCCGATAAAACTGAATGTAGTGGTCGTTTTCTCGGGAACCACCGCCGTTTTCCAGGACAGGATGTTTTTTTTCATTTGCCCCTCGGCCCACCCACGTGGGTTCATGTATCCTTGTGTTGGGCCGCGAAAATCGCTTACCGAATACATCGGGTTAGCATTATAATTAAAAACGACCGTGTCGAATCCTTCTATCTGCTGTCGTTGCTGGGCAGCAACCTGCTGAACGATACAGAAGAACAGGAACAGGCAAAGAAATTGTTTCGATTGTCTCATATTTTATATTTTGATAAAAAAATGTGCTAATGCGGCAACATAGCAGGCGCTGCGGGATCTTTCAGATTCCAGACAGTACTACCTAAAAAATATTTTCCAAAGAGATTGAAATAGTAGGCTGTAAAAATGTTTCCATCTTTTAGTTCAATAGATTCTGGATAGCCAATATCCATATTGATAAAATCGTTGCGTAGCTGTATCTCGGTACGGATATCCCAGGTTACTCCGTTGTCATTGCTGAAACACGCACGTATACCTCCCGGTTTCGCATGTGCCTCCCTGACTCCGTAAGTAGCCATTATACGTCCGTCTCTCAATTGAATAAGATCTACAGGATGCCCTATCATTTCTGTTTTAAAAACAGGCACCCAGCTATTGCCATTGTCATCGGAATAAGTCATCCAGATGGCATTTTCATCGTTGTGATTGCGCAATCCTGCTATAATACGTCCTGTATTGGTGCGAACAATACCCGGTTCCACAAAGCCTCCCTGTTTGCCCCCCGGATCGCTGGCCATGGTGGCCACATAGTTCCAGGTCTTGCCTTTGTCTGTTGACCGTAAGAAAATGGAGCCGTTATTTTTGGTATCGCCGTTTAATGCATAACCAATTACCGCCATGCCGATGGACCCGTCTGGCAACTCAATGGGTGCGTCGGTAGGGCCTTCCAGCCCGTTTACCGGCATGTTCTTTATATCAATATATTGCGGAGGCGACCAGGTATGACCATTATCATTTGACGTTATGATATAGGTGCCCAATCGGGGACGAACCGGGTCTTTGGGAAGTGTGGATCCTGGTTTCCACAAGAAATAGCTTCCATCTTTAAAATAAAGTTTGTTGTAAAAAACAGCCATCACAATTGTGCCGTCTTTCAACTGCAGGCCGCAGGCTTCCCGCTCATCTACTTCGGGTATCCCGGCTACCCATTGTTTTTGACCCCAGGTTTTGCCCTGGTCTTTTGAGCGCAATAAAAACACATCTCCGTCATCAGAAATATGTTCGGCACCCTCCCGGCTAAAGAGCAGCCACTCCCCATTTTTTAATTTTACCAGATCTGCCGGATGCAGGTGCCGGAAACCATTTGAATAGATCAACTGGTGCTTAAATACATCATTGCCCAACAAATCACTGTACCATTGCGTACCCAGGATATGCGTTAGTTCATTTAACGTAGCAACATCTTTCCTTAAAGTATTTATTTGTCCCTGCAAATCGGCAATGGTTTCCTGCTTCAATACATCCCGGTACCCTTTTACCATAAACCAGCCATTGGGCCATTGGGGAAACGGCAGCATTTCGGCTTCAATTACGACAGGTTTGCCGGGCTCCAGCATGGAGGCGGGAATGGTGAGCTCATACAAACCGCTGTTGCCATGCAACTGAAACTGGCGGTGGGTACCAAAATAGGGATATTCCACCCTTTTAGAGCTGTACCTTAAACGGCAACTCCCTTCCACCCAGGTAAAATCGCGTAATACACCGGTTTTAAACGTAATTGCATAGTGCCCGTTTACGGTAAGTTTTACGGCGGGTCCCCGCGAAAATTCTGCAGGCAGGGGGGCTGAGGCGCCTACAAAAACAAATACGGTATTCTTTTTTTCCGGCACCGTGGCCGTTCGCCAGCGAAGTATATTCTTAGCCGCCTGTTCCGGCGCCCACCAGGCCGCAGTCATGTAGCCTTTCTGTGTACCGCGGTAATCGGTGGTAGCCAGCGTACGGTTCCCATTGTAATGAAAAAGAACGCTGTCAAACCCTTCTATTTTCTGCACGCTTTGTGCGGCTAAGCGGGAGGCGCCTATGCCCGAGCCTGCCCAAAAAATGGCGGCAAAAATAATCAGCCTAACCCTTCTGATTTTTAAAACGCTTTGTTGCTTTAACATTATCTGTTATTTTTTTGTGTTTTTAAAATAGCGCTCCAGAAATATCCAGGTGCGCGCGTAAGAATCCATACAGCTTGTGTGTGTCAGATTGGGATAAAACTGGTACTCTTTTTTTGTGCTTTTAATTTTGTCGTATACCGATTTAATGGTTGGTGCGGGACATAGCTGATCTTTTCCCCCGGCATTCATAAATACAGGAACCGTGATCCTGTCTGCCAGAACGTAAGGATCAAAATAATCGAGTGTGCGAAACGCCGCTGTATTATTATTTCCCGCTCTGTCCAGTAAGCTTTTGGCAAGAGAAGGCAGGGTGGCCGCCAGCCTCAAATTGCAAAGAAAAGGCACATGGGCTACTACCGCCTTAATACGGTTGTCTAATGCGGTAACGGCTAACGCGATACCACCTGCCTGGCTGGTGCCCACCATAGCAATTCGGCTGGTATCAATATCAGAACGTGTTACTGCATAATCTATCATGCGGATAATATCCATATATCCGCCCTGGTAATAATATCCCTCGGGCGATGCCAGCTTGGTACTCAGCTTATCGCTGGTGATATTAAAATAATCTGCAGAAGGCCCCTGTCCCCGCGGATACACATGTAATACCGCATATCCTCGCTGGCACTCGCCAGGTTGTAAACCCAGGCCATTACCGCTATACCCCGTAGTTGTTACCAGTAAGGGCCATGGTTTTGCTGCTGCTTCCCCCTGCACCGGAATAGAGAAATAGCCCAACACGGTAACATTGTTCAGGCTTTTTACCGTTACTACATATTTTTTAAACGGAAGCGCTTCAGCCACCGGCACAACTTTAGCCTCTATCGGTATAGCGGCCAGTTGTTTCCTGGTGTTTTTCCAGAAAACATCAATACTATCAGGCAGGTTGGGTTGCGCTGTCCATGCCGCAGCATAACTGCATAAGGCAAGCTGTACAACCATTATTGTGGTGAAAATATATTTCATTGTAAACACTTTTTCTATTTTGCAGACTGTTCCGCCGGGCCGGACAACCGCTGTTGATCCCGGTATATCGTAAGACTGCGTAACGCTCCGTTATGACCCCATAACCGCACAACAAGCTGTTATCGTTCCGGTCGGCTCAACTACCTGTAATCGCAGCCGCAGACAATTCGTTCAGTAGTGGCTGCTGTTGCCTGAAACGCAACACATTTTCATAAAATATATCCCAAACCCTTTCCAGGAAATGGGGACTGGCACTGGATCCCGAAATATGTGGCGTAAGAATTACATTGTCCATTTCCCATAAAGGATGATCCGGTGGCATGGGGTAATAATAATGCGTATCCAATGCTGCGCCAGCAAACCAGCGCTCTTTCAATGCCCGGATCAATGCCTCCTCTTTTACCAGTGGTCCGCGTGCCGGATTAAGCAAGAAGGCCGTTGGCTTTAACAGCCTTAATGCTTCTTCTCCCACAATACCTTCTGTGGCTCCGGTTTGTGGAATGGCCATAATCAAAAAATCAGCCGACTGTAAAAAAGCTTCCTTTTCATCCATCCCAAATACCCGGTCCGGAAGCACACCCTGCGGATCGCCCGTGTTTGGAACACAATAAATATTTTCCCGCGGCTTCACACCGGAGCGACTCAGAACATGCACGGTCATTCCAAGCGCCTTGGCCAGCCGCGCCGTTTCCCGCCCAATACCGCCATACCCCCAGATACCTACCACCCTTCCTCTTATTTCATCCTGGAAGCGGGCAGAACGGTCCCAGATTTTTTGCTGCTGATGCAGCAACATGGCTTTACAATTCCTGGCCAGGTTAATCATCATGGCAATGTTCCACTCGGCAATGGGAGCATCAAATACGCCCAAGGCATTGCAACAACGCACACCTCTTTCGGCAAACCCCTGCCCGATCAACTGCGTATATCCCGAAGAAGCAATCTGTATCAGCTTCAGTTTCTTCATTTCCCGATGGTTAGCCGGCGGAAAAGTGCATAGCAACATGGTGGCATTTTCTATTTCGTGTATCGGCCGCTCACGGGCGCTTTCCGACGGTTCGGCCAACAGGTTGACCGTTACTCCATCCAATGCCTGTAATTTTTTTAACCCTGGCTCGTATACCGGCAAGTCAACTATTAATTCCATTCTTTCTTAGTTTATTAAAATTTTTCCGGGCACACTGTTGAACTCTCCGCTTCCGGGTTGAAAAGGAAAACGGTTTATCGTTGCATTGGTAAGCTCAATGCCTAACCCCGGCTTTTGAGGAGGCAGTACATACCCGTCTTTTATTTGCAGGCTATCGCCAATCAGTTCGCTGTGCAGCGGGCCATAGGCTGGCGCCACTTCCAGTATGGCAGTATTGGGGCATGCAAATCCGGCATGTATATTCTGCATCTGGGCCGCTCCCGCGCCCCAGGCATGTGGCGCGATGCGGCTTTTTCTTCGAGCCAGGCTGGCTGCAATTTCCATAAAGGGGCCCAGTCCTGACACAAAAGCTGCATCGGGCTGGCCAATATTAAAACAGTCCTTTTCAATAAAGGTCTGCCACTCACTCAGTGAAGTCAGGCATTCGCCCCCGGCTATGGGCGTTTTTGTACTCCCGCACAACTCCCCATACCAATCGGGCCGGGTGTAATGCAATGGTTCTTCCAGAAAGAAAAGGTCTTCTGTTTCTACCGCTTTTGCTACGGCCATAGCCGTGTCCAGGTTCCAGGTAGCCGTGGCATGGTTACCCATATGCGCGTCCAGCATCAGCCACAGGTCCTTGCCAAAACGGTCTCTTATAAACCGAAGTTTTTCCCACTCAAAAGCGGCGGCGGCGGCGGGGTCGTTCGATATTTCGAAGCCTTTATCCTTATAAAAAGCACCTGCCCCTACCTTCCCGGACTTATATCATAAATAACAATAAACTTCTTTTTTACCTGCCAGCTTCTCCGGGGGATAATTACTGGGACCACCGGTAGCGTAACAAGGTAGTTTTTCATGTTGTGCAATTTCTTCAAAATCTTTCCCATACTCCTCCTGCAATAACTGGTATACCGGCCGGCCGGCGGCCTTTCCCTTCAGGTCCCAAAGCGCTGCTTCAATACCGGTAAGCGCAATCGCGCCCAACCCAACGCGGCACCAGAAATTACCGCAATGGTACATTCGCTGCCAGAGGGTGCGGATATCCGTTGCATCTGCCCCTATCAAAATGGGTTTGAAAAAATCTACAATGGCAGGTATCGATTCGGGAAAGAAATAACCGCCGTAAGTCTCTCCAATACCCGTCAACCCATCTTCTGTTTCAATTTTTATGAACGCCGCACTCCGGAGTTTTCGTGCCTCGGACAGGTAGGGATCCAGGGTGCAGGGACCTGTAAGTAATATTGTGGTAACTTCTTTAATCTTCATGTGGGTACTTCGTATCGTTAAAAAGACATTATCACTGTTCCTCAAAATACTTTGCGGGACAAGCGCACAACCGTACTTTTTAATATTATAGCCGTAGGCTTTTAATAATTCTTCTCTTAATTTTTCTCGAAACGCTCTTCGTTTAATTTTTTCTGATAGGCCTCCTTTGCTTCCGTATCTTCTTTAGCCGATGCACCAAAGTAGATAAAGCCCAATGCTTTCCTGGAGCGATCACTTTCATTGGCGTCTGTGCGATGAATGGTCATCGCATCGTGTACCAGCAAATCGCCGGGTTTTACCCGAAAAAATATTTCATTGTCAAAATCGGCCTGTGCATAATCGGTAATTCCCTGCGAAAAACCCAGTGTTTGCGTACGGCCATGCGGGCGCATCCCTTTTAAATGCGATTCCTTTATATAACGGACACAGCCATTGGCTTCATCGGCTTCTTCCAATGCCAGCCACATGGTTATGGCTTTGCAGGGTTTTAGCATAAAATAATATCCATCCTGATGTGCGGGGGTAGCCTTGCCAATGCGGGCGGGCTTATTAAAATATTCCAGGTTTCGCGCCACGGGTGCATCATCCAGCAACACACCCGCCAGTTCTTCAAACTTACTGCCACTCAATACCCCTTTAAAAAATTCGCTGTGCAGGTGAATATCCTGCAACTGTTTCAACGTATCGGGATCATTCTTATCCTCATAAAAGACAAAACCTGCAGGCATATCCGGAACCTTTTGTGCTATAAACTTTTTCAGTTCTTCTTTGATTTTTATTATTTCATCATTGCTTAAAAAACCAGGAAGATACGCATATCCGTCCCGGTCATAATCCATTTTGACAGCAGAAAAATCGCTTAACATCATAATGTGTATTTTAAATATAAGGTAATGTCAAATTTAGTTTCGAAAACCCTTCTGATACAGTACTATTTTGTGTACTATTAATATTTTTATACCCTGTGATCTGCACTTGTTTACGGATGATCCGCGTAACGGTAACGGGCTGCCACATCATACGCTTTCAATGTTTCCTTCGGGCAATACAATCATTAATACAGCAGGCAATCCTAAGACCGATGCAAACTTAAATTTATTGAAGAAGGACTAACGGGTATTTCTTCCATAAATCAGATACTATTATATTATTGAACCCGGCAGGTCCTGGCATCGGAAAAAAATCATCCACCCCGCACAGCACCATTCAGTGGCTTCCTGAAATATAGTATCATAATCCCAAATAAAGTTAGAGGACACCTATTTGTATAACGCCTATCTTCGACATGATGATTATTAATAACGATTCCGAGCAATATCAAAAGCCTTTACGCGGCGCCTGGTTAACGGTAGGCCTGCTGTTTGTTATTGGTTTCCTGAATTATCTGGACCGAATCATGATCACCACCATGCGGGGGTCGATCGTGGACGCCATTCCCATGACCGATGCACAATTCGGCTTACTGACATCCCTGTTCCTGTGGGTATATGGCTTGCTTAGCCCGTATGCCGGCTTTCTTGCAGACCGGTTTAGCCGCAGTAAGGTTATTATTGTCAGTCTCTTTGTCTGGTCGGCCGTTACCTGGTTAACTGCTCATGCACAAAATTTTGAACAACTGCTGGCTACCAGGGCCCTGATGGGGATCAGTGAAGCCTGCTATATTCCGGCTGCGCTGGCACTCATTGCCGATTACCACCGCGGCGCTACCCGCTCCCTGGCGATGGGTATTCATAATGGCGGTATTATGATTGGCCAGTCGATGGGATTCCTGGGTGGATGGCTTGCTGAAAATCATCACTGGACTTATGCGTTTACCATATTTGGTATATTCGGGGTAATGTACGCGATATTTATGTTCTTTACGCTGAAAGACGCGCCCCGAACCAAGGCCCCCGTTCCTGCAAAACAACATAATGAGGAAAAAATCAGTTTTTTAAATGGCATAAAAGCACTTTTTAAACGAAGATCCTTTGTTTTACTGGTTGCGTTCTGGGGCCTGCTGGGTGTGGTGGGATGGATGATTCTTGGGTGGCTGCCTACCTACTACCAGGAGCATTTCAATCTTTCGCAAACGATGGCCGGCGTGTATGCTACCTGGTACGTACATCCGCTCAGTCTTGTAGGCGTTCTCCTGGGAGGGTTTCTGGCCGACCGGTGGCATCGGTCCAATCGCTATGCGCGTATGCTGTTACCGGCTATTGGCCTTCTAATTGCAGCGCCGGCGGCTTATATGGCTGGATCTACCGATGTGCTGTTCCTCGCTATCGGCGGATTTATGATTTACGCCGTTACCAGAACGTTTACCGATACCAACCTGATGCCAATACTTTGTATGATTGCCGATGACAAGTATCGCGCTACGGGGTATGGTATCTTAAATATGTTTGCCTGTTTGGTAGGCGGATTAAGCATTTATGCCGGCGGTGTGCTAAGAGATGCTTCTGTGAACACACAGGTGCTGTTCAAAACGGGCGCTATTACAATGGTCGTTTGCGCAGCCCTGCTCTTTATCATTAAAGCCAGATATGCCCGGTCAACCACCTCATTAAAATAATACGAATGAAATTGCTTATCGCTATTTGTACACTTTCCATCTTAAATTATTCCTGTATGCATCCGTGCAAAATTGAAGACACTGTAAAAGAACAGGCGCAGACAGAGTTGCGCACCATATTGGAGAACCAAAGCGTGTGGATAAAGGTTCATGCAGCCGAATACCTGCTTTGGTTACATAAGGATATCGACGAAGTTCAAAAGGCCTACCTCGATGAATACGAGCAATACCGGAATGAACCCAAATACCGGATTGGAATTGCACGCGTGTTGTACCAGGCGGAGGCCAACCCGGAGAAGAAAAAAGAATGGCTTAATAAAGTACTCACCGTTTTCGGCGATACCACTTCTCCCGACCGTATTCATGCGGCCGAAACACTGGCCAAGCTAAAAACATCTCCGCTTGGCCTGTACCCCGAAGCCACCAATGCTTCGCTGAACGATACCAGTCGTATTTTACAAACCTATACACGCTGGGCCACTTCTTATACATCCCCGGAAACAGCCGAAAGCAATAAGCAGCAGTTCATCCGGATGGCATTGGAGGACAGCGATATCATTATTCGTAAGATCAGTGCCTATGTATTACTGAAATCAAAAGACCTGACACAACAGGAGTGGGAGTCTTTTGCAGCAAAAGCATTAGAAGAGCCGGCTGACAGTGAGTTGCGCAACAACCTGCTTCAGGCAGCCCTGGTAACCTATACCAGTGGTAATGAAGACCGTTTTCAAAAAATAAAAACAGCAATGGCACAGGGTTGGGAACAGTTTACCGCTTCCCAACGTATTGAACTGGCGCAGGCACTGGCAGAAAAAGGTGATTGCACAGATGCAACGCTGCTGACTGCTTTCTTAAATAACCGAGAAATTAACGGCACTTATGATCCGCAAAGCCCGGCAGGAGCCGACCTGCGTGCAGCGGCAGCCTTTGCCCTGTTGAAAATAGCAGAACGGGAATCAAACCAACATTAAATTTTTCCAGCATGAGAACAAGCAGGGTGTTACAAAAACTGAGAAACGGAGACTTTGTTAGTTGTATTAAAATAAATATATCGAATGCGCAGGTAGCGGAGATCGCGGCCCTGTGTGGCTTTGATTGTGTGTGGGTTGACCAGGAACACTGCACACCCGGCTGGGATGTGCTTAACAGCCAGGTGTGGGCCACCAAAGCGTACAATACCGACCTGATGGTACGGGTACCCAGAGGCAGTTACAACGACCTGATCAAACCACTCGAAATGGATGCCACCGGCATTATGGTGCCGCATATTATGAGCCTGAGCGATGCCAGGCAGGTCGTACAAAATACCCGCTTTCATCCCATTGGGAGAAGACCGATAGACGGAGGTAATGCCGACGGCGCTTATACGAATATGGATTTCGGGGAATACCTGGTTACTGCCAACAAGGAGCGGTTTGTAGTACTGCAGATTGAAGATCCGGAACCACTGGAAGAGCTGGAGGCCATCGCTGCACTGGAAGGATACGATATGCTTTTCTTTGGCCCCGGTGATTTTAGCCAGGGTATCGGCGCACCCGGCAATTTTGGTCATCCGCAACTATTGGAAACAAGAGCGCGTGTGGCTGCCCTGGCAAAAAAATACGGAAAATTCGCCGGCACTACCGGCAGCATCGACAACCTGGCATCCTTTCAACAAATGGGGTATCAGTTTGTAAGTGTAGGTGCCGATGTGGTAGGGCTTTCCGCTTATTTTAAAAGCCTGGTAAATAAAATACATTCCGCTGCAACGGGGGAGGAGCCAAAAGCGAACGAGGCGTACAAATAAACCCTCCTATCACCCTACAAAGACAGTCCGATGCATAGAAAAAACAGCCCGTTCAACCGGAGAAAATTTATCGAACTTGCCGGCATATTGGGATTACCAATACTGGGTGGCTGGCGCAGCCTTAAAAAACAAACGGACCCCGAGCCGGCCATTGTAAAACAGCAGCCCATTCAAAACAACATTGCCACTCTTATTGAAACAAAGGTTATTTGTAGACAGCCGGGACGTTTTTTAGGACAGGGTACCGAATTTATATTAAATATAAACGGACATGTTGTAACAAAAAAAGAAGTAAAGGAACCCGACCGATATATCGGCTGGCCCACGATCGCAAAAACAAAAAGCGGAGAGCTTCTTGTTGCATTTTCCGGCGACCGCGACGCACATGTGTGTCCCTGGGGAAAAACACAGCTCATCCGGAGCATGGATAACGGCAAGAGCTGGTCGGCACCGGAAACCATCAACAATACCCCACTGGACGACCGCGATGCGGGATTGATCCGAACGGCAACCGGGGCCCTGCTCGTCAGTTGGTTCACCTCGGTGGCCTTTGAACGAAAAAGCTTCCGGGCAGCCTACGAACGTTACGCAAGGGTTAGCGAAAAAATTGCTGACGATACAAGAAAACAATGGCTGGGTAACTGGACGCGCCGCTCGACCGACAACGGTAAAACCTGGGAGCCGCCTGCGCGTACCATCGCATCCGCACCACACGGGCCCATACAACTTCAGGATGGAAGGCTCCTGTATATGGGTATTGGACATATCAATGACGAAAAGAAAATAGTGGTGGAAGCGTCTGCCGACGACGGCCGGAGCTGGCAGCTGGTTACCACGATCGACACCGGTAACGCCCATTTACCCGGGCTTTGGGAGCCGCATTTGGTACAGCTTAAAGACGGGTTGCTTGTGGCTATGATCCGCAACGAACCCGGCGGCACTGTTCCAAGTATGTTGCTTCAAACAGACAGCCACGACGGTGGCAAAACCTGGTCAACGCTGCGTAATACAGGTATCCCCGGATATCCCCCGCACTTGATCCAGCTGCAAAACAACTGGCTGCTGGTAGCGTATACCAGCCGCAATGTTCCATACAGCATCAAGGCCTGTATCAGTAAGGACAACGGCCGAAGCTGGGATATTAAAAACGAGATCACTCTTTCTACCTCCCCCAGTCGCGACCTGGGTTATCCATCCAGCCTGCAGCACAGCGACGGGTCCATCTTAACCGTGTTTTATCAGGCAGAGAAAATGGGTGCACCCGCCTGTTTGATGAGCACTCACTGGAAGTTAACCTGACAGGCCCGAAAACACAAACAGCGGTTAACGCGTACTTTGCTCCTCTCGCCAATCATCCTTTTAGCCGCCAATGCGTAGTTAGTATATTGGTTGGCTGCCCACTGCCAGGTGACTGGTAAAATACGGTCAATAGAGAATTATCTTTTAACTGAACAGTAGCGGGGTAACCCATATCGCCATTGGGCGAAGGCGTAAGGATAATTTCATTTTGGGTATCCCATGTCTTCCCTTCGTCATAGGAAAGACAGGCTCTTTGGCTAAAGGGAGCCCTGCGGTGTCCGTAAGTAACCACTAATACATTATTTTTTAAAACGGCCAGATGAGGCGGGTATCCCCAAATATTCGTGGGCTTTGCCACCGACCAGGTCTTACCTCCGTCCATGCTTTCCGATTGCAGCAGATAACCATTGTGAAATTCTTTTGATTCGTTACGGATCATTGCCAAAAGTTTTCCGGACGGTAATTCTATCACATGTGGTTCTGCGATACTTTTTGCCAGTTCGGGCATAGCAATGCTGCCGATCACTTTCCAGGTTTGCCCGTCATCGGTTGATTTTTCGATGAGTACGGGTCCCATTGACTTGTACCGACCGGTTCCTGCATACAACAGGTCGCCGCTTTTCAGGTTTACGGGGCCATGGGGGGCCGTTCCTACTGTTCGGGAGGGGGGCTCCCAGGTTTTACCGTTATCCAGCGATCGCTTGGTCCAGTTACCCAGCCATTCCTTCTTTGTTTCCTTACTTATTTTCTCGCCGATGCGGGCGTATTTATTATACGCTCCCTTCCAGGCCGGATTTTCAAATGCGAGGGAGGTAAACCAGCTAACCAGCAGGGTGCCTTTCGCGGTTTGAACGATTCCTGCATCCCGGTCGTCGAGCGGCGAATTGGTAATTGTTTCAGGAGCAGACCATGTTTTGCCATTGTCAGAAGATCGAAGAAGTTGGGTTTTCCCAAAAGGACATACATGACTATCCCGGTCTCCTGAATACACTACAAGCAATTCGTTATTTTTTGTCAATACAACCGTTGGCCAGCCCAGGTAACGGTTCGGCTCGATACCGTTGTTTGCTTGAACCGGATGGCCGTTCTTATCTATGCCGCCGCGTGCTGCAGGAAACCTGCCGGGTTCTATACAGATTGTTTTCGTTTCCAGTATCTGGGCGATTTCGGTTTCCACGGGAACCGGGTATGCTGTGCGCTCATTACCACCTGCATTGCTTAGATCTGTAACACTGGCAACCAATGGCGACAGGCCGATCAGTCCTATGAAATTTCTTCGGTTATATGCTTTACTCATGATCTTGAAATAGTTATTTTTTTAGTCCTATTTTTTGTCAACCACCACCTCCCGCACCTTAATAGCCTTACGAATGGCTCCTTCCGGAGTTTGATAATGGAAATCGGAATAGATGATCAGGAATTTGTTGGGGCCGACAGGAAGCAGCCCTGTATACCCGCACGACACCTGGGCCGAGCCACCGCTAAGCTCTTTTTTGAAATCCGAGTCATGCGGCAACATTTCAAATGCCCGGGACCACTGCATTCCCTTGGGGTCTGTTGAAAAACGAAGCTGCACACCGGGCCGACCGGACGACATGACGAGTACCCCATTAGACAGTTGCAGCAACCGGGGCAGAACACCTGCCGGAGCGATCACGTGCGGCACCGACCAGGTTTTACCCTGATCTGAAGAATAACTGCCGTACATTGGGCCAATACCAGCGCCATCAGTGGTTCGGAGTACGCAAAGGAATGTGCCATCTTTCAGTATTTCAAAGGCCGGCTCGGTATATCCCATACGTTTGGCAGAAAGAGTATCACCCGTTGCGTCCAATTGAAAAGGGATTCTGCCCTGGATGCTCCAGTGACGCCCGTTATCAGTAGAACGATAGAAGAAAGCCCCGGATCGCGGATCCGTTTTTCCATCTTTACCGATCAGGAATCCCGGGTAAATACCTGCGATCAGGGAACCATCCTTCGCCACTTTTATATCGCCCCACCATACGATCGGCACCAGCCCTGCAAGGCTGTAGCGTGCGGCCTGCGGATCCTGTAGTACCGCTTTTTCCAACTCCCATGTGGTGGTTCCTTTTTTCTGGCGTTTAAAATATACACCCTGCCTGCTTTCGGGTAGTTCACTCAGGCGGTAAAAGCTAAAATTTGATTTCCGGTAGTTCTCAAGCCCCGCCCCCACCGACGCCGGCAGTTGCAGTTGTTTTTCGGGAATGGGTTTGGGTGTATAGATGGACAGGCGGTCGCCATTGGGCAGCAACACCGTGTTACCCGGTTCTTCCGAAGCCTGCTCATACCAGCTTTTCCCAGCATTGGCGGAAATAGCAGCACCACGTGTATCTATTCCATAAGCCTCGATGGCATCGTGCGTAAGATTCCATTTAGCAACAATTCTTCCATCGGATGTACGGTCGATATTAGGAAACTGGAAAAACCCCCATTTTTCAGGTTTTGAAGCGACTGCAATCACAACAGGTTTCGCGAACCGGGCTTTAAAAGTAGTTTTTCCGCGTTGCTTATACTTAAAGAACGCCGCTCCATACGCGTCTATTCCTTCTTTCAGTCCCCGGCCTTCATCCGTCGAACGGTCGTTTACGACCAGTTTTCGGTTCGAGGTAGACTGCGCATCACATATACCCGCTGTAAAAACCCAAAAAAGTATCAAATAAATACGCATACAAAATATTTAAAACCCCTGCTTATTGTAATTCCATCGTAATAGTTTGAGCCAGCGAGAGAAACATACTATTGTCTTTATCTGCATTGCTTTTATCTACCGTTTTACGAGTATCCTGTACCCAGGCCAGCACCCTGCTTTGTGTACGGGCTTTAAGTACCACACCGGTAGCGGCATCAACCCATTGCTCCTTTTTAAATAAAAGCTTTCCACCCCGCTCATTAAAGTATTTGTAATGTGCCAGACTGGAACTGTTCACTACGGAAGATGTGAGCAGGTCTTTTACTTCAACTCCCATATCCTTCAGCCAGATCTCCTGTGTGGTGCGAAGCAGCCTGCAACGAGTACCGTTGATCTGTTCATCGCGAACATAGGTAACAGGCATATTGCGTGTACGAACCGGAGGCAGATCGGTTCCCTGAAGTGCGGGAACACGCAATGGTTCCATGCTTTCCCACCGATCGCCGGGTCTGAGGCCGTCAACAGGTATTAACGCAACCAACGAACTAATGTCGGGCGCCAGCCAGGCGGCAACCGGGCCGGTAGTGGTAATATCAGATACCTTACCCTGACGGCTGGCAATAAACCGGACAGCCTGTCCGGCCGCATTGACACTACTGTCGAACCATTGAAAGCTATTTAAGCGGGTTTCCAACGATGCAGATCCGTTGTCGTTTATTCCCTGGCTCCGCAAAGTTAATTCTCCTGTTCCTTCCAGGTAAGGCATCTCGGTTTTCTCCCGCGGTTTAAACTTCCGATAAGCCGTTTGAGGCAGATCGGATACCGAGTTGAGCACCGGAATCGCCTGCAACCCCGCAACCGTAACTTTGTATTTCAGTTCTTTCCCCCGCAGATAGCGGGCCGGTAATACCTTTCGATCGGGCTTCAGGTAGCGGAACAACTGTTTTAATATGCGCTCATTTTCTGCCCAGGGGCGCGACATATTTCCCGTCCAGGATCCTATATCTCCTACAAGGATCACTTTACCTTTTCCCGGGCGAACCTCTACAATGCCCGGTCCGCGTACATGACGATCGGGATAGCCGCTATCAGATGCAACCTCCATCAACACTTTAGGCTTCACCGCGCCAGGTAACAATTTTATAGTACAACCTGCACCATAATGAAAAACCGGGACATCATAAAAATAAGGATGGCCGCTGCCAACGGCAACATCAGAATAATGCGTATCATCAAAATTCCACGCCAGGCCAAATGCATTGACCAGCTTTTTTAACTGTACACTTTCAAAATCCTCGGCCGCCCTATCGGGTGTAGTGGCATTGATCATGATCATCAGACTACCGCCCTCATGTACATATTCGATCAGATTGCTGATTTCAAAATCGGCAAGGGCGGGAACTTCGGGAACTACTTTAGGGTTGTCGGGATTCAGGATTAATACGGCGTCCTGCCCCTTCAAGGTTTCTTTTGTAAAAGGATCCCGACCAATAGTGATAAAGTGCTCGTTGCCCAACGCAGTAAATACCGGGTCGAAGGTGTTGGAATGAACAAAGTCGTCCCAACCATACCTGCCGGCTCCCGCAATCCAGCTACCGGTTACTAAATGATTCCCTACTTTGGTATCGGGCAATGAGTGATGGTAATAGTCAAAATAAATCCTCAGCGGTTTGGCTGGCCCGGCGCTGTAGGTAAAAGTTTTCGGAAATTTTTCAATTTGCGCCAACAGGGTAACCGGCAGAAAAAAAATTGTCAATAATATGATGGCTCCGCCGTTCCAACAAACAGTTCGGGTCATTACGCGTATATTTTTTGATGAAAATTTTACTTTTATATCCTATTGCATAAGAGAGCTAAAAGGATTATTTAACCCTACTGAACAATTATTCTAATAGTTTTTGTAACACCTCCATAAGTTGCGCTGATATTTCCACTGCCTGTTGCAGCAGCGGTTAGCACATTTCCGGATAAGCTTGCAATGGCGCTGTTATCTAAATTAACACTCGATGGCACGAGCGTAGAATTCACGATAAGCCCATATTGATTCATTCCATAAAAAACGGGTGTAAAAGTATCACCAACTTTCAGGCGAACGAGCCGGTTTGCCGGAGAAAAGGTAGCAATATTGTTATCCTCCGGAGCCGAGGAAATGCCAAAGATTCCCTCCCCGTTAACGTAGGGCGTAGTGCCATTATTGGGTCGATTCATTAAACCGGTGTTGTTATGTCCCGCGTTCTTTACATACATAGTGGTTTCATTTCCACCAATAAGATTTAGCGCGTTATAAACACCATATAGCTGCATTAACTGTGCTATTTCCTTTGTAAACAATCCCGGGTTATCTACTGTACACATATATACTTTGCTTTCGTCCTCCGAAACACCAATCACCGTTCGTTGTAACTTAGCGAGCCAGTTGGTATCATTCAAAACTCCATTCTGTATAATCCAGGATCGTCCCCCAATCATTTGGGTAAATTCACGGGAAGGCTCATTTTTCGGAATAACCCGCAGATCCACCTTCACTGCGTCGCCGTTTGCAAGCCTGGTTACCGGTGTAATAGGGGTGGTGCCGCTTATCGCCCGCCCGGGGTAACCCGAAAGTACGGCGCCATTGGCCGGAATGGCCATACCCACCTGTAGGGCTGAAACATTTCCGTTCATAACAAAGGATGTTGGCTTATTAAGGCCAAAAGGAAAAGAGAAACCGGCTGCAGGTAACAAAGATGCTTCGGCACCTGCATTGGATTGAAGCGTGGAAGTTCCGGTGTATTTTGTCATCAGCATAACATACATCCGGGCTTCGCTGAGCGCGCCCAACCGTATTTTATTTACGCCATCGATATTTATAAACTGGTCTTTAAAAGAGGCTGAGCCACTATATACGGCATGATCGATAAAGAGTTTTTTATCGTCTTCAAAGAAAGCGTGCGCGTCCACTCCGCCTGTATTCACATCTGAGGCCGTCAAATACGTGGGGCTGGTTACAAGATCCCCGTCAATTACCAGTCCCTGTACGGGCTGTCCGCGAAAATTATCGGCCGTAGTCCGGAAGTAATCGCCGCTTGTACCGGCAAAATAAACACTGCCCGGAGCCGATTTCCGTGACGCCATGGACAGTACTGTTTCGGTAGTGGGTATTACATCATTCGCCAACACCGGTTTAAATGTGAGATACGGATTGGAGACATCGTATACCAGCATATTGATCCTTACAGGAGCATACGCAAACCCGGTATCATTTAGCACTAACTGCATGTACCGCGTACCCGGGCCAACATCGAAAAGCGCCGTTGTATCTAACAAATAATATGCTCCCTGGATATTTATGATGGATCCCAGGCCGCCATCGCTCTGACCGGCTGTTTTGTAGGTAAAAGCTATATTGTTTGATCCGTAGTTTCCGTTGAACACTTTTACATACACACTGCCCGACCCCTGCGGGACTACCACTCTTACATAGGTTGCTGCGGTTTCGATGATCTTTGCCCCGTTGGTTCCAAACAGCACCACTGCTTCCTCAGCAAAACTCTGTCCGTTTATTGTAAGGGTATCGCCAAATACGCCCAAATCGGCAGAAAGGCCCGTAATAAAGGGGGTCTCTTTGGAAACGGCTTCCAGCTCCGAATCTGTGCGCTGTTTATTACAGGCGGCTAGGGCGGCTATGCACAGCACCATCATGGATAGTTTTCGCATATATAGTCTATTTAATCTCATATACTTTTTTTATAGGTACCAAAATCAGGGTCGCAGCATATCTTCGAATGTTGGCGACTCATACCGGATTACATCACCTGTATAGGTATAACATACCATATCCCGCTGGTACACGCTGAACGCTTTTGCATACCGTTCGCCAAACTCGGGGTAGGAAGCGGGCGTAACATAATTGTAAGTGGGGTAGTTGCCTGCCATTGGGTCGTAGCTCGCGTAAATCAATGCTACATCATCTGTGAGAAAGAACTGGCGGCCATTGATGGTGCAACCTGACTTGATGGAGAAGGACCAGCTCGCCTGATCTTTCCGGTTGGCAGTGGTGAATTGCCCGTTGGCATCGAGCCTGTTAAACTTAGAGTGCCAGAGACTGGTTGCGGTGGTTGTGCGGGGAGGATAATAGATTACGTGTGTAAACCCATTAACACCGGCGAAAAAGCGCCGCCTTTTTTGAAGAGAGTAAAGCTGATTTCCCCAATCTTCGTTATAGGTTGCAGGACTGGTTGTGGTCAACTGGTGTACATTATTGGTTAACCTCCTGGGCGGCCCGATCGTAACGTTAGGATAAGGGGTAACGCCAAAACTATAGGGGTGCCCGCAGCCTGTGGAAGCACCGCTCCAGTTAGAAGAGCAGGGACCCTGGGTATCTACTCCAAAGATCATTTGGTAAAAAGGATGAAAAAACAAACACTCATAGCGCCGAAACCCGCTGGCGACCATTACCGGTTCGCCCATTTGCCGGTTACCATTGCTTTCGAGCGGAATAAACCACAAATTACCTGATGTATCCTTAAGCATTAAATCTCCGTAAAAATCAAAAAGATCGGCTCGCGCATCCGCCAACTGCGGGATGTTTCCTATTTTTAGCCCCACCTGTAATGTACGGCTACTGATGAGAATATACTTAATACTTCTTTCCAGGTCTACCTCAAAATCGGTACCCGAAGTTGCTACCTGAACCGGTAAAACGTAATCGGTAAGCGGCAGCAGTTTATCCTTATAAATAGTAAGCGGCAACAATCCTGTTGATGCCTGGCCACTGTGAATAACGGTATCGGTTGTCATTTTATACGCTTCGGCCGGAAGCGGCAAAAAAGTGCCGATATTTTCATTGCCGAACGCCTGTACATAGGCCTCGGGCAGCACGGTAAATTTTACCGGTATCTCACGCGTTGCCAGTTTATTGCCGCCTATATCCACCTGGTAACTGAATACCGTAGTATCTCTTTCGCCTACATTTGTATTGATGCGAAACTTGGAAGATATGGCCGTATTTACATCCGAAAAATATAGTTTGTTATATACGGCTCCGGTATTATCCGCATCAACCGGCATATTTTCTTTTGCGCAGGAAAAGATCGTTGCCGATAACACAAGGGTATATAAAAAAATATTGACCTTCATATCCTTTTAAATTAATTTATTTAAAAAATTCGATGGCAAACCTGTCCAGCCACAATTGTCCTTTTTGTACAGCAGACGATTGTGGCGCCTTCATCCAGTACAGGATCTGCGGGGTAAGATCCTGCTGCAGTACATTAACGGCAGGGTTCATAAGCGTAAGATCCTGTGATTTAAAATTAGCATGCTGAGCGATGAAAAAGCCGGGGCTGATCGGCGCCCTGTCTTCTCCGCTTCCTCCCTGTGTGGTCGTTACAATTACGAGCCATTCTTCGTTATTATAGTTTCTCCGCGATTTAAGGGCTTCCAGTATTTCGCCTATATAGCCATCGGTTCTGGTAAGCGCTTCCTTATAGGGCGCAGCAAGCTCAGAAAATCCATACTGCAAACCGTTATTAAACAGGTCTCCAAATTGAGTAATAATGACCTGGGCAGAATCATTTTTTAATACATTTACTACCTGATCCCGGGTACCCGCATCGTTGGCGGTTGTTACTTTTACATCTGCATTCCGGAGCATGGTATTAACCAGGTTATCCCAGGAGGATATGGCGGCCGTGCGTATTGCCCCGGGGTTGTAATCGTACAGCAGTTGCAATACATTTACGTTGGGCGAAAGCGGGGTTGTAGCCGATGAATCAATTGGTTTCGGATAAAACGAACTATCAAATACCCGGTGTTGCGTAATATCCTTACCGGTAAGCATCCCCGTCCAGGAGCCCGCATTACCGCCGCTCGTCAGCAAATATTTGATCAGGTGCCATTCTGCGAGTTGCAGATAGCCCGTATACTGGATGGCGTTAATAGCCGAAACCACTATCCGGTAGTACTGGTAAGGGACCGTGTTATTAATTTCGTATCGCTTGGTTTGGTTACGGGCTGTAAAAATGTCCTCGTAGCGCGTATCCAGTATCACCCAGGGCCCGTTTGGGCTATTAGATGCCTGAATCGTCCAGTCTTTGGG
>JBEBUZ010000063.1:0-21831 GCA_040393015.1 Paraniabella yanshanensis
AAAAATCCCGTTTAAAGGGGGATGTTTTTTTGGGGTGTGTGAAATACCTTTATCGTGCGTTTAAGACCGATTGTTCAAAAGTAAAATTCAGCAAGATGAAGAAGATATTCCTATTATTAATAGCCGTATGTCAAACTACTACCTTTGTTTTTGCTAACAAACCTCCCGGCAATGAGCATATACCCCAATCTTTCGAAACCACCTTTAAGGAGGCCAGAAATATTGTATGGGTGGTAGGGAAAAACCATAGCGATGTATCTTTTGAAATGAACCGGATGCCCATGAAAGCGAGGTTCGATAATGATGGCAAGCTCGTAAGGCTTCTCCGGTATTATAAAGAAGAGGAGCTGCCGGTTTTTGTAAAGCAAAAAATAAACCAGCAGTACGAAGGATACAAAATCCTGGGTATTACCGAGCTATCGGCGCCTCATACGCTCAGCTATACCATCTCACTGCAAAACGATAAAAAGTTGTTAGTGGTTATCGCCGATATCAACGGACTGGTAATGTCACAGAAAAAATTCAGGCGTGGAGATATTTAGAGGTCTGGTAGACTGTTAATAGTTTCTAAGTAATTTTGGCGTTTGACCAGCGCTTCCATCCAAAGGATATTTTATACGGGGCGTTAAACTGTATTATTTTAGTTTTCCACTGCAGCTTGAACCCCGCACTACGAGTTCACCCTTACAGATCGTCATATCGGAATGATGCACGGGATATTTTTTATTGAGCAGATCCAGCATATATTTTCCCGCCAAAACCCCTATCTCATAAGG
The DNA here is from genome assembly GCA_040393015.1 of Paraniabella yanshanensis. Classification (GTDB taxonomy): domain Bacteria; phylum Bacteroidota; class Bacteroidia; order Chitinophagales; family Chitinophagaceae; genus Niabella; species Niabella yanshanensis_A. The sequence goes on from JBEBUZ010000063.1 coordinate 777, forward strand.
CTTTTGCGAGTAGGAAGTCAGTCCAGGCTCTATAATGGAAGCAGCCGGGTCATCGCCGAAGCCGGCAATCGCTATCTTTTGTGGTATTTTTATTCTTTTCTTTTTCAGCAATTCAATCAGCTTTATGGCTCCTGCATCATACACTGTGCAGATACCGTCGGGTGGATTTTTCAGACCAAGCCAGCGGTCGAGCGCTTCCGACACCTGTTCGGGTAAGAATCGGGTATGTGCCACCAGTTCCTTATCGAAAGCAATACCATGTTGCTGCAGGGCTACTTTATATCCGTTCACCCGAAGTTTGCTGGCCAGCAATTGCCGGGGGCCGGCCAGTAGTGCAATCCGTCTCCGACGCTGTTCAATTAAGTGCTCCGTGGTCGTATAAAGGCCGTTAAAATCGTCCTCTACCACTTTGGGAATCGGTAATTCCTGGCAGATCCTCGCAAAGGAAACCAGGGGGTACCCTTTGCTATGCAGTAGTTTGATGTGTTCAAAATCCCTGGTATCGCGGGTGTGGCATACAATAAAACCGTCCATCCGGCTCAGCATCAGCGCTTTTATATTTTCTTTTTCTACCGTAGGCGATTCATCGGATTGCGCAATAACAATCCGGTAACCAATGCGGCTCACCGTGTGCTGAACACCGCTTACAATGGCTGCAAAAAAAGGCTTTTGTATATCGGGTATCACTACACCCAGTGTCTTCGATTCGTTACGGATAAGGCCCAGGGCAAGCATATTAGGCTGGTAATCCAATTCCTTTGCTTTTCTTAATACCGCTTCCCTGGTTTGCGGACTCACATTGGGGTTGTTGGTGAGTGCACGCGAAACGGTTGATTTGGAAATTCCCAACTTTCGGGCAATGTCGATAATCGTTACCTGATGGTTCTTCATTTTATCCCGTTGCTTTCTTTCGTGACGAAATTCTGATTTCTATCTAAAGATAGGAAATTATGGGAACGGTTGCGGGAATGTTCCCAGTTGAATTATGCGTTCAATCATTGTTTTTGTTGCACCGGAGCAATACTTTTAGGAATAAATCTTTTTGCCGTATGATATTTATTGAGGAGGAAAAACGAGCCATACCCGTTTACCGCGAACCCGATGTGTTGGTAGTGGGAGCAGGACCTGCAGGAATTGGAGCGGCTATAGCGGCCGCCAGAAACGGGGCGAAAGTACTGTTACTCGAAAGATACGGCTTCCTGGGAGGCAACCTCACTATCGCAATGGTTAATCCCATGTTCACTTTTCACGATATACAAGGCAAACAGGTGATCCGCGGTATTGCCGGGGAGCTGGTGAACCGCCTCGTAACGCTGAAATCATCGCAGGGACATCTGGCCGATCTTACTTTTGACAATGCCTCCATGACCCCCTTCGACCCCGAAGGCATGAAGTATCTTTTATTTCAGATGATGCTGGAAGCGGGAGTAGAGCTACTCCTTCATACCTGGGCAGTAGATGTGCAAAGAGAGAACGGCCAGGTGAAATCCGTTATTATTGAAAACAAATCGGGGCGGCAGGCCATCTGCCCAAAAGTGATCATCGATTGTTCGGCTGATGCCGATATAGCAGCCAAAGCCGGCGCGCCCTTTACGAAAGGCAGGGAGGAAGACGGCGCCATGCAACCCGTAACGCTTTTCTACCGGATCGGAGGCATTAATATGAATGAGCTGCGCACCTGGATGAAAGAAAACCGGGATTTGCTGAAAGACGCGCCTACCGATGAGGAGATCGATTCGAGTGAAGCCATCGCTTTCCTGGGCTTGAAGGAATTAGTTAAGAAAGGAATGGAAAACGGCGAATTTCCTAAAGATGCGGCGCCGCGTATCTTATTTTACCAGTTGCCGCAGGAAGGCCAGATTGCGGTGAATACCACCCGGCTACAGGGCATTGATGGAACCAATACCGCCGACCTTACCCGCGCGGAAATAGAAACCCGCTCACAGGCCTGGCAAATTCACCTTTTCCTGAAAAAATATGTGGGCGGATTTGAAAGCTCCTATATTCTGGACACCGGCGTGCAGGTAGGCGTTCGGGAAACCAGGCATATAACAGGCGATTACAAACTAACGGAACGGGATGTGCTTTCGAGCCGTTCCTTCGAAGACGGTATAGCCTGCGGCACATTTGCGATCGATATTCATCCGCCCGAAGGCGAACAACAGATATTTACCGGGTCGGGCAAAGCCGTATATGAAATTCCTTACCGCAGCCTGCTGCCCCAGGGGCTGGATAATGTATTAGTGGCCGGCAGAAGTATTTCGGCCACCCATACAGCTTTCGGATCGGCCAGGGTAATGGCCACCTGCATGGGCATTGGCCAGGGCGCTGGTATAGCCGCCGCTATGATGATCCGGCATCAGCTCAGTTCCCGCGAAGTGGACACAAAACTGTTGAGAACCGAATTAATCCGGCAGGGACAATATCTGATCGGTATGGATCACGATACCCTGCAGGCTGATCCCAGACTGGCCCTCACAAAAGGAGAAGGGTCGGGAGTCACCGCCAGTCATTTTAACCCTTTCAAAGATCTGGAACATGGATAAAAGAAGCGCTGGTAATATACGATGGGGTGTCGGCGCACTGTTGTTCTTTGTATCGGCACTCAATTACCTCGACCGGCAGGTGCTGTCGGTACTGGCGCCCTCTATTCAAAAAGAACTGCAACTGTCAGACATAGACTATTCCTATATTACTTCCGCTTTTTTACTCAGCTATACCATCATGTATGCCGTCAGCGGCCGGCTGGTAGATAAATTTGGCACCCGCAAAAGTTTGCTTTGGTTTGCCGGCAGTTGGTCGGTAGCCAATGTGCTGCATGGTTTGGCCAAAACTGTGGCCCAGTTTTGCGGCGCACGGTTTCTGCTGGGGGCGGCCGAAAGCGGTAATTTTCCGGCCGGTGTAAAAGCCGCAGCCGAATGGTTCCCGCTGAAAGAGCGGGCCCTGGCGATCGGAATGCTGAACGCCGGTTCCTCCGCAGGAGCAGCGGTAGCCGCACCTTTGGTAAGCTTTATTGCTATTGCCTGGGGCTGGCAATCGGCCTTTGTAGTAACCGGACTGATCGGTTTTATATGGGTTTACTTCTGGTGGAAATATTACTACACGCCGCAAACCCACCCACGAATCACCAAAGAAGAACTGCAATATATCGAAAGCGATGCCGAACCCGAAACCTCCCGAAAAACAGTGAGTATATGGCAACTCTTGCGCATACGACAGTCATGGGGTTGTTTTATCGCACGCATCCTTATTGATCCCTGCACTTATTTTCTCATTTTTTGGATACCCAAATACCTGCAGGAAGAACAGGGCATGTCCCTGAGCCTGGTAGGTTATTTTGCCTGGATACCTTATCTCGCATTGGCGGTAGGAACCATTGCCGGCGGGATCATTCCTAAACGGCTTATCAACCGGGGATGGACACTTAACCGGGCCAGGAAAACGGTAATGCTTACCGCCTCCCTGCTCATTCCGCTTTGCTGCTTTATCTTATTTCAATCTCAGAACCTTACGGTAGCGATTATAGCCATAACAGGTGTCATGTTAGGTCATGGCCTTTGGGGAAATATCACTATTCCCGCAGAGGTCTTTCCCAAATCTGTCCACGGTAGTTTAACCGGGTTGGGCGGCACTTTAGGCGGTTGTGCCGGCATACTTACACAATTCGCCATTGGATGGACGGTTCAGCATATTTCTTACACACCTGTTTTTATAGCCATAGGATTGGCGTATCTGCTTACTCTCCTGGGAGTACAATTATTGATCGGAAGGCTGGGGCAGATCATCAGGTTATAGCAGACACGCGGCTTGCTTTTGATAAAGACGATCTGTCGGAGATCAATACACAATGATTGTTGAAACTATTATTTAATAAACCAAAATAATGTTCATATGATAAAAAAGCTATTGCATTGTCCGGGGTGTGTTCCCCTGCTTGTGCTGGCAGTATTGCTGCTGAGTTTATCCTTACAGGCACAACAAAAAATAACTATCAGCGGAAAAATAACCGACCAGCAGGGTTTGCCGCTGTCAGGCGTATCCGTAAGTGTAAAAAACAATCCCCTGCTGGGTACCACTTCCGATGAGCAGGGAAATTTCCGGCTCGAAGCAGCGTCTGATGCTATCCTTATGGTTAGTGCCGTTGGCTACCTTACACAGGAAGTGCAGGCAGAAGGGCCTTCACCTTTGAGTATAACCCTTCAAACCGATACGAAGGGCATGGAAGAGGTAGTGGTAGTAGGTTATGGCACCACTAAAAAAGTAAACCTTACCGGGGCTGTGGCTGCCATTTCGGGAGAAGAACTGGCCAAACGGCAGGTAAGCCAGACTTCTATGGCACTCCAGGGTGTAGCGCCAGGTGTTACGGTTACGCAAAGTACCGGTCAGCCGGGTGTAGATGGCGGAACCATCCGAATCCGTGGAATCGGCACGCTCAATAATTCGAACCCATTGGTATTGGTAGATGGTGTGGTGATGTCGCTGAATGCTGTAGATGTTTCTTCGATCGAATCCATATCAGTACTCAAAGATGCGGCTTCCTCTTCGATCTATGGCTCCCGCGCAGCCAACGGAGTGATTTTGATCACCACCAAAAGAGGTAAAAGCGGAAGGTTCTCTATTTCTTACGACGGATATGTGGGCAAACAAAGTCCAACCGATCAAATCAAAACGGTGAACGGCCTCGATCACATAACGCTGCTGAATGAAGCTTATACCAACGTGGGCTTAAGTCCGCTATACTCCGAAGAGTTTATCAATAACTACAAAACAAAAAAAGACAGCGAACCCGATCTTTATCCGGATACGGACTGGCAGAAGGAAGTACTCACCGGAAGCGGCATTCAAACCAACCATGTAGTATCTCTCACCGGAGGCACCGACCGGATTCAGTTTTTTGGCAGTTTTGGTTATCTTAACCAGGACGGGATTATCGACAATGTAAATTTCCGGCGTTATTATGCACGGTTGAATACCAATGTTCAGATATCTTCCAAACTCAGCGGGTCCTTTGATGTGTTTCTCGTGAATAATGATCGTCAGTCAGTATCTCAATTTCCCGGCGGTTCGGGAGCGGCACTGGGAAATACTACGGGTACGGCACTTATTTTCGGTTTAATGAATAAACTGCCGGCCATACAAGGCGTGAAATACTCCAATGGTCTCTGGGCAGAAGGGCAAAATGGCGTAAATCCTGTAGCCATTATCCAGGATGGAGGTTTCTGGCGGGAGACAAGCTTTCCCCTGTCGGGCAATTTTTCCCTCAGCTACAAGCCTTTTGAGTTTTTAACCGGTAAGATCAGTTTTGCACCTACCTATTCGCAACCCACTGCAAAGTCCTTTGTCAATGTAATCAGAACCTATAACCCCAATGGAACCGTTCGTTTTACGGTTCCTGCCGTAAATACCATGGATCAGAGCACGGCTGTGGATAAAACCAACCAGTTGGAGGGAACCCTTAATTTTGCCCGAAATTTCAGCAAACATTCGCTGGGTGCCTTGGCCGGGTATCAATATTATACCGGCTCCTACAGCGGCTTCAGCGCCTTCCGGGATAATTTTCTTTTTCCCGACTATCCCGTTCTCTCCGGAGGATCTTCGGCCAATATGAAAAACAACGGTTATGCAACCGAGTGGTCGCTGATCTCCTATTTCGGCCGTATCAATTATGTTTTCGACAACAAATACCTTTTTGAAGCCAATCTCCGTTACGATGGTTCTTCCCGGTTCGCCACCGGAAACAAATGGGGTACCTTCCCTTCTTTCTCCGCTGGCTGGCGTATTTCAGAAGAGAAGTTTATGGCTCCGGTAAAAGACCTGGTGAACGAACTAAAATTAAGAGCGTCCTGGGGACGGCTGGGTAACCAGGAAATCGGCGATAATTATCCCTTCGCACCAACGGTATCGCTCGATCCGAAATACATTTCCAACGGACAAATTCAAAACGGCGCCGCTATACTAAGCCTCGCCAATACCAATATCTCCTGGGAAACTACCGAGATGAGTAATATAGGGCTGGACGCTCGTCTGCTCCGGCATTTCTCGCTTTCCTTTGACTACTACTATAAGAAAACAAACGGCATTTTGCTGCAACTGAGTATACCCAAAACGCTGGGAGTAAATGCCCCCTTCCAGAATGCGGGGGTAGTAGAAAACAAGGGCTGGGACCTTCAACTGGAATATGCCAATAACGATCATGCTTTCCAATACGGTGCGATCTTCTCCCTGTCGGATGTGAAAAACAAAATCCTCGATATCAAAGGTATTCAAAACACCGGCGTTATTGCCAACCGCGAAGGCTATCCCATCAATGCGCTGTACCTGCTGAGGTCTGACGGACTATTGTCGGCCAGCGATTTTGATGCCGATGGAAAGTATTTGCATGCTCAGCAATTCGGAAAACTCGGGCCGGGCGATATACGTTATATGGATCTGGTGGACGATGGCATCATCAACGGGAATGATCGCGAGGTAGTGGGCAATACCATTCCCCGTTTCACTTACGGATTGAATTTGAATGCGGCCTATAAAGGAATCGATTTCTCCGTCTTCATTCAGGGAGTGGGAAAAAGAGACGGCTATCTTACAGGAAACGCTATTACTCCATTCCTGTTAAGCGGAACAGCATATGAATACCAGAAAAACAGGTGGACAACGGAAAATCCCGATGCCAATGCCGTTTTCCCCCGCCTTGCATTTGGAGAAACGAATAATACACAGCTATCCGACTACTGGATGAAAAGTGCTGCTTACCTGCGGGTAAAAAATTTGCAATTAGGTTATACAATCCCTCCCCAATTGCTTAAAAAAGCGGGCGTAAGTCAATTAAGGATTTACTTGTCGGGGGAAAACCTGTTTACCAGGGATAATTTCTGGCCAGGCTGGGATCCGGAAATTGATGCGGCCAGTAACGGCGCTTATTACCCCCAGGTAAAAACCTACAACCTCGGTATCCATCTTAAATTCTGATGCCGCTGTAAGAAGCGGGTTATTGCTATTAAAAAATAAAACCATACAGATGAAAAAGATATACTTTATATATATATTGCTTGTTATGACGGCCTGCTCACGCGAGTTAGACAGGTTACCATTAGACGCACCTTCTACCGAAACCTTTCCGGCCACCGAATCTGAGATGCAGGCTGCGCTGGTGGGATGCCTTTCTCCCCTGCACCTGCGCTTTGGAGAAAATCCTTATGTGATCTGGTTTGAAATGTACTCCGATATTGCCACCAACCGCGATGCCACTCCGCAGAGTTTTTGGGGCACCCCTACCGCCGGCAATGTAAATACCATCTGGAATACTATGTATACGGTGGTATCCCGTTGTAATTTTCTGCTCGGCAATATCAACCGGGTAACCGGCGCCAGCGAGCAGTCCATTGCAAGGGTAACGGGTACGGCGCGCTTTTTACGGGCTTACAGTTATTCCATTCTTTCCCAGTTATACGGCGATGTGCCGCTCATCACCCAAACCCTGAGCCTGGAAGAAGCCTATGTGGGCCGCACGGCAAAAAAAGACGTAGTAGATTTTATCATCACAGAACTCAAAGAAGCGGCCGCGCAGCTCCCAACCGCCAATCAGCCCAATACCATGAACATCTCTTCCGGTGCGGCATGGGCTTTGGCATCCCGTGTAGCGCTCTACAACGAAAGATGGAACGAAGCCATCGACGCGGCTCAAAAAGTAATGGCTCAGGAAGGAACAGAGTTTGTCCTTAATCCCAATTATGCCACCATTGCTTTGCGCGCCGGCAAAACCTCCAAAGAAATCATCTGGGCCATACAATACAATTACAATGATATTTTTCACGATACACCCGTATCCTACCGATCCAGGATGGCTGCCGGCTTCAGCAACCGCATACCCGTGCAGGCCCTGGTGGACGCCTACGATTGTACCGATGGGTTGCCTATTGACAAGTCGCCATTGTACGATCCTGCACACCCGTTCGAAAACCGCGATCCAAGAATGGGCCAAACCATTGCACTACCCGGATCCGTGTATTTTGGCTACCAGTTTGAAACCCATAAGGACAGCCTCAAATGCTGGAATTACAATGTAACACCCGCCGTCAGGGTCGACAACCTCGACGCCACCCATACCTTTGCCAGCTTCTCGGGTTACTGCTGGAGAAAATATGCAGACCCCACCGAAGCGCATGCGACAAGAACAGATATCAATACCATTGTTATGCGTTACGCAGAGGTACTGCTCAATTATGTAGAAGCTAAAATAGAAGCCGGGCAGGTAGATGGAACAGTATATACTACCCTCAATAAAATAAGAAAAAGAGCCGGCATGCCCGATATCAGCCAGGGAAAAACGACCAGCGAATTGCGTTCTATTGTAAGAAAGGAACGCAAAGTAGAACTGGCCGGTGAGGGGCTTCGTTATTTCGACATCATCCGTTGGAAGATTGCCGATAAGGTATTGGAAGGAAATTGCTACGGTCGCAAGCCCAGAGGCTATCTTTCGGCAGCGCCCACCATCGATGCCAATGGTACTCCCGATTATTCCAATTTACCCGACAGGGCACAAATGCGCGTAATACAGGTACGTACCTTTGTTAACCCCACCAATTATTTATGGCCTATACCGGATATCGAAATACAAACCAACAAAAACCTGACACAGAACCCAGGATACTAATAAAAGGTGAGGGAGAATAAAAAAAGACCGGTGGCTATACGGATGGAGATCTAACAAAAGAGATATGAGATTTTTATTGCCGATCATTCAGATTCTGATAATAATAGCAGGCAGTTTGCCATTATTACCGCAGGCAACCGGGCAACCGGCCGCAAGCCAACCCAATATCGTTATCATTATGGCGGATGACCTCGACACAAGGCAGCTTAGCTGTTACGGCGGTCAAAACATTCATACCCCACATATTGACGCTTTGGCTGCGGAGGGATTAAAATTCAATCAGATGATCGCTTCAGAGACCATGTGTGTGCCCACCCGGGCCTCCCTTTTTACGGGTTTGTATCCGGCACGGCACGGTGCCTACCAAAACCATAAGCCTGTATATCCGCATTTGAAAAGTGTTGCCCACTACCTCGCAGAACTTGGGTATTCCGTTGCGCTCACCGGTAAAGACCATGCCACTACGCCAAAAACCGTTTTCCCTTTCGAAATCCTCAAAGGGTTCGAGCCCGATTGCCGGGCCAAAACAGATTCCTATTTTCTGGATAGTATCAAAACATTTATCCGTAAGCAAAGCCAACCCTACTGTCTCTTTGTGATGAGTATTAATCCCCATGTGCCCTGGACAGCAGGCGACCCATCGGAGTTTCCGAAAGAACAACTGAGGCTGCCACCCGATTGGGTAAACACACCATTGACACGGGAAGAATTTGCCCGGTACCTGGCAGAAATCCGGCGCTTAGACAACCAGGTAGGAGAAATAATTGGGTTGCTAAAAGAAACCGGTCAGGACAAAAATACGATCCTGATATTTTTAGGCGAACAGGGCGCTCAATTCCCGGGTGGAAAATACACTTTGTGGGAGAGTGGTCAGTACAGCTCCATGATCGTGAAATGGCCCGGTATGGTGCTGCCGGATAAACAAACGGAAGCCATTGTGCAGTACGAGGATATTACCCCCACTTTAATCGATATAGCCGGTGGCAAACCTGTTAAGGGGTTGGATGGGCGAAGTTTTCTGAAGGTACTAAAGGGTAAAACAAATCAGCACAGGGATTATGCCTATGGCATCCAGAACAATATACCCGAGGGACCGGCCTACCCTGTAAGAAGCATCCGTGACGGTAATTACAAACTCATTTTAAACCTCACTCCGGATAGCAGCTATTATACGCCGTTTCTGATGACGGCCAATTTTAGTGTCAAATGCTACACGAGCTGGATGGAGAAGGCAAAGACCGATGCAAGGGCGGCCGCTCTGACTTCCCGTTTAGAAAAAAGACCAGCAGTGGAATTTTATAATATTATGCAAGATCCTTACGAACTTAATAACCTGGCCGGGGAAAAAGCTTATCGGTCAGTTGCCAGGAAAATGGAAAGAAAATTAGGCGCCTGGATGAAACAGCAGGGCGATAACGGAGCGGCAATGGACAGGGCCTTTAAAAGATAATAAAACCCTGTACAAAAACGATTTTGCGTAAAGGGGAGGAGGCGACAGCCTTCTCACCACGGATCGGCACAGGTAACAGATTAATTATTCTATCTTGTCATTTAATATAAAATATTTATGAAGAAGCGTAAAATAATCACTTTATTGGCTGTATGTTTCTGGTGCACAGGAGTAGTTCTGGGTCAAAACACCCGGGTAAACATTGCCATTCCCTCCGAGCCGGTTGCTATAGACCCTATGATTTATGGCCAGATGCTGGAAAACGTAAACGACAGCGTGATTTACGGGGGAGTTACAGACGGGCACGGAAACGTTCAGCCACATATAGCTGCCTTACTGAAAGAGCTGGAGATTCCGGTGATGCGCTGGCCTGGCGGAACCGTCATTCACGAATACCGCTGGCGCGAAGGTATTGGACCTCGTAACCTGCGACCAGTAGTGACCACTCATGCGTGGAAAGGAAAGGAAAATTACCAGTTTGGTACGGATGAGTTTTTAAACTGGTGTAAGGACATTAACACGCAACCCTATATCAATTTCAATATGGCCAACAGCCCGCTATACGGTGGCACTTTATGGGAGGCGCTGGACTGGATCGAATATGTGAACGGAAGCCCCGATACCACCCATGGCGGACGTTTACGTGCCGCGTACGGCCATAGCGCCCCTTACAAGGTACAGTACTGGGGTATCGGCAACGAAAACTATGGGCCCTGGGGCCGGCACACCAAAGAAACGGCTGCTGAATATGCCGACCGGCTGGCATTATGGGCGGGTACCATCCGAAATAAATACCCGGGGTTGCAGCTACTGGGTGTGGGACATTTTCGCGACTGGAACAAAACAGTGCTGGAAAAAACCGGCCAGGATATCGACTTTCTCACCCAACATTATTATGTGGTAACCAAACTGAAAGACGGTGTACTTCAAAACCCTGACCATACTCTTTTCGCCCCGGCCAAAATGGAAGCGCATTTGCGACTGCTGGCCAGCGATCTCTCCACTTTTAATCAAAACAAGAAAAGCAATCCCGTGCGGTTGTCTATTGACGAATGGAACAACCGGCATTCGGTTCTTCAGGGCGAAAACTTTAAATTCAGCCGACAGGATCCCCGGCGGCAATTCGATGTTGCGGTGGCTGCAGGTATGCTAAATGTATTTATCCGCCAAAGTCCGGCCGTAGGCATGGCCAACTATATTTTCCCGGTAAACGGGCACGGACTGATCAGGACAGTTGGCACCGATGATGCCCTGAAAACCCCACTGTTCTTCTTGTTCAAACAGTACCGGCAATGGATGACGGGTTCTAAACTGGAAGTAACGGTGAAAGGCCCGGGCCTAACCGGCACAACAGCCAACCCCACTATCGAGGGCGATTGCAGTGAGGTTAAAATGGGCGAAGAATTACTACCCTATATTGATGCGGCAGCGGTACAATCTGCCGGCGGCGATATTTATATTTCTTTAGTCAACCGTTCCTGGAACAAAAGCCAGGAGGTTTCGCTGGCGTTGCCCGCGGGATATAGAGCGGTGGAAGAGTGGGAAATCAGCCACCCCGATATTCATGCCTTTAACAGTGTAGAAAACCGGAACGTGTTATTACCTCAAATGCGTGTACTAAAAGGGAAAAAAGGCAACTACCGTGCAAGCCTGCTGCCCTGCGCAGTGAGGCTGGTAAAACTAACGGGAAAGTAAATCCCGCTCCCTTACATTTCGTATTTAGTTTTAAATACCAGTATTTGTTTCAATACATCGTTTTCAATCTTGCGGTGAATGCGGTCGCTGCTGCTCACGGCGGTTAGTTCAACCCTGAATTTTACTGCATCCTTATTGATCTCCTCTACCAGCAGAGGTGCGTTCTGCGAGCCCGCCAGCTCGGGGTTGGCGGCAAAGAAAGTTCGCAGATCCTCTTCTAAGCGGGAAGAGTGCTGCGCCATTCCCAGGGGTAGTTCAAACTTTACGTAAAAAAATTGCGAACGGTGCATCGACAGGTTTACGACCGGCTGCGTATAGAAAAAATTATTGGGTACCATTACAATATCGTCTTCCTCGTTCTTTAAAACAATATTCGATAGTGTAATATCCTCCACCCGGCCTTCTTCATTCCCTGTTTTTATCCGGTCGCCTATCGATAACTGATCCGAAAACATAATCAGCAGGCCGCTGATCATATTGGTGATATAATCGCGAAAGGTAACGGCAATGGCCATCGCAACAATGGTGAGGCCGGTTAAAAATTCGACGGGGTTGGTACCAAAAGCCACCATCAGGGCTATGAGGAAAAAGATAACATTGAGTACTATGGTGAGCTGGCTGATGCCCAGCACAAAATTTCCCCTCACGGGTCGTTTGGCGTGGCGGGTATTATAAATAGAGATTAGTATAAAACGAACAATAGAAACCACTAAACTGGGCAGTAAAAAGGTCCATACTCCGTTTACCAACTGGTGTAGCCATTTTCTTTGCTGTAGCTCCGGTAGGTACAGCATAGCGAGGAAAAGCGCCACCGCCAGAATAATCTTTACAATAAAGTACAGACTTGCTCCTTGTTTTCTTTCCTGGGTTTGAACGCTGCTCATTTCCATTTTTTCAAACCCTAAAGATAATAAGACATCTCAATTTATGGAACAAGCAGTTCGTTTTTATCCACTTCCGCCGTTACCCGGAGCAGGGGATTGTTTTTCGTTAAACCCGATCCTTTTAATACAATATTCCGGGTTTCTTTTCCCGAAACTTTTAGCAGGGTTCTGGTATCGGCCGGATAGCGGATATTGCTGAGAACTACCCGGCTGCTGTTGTCGATAGCGATTACCGGATCGGTTTCGCGGCTGGTGAACTCAATATTTTCCAGCGAAATATGCTGGCCCCTGATGATCTCGGCCCCGATCCCGCTTATCAACCGTGTATTTTTGATCCGTATATCCTGTATGGGCGCTTCGGGTAAGCCGCGAATGAAAATGCCTTTACGGGCGCCATCACATACAATATTTTCAAATTCCATATTTCTGAAAACCGGCGTTCCCTCTCCAAAAGTGGTGTCGGGCTTGCGGATACCATCGGTAGCGAAGGTTACCATATAGTGCATATCGAAGAAGATGGCTTCCTGCACGATATCCCGCATCTGTATATTGCGGGCATAAATCTTTTCCACCACTCCTCCCCGTCCCCGGGTCGATTTAAAGCGCAGCCCTTTATCTGTTCCCACAAATACGCAGTTTTCAATAAACAAATTCCGGGCGCCCCCGCTCATTTCGCTGCCCACAACCACGCCGCCATGGCCCTTGTACACCACATTATTGCGAATAATTCCATTTTCGGTTGGCATCGCCCGCTTACGCCCTTCTTCGTCCTTACCCGATTTAATACAGATGGCATCATCGCCCACGTCAAAAACACAATCTTCTACGATAAAATTTTTGCAGGATTCTATATCCAGTCCGTCGCCATTATGCGAGTATTCGGGGTTTTTCACCGTTACATTCCGTATGATAATGTCCTCGCTCATGAGCGGATGAAGATTCCAGGCGCCTGAATTCTGGAAGGTAACCCCTTCGAGCAAAATCCGTTTACAAAGGGTAAACACCAGCAGGTTGGGGCGCAGAAAATCTTTCATGTCGGCAAAATCGCTGAGCTTTTTTCCGGGTTCCAGCAACATGCTGCGTTTGGTTTCACTGGCTTTTTTAAACTGTTCCGAAGGGTACCATTTCTTCCCGTCTTCGCTCAATACGCCGCCCGAGCGTATTTTTTCCTTCCAGAAACTCTCATTTACCTGGTCGCGGTGGAGAGCCCGCCAAATATCTCCGTTTCCATCAATTACCCCTCCGCCGGTGATGGCAATATTTTCGGCCTGCTTTGCCCATAAGGGCGACTGGTTGCGGGCCGAACTTCTTCCCTCGTAAACGCCTTCTACCAGATCATATTGCGATTTATCGGCAGTAAACAAAAGCATGGCGCCTTTTTGTACGCAGAGGTTTACATCAGACTTAAGCTGGAGGGGACCGGTAAGCCATATTCCCTGCGGCACTACCACTACGCCACCACCATTGGTATGGCAGGCTTCAATGGCTTTGGTAATGGCGGCCGTATTGAGTACCGTGCCACCTGCCGGAATGGCACCATAACGGGTAATAAGGAAGGAGTCTTTTTTAAAAGCCGTGGTTTTAACAAGAGGAAGGTTCTGCCAGCTATATTGTGCATGAAGGCTTACAGAAAGAATTGCAGAAAGAAAAACGGCAAAGAATTTCCGGATCATCGTTATTTTTTTGAATCGAAGAATAAGGGTTACCCTGGTTCTCAAAAATAGCGGAATAAAACGCTTAAACACAACATAAAACACGCAATCGTTTGCGAAAAACCACTCATTATATCGTACCTTGCACCTGCCCGAAACAAAGGCTTGTGTATGGCCTGGCCTGGTATTTGGGTAAGGCTTTGGGCAAAGCATAAAAAAAGATAATGAAAAAACTTTTACTGATATCAATTTTTGCCGCAGGAATGGTGGCCTGCAAATCAAAATCTACCCCGGCAGAGCAGGCCCCGTTAACAGCCAGCGAGTTTTACGAAAAAGTAGCTACCCTTGAGGAAACCCTGTCGGAGCCCCTGCTCAAAGCCGAGGCTGAAATAAAAGCGAGAGGGGATAAAGGCGATTACCCCGGCATAGCACGTTCGGCAAGCGCTATGGAAGACACTATGGATGCCAAAATTAAAATACTGAAGGATATGCCACCAGCGGGATTTGGCGGCGAAGATTTTAAGCTGATGGTATCGAGGTATTTTGATTATATCAAAAGTATTTATACGGCCTATCGTAAAATAGGCGAAGCCAAAACCGAGGAGGATAGAATAAAAGCCGCCGAAGAAATGAAAACGGTGATGGATGGCCAGACGGCCGTGATGAATAACCTGCAATCCAGCCAAACCCGCTTTGCCGCCGATAATCATTTTACAATTGGCCAGGAGTAAGAGCCTGTTTAAAATTTGTTCGTAGTATTGTTGATGAAAGCCCTATTTTATTGTATTATTCATTCCTTAATCTGACGCCATGGCCAGGCGCTTTTTTTTAATACTATTGCCCCAGTTGCTATTTTTTTGCTGTAAAGCGCAGGATACTTTGTTCACCTATTTTTTTGATGAGCAGCTAAAACCTGCTGATAGTGCTTCGGCTGCCTTTTATGCAAAAGGAGTAAAAGCCGACTCCCTGTTTTCCGTTTCCTACTATTTTACTGCTACCAGCCAGTTAGTGGGCGTAGAGGAGTATAGCGATGCTTCCTTAACCGTAAAAGAAGGCCGTTCCATTTTGTTCCATAACAATGGCCATCCCCGTTCGTTGCAGACATTTAAAAACAATGTTTTGCAGGGTGTGTCTATTGGTTACGATTTTTTTAGCCACCCAATTGATTCGATGGTATTTGACAATAACAGGAAGGTATCCAACATCCACTTCCAATATCATGAAAACGGGCAGCTAAAGCAGCGGAGGGAAGAAAACTTCTTAACCAACTCTACAAAGGAGCATTATCCGATTTTTCTACAATATCCGGAACAATAGGTTACGGAGCAGAAGAAGAAGCGATCCGGGTATTGCGAAACTCACCCCATTGGATACCGGCAAAAAAATTTGGCAAACCGGTTAAAGCCTACCGGACACAACCTATAACTTTCAATATTATGTAGCTATTGAATGAATGTCAGAGTTTTTTCAAACTTTGCTCAAACGTAGTCACTGTTACATCAATGTCTTCTTCGCTTAACGCATTGTTCAAAAACCAGCTTTCGAAAGCCGAAGGCGGTAAATAAACCCCTCTTTCCAGTAATAAATGAAACAGCCGGTTGAACCGGTTATTATCCGCAGCAGCAGCCGAGGCAAAATCGGTTACGGGCTTTTCAGAAAAATGCACGCTCAGCATGCTGCCCAGGTGGTTAATGGTAAAGGGCTGTCCCCAGGCTTCCAGCGCCTTTTGCAATCCGTCTTTCAGGCGCAGTGCTTTCGCATCCAGTTCTGTAAGTATTTGCGGATTATTTTTTAGCTCGCTCAGCAGGGTATAGCCTGCAATCATGGCAATGGGGTTGCCGCTCAGCGTGCCTGCCTGGTAAACATTGCCCAGAGGGGCGATATGTTCCATGATCTCCTTTTTACCGCCAAATGCCCCAACCGGCATACCGGCGCCAATTACTTTTCCGTAGGTAACCAGGTCGGCATCGATACCCAGTTTTTCCTGGGCGCCGCCCAATGCCAGCCGAAAACCCGTCATCACTTCATCAAAAATAAGCACGATATTTTCGGCCGTACACAGCTTTCGCAACCCTTCTACAAATCCGGGTTGCGGCAGGATGCAACCCATATTACCCGCCACCGGCTCCAGGATAATAGCGGCTATTTCTCCTTTATTTTCCGTTACCAGTTTTTCCACCGCTTCCAGGTCGTTATAAGCACAGGTAAGGGTATCACCGGCTGTTCCGGCTGTAACGCCGGGTACGGTTTGTATATTGAAAGTGGCCACTCCGCTGCCGGCTTTTACGAGGAAGGGGTCGGCATGGCCATGATAACAGCCTTCGAATTTGATAAATTTGTTTTTCCCGGTATATCCCCGCGCCAGCCGCAGGGCGCTCATGCAGGCTTCGGTACCGCTGCTTACCATGCGGATGAGGTCTACATTGGGTACCATCGATTTGATCAGCTCGGCCATTTTAATCTCCAGTTCCGTGGGGGCCCCGTAAGAGGTAGAGTACCCGGCCTGGGCCTGTATGGCTTTGATTACGGGTTCGTAAGCGTGGCCCAGGATCATCGGTCCCCACGACGCGATATAATCAATATACCGTTGCCCGTCGGCATCGTAGAGATAAGCCCCTTTGGCTTTTTCAATAAATACCGGCGTGCCGCCTACGCTTTTAAAAGCCCGCACCGGCGAATTAACCCCGCCGGGAATACTTTGCTGCGCTCTTTCGAATAAGGATTTGCTGGATTGATAACTATACATAATAAATTGATTTAATGATTCGTTTCATGCGACTCAGGAGGAATATCTTCTTTGAGCCGGGTATAACGGGTAGCCAGCAGCCATATAGCCGCAGACAGGAACAGGCCGACGGATAAAGCCAAAAAGCCATTTCTTCTACGGTCGCCGATGGATTTTTGGGGTATGGTAAACATCACCGGCCGGTGGGTAACCCCGATGGAACTGGCGTAGACAGCGCGTTCATAATCATCGAACATCCGCGGGTTTTGAACACGTTCCAGGTAATTCACCGCCCCAAAGCCGGTGGTATCGAACCTTTTCATGGCTTGATCTTTAAATGCACTGAACAGGGCGTCTTTTTTCTCCTGGCTGCTCCGGTTGCTGATGCTTTTGGAATAACGGCAAACGATCCAATAATTACTATTCTTCCCTACTACACTATCGGTTGCCGATGCCCATAAAGGCATTGCTACCAATACATTCAATTCTAAACGGCGGTTACGTTTTCCATATACCCGGGTGCTATACATAACTCCTTTATGGTCCTTATCAATAAAATAATTCTCCAGCGTATAAAAGGCGGTTGGGGGCTGGTTGGCATAGGCTTTAATATCGGTGAGCCTGCTGAACCTACCCGTTGCCACCACCGTAAAAAATTGGGCTATACAAGTGCATATAGCGATCAAAACTGCGGCCAGGGCGGAAAGGCGCAATGCAGCGGGACCATTTTTACCCGTGAACCCGGCTTTTTTTAAGCGCGGCTTTAATACCAGCCAGACGGGTATCCACACTAAAACCAGAGGGGCCCAAAGGCGCCAGACTATTTCCTTTGCCGGTATGAGTTCGTACCGAAGACCGAGCAGCCAATGCAGAAAGCTGTAAACAGCCATATAGCACAGGAGGATCATGAAAAAGGGCTTACCCGCTATATCGAATTTTTTTTTAAAGCTGCTCATTCCTTATTTAATAAATTATATCCGCCTCCTAATGCGCTTCCAGCCAGTTTTCGCCCTCGCCGCATTCGGCGATTACGGGCACCTGGTGCGGCAGAGGCAGCGCAGCTTCCATGTTTTCCAGTATCAGGGGTTTCAGCTCGTTTACTTCATCGCGGCGGGCATCAAAAATCAATTCATCGTGTACCTGTAGTATCATTTTACTTTTCATACCTGCTTTTTGCATGGCGGCATGCACTTTTTGCATGGCCAGTTTAATCATATCCGCTGCCGTTCCCTGAATGGGCGAGTTGATGGCATTGCGTTCGGCAAAACCACGTACCGTAAAGTTATTAGAGTTGATGTCTTTAAGCCAGCGTTTCCGCCCCATTAATGTTTGCACGTAGCCATGTTCCCGCGCAAAGTTGATGGTATCATCCATATACCGCTGTATACCGCTGAATTCTTTTTTATAGCTGTCGATGATCGCTTTGGCTTCGGTGCGTGATATGCCCAGGTTATCGGCCAGTCCAAAAGCTCCTTGTCCGTAAATAATGCCAAAATTCACGCTCTTGCTTTTATAGCGCATTTCACGGGTTACGTCTTCTATGGCCACATTAAAAACCTTCGAGGCGGTGGCGGCATGTATATCGGCCCCGCTTTTAAAGGACTCCACCATATTGGCATCGCCGCTGATGGCGGCTACAATGCGCAGTTCAATCTGCGAATAATCGGCCGAAAGAAGTATGTGGTCTGCGTTGCGCGGTATAAAGGCTTTGCGTATTTCCTTTCCCCTATCGGTTCTTACCGGAATATTCTGCAGGTTGGGGTTGTTGCTGGCCAGCCTGCCCGTTACGGCCACCGCCTGCCCGTAAGTGGTGTGCACGCGCCCGGTTTTGGGATTAATCAATTGGGGCAGGGCATCTACATAGGTCGATTTTAGTTTGGTAAGCTCCCGGAAGGCGATGATTTCTTCGGCTATGCTGTGACCTTTTGCCGCCAGTTTTTGCAGTACATCTTCCCCGGTTTGGTATTGCCCGGTTTTTGTTTTTTTGGCGGAGGGATCGAGTTTCAATTTATCGAACAGCACTTCGCCCAATTGCTTCGGCGATGCCAGGTTGAAGCGCACTCCGGCTGTTTCAAATACTTTCTTTTCGGCCGCTACGGCATCTTTCTCCAGTTCTGCAGAGTAGGCTTTCAGGAAGGCTTCATCAATTTTTATACCTTCAAACTCCATATCGGTCAGTACCGGAACCAGTGGATTTTCTACTTCGTTGAATACTTTTTCAACGTCCTTCTCTTTAAGCAGGGGTACAAATACCTCTTTGAGTTGCAGGGTAATATCGGCGTCTTCTGCCGCATAGTCGGTAATTTTCGCGGGTTCCACATCGCGCATGGTTCCCTGGTTCTTTCCTTTTTTCCCAATCAGCTCCTCAATGGGGATCGGCTCGTAACCGAGGTATTTGGCGCTGAGCTGATCCATGCCTCTTTTGCCATCGGGCTCAATGACATAGTGCGCCAGCATGGTATCGAAGAGTTGGCCTTTAGGCTCTATGCCATACCATTTTAGTACGAGCAGGTCGTATTTCAGGTTTTGTCCTATCCAGGTTTTAGAAGCATCTTCAAATAAAGGCCTGAAAGCATCGAGTATTTTATCGGTATCTTCTCGGTTAGCCGGACAAGGAACCCACCAGGCTTCGCCGGGTTGTACGGCAAAACTCAGTCCTACCAGTTCGGCCAGGTTGGCATCGATTCCCGTGGTTTCGGTATCGAAGCATATTTCATCGAAGGCCATTAGTTGCTGCACCAGTGCGGTGATGGCTTCGCCGCCGGTAACCGACAGGTAGTCGTGCGGCACATCGCCCAGGGTTTTAAGCTGGCCGGGCGGCGGGGCTTCTACCGCCGTTACAGCGGGTTCCGGCTCAGCGCCTATCACATTGCCAAAAAGATCTATTTGCACGCCTTTGGCGGCGGGCTTTTTATCGCTGGTGGAGGCAGTTTCTACTTCTTCGCCCAGCAGTCGCTTGCCCAGGGTACGAAATTCCAGCTCGCCGAAAATCTCTTTCAGCGCTTCTTTATTCCATTCCTTTACCCGAAAATCTTCTTCATGAAAATCCACCGGTACATCGGTAATAATGGTGGCCAGTTTTTTAGAGAGGATGGCCAGGTCTTTCCCTTCTACCACTTTTTTGCCCAATGCACCCTTTATATTCCCGGCATTGGCTACCACGTTCTCTAAAGTGCCGTATTCGGCCAGTAGCTTTGCCGCCGTTTTTTCGCCCACTCCGGCGATACCCGGTATATTATCCACCGCATCGCCCATCAGCCCCAGTACATCTATCACCTGGCTTACGTCTTTAATATTCCATTTGGCGCATACTTCTTCGGGGCCCATTATTTCCACATCGCCGCCCTGGTAACCGGGCTTGTAAATTTTTATTTTGTCGCTTACCAGTTGGCCGTAATCCTTATCGGGTGTAACCATAAATACCTCGTAGCCTTCGGCGGCTGCTTTTTTGGCCAGGGCACCAATAACGTCATCGGCCTCGTAGCCTGGTTTTTCAATGCAGGGTATGTTAAAACCGGTGATAATCCGTTTGATATCGGGTACGGCCAGTAAAATATCTTCGGGGGTTTCCTGGCGGTTGGCTTTATAATCTGCATAATCGGTATGCCGTTCGGTGGGGTCGTGAGTATCGAAACAAACGGCCATATGGGTGGGTTTTTGCTTGTTAAGCAGTTCCACCAGGGTATTGGTAAAGCCAAACTGGGCGTTGGTATTTTTATTTTTACTGGTGATGCGGGGGCTTCGGATCAGCGCATAATAGGCGCGAAAAACCAGGGCGTAGGCATCTAAAAGAAACAGCTTTTTTTCCATGGTTTGCAAGGTAAGAATAATAAACTTTAGTGATGCAATTAAGCCAGGAATGAACGAATGAGGTGAGCCCCTTATTGAAGTGAGGAAGCCTCGTAGAGAAAATAAATACACATTAAATTTATAGAACAGTTCCCCGGATGGCATCCGGGAATGGATTGACGCTCAGAGGACGGGGCGTTTTTACTTTTT
>JBEBUZ010000064.1:0-21548 GCA_040393015.1 Paraniabella yanshanensis
TCCTCGTAAATCGTAACCCTTCACTCCCAACTCCTCACGGTACATCAATATATTTATGAATCTGGAGGCTGAGCTCCCATTGGGGGTGGGCCTTGATATATTCCACAATCAGGGGAGTCATGGCGGCGGCTTTACTCCATTCGGGTTGCAGGTAGAGTTTACAGGACGGCGAAACCCTGGCAGCAAAGCTTTCTCCCCAGGCAAAATCGCTCTTATGGTAGATAATTATTTTGAGCTCCCGGGCAAGGGGCAGAATCTCCGGCAAGGGAGCCTTAAATTTTTTGGGAGAAAGGCAAATCCAATCCCAGCTTCCCGAAAGAGGCGAAGACCCCGATGTTTCAATATTGGTTTCGATGCCCCTGCTTTGAAGGGCATGGGTGAGTTCATCTAAATTGTGCATCAGCGGTTCGCCGCCGGTAATAACGGCAAGGGGCGATCCGGATTGTTCTACTGCCGATACAATTGCATCGGTACTGAGCAGCGGGTGACCCTCAAGCGGCCAGCTCTCCTTTACATCGCACCATACACAACCCACATCGCAGCCGCCGAGGCGAATAAAATAAGCCGCGCGTCCCTGGTAAAATCCTTCTCCCTGGAGGGTATAAAACTGTTCCATAACGGGCAGGTAGCCGACCTGCGACGAAATGACTGCTGAGGATATGGAAGATTGGCGACTGATGATAAAAAATTTACACTTAATAATTTCTATTCGATCCTTGAAAGGACAGGTAGTGCGGTAAGGCAGTCCCAATGACTATAGGGACAGGACGGCATCGGTTTTCATTTATCTCCCTCCTATTTCCTGCTATAATTGGGCGCTTCGCGGGTTACAATTACATCGTGCGGATGGCTTTCGTTCATACCGGCATTGGTGATGCGTACAAATTTCGCTTTTTTCAATTCTGCTATATTTTTAGCCCCGCAATACCCCATACCGGCCCTTAAGCCACCCACATATTGATAAATGACTTCTTTTAAAGATCCTTTAAATGCCACCCGGCCTTCAATTCCTTCGGGTACGAATTTCTTAATATCGTCTTCCGGATCCTGGAAATAGCGGTCGCTGCTGCCGGTAGCCATGGCCCCCAGCGATCCCATACCCCGGTAAGCTTTAAACTTACGACCCTCAAAAATGATCGCTTCGCCCGGACTTTCTTCGGTGCCTGCAAACACGCTGCCCATCATCACACAATCGGCACCCGCCGCCAGGGCTTTCACCATATCGCCGGTATACCGTATTCCTCCATCGGCAATTAACGGAATTCCTTTTTTACCCAGGCTTTTGGCAGCTTCCATAATAGCCGAAAGTTGGGGCATACCTGCGCCGGCAACTATACGGGTAGTACAAATGGAACCCGGGCCTATTCCTACTTTTACCGCATCCGCTCCGGCTTCTGCCAGGGCCAGGGCACCCGCTGCCGTACCCACATTACCCGCCACAATATTTAATTTTTTGAAACTCTTTCTTACCTTTTTCAAGGTACTGATTACTCCTTTCGTATGCCCGTGCGCACTGTCAAGCACTACCAGGTCTACGCCAACAGCCGTTAGCGCGCTAATCCGGTCGAGTACATCGGCTGTAATACCAATACCGGCACCCACGAGTAATCTTCCGAAAGAATCTTTGATGGCATTGGGAAAGCTGGTAACCTGCAAAATATCGCGGTAGGTTATTAAACCCACCAGTTTACCGGTTCGGTCCACTACCGGTAGTTTTTCAATTTTATGTTTCTGCAAAATGGTCTCCGCTTTTTTAAGATCAGTTCCCGAGGGGGCTGTCACCAGGTTTTCGCTGGTCATTATTTCCTTTACCTTACGGGCGGGGTTATGCTCAAAACGAAGATCGCGGTTAGTGAGGATACCCTTTAATTTATGGTTAGCATCAATAATGGGAATACCTCCAATCTTGTTTTCCTTCATCAGCCGGAGCGCGTCGCCAATGGTCTCATCTTCCAGCAGGGTGAGCGGATCGAGGATCAGCCCACTTTCGCTTCTTTTAACCTTACGTACATGTGCAGCCTGCTGCTCTATAGTCATATTTTTATGCAGAATACCCAATCCTCCTTCGCGTGCGATAGCAATAGCCAGCGCCGCCTCGGTAACGGTATCCATTGCGGCAGATAAAATAGGCGTATTTAAGGTGATATCTTTTGTAAGCTTCGTGCGGATATCTACATCGCGGGGAAGCACTTCACTGTATGCCGGAACGAGTAAAACATCGTCGAACGTTAAACCTTCTAAGGAAATTTTGGAGGAGTTTGCAGATACTGCGGGGTTATTTCTTGTTGCCATGTGCAAAATTAAGGGAAACAAATTAAATAAGCTTATGGAAAAAATGCGGTTTTGTTTCTCAATAGTAAAAGCATAACGAGGAACGGAATTACGAGTTAGGATTTACGGTGGGTTAAGGCTCAAGGCGAATTATGAATTTAGAGTTACGATTTACGAGCTGAAAGCAGAAAGCTCAAGGCTAAAGGCTTAAAGCCGGGCAAACAGACAGGCAGGCGGACAGGCCATGATCCCGCCGCCCGCCACGGCGGGCAAGCTGGCGGGCAAGCCATGAACTATGAACCATAAGCATCCCTCCACGCAACACGCAACAAAGGCGACGCGCCCCCTGCATCCCGCATCCAATTAACAACCAATATAAAAATCATGGAAACAACAAACATTTTACAGGCAGACATGCTCGACATTCTTTTTGACGGCAGAAACAAAGCCTACGGCGCTTACGAACTCAGGAGAAACTACGAACAAAGAATGATCAAAGCGCTTATGACCACCCTTCTTATTTGCCTTTTAGGCGCCGGTAGCGTCTGGCTTAAAAGCCTGCTTGCCAAAGAAGAGAACAACCCCACGGTAAGAATCCTGGAAGGACTCACTATTTCCGAAATTAAACAGGAAGAAGAGCCATTACCGCCCCCTCCGCCGCCCCCGCCTGCCAGGAAAATAGAAATGCCCAAAATACAAACCATCAAACTCACCGTTCCTGTACTTACCAAAGAAAATATAGTGGAAGCGCCGCCCACCCAGGACGACTTAAAGGATAGTAAGATCAGCAATATCACCCAGGTTGGTTTAAAAGATGCTTCGATTATTGTACCACCCGAATCGGCAGACAAGGGAAAAGGCATTATTGCTACACCGGTGAAAAAAGCCGATGACGATCTTCCTTTTACCAGGGTAGAGATAGAAGCCGCCTATATCGGCAACTGGAAAAACTTTTTGGAAAGAAACCTGTCACCGGAAGTACCCGTCGACAACGGTGCCGCACCGGGCACTTACACGGTTATCATACAGTTTGTGGTAGATGTAAGCGGTAATGTCAGCGATATTAAAGCGCTCACCAATCATGGGTTTGGTATGGAGCAGGAAGCCATGCGGGTAATAAAAAAATCGGGAAAATGGAAACCGGCCTTCCAAAACAAGAGCGAAGTAAAAGCATTTCGCAGGCAGCCCATTACTTTTATGGTGTTGGATCAGTAAAGCTTCCTGGGCTGGTTAATATACATCGATCCCGGTATGTAATGGAGGCGACCAATACATTGCCATGATTTTTATCGGTATTCCTTACCCAAAGATGCGGCCCGTAAAAAGATATGAATTCGCAAGCAGAAGAAAATACCGATTCATCGATCGTTACATAATAGCTGCGGTTGTATTGGAGTTTGTGATGGTGCGGAAAGATCTTTGCCCTGTTACCTTCAACAAGTACCGGATAAAAATGATACGCATCGGCCTCGTTGGAGCCGCCAATATAATTTCGCTGGTAAATATGTGCCGGGTTCTTGTCGGGCTTCGCCACTGTATAAACAGAATCGGGCATGCCGGGATATTGAAAATGACTATAAGGCGCCGCGGTTCGGTAAGCAGTGAAGTTACAAAAGCATCGCGAACAACAGTGCATACCAGCAAGATTCTAAACAGTGTTGTCAGCAAATGCCAGGCTGATTAACAGTGGGGCTGATACAGGTATTGATATTGACCAATAAGCCGTAGTTTTGCCGCACAAAAATTTTTAGTACATGACACTTCACCGGGAAGGGAAAGGCTCTATTGCTATTGCCATTATTTTATTTCTGCTGATCAATTTTGTCAGCTATCGTTATTTGCTTATACCATACCCTGTTATTTTCTACTTTTTGTTAGCAGTAACCCTAATATTGCTGCTGCTGGTAGTGTCGTTTTTTCGTATACCCCATCGAAACTATACTATGGGGGCAGATACCGTACTGGCCCCCTGTGATGGAAAGATAGTGGTGATCGAAGAAGTGCAGGCGGATGAATATTTCACCGACCGCCGTATACAGGTATCCATCTTTATGAGTCCCTTGAATGTGCATGTGAACCGCAATCCTGTAAGCGGGGAAGTGGTGTACAATCAATATCACAAAGGTAAATACCTCGTAGCCTGGCATCCTAAATCTTCCACCGAAAATGAACGCCACAGCAATGTGTACAGGGCGGCTAACGGGAAGGAAGTATTAACCAAACAAATCGCCGGCGCTTTAGCCAAACGCATCGTGAACTACTTGTCGGTAGGGCAACAGGTAAAGCAGGCCGGCGAAATGGGCTTTATTAAGTTTGGTTCGCGTGTAGACCTGCTTTTACCGCCCGATGCGGATATTAAAGTGAAGATTGGCGATAAAGCCGTGGGCGGTATTACCGAAATTGCCCGTTGGTAAGATTTTAAAAAATAAAAATTGAACAGATGAAAAAAATACTCCTCCTCGTTGCCGTAGCTTTTTGTACAAACGCCTATGCGCAGCGCAGCTATGCGGGGCAGGTTGAAGCCACCGTATCAAAGTTTGTAAAGGCGATGGAAGACAGCGATTTGAAAACACTAAGCGCCCTGGCTTCTGCCAAATTAACTTACGGACATTCGAGCGGCAAAATAGAAAACAAGGCTCAGTTCCTCGAAACATTTAAAACCGGCGCTTCCGATTTTGTAGAAATCCGCATATCCGGCCAAACCGTCGATCTCTCGGGTACAACTGCTATTGTACGACATTTATTTGATGCCGATACCAACGACAACAATAAACCAGGCAAGGTTACATTGAAGGTGATGACGGTATGGCAAAAACAAGGCAATAACTGGCTATTGCTGGCCAGGCAGGCGGTGAAACCACCCGCGCAATAACCAGGTCGGCGCTTTGGTTCGAATAAATTATTACGCCATTCACAGGCGCGCTGCTGCGCCAGGAGTCCAACGCGGGTTGCTATTAAGCACCGCCAACAGGAATACCAACACAGGAATATCTCACCAATCTTTCCCGCCAACCTCACCCAACTGACCCTTTTTACCTTTGACCCGGCTTTTAGTTGTTTTTTCTTTTTGCCGCAGACGGTTCAATTGTTGCTGCACCTGGTTTGCATTTAAACGGGAAGAGGAGGTTTTTTGGGGCCTTTCCTCTCCCCCTCCGCCGCCGCTTTTTTTCTGTTCTAACAAGGCTTTTTGCAAATTCTCCCGGGCCTGTGCATCGTTACTATTCAAACGCAGAGCCTGCTGGTATGCTTCAATACTCTCCGCAATTTTTTTCTGATTGCTGTACACAACGCCTGTATTATAATGGGCTCCCGAGCGCAGCACTGCCTTGGCCCCGGGCGCGTTCGCGAGTTCTTTCCAGGCTTTGAGGGCTTCCCCCTCGTTTTTTTGCTTATACAAAGCGGTTCCCTTGTTTAACAGGGCGGTGTACCGATACTTTTCATCGGTTACCTTACTGTAGGCGGCAATGGCGGCCGACAGGTTTCCCTCTTTAAAAAACCGGTTTCCCTCCTTAATATATCCCGCCTGGTTTTGGGCAGGAGAAGCCTTCGTCAATCCCAGTATTAATATGGTAAAAAACAATAGCCGCATACTATAAATTCATTTATCATTGCCGGTTGGGCTACTCTGTTGTTATCCCTTGCAAAGCCGCTGCCCCGTCTATCAACTTTAGGCTTTCTTTCTCCTTTTTCCTTCGGGCAATAACTGTTCCCAAATCAGGAGCAGCAACATCAGCCCTGCAAAAATCCAGAAATAATAAGTAAAACTCATCAGGTTAGCGTCGCCGGTTACCCGTTTATCGATCTGGGCCAGGTTAGCAGTAATTTGCCGGATGGCTTCCTCACTGTTTTCGAGGTGCACATAAACCCCTTTGGTATTGGACGCTATTTTTTTAAGTTCTCCTTCGTTTAGTTTAGAAATGATTTCAACGCCTGTTTCCGGATCTATTTTGTTGCCGTGAACAGAGTCGGGGATAAAACTACCCTTTGGCGACCCAATGCCTACGGTATTAACCATTAACCCGCGGGTAGCCAGTTCCTTGGATACGGCCAGGGCCTCCTCATCATGATCTTCTCCGTCTGAGATCAGCACTACCGCCCTGTATCTTGCATCGCGCTCGCCGAAAGCGTTTAGGCTTTCCCGGAGGGCATCGCTGATTACCGTTCCGCCGGTGGGTACTGCATCTACCGAAGCTTCTTCCACAAACATCTGTGCCGCGCTGTGATCGCTGCTGAGAGGCATCTGTACAAAGGCTTTACCGGCAAACAAAATCAAACCGATACGGCTATCGGGCACCGCATCCATCAGTTTACCGATAAATTGTTTGGCCCTCGCCAGGCGGCTGGGCGCCACATCCCCCGCCAGCATACTTTTACTGACATCGAGTGCAAATACCAGGTCGATACCCTTACGGTTGATGCCATCATCGCCCCCCGATTGGCGAAAATTCATTACCGCCAATACACCCATTATAAAAGCCAGCAGCACGAGGATAAACTTAAACCCAAACCGGGCCAAACTGTACCGGCGTATCATTGCTTTTACCATCAGCGGGTCGCCGATCTTTCTTACCATCCGCTTTTTCCACTTCCTGACGGCGACAAACAGCAATAAAAGAAAAACCAGGCCTAAAAAAAGCCATGCAAAAAATTCGTATTGAAAACTGAACTGTTCCATGCATCCCGGTTATTTAGCGCCCTGCCAACCCCCTACATCCGGCCTTCAAAAAAGCCGTGCTCTTTCAAAATATCTTTCAGCATTTGAAGGCGCACCGTGCTTAAATCATAATCCGGATCGGGCGACTCTACATTTAAAACGAAGAAATAAGGATGTTTATTTTCTTCGACCCAGCCCACAATCCATCCCAATGCATGGCCGTTGGCCGAAGTAGCCCAGCCGGTCTTATACGCCAGGCGGTAGTTCGAATTGCTTTCAAACAACATCGCCTGTTTTATTTTTTGCTGGTACACTTTAAAAAAAGGCAACTCGTCGAAATACAACTTTTTTACCACACCCAGGTTCTGATCGGGCGTTATCTTCAGCGAATTATCGAGCCAGAAACTGTCGATCTCCGATATTTTATACGGTTTATTATCCTTACCTGTTCCGTATTTCAGGCTGTCGAGCCAGAACTGCATCGTGTCTTTCCCGATCCGGCGGGCCACTTCCTGGTAGTAGGGCACCGAAGAAGCCCGGAAAGCTTCGTACATGGTAAGATCCTTGTCCCAGGCCGGAAGGCGGGCCACTCCATCCCAGGGAATGATCATGCTGTCGGAAGAGATAATACCTGTTTGTAAGCCGATAAGGGAATTGATAATCTTAAAAGTGGAGGCCGGGAGGTAGGCGCTGTCGCGGTATCGTTTGAGATTATAAACCGTAAACTCGCCCGTGCCGTTATTAAATAAAGCGAAACAGCCATTGAGCTGGTTTTGGGTAAAATACTTTTCGGAAACAGTATCTTCCTTTACATTATTTTGTGTACAGGAAGCCAGCAGCAAAGGCATTGCCACCCACCAGGTTAGCACGATAGTCAGGTTTCTTTTTCTCTTTCCGATGCGGCGGCGGCGAGGAAAGGATTTACCGCCCTGAAAATTTTGGGTCATCATAATTGCAAAAATAAGTGTAGTAGGGGTTTAGCCTGACATTTTAGTGTTTTTTAACGGAGATATGGCATATAGATTGTATTAACTTTGCATAAAGCCTTTTATGAAAGAACCTATACTCCCATACGACACCACCAGCGATTATCGCCTGATCATCGACCTTCCACTGGAAGTAAAGAAAAGACTGGTCGCCATTAAAAACGACCTGGACCTGACACAACCGGGCATCCCCATCGCAGGCGGACAATCGCTGATTTACCTGGCAGGTTTTTCGCAAAAAGCCTCCCGCGAATCCGAAACAGTAGACGCTCTTTCCCGGATAGCCATGGGGTATATGCCATTTAAAGTACATCTCAGGCATTTTGGGCAATCAGGCATGAACGAGATTTTTGTAGTAGTGGAGGATCGAAAACCATTTGAAATACTGCTGGCACAACTACAGAAAATCAATCGTTTTTTTCCTGATGCTGTCTTTAATATGCTACCCCGGGTGACGCTGGCAAAAAACCTGCAGCCTTTCCAGTTAATGCGTAACTGGAAACGATACGAAAAGGAACACTTCTCCGCTACCTTCGTTGTTAACCACATGGTGTTGCTGAAGAGAATGGAGGGCTTCTCGAGCTGGCAGATACTGAAACGAATGGTATTCGAAAACCTGGTGATAGAGCCGCTTTTATAAGAGGGTCAGACCTTGATATAAATTTTCTTCTTATCCAGCCACCAACAAATTGCCCACATAAAAACAATGACACAAACTGCGTAGACGAGGGACCCCAGCTTGGGATCGCCGGGAATATGCACCAGTATCTTCCTGTAAAGGAAATTCCAGAAAGTTGTACCCTCTTCGGTTCTGAACAGGGCGGCGGTTTTGGGCAGGAAAGCGCTGAGGGCAAAAATAAAAAGCGGGTTTTTGCCAAATACTTCAAAAAAGCGGATGGGAAAGCCTTTGTAATTCCTTATTTCGATAAACCAGATCATGGTTCCCAGAGTGAGAATCGCCATCCCCACGGTACAAACCACGTAAGAGCTGGTCCATATTTTTTTATTAACCGGAAAAACCAGGTCCCAGCCATAGGCCGTTACCAGCAGCGCCACTCCCGCCACAAATAAGCCCGTGAGGGTTTTATAAATGGCATTAGGCTCGGCCGAAGCTGCATTATTCTTTATATACATTCCTACAAAATAACCGAAAACCACTTCGGTAATCGCGGGTAATGTACTCAACAGTCCTTCCGGATCGAAGGGAACACCTTCGCCTTTGTACAGGTGGGGAATATGCAATATAGCCCGGTCGATGGAGTTGCCTATCCAGCCTGCGAGGCTGAAAGGATCGGCCGGGTTACCCGCCACGCATAACAGCCAGTAAAGCAGCAACATTAAAAGCGATACAAAATAGGCGGCTTTCGGCTTGAGATAATATACCAGGATCGATGCAAAGAAATAGCAGAGCGCAATACGCTGCAGTACCCCGAAAATGCGAACGCCTTTGGTATCGTCGTTGGGATTTACCCAATTGATCCATTGCAGTGAGCCTTCCTGCCAACGCACAAAGGGATACCAGTTTAAGAAGAGTCCGATGCCAAAAATGAGCAGGGTTCTTTTGGTTATCTTTTTCCAGAAGGCTGCGTCGCCCTGTTCCTTTAAGCGGGGCATAACAAAAGCCATGGCGTTGCCCACTGCAAAAAGGAAAAAAGGAAAGACGAGGTCGGTAGGCGTTAAACCATGCCAGTTGGCATGTTTTAAAGGGGCATACATGTGCGACCAGCTCCCCGGGTTGTTCACCAGTATCATCAGGCAAACCGTGGCGCCGCGAAAAACGTCGAGGGAAAGATAGCGAGGTTTCATATTTTTTTGATTGCATTGAGCGCTCCGGCAATTAGGACAAGCGGGCGGTTAAGTTTTATGCTAAAGTTAAACAGAATTCCAAATCGTTTACAGGACTCCGTTCCATTGCCTGGAAGTAAAGCGTTTTATCTACAAACTGCCAGTTTACAACTTTTTGCAAGCGATTTTTTAAGATCCTATCCAACCATATGCGCATCGCACGCCCATTGCCTTCCATAAATGGGTGCGCAATATTTATTTCTACATATTTGGCAATGATTTGCTCAAAAGTTTTTTCGGGCATCAATTCGATTTTTGTCAGAATCTCATTCAGGTATAATGCCGTGACAAACCGAAATCCTCCCTTTGAAATATTCCGTGTGCGAATCTTTCCTGCAAAATCAAACATACCCTCAAAAAGATACTGGTGTATCTGTTGCAAGCCTTTGGTGGTGCCAATTTCTATTTTATCTATATCGCCGAGGGTAAAAAGACGATAGGCGTTTTCTAAACTTTTCCTGTCTATATTTTTCATTGCCGGAAGATCAAGGTTTAAGGCAAAATTACTCACTATCAGCCAAACATATCTTCGGCCACCGCCACGCTTTCAGGCCGGCCTACGTCTACCCACCGGTCATTATTGTGGTCAAAGCCGGTTATTTTATGGCTTTTACAGAGCTCAAGGTATACATCTATCAAAGAAAATTTGCCGGTAAAGGGTATATGATCAAACACCTCGTATTCAAATACTGCCACGCAATCATAGGCTTTTGGTATAAGGTCGCTTTTTATCACCGCCATCCTTTCTTCGCCCGTTGCACTATTGCGCCAGCCACACAGCCTGTTGTTTTCGTCGAATAAAAGATTGCGCGAGGTTTGCCTGTTGCTTACCGCAAAAGAAACCAGCGATTTTTCCTTTTCGTGAAACGCTGCCAGTGCATTTATATCCAGATCCGTTAAAATATCGGCGTTGAGGGTTATAAACCTTTCGCCAGGTTTAAATAAACCGCGGGCATGCAGCATTCCGCCGCCGGTCTCCAATACAGCATTCCGCTCATCGCTAATAACCACATTGCTGCCCCAACCCTTATTTTCTTTAACAGCATTTTCGATCTGATCTGCAAAATGATGCACATTTACAATCACTTCTCTGATGCCGTATTGCTGCAGGTACTCTATATTTCGCTGGAGTAAACTTTTTCCGTTTATACGGGCCAATGCCTTGGGATGCTTATCGGTCCAGGGTTTAAATCGGGTGCCCAGACCGGCGGAGAAGATGAGCGAGCGCGCCCCCCCGGCCCCTGAAGGGCGGAGCTGCGCTGCATTGCCACTTTCTAAAGATTCATCTGCAGAATTTTTCATTGAATTTCTAAATATATATTCTTCTATTTGAGCTATTACTTTCTCTAATTGTTTTTCGACCTGGTAGTTTGAAAACCTTATAACCTTCAAACCACTGTCCTCCAGCCGCTGCTGCCTCTCTATATCATTTGCTTTCACATCCTCCCGGTCATGGATGCTTCCATCTACCTCTATAACAAGCAGTAGCGTGACAATAAAAATCAAGAATGTAAGCCGAATACGGATGCTGTCGCCTAAACTTTACCCCTAAAGGTTTCGTCTTTAAGTACCCCCAAAGCAAACGTTCTGCATGGGTTTCTTTATTACGTAACTCCCTCGCCCATTGATACAAAAATTTGCTTGCTCCGGCATGCATTTTTCTTTTCATAAATTTAGCTTTTTTTCGTTAGCCTCACATATTTGGAGCGTGAGATATCATTCCTCCCCTTTGGGAAGGTTAGGAGGGGCGCCAGTTCTTCTCCTCCTGTACAAAATGGTTCAATTGCACTTTCACCCTGAATTTGTTTTTAAGATGTCTTGCCATTGCGTCGGCGGCATACACACTACGGTGCTGCCCGCCTGTACAGCCAAAACTTACATAGAGACTGTCGAAACCCCTTTTAATATAATCTTCCACCGTTATATCCACCACATCAAAAACACTATGTAAAAAAACAGGCATTTTGGTTTGTTGTTCCAGGAACTGGATCACTTCCTTATCGCGTCCGGTTTTATCTTTCATACTTTCTATTCTGCCCGGGTTCAGAACACCACGGCAATCAAATACAAAGCCGCCGCCATTTTCGGTGTCGTTTACCGGCAATCCTTTTTTAAAGGAAAAGCTGCATATCTTCACTACCAGCGGCGTTTCATCGGTAGCCTGTGCCGGTGTAAACTGATCGATAATGGGCTCGCTCACACATATCTCCAGCACTTTTTCAAATTCGGGCAGGGCAATACCCATGGGATGGGTAGCAATAAAAGATCGCAGGTTTCGCAAGGCAAGCGGGATGCTGGTTAAAAAATGCGCTTTGCGTTCAAACAACCCCCTGAAGCCGTAAGCGCCCAGCACCTGGAGGAGCCGGATCAGCACATAGCCATTGTACTGGCTCTGGAAACTGATACGATTGAGCGGCTTATCGAGCAGTAGTTCCAGCGCATCCATATAATCCTGCAATAAATTATTTTTCCAATCCTCGGGCAGCCCGGCTCTTGCCTGCCACAGCAGAGAAGCTACATCGTATTGGGGCGCGCCTTTCATACCACCCTGGTAGTCGATGAAATGAACGACCTCGCCCCCCGACCCACTTTCTTCAGAAGAAGGGGAGGTTGTGGCCGGGGTTACCTGTATATTCCTGCTCTGGAAGTCGCGGAACATAAAGAATTTATGATCGGTATGGGTGAGATAGTTGCTTAAAGCCTCGAAATCATCTATCAGTTTTTGCTTATCGTAGGGTTTGCGAAGAGCATCGAGGAAATAATATTTAAAATACAAAAGATCGGCCATAATAGCCTGTTTCCCAAACTCGCTGTTGGTCAGGCATTTGCTGTAATCTAACTGCTGGTCTCCCTCTACCTGTAAACGGGCCAGCTTTTCGAGACTTTGCTTAAAAAGAACATAAATTTCATCGGCAAACCCTTCTTTTTCCAGGCGATTGATCAGGGAAATATCGCCAAAATCCTCCTGGAGATAGTAGCGCCTGTCATCGCTCACTTTATATATATTAGCCACCGGCAAGCCTTTCTTCGTAAAATGTTCCGAAAAATAGAGAAATGACTCGTTTTCGGGAATATTGGCGCCATAAGCACCAATAACCGATTCCTGCTTATCGTTCCATATTCTGAAATAGCGCCGCTCGCTGCCGGCCTGTGGCAATACATCTACGGATTGCGGTAAGTTGCCGCTCCATTGCCTGTACAATTCTTTGATTGCTTCAATTTTTTCCTGCATCGGGCAAAAGTAATTAATTGTGCACCTTCCTGAGTAAAACAATATATGCGGGAAAATGATCGCTGTAACCCCCGCGGTAGGTATCGCCATTATAACTACGCATGGGGTAACCCTTATACCGGCCCATATTTTCGATCATGAACGGGGCCTTATAAATACCGGCCTGGTAAAAGAAAAAACCAGCCTGGTCTTTCTCCAGCAAAGCAGGCGAGATAATAATCTGATCGAACAGGCTCCAGGCATCCTGGTAGGCAAGCGTGCCGGCACCTGTTTTATACATCTTTACCCAGGGATTATAAAGCCCGCCGGGTAGCACGTTTTTCGCCTCCCCCGCAGCTCTAAGTCCAATGGTTACGCTATGGTTAATAGGGTCATCATTCAGGTCGCCCATTACAATCGCTTTTACACCGGGATCGATAATCTCCAGCGAATCGATAAAGTTGCGAACGGTTACCGCTGCTGCCATCCGCGCCGGTTCGGAACGCTTTTCGCCCCCGGCCCGGCTCGGCCAGTGATTCACAAACACATTTATTTTCTCTCCATGAAGCAAGCCCTGTACCCACAAAATATCCCTTGTAAAAACCGCGTCCTTGGTGCCAGGAGGCAATCTCACAAAAACAGGCCGGCTTCTAACTACTCTGAAGTACCTGGGGTTGTAAATCAGCGCTACGTCTACCCCCCTGAAATCTCTCGAATCGTAATGTACATACCGGTAGTTTCGCCCTGCGATGAGCGGGTGCCTGATTAAAGTATCGAGTACGAACTTATTCTCAATTTCGGCAGTTCCCAGAATGGCTGGCCCGTCCGGGTTTATATCGGTTCCGATCTGTGAAATAACTCTTGCCAGTTTGGATACTTTGTCATCAAATACCCGGCTGGTATACCCCTTACTCCCCGAGGGCGTAAAAGCTATATCGTCATTACTACCATGAAAAATGGTATCGTAAAAATTTTCAAAATTGTAGAAGCTTATAATGGCCGATTGATAAGTGTTTTGCGCAAAGGCCCAGGCAGACAGCATCAGCCCGGTGAGCAGGAAGATCCTTTTCATGTTTTTCATTTTTAGCTTTAAAAATTAAAAGTAGAGAAAAAATCGTGTGTCTTTTGAATTTCCCCAAAAATTCTTACCTTTAGATTAGCAAACCACGTTATGAAAAAACACCTGATCGCACTGCTAACCCCGTTGTGCGTATGCTACACTGCAGCACAGAAACCAATATCCCGGCTGGATTCTCTTGCCAGAAATCCCGTTACGGAGATCGACCCCGATTTACCCACTCTCCTGTTGGAAGAAGACCCCGATGACAGTGAGGAGGAGGGCGGTTCCCGCTTTATTTCCTCGATCCTTACTGCCGGGAGAGATCCTTTTCTTTCGGCCGCCGCATTCAATTTCAGTCCGGTCCGGTTCAGGCTGAGAGGCTACGAATCGCAGGGCAATGCTATTTACCTGAACGGTCTCAACTTCAACGGACTCGACAATGGGTTTACCCCTTTCGGCTTATGGGGTGGTTTGAATAATGTGATGCGTGCCCAGCAGCCTGCTCACGGCTTACAGGCGCAGGATTTCTCCATTGGCGGCCTTGCGCTTCACACCAATGTTGATATGCGGGCGGGCACACAGCGGGCACAAACACAATTAAGTTATGCTTTGTCTAACCGCAATTACCGGCATCGGCTTGCTTTCAGCCAGGCTTCAGGCTTCAATAAAAAAGGGTGGGCTTACAGTTTGGCTTTTACCGGCCGCTATGCAGGGGAAGGGTATATCCCTGGCACCTACTACGAAAGCGGTAGTTACTATATGGCTATTGATAAGAAGATAAACTCCAGAAGCCTTTTATCCTTTATCAGCCTGGGGGCACCTGCCGAAACAGGCAGACAGGGTGCTTCCGTACAGGAGACAAGGGATATTCTCGGGAACAATTATTATAATCCTTCCTGGGGATGGCAAAACGGCACTAAAAGAAATGCCAACGTACTACAAACTTTTCAGCCGGTTTTCCTATCGGTTTATGAGCTTGCCCTAAGCGAAAAAAGCAATCTGTCGACCACAGCGGCTTATGTCTTTGGCAAGAGAAAAACATCCGCCCTCGACTGGTACAATGCCCCCGATCCCCGACCCGATTACTACCGGTATCTTCCCAGCTATTATGAAAGCAATGCGCCTTCGATCTATCAAAGATTATTCTCGGAATACAGCACCAACCCGGATGCTTTACAAATTCAGTGGGACAGGCTCTATGCTGCTAACAGCGGCAATATCCGCACGATAGATAATGCAAACGGCGTACCGGGAAACCGTGTAGAAGGCAAACGCTCTCTCTACATCCTTTCTAACCGCGTTGTGGATACAAAGCGGCTCTTGTTTAATAGCCTTTACCATTCCAGTGTAAACGATCTCCTTACACTCACTGCCCGCATGAGTTTTCAGCAGCAGGTAAATCATTATTACCTGGAGGCAAAGGATTTGCTGGGCGGCGACTTCTGGTTAAACATTAACCAGTTTGCCGAGCGCGATTTTCCCAATAATACGGAAGCCATACAATTTGACTTAAACCAACCCAACCGTCTCATAAAAAAAGGCGATCCCTACGGCTACAACTATAAGATGAGGATACAACAGGCCCTCGTTTGGGCACAATTGCAGTTCAGACTTTCCTTTTTCGATTTGTTTGTAGGCGGAGAGCTGTCGGGTACCCGCTTTTACAGGGAGGGCCTCAACCGAAACGGGCTATTTCCCCTGCTATCCTACGGTAAAAGCGAAACGCAAAATTTCATGAATCCAGCGGTAAAGGGGGGCATTACCTATAAATTAAACGGAAGGAATTATTTCTTTATCAATGCCTCCTACCGCACCGCAGCCCCATTTTTTGAAAACGCTTATATCTCCCAACGCACCCGCAATACGGTTCAGGAGGGTTTGACAAGTGAATCCTTTATTTCGGGCGAAGCCGGTTATAAATTGAATGCACCGCATATAAGAATAGGGATTACCGGTTTTTACACAAAATCGGCAGGTGGCGTGGACGTGCTCACCTTCTATCACGATCAGTACCAGAATTTTGTCAATTATGCACTGAGCGGTATTCAGAAGATTTATTTCGGAGTAGAAGCAGGTGCCGAAATAAAGCTCAATCCAACCCTAAGTTTTCATACCGCACTTTCGGCCGGAAGCTATTATTACGACAGTCGCCAAAAAGCCATGGTAACCGTAGATAACAGCGCCGAAATATTAGCCCGGCAAACCGTTTACCTGCAGAATTACCGCATACCTTCGACCCCGCAAAATGCTTATAGTGCCGGTTTCTTTTATCGCTCACCACAATATTGGTATCTCAGTATAACGGCTAATCATTTCAGCAATATGTGGCTTAGTCCGAACCCCATCCGGCGAACGGCCGATGCTATTGCCGATGCCGACCCGGCGAACCCCGCTGCCGAAGTGGTTAAAAAAGCTATCCTTGAGCAGGAAAAATTTGACGACCAGCTCACCCTCGATTTTTTTGGCGGATGGAACAAACTATTACCCCGCAAATACTTTATCCGAGGCAGACGCACCTACCTGTTTGGCAACCTGGGAATAAGCAATTTTTTGAACAATGA
Source organism: Paraniabella yanshanensis (assembly GCA_040393015.1). GTDB lineage: Bacteria > Bacteroidota > Bacteroidia > Chitinophagales > Chitinophagaceae > Niabella > Niabella yanshanensis_A. The sequence continues at coordinate 16,589 of JBEBUZ010000064.1, forward strand.
AGAAATACTGTCGGGAGGTTTTGAACAATTGCGCTTCGACTTTGAGGAAAAGAACGTACACAAGTTCCCGCCTAAATACTATTATGCTTACGGACTGAATTTCTTCGCCAGTATTGGTTTCAGATTTTAAAAACACTAACCATGAAAAATACAATCGTACCAAAATGGATGATAATCCTGATGATCCTTACAAACTGTTCCTGTAACCGGCAGTTCGATGTACCCCCTGCTAATGCCGACCCGGAAGTGGACGTAACGATGACCATCTTGCAATTAAAATCCCGGTATAAGGCGATCGGCGATTTTCAGCGCATTGAGGACGAACAGATCATTTCGGGCGTGGTAGTAGCCGACGATCGCAGCGGAAATTTTTATAAACAAATTATTATACAGGATGAAACCGGGGGCCTGCCCGTGCTGTTGGATGCCAATAATATTTACACCCAATACCCCTTAGGCAGAAGAGTATTCGTTAAACTTAAGGGCATGATGTTGGGAGATTACGGTGGCACCATACAACTGGGAATCGACTCCTCGCGATCGGAGGATGGGAGATACCTGAACCTTAACGGCCTGCCGCAGGCTCTTTTTGATCAATATTTAATAAAGGGTTCCTTTGATAATGTAGTAACACCCAGGATTGTAAAGCCGTCCGACTTTACGAAAAAAATAGATGACCCATTACTAAGCATCCTGGTTCAGATCGAAAATGCGGAATTTAAAGAGGCGGATATTAATAAAACCTATGCCGACCCTTCGAAAGCGAGCAGCGCTGTTAACTTTACCCTTAACACCTGCGGCACAGGGAATTTCATACTCCGCAACAGCAGCTATGCCGGTTTTGCAGCATTGGATATACCTGACGGTAATGGCAGGCTCACCGGGGTTCCCGGTATATTTAACGATATAGTACAGTTCTTTATCCGCGACACGGCCGATATACAATTTACCGGAACCCGTTGCAGCGGGCAGGCACCCATTCCCGTACTCAAAACCATTGGCGCACTAAAGGAATATGCGGTCGGCGATTCAAGCATTCCTGTAGGAGTATATATAAAAGCGGTAGTGGTATCGGATACTAAGAATGAGGCCGCGGGGAATTACCGGCTACAGGATGCCACGGGCGGTATACAAATAAGATTTTCCGGCGGCGCCGATCCGGGTGCCGGGATGGGAGATTCCCTCACGGTAACCGTAGGCGGGTTGTCTCTAAACCTGTTCAATGGCGGATTGCAGATAGACGGCGTAAGATTGGCTACCCCATCGGGTACAGGCAGTATAAAGCCCCGCGAAGCTACTATCGCGCAAATCAAAGAAAATCTCCGGAATTGGGAATCAACCGTTGTAACAATAAAAGATGTGAGTGTTGATGTGGGCTCATCCGGCAGCGTAGGCACCAGTTATACGCTCACCGATGCCACCGGTTCTTTGAGCAGCTTTGTACGAAGTACAGCAGGGATTGCCATGCCCGCTAAGGCCACAAGTATTACCGGCTATGTGTCCGTATTCCAGTCCACTTCGCCGGAAGCACAAATAACGCTTCGGGTTCAGAACGATATAGAAGGGGGTACCGGCGGCGCTTTCACAGCGGTGTACAACTTTGCCAATGTAACCAGTTCCTCCGGATCTACCGATCCCAGTCCTGTGCCGACAGTTGAGGGTTTGAACTTTAGCAGTTTTAAAGCGGTAGGTGTAGGTTCCAATTCCTCGGCAGGAGGCCGGTTTTCCTTTAATAGCTGGCCAGTAGGCGCGAGCAATGGTTCTGATAATTTTAACGGCACTATCGATCTCACGAAATATTATGAAGTGGCTATCACTCCCGCAGAAGGCAGAAAGTTAGACCTTACTGCTATCTCGTTCACGCTCCAACGCTCGGGAACCGGCGTAAGGCAGGTAGCGGTGCGCTCCAGTATGGACGCATATACCGAAAACCTGCCCGCATCCATTACCCCCGACAACACAAACCTATCGGTTGTTACGCCAAATCTTATTCAGGTTACCGATGCTGCTACCTCAGCACAGGAAGGCAGTATTATAAAACCCGGAGCAGCATATACCAACCTGAGCAGTACCGTCCTTTTACGGTTTTACGGATTTAATGCGGAGGCTACCGGGGGAACATTTAGTATCGATAACGTAAAAATAGAAGGGGTGATCAGGTAGGCAGATCTGCTGATCTGGCTACCGAAGACGGTAAAATTTACTATTAAACAGGCCCGCTTTTTTACAAAAAAATCTTGTAAATAGTGTAGCTTCGCTCATTTTTTACAGAATGGGGAAAAACTATCTATGGCTGATCATGGGGCTCGCTTTCGCGGTGCTTTGGTCATCGGCATCTACTGCCACCAAGATCGCACTGACGGAGGCACAGCCACTGGTCGTAGCAATATCCCGGTTTATGATGGCCTCGGCTATTATGCTTTTTATATCCCATGTGCTGCTTAAAAACAAACTTCCCGTTGCCGGGCAATGGAAGCAACTGATTATTTATGGTTTGCTGAATATTTCCATCTACCTGGGCCTGTATGTGTTTGCCATGAAGGAAGTAACTGCCAGCATAGGAGCCCTCACCGTAGCTGCCAGCCCCGTCTTCATCAGCGTATTGTCGATGTTCGTATTAAAAAAGCCACTGAGCTTGCGCATGTTGCTGGCCCTTTTTATCTGTATACTGGGGTTTATTGTTGTGGCCTGGCCTTTATTTACGGATGCTTCCGTAACCATCCGGGGATTAATTATATTGATTGCCAGTATGCTCTCCTATTCCATTGGCACTATCTACTTTGCCTCTAAAAACTGGAAAGGCCTGCACCTGCTTACCATTAACGGATGGCAAACATTTTTAGGCGGACTTTTCCTGCTACCGATAATGCTGATCAGTTTTAAGAGCGAGGTAAATCATTTTGGAACCTCTTTCTGGCTGGGAACGGCCTGGTTAGCTATACCTGTTTCCATAGTCGCTGTTATGTTTTGGCTGAAGTTGCTGCAACAAGACACCGTAAAAGCGGGATTATGGCTGTTTCTTTGCCCTATCTTCGGAATTATTATCGCCAATCTGATGGTAGGCGATACCATCAACCTGTACACGATAACCGGGGTGGCGATGGTATTGGGCGGACTGGCGCTCAGCCATTACGACAAAGCCGACACACCCATGGAATGAGAACACAAGGAAGAAGATAAGTGATATTCTGCATTTCGTACCTTAATTTTACTCCTCATATATACTTACTCATTTGCAACAGGGAAAAAACATATATTTTTTATCGGATTTTCATTTAGGCGCACCCACTTACGAAAAGAGTCTGGAACGCGAAAAACTGATCGTGAAGTTCTTAACTCAAATACAGGACAAAGCTTCGGAGATTTTTATTGTGGGCGATATGTTCGATTTCTGGTACGAATATAAATACGTGGTACCCAAAGGATATGTAAGGTTGCTGGGTAAACTGGCCGAACTTTCAGATGCAGGCATTCAATTGCATTTTTTTGTGGGTAACCACGACATGTGGATGAAAAACTATTTTCAGCAGGAGTTGAATATGCCGGTATATTTTGAACCCCGTGCATTTGAATGGAATAACCAGCAATTCCTTATCGGACACGGCGACGGGCTGGGCCCGGGCGACAAGGGATACAAACGGCTGAAGAAAATTTTCCGAAACCCCTTCTGCCAATTCCTGTTTGGGGTACTTCCGCCGCGGGTAGGGATGGGCATAGCCAACTACATGAGCCGCAACAGCCGGGCAAAAACAGGTAACTTCGAAGATGTTTTCCTGGGCGGGGAAAAAGAATGGCTGGTACAATACTGTAAACAAATATTACAGCACCGACACTACGATTATTTTATTTTCGGGCACAGGCACCTTCCTATCGATTACAAACTGGCCGAAAACAGCCGGTACGTGAACCTTGGCGATTGGATCCGCTATTTCACTTACGCAGTGTTCGATGGCAAGAACGTACAACTTCTTTCCTTTGAAAACCATCAGGATAAAATAAACCGCAATTTTTGAAAGCATTATTCCATACCCTGATTTTTTGCCTTTGCTGCTTCACCGGCTTTGCTCAAACCCCGGAGACAGGCAAAAAGCTAAAGGCTATCCCTGGCGATTATGTTTCTGTTTCGGTAGACAATCTTGACAATATCTATTTACTAAGCACTACCAACCAGTTAAAAAAGTTAAGTGCTCACGGCGACTCTTTATCTGTTTTTAATAACGTTAAAAAGTTTGGAGAAGCCACACTCATAGATGTTTCCAATCCGGTAAAAATCGTATTGTACTACAAAGGGTTTTCGACCATTGCCATACTGGACGGCATGCTGAACCTGAAGACCACCATCGATCTCCGCCGGAAAAACATGTTCAATGTAACCGCAGCGGCGCTTTCATACGATGGCAAAATATGGTTGTACGATGATATGGACAATATGCTGAAAAAGCTGGATGAGGAAGGTAATTTGCTTTTTAAAACGGCCGACTTCCGGCAATTGTTCGATAGCCCCGTATCGCCGGTAGCTATTTTCGATCAAAACCAGTATGTGTACTTATACGACAGCCTGCAGGGCATTTACGTTTTCGATTACTATGGTTCCTATAAGAACAAAATCAATATAACCGGCTGGCAGCATCTCCACATTTCGGGGAAATTAATCACTGGCATTGCGAATGGGAAAATATACCAATATAATATAACCACCTCAGAGCGGGACGAGTGGCTTATTCCGGCTGCATTTCAACATTACCGGCAACTGCTTTTTAAAAATGACAGGCTGTATGCCCTGGGAAAAAATGGACTGGAATTGTATAGCGGCAAGTAAATTATAATTTAGCTTGAATTTCTTATACTTTTACAAATAAACCATAAAAATTCCATCCTCCAAAGGCAGACAAACTCTGACCATTAAAAAAATAACAGATGAAAAAATTCTTATACTTTATTGTCTTCTTTACTGTAGCCT
>JBEBUZ010000065.1:0-20758 GCA_040393015.1 Paraniabella yanshanensis
CAACGGTTCAGAATTTGCCGTATTCGAGTTTATGAGCCCAGCAATAGACACAAGGGTTTACAGTGTCATGTTTTTAACGGAATTAGATGGCAGAATGCTGTTAGGTACATTTAACTGTACAGAAGCTTTAAAAGGCGAATGGCAATCGAGAGCGAAAGAGATTTTGCTGTCGATACGGAAAGGATAGGAATAATTGTTTTCGGATTTTTAATCTCCCTAATAATTTAAATAATCTTAACGCTTGGATTATCATTGCGTTTTTTGTGATGTCTTGTACTCTTTATTATTTTCTTTTTTACCGTCGAGAAAAGTGGGAACGTTATGCGCAACAGGTAGAGCAGGAGGATGAACGCAAAAGAAAAAGAGGAAAATTCCTTGTTTTGTTTTTGTTGTCAATTAAAGGTTCGAAAAGCGACACTTTTTTGACACCCCCCAAAAAACAAAAAAGGTTGTAAGTCAATTACTTACAACCTTTTAGAAGTGCCCGGGACTGGATTCGAACCAGCACACCTCGCGGCGCTGCCACCTGAAGACAGTGCGTCTACCAATTTCGCCACCCGGGCTTTACATTCCGCAATAAGCGGACGCAAATTTAGGGAAATTCTTCCGAAAAAGATCAATATTTTGGAGAACTCTGTTCATCATCCAAACTGCCGGCGGGCCGCATCATTAACGCCTGAAATTGTCTCATAGATTTTTCCATTCCTTCTGTGCTGCCATCTAAAAATATAACATTGCCCTTGCCATACTCCGCAAAATTCTTGATCGCTTCCGTCCACATGCTGAAAAGGATAAAATTCGTATCCAGGTTGGCCTGCCTGAGCTCGGAAGCCGCCGATGACATACCCCTGGCTACTTCTTCTCTGAATAAAGCTATACCCTGACCACGCAATTTAGCGGCCTCCCGCTCTGCCTCGGCGCTGATCTTGATGGCGTTTCCCTCGGCTTCTGCAGACTTTGTTTTGGTAATCAATAAAGCCTGTCCTTCATTTTCTGCTGCTGCTTTCAGGTTATTACTGGCCACCACCTTGCTCATCGAATCAAGAATCATTTTATCAAAAGTGATATCATTGATCTGAAGATCCTGTAAATGAAAGCCCCACTCTTCCAGGGTTTGGTCTATTTCCACCTTCACATACTGAACGATCTCCCGCCTTAATCCCAATACTTCCGCCTGCTTTTTGGTGGCCACGAACGAACGAACGTTTCCTTCGATGGTTTTAATCAAAGCCTGCATCAGGTCGCGGTCGCTGATAAATTTAAACGCTACCTTTTTAATGGTTTCTTCGTCTTCGTTTTGAACCGCATATAAAAGCATGGCTTTAAAATAAACATTCGCCTGATCCTGTGTTACCGCCTGAAACTCCAGTTCCACCGAGCGGTTCTGCGTGGAAACCCGTTTGAACAGTTGCTCTATCAGGGGAATTTTGAAGCGCAAACCCGGGCGCGCAATACGCTGGTATTTGCCAAACATAGTGATGACGCCGATATACCCCTGGTTGATGGTAAACAGGCCGCTGAAAAAAATAAAGGCCACAGGAATCAGCCACCAATAACTCATTAAAATATTCATGATTAATATGTATTTATATAAAAATAGGAAGAAAAACTTATTACCCGGCTGACTATGCTAAATATTAGTGGATTGTTGTAATCAGTCAGCTTTTTTCCTCCCATACCTGTACCAGGTTGACTAATACTTCCACCGATTTCTGCATATCCTGGATGCTGACATATTCGTGTTTGCCGTGAAAAGCCATCTCGCCCGTAAAGATATCAGGGCAGGGGAGTCCCATAAACGAAAGGCGGGAACCATCGGTGCCACCTCGTGCGCTGTCCTGTTGAAATACAACCCCGCTACGACCCATCGCTTCTTTTACATATTCGCCAATTTGCGGGTAGTTTTTTATCACATCCTTCATATTACGGTATTGCTCCCGGCTTTCAAAAGTATAAGAGGAACCTTCGTAACGCCCGGTCGCCTGCCTTGCGAACTCTTCCAGCCTTTTCTCGTGCAGTTTTAAAGCGGAGGTGTCAAAATCGCGGATGATAAAATGAACCGTGGCTTTTTCTACCGTCCCGTCTATTTTTACCGGATGAACAAAGCCTTCCCGGTCTTCCGTTGTCTCCGGACTGAACGAATCCCTGGGTAATAAATCCAGAAAATGGCCTGCTACTTTCATAGCGTTCACTAATTTTCCCCTGGCATAGCCCGGATGGGCACTTACACCGAAAAAACTAACAGTAACGCCATTGGCGCTGAAGGTTTCATCTGTATAACTTCCTCTTTTTCCTCCGTCGAGGGTATAGCCAAAGTCGGCACCCAGCTTTTTAAGATCTGCCTTGTCCACGCCCCGCCCTATTTCCTCATCGGGTGTAAACAAAATCTTTATGGTGCCGTGTTTGATGGTGGGATGGGTTACCAGGTAGTTAGCCAGGTCCATAATAATGGCTACGCCGGCCTTGTCATCGGCACCCAATAAAGTGGTGCCGGAGGCAGTAATAATGTCTTCGCCTGTTTTCTCTTTTAAATAAGGGTGCTGGCGCACCGAAATAACCTGCGTGGTATCATCGGGCAATACAATATCTTTTCCATCGTAGTTTCTATGTACAATAGGCTTCACACCATGTCCGGAACAATCGGAAGAAGTATCTACATGGCTGCAAAAGCAAATAACCGGCACCTGCTTATCGGTAGTGGCCGGTATAGTGGCATAAACGTAGCCGTGTTCATCGAGGTGCGCATCGTTGATGCCCATTTGTAATAATTCGTCTACCAACAGGCGGCTAAGGTCTTTTTGCTTTTCGGTGGAAGGTTGGGAAGCCGAGTTTGGGTCGCTTTGTGTGTCAATGGTAACATATTTCAGAAACCGGTTGGCTACACTGAAATCATAATCACTTATCATTCAAAAATTTTTACAGTTAAGGTATTTTCAGGCGTCTGCAAAGTTAAGCTTTGGCTAACAAATCAGGGAAATCAAAGTAAAGCCCGGAGCATCATCGACACTCCAGGCTTTAAAGTTATTTTTTACCGGAGATTAAGGAACAATAATGAGTGGGCTTGCACCTTCAATGCTCACCAACTCCAGGTCAAAAACCAGGTCTTTACCTGCCAGAGGATGGTTGCCATCCAGCGTTACGCTGTCTTCCTTTATTTCAGCTACCACCACCTGGAATTGCTGTCCGTTAGGGTCGCTCATTACCAGGGGCATCCCTACTTCCAGTTCCATATCTTCGGGAAAACGGTCTTTAGGCATATCGATTAACATACCTTCGTTTTTGGCGCCGTAAGCATTTTCAACGGGGATGGTAATGGTTTTCTTTTCGCCAACCACCATGCCGGTTACTCCATCGTCAAAACCTTTTATCACCATGCCGCTTCCTACTTCAAACTCAAGGGGTTCCCGGCCTTCTGAACTGTCGAATGTTTCGCCGGTAGTAAGTTTACCGTGATAGTGTACTTTAACCTTATCTCCTTTTTTTACTTGTGCCATTATGCTATTTTTATTTTTTGAATTTTAGCCCGACAATTAATAAAATTTCTCTTTTTTTCGGACCTGCTTAAAGTTCAGGCCGAAGGTAGGTCTTTTTGGTTTCTTCAAGTTGATTTTAAAAAAAAACCAGCGATATTCGCGTCAATGAGTGCTGATAAATATAAAGAACTTCGTATCATTTACATGGGAACCCCGGTTTTTGCCGTTGCCAGCCTGGATGCACTGGTAAAGGCCGGCTGCCAGATTGTGGCTGTGGTAACTGCGCCGGATAAGCCCGGTGGACGAGGGATGGCCCTTCAGCAAAGCCCGGTTAAGCAATATGCTTTGGAAAATAATCTGCCGGTTCTGCAACCGGAAAAGCTCCGCGATCCGTCTTTTTTACAAGAGCTAAAGAGCTTTGATGCCGACCTGCAGGTATGCGTGGCTTTTCGGATGTTGCCTGAACTGGTTTGGAATATGCCGCCAATGGGCACTATTAACCTGCATGGTTCGCTGTTGCCGCAGTATCGGGGTGCAGCTCCCATTAACTGGGCGGTCATCAACGGAGAAACGGAAACGGGAGTTACTACCTTTAAGTTAAAACACGAGATAGATACCGGTAATATTTTACTGCAGGAAAGCTTTCCGATAACCGGAGAAGATACTGCCGGTACCGTGCACGACAGGATGATGCAGGTAGGCGCGCGGCTGCTCCTGGAGACCGTAAAGGGCCTGGCTGAAGGCTCATTGAAAGAAACTCCACAGGTAATTAACAGCCATGAAAGCATCCGCCATGCCCCGAAAATATTTACAGAAACCTGCCTCATAGATCCCACCCAAACGACAGAAAAGGTTTTTAATCTGGTGCGCGGACTATCACCTTACCCCGCAGCGTTTACCTATCTCGGGGATAAAAAATTAAAGATATTCAGGTGTAAAAAAACAGGGAGAAAACCTGCAGTTGCTCCTGGAGAATTTGAAACTGATGGCAAAACCTGGCTGGGATTGGCCTGTACCGACGGCCTGCTGGAGTTGCTGGAAATTCAATTGGAAGGAAAAAAAAGGATGTCTGCGGAGGATTTTTTAAGAGGATACCGGTTTCAATGATCAAAAAGAGGACAGATATTTAATTTTTCATCAATAGCTCACTTTTAGGTCAAACTTTTCCAGATTTCCGGCCGCAATTTTTTGGGCGGCTGCTTCACTAATGCGAATATCAAAGCCATCGCTGTATTGAACGCCTTTCATCTTCCCTAATACTTTTGCATATACCGATTTGTTATTACCCGGGTTGGTAAGTTTTACAATGGTGCCCGGCGCCGCATTATCCATTAGCAAATAATACTTTCCGTCAGACCATCCTCTGTCGGTTTTAAAAATACCCGAAGACAGGGTATGTTCTGAAATAAGATTAGGGTTTTTGTATTTTTCGAAATCTGATTTAAAATACCCTGCTTCATCCACCGCGGCAATTTCGGTATTTCTGTTGACGGGCGCGCTTTCAGCAGCGAGCGCGGCCGCCCTTTCATTCTCTTCTGCTATTTTTCTTTCTTCCTCGGCCTGTGCTTTAGCCAGTTGCTCTGCTTCTATTGCAGCGGGCGAAGGTTTTCCGTCGAAGGATAGGAATTTGCTGGCCACAAAGCCGGTTGCTCCGTCGGCACTGCGGATCTCGGACCAGTCATTATCGACTTTCTTTAAAATGCTGATTTGCTCATCGGCTTTTACCATTCCTACTATTTCCTGGTCGGTGGCGGGGCCTTTGCGGATATTGAGATTGGTGCCGTAGGCTACTGCCGTTTTCAACGGTTCGGCTGCTTTTTTTGTGGGTTCAGGAGTGGTGGTTCCGGACTGTAAGAAACGGGACGCCATAAAACCTTCGGTGCCGTCTTTTGTGCGTATGGCACTCCATTCGCTGTTTTCTTCTTTTATTATATCTACGGCATCGTTCTGTTGCAGAATGGCTACTACTTCCTGATCTGTTGAAGGCCCTTTGCGTACATTAATATTGCTGCCCGATACGACTGCCTTCTTTATTACGGCAGACTTTGCCTCTACTTTTGTTACCCCGCTCTGTAGAAACTGGGAGGCTACAAAACCCTCCAGCCCGTCTTTTGTACGAATGGAAGTCCACTCACTGTTTACCTTTTTGACAACGTCAACGATATCATTCAATTGGGCAGTGCCTACGATATCCTGATCGGTTGACGGACCTTTACGAATATTGATATTAGAGCCGGTTACCGTTGCCTGGGGCAGTTTGGCAGCAGCTTTTGTTGGTGCAGCCGAGGTAGCTGTGCCGCCGGTCAGATATCCGACAATAATATCCTGGCCACGGGGAACTATATCGCCATTAAGATTATTGAACGTTTTGAGGTCTTTGATCGAAATTTTATTAAAAAGGCTGCTGATGCCGCTTAAGGTTTCTCCATCGGAAACGGAATAGTAAACCGGGGTTTTTCCTTTTTTTGAAGTAAGGTTTTGAGAACTGAGCGGAACTTTTATTTTTTCGCCGATAACAAGACTTTTATCCCGGCTAAATCCGTTGGCAGCAGCTATATCGGCAACTTTTGCCCCATACAACCTGCTTAATGAATACAACCCTTCTTTGGGTTGCACTTCGTGAACAAGAACGGCTGTTTTACCCGATTTTTGCGCCACCAATCTGCCAGTTTGGGCATGTGCGATAAAGGACATTAAAATAATTCCGGCCGATAAAATATACTTCTTCATAATGGTAACCTGTTACTGCCAATGATGGAGCGAATTTACGATAATCTTTTCTGTATCGGGAAGATGTTTGTTAACAAAAAAGCTAAAAAATTGCCCCTGATATAAAATCTGAACTTTTGAAGCTTTTTAGGGGTTATGAAAAGTCAGTTCGTAACAAAAGGCTACCTTTGCGTGGCTATGCAAATAGAAGTTTTAAAATCTAAAATCCACAGGGTCGCACTCACCGAGGCCAATCTCGATTACATGGGTAGTATTACCATTGATGAAGACCTGATGGACGCGGCCGGTCTTATCGAGAATGAAAAGGTGCAGGTGGTGAATGTGAACAATGGGGAGCGGCTGGAAACTTATATCATCAGGGGAAAGCGGGGTAGTGGCACTATTTGCCTCAATGGTCCTGCTGCCCGCAAAGGAATGGCCGGTGATATTATAGTAATTATTGCGTACGCCCTGATGGATTTTGAGGAAGCAAAAAAATACCAGCCTAAGGTAATTTTTCCGAAAGCAGGCAATAAACTATAATATTTCCCCCTTTTAATGACAAAAAAACTTGTATCCCTGTTCCAATATGTTTTCTTTTTGGGATTGGGTATTTTTTTGATCTGGTGGTCGCTGAGAAGTTTGAGCGGCGACGACAGGGTGCAAATATCCCATGCATTGGAGAAAGCCCGATATGGTTATATCTTCCCTGCTGTAGCTATTTTATTATTCAGCCATTGGTTGCGCGCGGTTCGCTGGCGGCTGATTATGGCGCCGCTGGGCTACCGTCCTTCCACGCTCAATACCTTTTTCGCCGTAATGGTAGGTTATCTGGCCAACCAGGCCGTTCCCCGACTGGGCGAGGTGCTGAGATGTAGTACTCTTACCCGCTACGAGAGAATTCCTTTGGATAAATTATTGGGAACGGTAATATTGGAAAGAACGGTGGATACAATTTGTCTGCTGCTGGTTTTCGTACTTGCCCTATTCATGCAGCCCTCGCTTTATGACAATATAATGCTTACTTTTTTTGGAAGCGGTGAGGGGCAGAAAATTGCCGGTTTCTCTCTGTATATTATCGCCGGGTTGCTGATAATTGCATTGGGAGTGGTAGTTATTATTTTTTTAAGCAGAAGGAAATTATCGGGGCCTCTGGGTGTTTTACAGAAAATTATTTTGCACGTGTGGCAGGGATTCATAGCCATTAAGTCTTTAAAAAAGCCCGGATATTTTATTTTTTTGAGTGTAATGATATGGTTTCTGTATGGGGCATCAGTGTATGTGGGATTTTTAATGTTACAGGAAACCAGTCTCTATGGAATTAAAGAGGCGCTAACAGTGTTGTCGGCAGGCAGTTTGGCTATGGTGGCTACCCCTGGCGGTATTGGGGCCTATGCTTTTCTTGTACAAAAAACAATGGAATTATACCAGCTCAACAGTGGGGTGGGCCTGGCATTAGGCTGGTTGCTGTGGTTTCCGCAGGTGGCGGCGGTAATAGTAGCCGGCGGGCTTAGTTTATTGGCCCTTCCTGTATACAACAGAAAAAAATAGCCCTGTTCCCCGTTCAAATTTCTATGCGCCTAAAGCCTGTATGACATCGTATTTGGTAACAATATGGTGATTACCCACTTCATCCCTGCTGATCACTGCGCCGTTTTCTTTGGTGATTAAGGTACGCAGTTTTTCGATAGATGTATTAAAATCTACCATAGGGAACAAAGGCTCTAATACATTGCCTATTTTTTCGTTCCGGATATCCGGGTTGCTGAATACTTTCTGGAACAAACCTCCTTCTGTAATAGAGCCGGCCATTTCGCCGCCGCGCGTTACCGGTATATGTTCAATATCATACTTTTTCATGAGTTCCACAGCTTCGGATACAGGCTGGTCTTCCGAAATGGTAACCAGTTTCTGTGTGGCAGACCGGCCATTTACGATATCGCCAAATGTTTTTACCTCCAGAAAGCCTCGCTCCATCATCCATTGATCGTTATAAATCTTGGCTATATACCGGCTGCCATGATCGTGCAAAATACAAACAACCAGATCGTCTTTTGAAAGTCCTTCTTTTAATTGCATCAATCCCTTCAGGCAACTCCCGGCGCTGTAACCACAAAACAATCCTTCTTCTTTTGCCAAACGCCTCGCCATTACCGCCCCGTCCTTATCTGTTACCTGCGTAAATTCATCTATTACGCTCATGTCGTAATTTTTCGGAACAAAATCTTCCCCAAACCCCTCGCTTACATAGGGATATACTTCGTTGATGTCTATTTCTCCGGTTCTGAAGTATTTGGTGAGCAGGGAGCCGCAGGCGTCTACTGCCCATATTTTAATATCCGGATTTTTTTCTTTCAGGTACATGGCGGTTCCGGTGATGGTACCCCCGGTGCCTGCCGTACATACGAGATGCGTAATTTTTCCGTCGGTTTGCTGCCATATTTCCGGACCAGTTGTTTCGTAATGGGCCTGCCGGTTCGCCAGATTATCATACTGGTTCATGTGGCAGGAGTTAGGTATTTCTTTTGCCAGTCTCGCTGCTACGCTATAGTAACTTTGCGGATCCTCGGGTTCCACGTTGGTAGGACATACAATTACTTCGGCGCCCATGGCTTTCAGGACATCTGCTTTTTCTTTAGATTGTTTGTCTGTGGTTACAAAAATGCACTTATATCCTTTTACTATAGCGGTTAATGCCAAGCCCATGCCTGTATTGCCGCTGGTTCCTTCTATGATGGTGCCACCGGGTTTGAGTCTGCCTTCCTGCTCCGCTACTTCCACCATCTTCACTGCCATCCGGTCTTTGATACTATTTCCGGGATTAAAATAATCGACCTTCGCCAATACAGTGCAGGGCAGGTTCCGGGTAATTTTATTTAGCCGGATCAAAGGCGTATTACCAATGGTTTCGAGTATATTGTTCTTTATATCCATATACTTCTTTTTAGTATTTAATATCCGGATTGTTCAGAACCTCCAGGGCTTTCAACACTACAGGATCGGTGGTGTTCAATACCTGATAAAATCCCTGGTTACGCCATTTGTACCGGGCAAGCTGCGCCTCCATACGATCTTCCACTTTTTTCTTCTCAAAGGCCGGCACACCCGACAGGTTTATAGTGTCTTTTTTAACCCATTCTGTAAACTGCAACCACATCTGCCGCGAAGGATCGAACTCTTTTGTGTACACCTGCGGGTTTGGGTAGGGGTCTAATATTGTTTTATTATTCAAATAGTAATGAAAGACAAAATCGTTGAAAGATCCGTTCAAAAATACTTTATTTATTTCTCTCGAGTACACCGATGTATCCATTCCCACAAATATATCGGGCATAATACCACCTCCTCCGAAAACTGTTCTGCCGCCGGGTGTTTGATAGGCTTTACCATTGCTCACTTTGTTACTGTCGGCATAAAACAACTGGCCCGAAGCATACCGTTCCCAAACCTCGTCGACATATACTTTCTTACCATCCGAATAGGGTTTCTGTATGCTTCTTCCTATGGGAGTATAATATCTGGCAACAGTCAGTCTTATTACAGCCCCCCCGCTTAGCAAAAAAGGTTCCTGTACCAGTCCTTTTCCAAAGGTTCTGCGACCAACAATGGTGGCCCGATCCCAGTCCTGTAACGCTCCTGCAACAATTTCGCTGGCGCTGGCCGACAGCTCATCCACCAGAACTGTTAATTTGCCTGTTTCGAATAAACCGGGTCTTTTGCACCGGTACTCCGTTTTGGTGCTGTTTACCCCTTCGGTGTATACTACCAGTTTATCACCTCCTAAAAACTCATCCACAATTTCAACGGCCTGATCCATATAGCCTCCGCCATTACCCCTCAGGTCGAAAATTAATTGTGTCATCCCCAATTTCTTCAATTTCTCCAGTGCTTCCATAAACTCCCGGTAACTGGCATTGGTAAATGTGTCGAGCTTTATATAACCGGTAATTCCGTCAATCATATAGGAAGCGGACACGGTAGGTTTGGGTATGTCGGCTCTTATTACTTCTAAAACCAGCGGTTTATTGTTTCTAAGCAGCTCTAATTTTACTTTAGAGCCTTCTTTTCCTCTTATGGCCGTTATTACATTTGTGGCTGAATTATCTTTTCCGGTAAGATTTTTATCATCTGCTTTTATAATCTGATCGCCTACCAGGATGCCCGCTTTTTCACTGGGGCTACCGGCGAGCACATAGGTTACATTAATGGTATCCCGTATCTGGTTAAACTCAATACCTATCCCTCCAAAACTGCCCGAAAGGTTTTCATTTTCCAGGCGGAATTCCACCGGCGGCAGGTATACTGAGTGGGGATCCAGTTCATTCATCATTTCACGGATGGCATTTTCCTCGAGTGTGTCTATCTGAATGGAATCCACATATCTGGTACGGATAATATCGAGCGCTTCCTGCAAGGCTGTGGACTGATCCCTTTTGAATAATTTTTTATTCGGTTGTCCCTGGGCAAACCGGTATCCCAGGTACATGCCAAGAACCATAACCATGGAAAATATTAGTGGAAGCCAAACCTCGAATTTCCTATTCATCTTCATAAAAATAAGCCCGCAAATTAGATAAAAATGATGAACCTGTCTAAGAATGCTCCGGGTTTCGGCAGATAATTTTTCCCGAAATTCGCGCGGCAGCGGCGGCTCCTGCCGATGGGAGCAGGGGATATCATTAATATTGTACGCAATTATTGTTGTCAGGCTATTGCTGCTTATATTAGCGGAATATTTTCAAAAATCTTTGTCACGATGTCAAAAAGTATCTTAATTGCTGATGCCGGTGCTACCAAAACGGAATGGTGTCTGTTATACAATAATGGTCGAAAAAAATCGATATATACCATGGGCATCAGCCCTTATTTCCTTAATTCCCAGCAAATTGCGGATCTTTTAGTAAAGGATCTGCAACCGGCGATCGGAAAGGTAAGTGTTGACGAGATCTATTTCTACGGAACGGGTTGCTTAAATCCGGTGAATAACAGGGTTGTAAAGCAGGCGATAAAAAAAGTTTTTGCTGATTCCAAAATATATGTAAGCCATGATGTGGAGGGCGCAGCAATCGGGCTCTGTGGCCATAATAAGGGAATCGCCGTAATACTGGGTACCGGTTCCAGCAGTTGCTTTTACGATGGAAAAAAAATAAAAAAGAATAAACCGGGATTGGGTTATGCCCTGGGAGACGAGGGAAGCGGCGCCTATTTAGGAAAAAAAGTGTTGCAGTACTATTTATATGGTACTTTTGACGAAGATCTGCGGGCAAGATTTGATGCAGAATATGTTACGAATACCGCTGAAATATTGGAAAATGTATATAAGAAGCCCTTACCCAACCGGTATATGGCTTCCTTTGCCAGGTTTTTGGCTAACAACAGGGGGCATTATATGGTAGAAAACATTATTGAAGACGGATTAAACGACTTTTTCTTTACCCACCTGGTGAAATACAATGAGGCCTGGAAATATCCTATCTATTTTGTAGGTGGCGTGGCATTTGGGTTTAAAGACGTGGTGAAGGAACTTTGCAATACGTACAATTTTGAATTTGGACGTATTTTGCAAAAGCCGATGAAAGGGCTTATAGAGTTTCACCGGCCATAATATTTTTATACAAGCAGATATTCGAACAGGTAGTAAAATAATCAGGTAATTAACTATATGAGTCAGAAAGTAACGGAGCAGCCGAGTCGGTATGATCATCTGGAAAAAATGTCTATCAGGGAACTTCTTGTTTCGATAAACAAGGAAGATCAGACGGTGCCCTTGGCTATAGAAGCGGTGATCGGGGAAATTGAAAACCTCGTAGATGCTATTGTAGAACGCATGTTGTCGGGAGGAAGGTTATTTTATATCGGGGCCGGCACCAGCGGGCGGCTGGGTATTCTGGACGCCAGCGAAATACCTCCCACTTACGGATTACCGTCCGGCGTGGTTATCGGTGTTATAGCCGGAGGAAATAAAGCAATTACTACCCCGGTTGAAAATGCAGAGGACGACAGCGAGCAGGGATGGCTGGACCTGAAATCTTTTAATGTGAATGAAAAGGACGTGGTGGTGGGCGTTGCGGCAAGCGGTACCACTCCCTATGTCAGAGGCGCTTTAAAACATTGCCAGGAAAACGGTATTGCAACCGGCAGCATTTCCTGCAACCCTAATGCAGATATCAGCAAAGTAGCCGATCACCCGATAGAAGTTATTGTAGGACCCGAATTTGTTACCGGCAGTACCCGGATGAAAAGCGGAACCGCCCAAAAACTGGTGCTGAACATGATTTCTACCACAGTAATGATACAACTGGGAAGAGTAGAAGGTAACCGGATGGTAAATATGCAGCTTACCAACGATAAACTGATAGATCGCGGAACCAGAATGATCATGGATAAAACCGGACTAACGGATTATGGTAAGGCAAAAGCGCTCTTACTCGAAAAAGGAAGTGTCAAACTGGCTATAGAAGTGATCAGATCCGGATCCTAATCCGGTACGACTCAGGAAAGAAAAAAGGGTTTGCCTTCATACAGACTTTCCCGGCGTTTATTTGGGTATGTACAAAATATATTTCTCCTCAAAAAAAGGTTCTTCAAACACATCTTTAATCGGTGTGATATAAGGTCGGGTACGACTTTCCTGAATTTCAAGCGCCAGGTCGCCGCCCTTCAGACAGATGAGTCCGGGTGCGGATGCCTCCCCGCTTCGGGGTATACCGCTTGTTTTTTGTATCAATGGCCGGCTCCAATGCCACAAATCTTTTAGCGGAGCCACCGCGCGGGAAATCACATAGTCGAATTTTTTGTCCCTGATATCTTCGATCCTCGAATGCTGAACAGTAATATTTTTCAAGCCAATGGACTCGGATACTTCCTGCACTACCTTTAATTTTTTAGCGATGCTGTCAACCATGTGAAACTGCACCTGGGGAAAAAATAGGGCCAGGGGAACACCCGGGAACCCGCCGCCACAGCCCAGATCCACAATACGGCTCCCGGCGTCAAATGTGAATACGGCCGCAATGCTCAGGGAGTGTAAAACATGTTTTTCGTACAGACCGTCGATATCCTTTCGGCTGATGACATTTATTTTTTCATTCCATTCCTTATATAATTCACCGAGCTTTTCCAACTGTTGCAGTTGCAGGTCGCTGAATTCGGAAAAATATTTTAAGACGATTTCCACGCGGCAAAAATATACATATACGGTCTCATTGGCGTAAAGAAATAATCGCGATGTTTGTGAAGGAAATAGAGAAAGAGCAATGAAGCTGATAATAAAATATGGTATAGCCTTCTGCCTGCTACTGATTAGCTCATTTTCAAATGCACAGCTTGACTATGTGTTTGCGGATGCCAAAAAACCGATAAGCTTCCAGGTTCCGGTTGATATTTCCGACTCATTACCCAAAACAAGGGCGTGGATAAATGGCGACAACAGTACCTTTATAGTAGATATTGGAGCGCCTTACCTGGTGATCAACGCTAATCGGTGGCAGGAAAAGGTACTTGCCGATTCGACGATAACGGCAAGGGGGGTGGGGGGAGCATTAAAAGCAGGCACCGTACAGGTAGACTCTTTTTACTGGCAGGGTATAGCAAAAGCAAACTTCAGGGCTGTTGCGCTGAATTTACCCTTGCTGGGCGATAGTATTTCCGGGCTTTTGGGGTATGATGTTTTTAAAGATTACGAAATCACTTTTAACTACCCCGATAGTCTTATTTCGTTTTTTCGCGCCGATAGTGCCGCTGAGAGAACGACCGGCGACTCCGTTCTGATCGTACCTTTTACCCTGGTCAGGCACCTGCCGGTTATCAAAGTGAAGATAGGAGCAGATAGCTTGCGAATGGCCATTGATTGCGGCAGCGTTCAAAATCTCATCAAAACAGAATTCATCCGCCTGGTTAAAGATAGCGCAAGTGTTAAACGGAGCATTGTATTTGACCAGGGCGTTCCCGCTTTGATACAGGAAGGAAACCTCACTGGTATGGAGTGGGGAGACTGGCGTCTGGCTGATCTCGAATTCAGGTTCGATGACCCTTCCATGTCACGGATTAACTTGTCGCTACCTGAAAAAATAGACGGGATGTTGGGATTCCCGTTTCTCAATCGCTATAAAATAACACTCAATTATCACCGGCAATTATTGATCATTGATGCCCGGCAGAACTCCGACTGAAGTTTTACCAGCTTTGACGTTCTTTTTTCCAAAGCGTATTAGCGAAAACCAGGTAGTAAACAAACATCCATAAATCCATCACAAAAATCCATTTTACAAGATCCTGCTCCTTTAATTTTTTCATGGCTTTTGAAAAAATGACATACTGAAGGGGAAATTTTACGACAGCAATGACCAAAGCTGCCTTCCAGCTATAAATAAGTGCGGTAGAAATAAGTAGGGGATAAAATAGAAATTGCGCAAGACTATACAAGCCCAGCAAAAATTTATGTTGCGGTTTATAGTATTTAGAAGTGCTGTAATGCCTGCACTTTTGATGCTTCCAATCCGACCAGTTTTTTTTAGGGATGCTTATGGTGTGGGCATCCGCATCTATCATGATCGCAGTATTGGAGGAGGTAGCCGCTTTTTTGATGAAAAGATCATCGTCGCCACCCGGCAAATGGTTGATGGAGGAGAATCCTTTATGGCGGGTAAAAAGTTCTTTGGTATAGCTTAAATTCCGGCCCACTCCCATGTAGGTTTTTCCTGCCAGGGCATAGGATAAGTATTGTAAGGCACTGTGGAAGGTTTCAAAACGGATGATTTTGTTGAGGAATCCCGGAAGCTTCTCATAAGCGCCATATCCCAGTACAATTTCGATGCCTGAAGTAAATGCATTTTGCATTTTCGCGGCCCATTGGTCCGAAGCGGGCTTACAATCGGCATCGGTTAGTAATAAGTGGCTGTTTTTTGCTTCGTGAATGCCGATCGACAGGGGATACTTTTTTCCAACATTCCATTTTGCCTCCCTTTCCATATTGATGACACGCAGCCCTTTGTTTTCCCTCGCCATCCATTGCATCGTCATTTTTGTATCATCTTCCGAATTGTCGTTTACGATCAACACCTCGTAAGGTTCCGCATATTGTTGCTGTAGTAATAAGGGGATATTTTCCAACAGATTTTTTTCTTCGTTCTTAGCGCATACAATAACCGAAAGGGGTGATTGGACGGATACAGCCTCTTCCACCGGATTGTAAAAAGCCAGGCGGGAAAAAAAATACAGGTAGTAAAATAAAAGCACACCGGTTAGCAAAACAAGAGCAAAAAACAGTATAGTGGCGACAGTTACGGGCATGGGAGCAAATATATTGCCTAACTCGTTACTTTTGCGCTCAGATGGCAAGATTAAGTTTTCAACTACAACATACCGATGCGGACTCCCGGGCCAGGGCGGGGCTGATCAATACCGATCACGGGCCGATAGAAACACCCATTTTTATGCCGGTGGGCACCCTTGGCAGTGTGAAAGCAGTTACACAACAACAGTTGACAAGTGATATAAAGGCACAGGTTATCCTGGGAAATACCTACCATTTATACCTGCGGCCGGGCACAGAGGTGCTGGAAAGGGCGGGGGGGCTGCACCGTTTCAACCATTGGGAAAAGCCGATTCTTACCGATAGCGGCGGTTACCAGGTTTTTTCTTTATCCGGAACCCGCAAAATAAAGGAAGAAGGGGTTACTTTTCAGTCGCATATCGACGGCAGTAAGCATTTATTTACTCCCGAGAGGGTAATGGATATTCAACGAAGTATTGGGGGGGATATTATCATGGCCTTCGATGAATGCCCGCCCGGTGGCAGTGAGTACACCTATGCACAAAAAAGCATGGAGCTGACGCATCGTTGGCTCGACCGGTGCATGACCCGGTTTGAGGAAACTCCGGATAAATATGGTTATACCCAAAATCTCTTTCCTATTGTACAGGGTGCAACGTTTAAAGATCTGCGTAAACAATCCTGCGAATATATTGCTTCGAAAAATGCAACAGGCAATGCTATTGGCGGGCTGAGTGTGGGCGAACCCGAACCCGTGATGTACGAAATATGCGACTGGTGCTGTCAGCATCTCCCACAGGAGAAACCCCGCTATTTGATGGGAGTGGGAACGCCCTGGAATATACTCGAGTGTGTCGGGATGGGAGTGGATATGTTCGACTGTGTAATGCCCACCCGGAACGGGCGTAATGCTATGCTCTTTACAACGCAGGGGGTCATTAATATCGATAATAAAAAATGGGAGTTTGATTTTTCGCCTATTGATGACAAGTTACCCTGCGAAATGAGCCGCTATTATACAAAAGCGTACCTGCGACACCTGTTTAAAGCGGGTGAACTCCTGGCTTTTACAATAGCCAGTGTACATAATCTTAGTTTTTACCTTTGGCTGGTGGCTGAAGCGCGCCGGCATATTATGGCGGGCGACTATGCTTCCTGGAAAAATGAAATGGTGGTAAAGCTGAAAACCAGATTATGATTTCCTGACCGTTCAAAGGGTATTAAAGTCTCCGTGCTTTACTTAGGGGTGGTAAAATACAGACGCAGCGCCACAAAAATAAATACGATATTAGGCAGCCAGGCAGCCAGGAGAGGAGGAAAATTTCCCTTTACCGAAAAAACAGTAGAAAACTGGTCGGCTATAATGAAAATAGCTGCTATGAGTATTCCCAAAGCCAGGTGTAAACCACTCCCGCCCCTTGTTTTACGGCAGGCGATGACGGCGCCGATAATGGTTAGTAACAAAACGGTAAACGGTGTGGCAGAACGCTTGTATAGTTCCACTTTTAGGGTATTTAATCCTTCCGTTCCCCTGAGTTGTTCTTTTTTGATGAAATTGGCTAATTGTGGAGTCGTAAGCTTATCCTTCTGATATTCATCCCGGACCAGTTCCGACGGACTAATCTTTAAAATTACTACTTTTTCTTCATATCTCTTAATGCGCTCGCCTAAGCTGTCTACATACCTTTCTACTACCTTTTGTGCTACCCATCGTCTTTTGCCGCCTGTAGTATCCCACTTAATTGACTCGGCCCGTAAATTGTACACCACTTTACCACGTCTTACCCGTTCCATAAAAAAAATGCCGCTGGTTTTGGTTTGGGCGTTATAATTTTTAACCCCCATATAGGACGAGCTGTCGATTCTTTTGTAAAAGCAATTGAAACAACTGGTTTCCTGCCGGTTTTTGAGCGGGTTATTTTTATCCAGTTTCTCCTGCATAAAAGTGGTATAAAGCACATTTGCTTTTGGGATAAAATAATATCTTCCTACAAACAGTACTGCCGACAATAATATTCCGCCAATCAGGTAGGGGCGTAAAAACCGGTTAAAAGAAGTGCCGCTGGCAATAATAGCTATCACTTCACTGCGCATGGCCATCTTGCTGGTGAAAAATATAACGGCGATAAAAACAAACAGCGGAAAAAGAAGGCTCCAGATAAAAGGTATAAAGCCCATGTAATACTGTTTGAATATCTCCCAGTTGCTAAGGCCGGTCTTAACAAAATCGTCTGTTTTCTCACTGCTGTCCACAGCCACGGCTATTACGGTGAACAAAAGCATGCAAAAAACAAAGGTTACCAGCAGGCGTTTTAATATGAACCAGTCGAGTATTTTCATTCAACCGCCAAAAATAGATGAATTTTAAGATTAATGCAGACAAGGGTCTGCATTTTAGGAATAATTTGTTGAACCACCTGCCTTTAATTACCTTTAGCGCAAATGCTTACCTTATAAATTTAAAGAACAATTCAGTAGTTATGGAGATGCTAAAACAAAAATTTAAGACCCAGGCAGATAAGCAATCTGAGGATATAAAAGCGATGCTCAAGGAACATGGCAGCACGGTGATTGGCGAAACAACTCTTTCACAGGTGTACCAGGGAATGAGAGGAATGACAGCGCTGATTACCGAAACTTCGCTATTGGATGCCCAGGACGGAATACGTTTCAGGAGATATTCGATCGATGAACTGCGGAAAAAATTACCCAAAGCATCGGGTGGCAGCGAACCCCTGCCCGAAGGTTTGTTTTACCTGATGCTGGTGGGCGAAATCCCTACCCAGGAAGAAGTAGAAAACCTCACTTCCATTCTCCAGCGCCGGAGCCATGTGCCTACTTATGTTTTCGATACAATGGGAGCTTTGCCCAAAGACACGCATCCCATGACCATGTTTGTGGTAGGAGTGATGGCTTTGCAGGGCGAAAGTATTTTTGCAAAGAGATATGCCGCCGGCATGAACAAGAAAGATTATTGGGCGGCGACTTTTGAAGATACGCTCGATCTGATTGCCCGCATTCCTCATATAGCGGCCTATGTATATCGCCGGAAATATAAGCAGGGTAAAGCGCTCCAGCCCGACGGCCTGCTGGATTGGGCGGGAAATTTTGCACATATGCTGGGTTACGACAACGAACAGTTTAAGGAACTGATGCGTTTGTATATGGTTATACATGCCGATCACGAAGGCGGAAATGTATCGGCCCATACCACGCACCTGGTGGGCTCCGCGCTAAGCGACCCTTATTTAAGTTACGCTGCGGGTATGAACGGACTGGCAGGCCCGCTCCACGGTTTGGCTAACCAGGAAGTGATAAAATGGATATTTGATATGCAGGAGGAGTTGAATACCCAATCTCCTACCAACGATCAAATAAAAGCCTATGTAGAAAAAACCTTAGCTGAAGGAAAAGTAGTGCCGGGGTACGGACATGCGGTTTTGCGCAAAACCGATCCCCGTTTTACGGCTCAGATGGAATTTGGGAAAAAACATATGCCCGAGGATCCGCTGGTAAATACAGTATGGAAAATATACGAAACAGTTCCCCCTATCCTCGAAGGATTAGGCAAGGTGAAAAATCCCTGGCCCAATGTAGATGCGCACAGTGGCGCCCTGTTAGTTCATTACGGGATGGTAGAGTATGAATACTACACCGTTTTATTTGCGGTTAGCCGTGCGTTAGGCGTACTTTCCAGTCTTTGCTGGGACAGGGCCCTGGGCATGCCTTTAGAAAGACCAAAATCGGTAACCACCGCAGCAGTAAAACGGTGGTTGAACAAAGAAGTGGAAAATTTAGGAGATTGATAACAGGTTTTTGTAACTTAAATCATAGTTCTTTTACAATCAGTAATTTTTGGTACGGTTTTTTAAGTGTTAATATAGAATGAAATTATTTATTGCTAAAACAATTTAATTATGAAAAATAGAGACAAGATTTTGCTCGGCATTTTGGGCGCTGCGGCCGCAGGAGTTGCAATTGGTTTATTGTTTTATACTGATGAAGGTAAAAAAGCAAGGAGAAGGATGAAACATACGGCGGGCGACTGGAGAGATTCTTTGGGCAGCCTGTTAGAGTCGGGCAAAGAAAATTTATCTGATCTTTCTGACAGAGCCAAAGCCGGGCTAAAAAAAGCCAGGAATAAAGTAAAGGGGGTTCATTCAGATATTTCAGAAGAATATACCAACTAAGTCTTTTTAACCATTTTGGGGGTTGCCGGCAAATTCATTACGATATTGTATCGTGATCAATTTCGAGAGGCAACCCTTTTTTTTAATTACAAACCATCCGTCATGTTCGAAATAAGAGATAAAGTGGAAGATATTGCCGACAATGTGGAAGAAATCGCTAAAACCTATTATCGGCTGTCGGCCTTAAGGGCCGTTGACAAGGGGAGCAAGTTAGGGTCGTCCCTGTTAATCCTGATATTTATTTTTGCCCTTCTGTTTTTTGCCCTCCTGTTTGCCTGTTTTGGTTTGAGTTGGTGGATAGGAGAAAGGTTGCAGGATATAAAACTGGGATTTTTTATAGTGGCGGGTTCTCTTTTTCTTATTCTTTTATTAATCCTTCTATTCAAAGGCAAACTTATGACCCTTATTCGTAATGTGATAATAAATAAAATTTATGACTAAACCAAGAATCAATAACTACGAAGACTTGCTGGAGGAAAAGGAGCGGCTGAAAGAACAGTTGAAGGAAAGCAAGGCAAATGTAAAATACGCCTTTGATTTAATTAAAGAAGAACTCAACCCCGTGTCGGCAATTAAAGAAACAGCGTTGCAAGCTTTTAAACCCGATACTACCAACCCGCTGGTTAAGTTCGGAATAAAAAGAGGTACCGAATTTTTAATCGGGAAAGTATTGCTAAGGCGCGCTGGTTGGTTGCCCAAACTGATTGTGCCGTTTGTCGTTCGGGAAGTGAGTACCCGATTGGTGGGATCCAAAGCCGATAAAAAAATTGCCAAAGCTCTGCACAGCGCCGCAGCTAAAATCCGGGAGGTGGAGGTTCCTGATCTTGGTGCAGAAAGAGAATAAAAGAATATATTTATCAACTGTTGGATAAATTTTGGAATGCTTTCTTCAATTACCCTGAAACGATTGCCCGACGAAAGAAGATTTGGAGAATTTAATCATTCGGACTTTTTTTGGATAAAATGCAGATAAAATACAGGTAATACCCATTTGATACCCAAATTTGATTTTGGGGGCATCGAAAGGGTAAAAATCATAACCTGAAATTTTTAACCGAAATTGCTATTCTTATTGAGTATTTTATTTTCAGACAAAATAAATACAGGCAAAC
>JBEBUZ010000066.1:0-20007 GCA_040393015.1 Paraniabella yanshanensis
CCACGCAACACGCAACAAAGGCACGAGCATCCAGCATCAAGTATCAAGTATCAAGCATCCAGCATCAAGTATCCAGCATCAAGCATCCAGCATCAAGTATCCAGCATCAAGCATCCAGCATCAAGTATCAAGTATCAAGCATCCAGCATCAAGCATCCAGCATCAAGTATCCAGCATCAAGTATCCAGCATCCCGCATCCCTCACAAAACACTTATCTTTAATTTTATCTCCAAACAACCACTATGCGCATTTATTTTTTACTTTTTTTGTCGTTGTGGATAAGCAGTGCAGGCGGCCAGCGCCTCTTAGTTGGCACTTATACCCAAAATAACGATAGCAAGGGAATATATTTATACGATTTCGACAGCCGGACGGGTAAAGCAGCGAAGCTGGACTTTGCAGAAACCAGCAATCCCTCTTACCTGGCGGTAAGTGCCGATAACCGCTTTGTTTATAGTGTAAACGAAATGGCTGATGGGGGCCTTAGCGCTTTTGCTTACGAAAGCCGGCAGGGCATTCTTTCGCCCCTCAATCATCAACCCAACAACGGCAGCGCACCCTGTTATGTCAGCATCGATAAAACCGGACGGTGGCTTTTTTCGGGCAATTATGGCAGCGGCAGTTTAACGGTTCACCCCATCCGGCAAGATGGTTCCCTGGGAACGCTGCACCAGCTTATTCAACACAGAGGTAATAGTATCAGCAAAAAAAGACAACAGTCGCCACATGTACACTGCACCTATATCAGTCCCGACAATAAATTATTGTACGTGCCCGACCTGGGCATTGACAAGGTAGTGGTTTATGATTTTGATGCCACCACGGGAAAACTTCAGCTCAATGAAGCCGCTTCCTTTTCCGTTTCTCCGGGTGGCGGGCCCCGGCATATTGTATGGACCCATAACGGGCGGTTTGGCTACCTGTCAGAAGAACTTTCCGGCGCAGTAGATGTGATAGAGAGAGAAGGGAATAACCATCGGCTATTACAAAGCGAAAACCGCTTTACCGGGAAGGCTGAGCTGGCAGGCGCCGATATTCACCTGTCGCCAGATGAAAAGTTTTTATATGTTTCCCAAAGAAGCAATCACAGTTTGCAGATATTTAAGGTGAATCGTAAAACCGGTCGCCTCCAATTTATTGATGCGGTACCTACCCTGGGCAATTTTCCCCGTAATTTTGTAATTCATCCCTCCGGGAAATTCCTGTTGGTTGCCCACCAAAAATCGGATGATATCGTCATCTTCCGGCGGAATAAACGATCGGGACGATTAATGGATACAGGCGAACGCCTACAAGTGCCTACACCTGTTTGTTTGAAATGGATCGCTGAACCCTAAAACGGGCATGGGGTTTTAGTCGATAATTATTTAAAGTTTCTATTCTGCAAAAAAAGGAGCAACATACCTTATTTGTGAAGCAAACCAGCCGGCAACTGGGTTTTGATTACTGTGGTATTGCCCGTGCAGAGCCGCTTACCGAAGATGCCAGGAGATTGGAAGCCTGGCTGAACAAGGGAATGCACGGCGGTATGAAGTATATGGAGAATCATTTTGAGCTGCGCACCGATCCTACTAAACTGGTACCGGGTGCAAAATCGGTTATCACCCTGCTTCAGAACTATTTTCCTGCACAAACTCAGCAACCCCATGCCCCAAAAATATCCAAATACGCCTATGGCAAGGATTACCACGAAATCATACGGGCAAAACTCAATGAGTTTCTTTCCCGTATCCGTGAAAAAATGGGCATGGTAGAAGGACGCGGTTTTGTAGACTCGGCCCCGGTACTGGAAAGAAGCTGGGCACAAAGAAGCGGGGCGGGCTGGATTGGAAAAAACAATAACCTGATTACCAAACACAGTGGTTCCTTTTTTTTTATCGCGACGCTGATTACTGATCTTGAGCTGGAGTACGACGATCCCTACGCCAGAGATTTTTGCGGCACCTGTACCAAATGCATCGATGCCTGTCCGACCAACGCCATTTTACCCGGCAAAACCGTTGACGGCAGCCGGTGTATTTCTTATTTTACTATTGAGCTTAAGGAAATGCTTTTACCTTCTGAGATGAAAGGTAAATTCGATAACTGGATGTTTGGCTGCGATATTTGCCAGGATATTTGTCCCTGGAACCGTTTTAGCAGTCCTACAAAGGAAGCTGCTTTCGCCCCCATCCCCGAAGTGTTACAGCTATCAACAGGAGAATGGGAAAACCTGAGCGAAGAGGCTTTCCGCGCCATTTTCCGGCACTCCCCCATCAAACGCAGTAAATTCCAGGGTATTCGCCGCAACCTGAAATTTCTGCAGGAATCTTAAACGGGTATAGCATAAAAAGCAAAGCCCCCGAAGGGGCATTTGCTCACTATAACTACCAAACCAAACAATCTTTATCGCCTTCTGATATCGGCAACAGAACTGCTGTTCCATTTTTTAATAATCGCCCTTACTATCTTATCGGCTTCACGGGAGGTCATATTTCTGCTGTTTACCTCATCGCTCGCCCATCCCTGTAACAGGGTTTCATCGGTACTTGCATCGGATACCGTAACCGTAATAGTACCCTCTTTTATGGGAACATTATAGTTGTCGTACCCAACAAACTGGCGGGGATAGTAAACCCGGTAAAAGCGGCGGGAATAGGGATTATAGAAGGTGCGATAACCGCCCCAGCTATAAACAGGCTCGGTTTCGCGCCTCGCTCCTCTTTCTACCAATACGTCGTAGCTTAAAATAATATCCGGGTTGCGGGTTACTTCTTTCCATCCATAACTCAGTTCCAGTTGGCGGTTGACCGCTTCCTTAATCCGCTGTTCTGTTAAACCGGCCCTGGAGCCTCTTTCATCCTTGCGGGCCCAGGCAAAGGTTTGGTAGTTGCCAAAATTAACGTTTCTGGCTTTCTCTATATGTGCTGTGGGACCACAACCAGATAGCAAAATGGCGCTTATCGCCAGTAACCCCAACAGTTGTGTGTATTTCTTCATCTTTCTCCTTTTTGTATAATTAGGACGAAGAAAAAGAGAGAATGATTGCCAGTTTTGTGTAAAAGGATTGTGAAAGTTTTCGTAACTTACAATAGAAAATCAGGGAATTATTTCCAGTAGAAAAACCTGTTGTTCCTGGCCCGGGTTGAAATTATTATCCGCAATGAGCAATAAGGAATAATGGCCATTGGGAAGCCGGGGACCGAGGCTTATACCTTCCACATTATCAATGGCGGTACCGAGGTCGTTAAGCCGCATTAAAAGCTTCTTCACCGCCGGTCGGTATTGGCTATTATCATATAAACTATGGGTTTTCAGAATATTGCTGGCATTGTTAAAATCCGCGAGGTAAAGGCTCACCACACATCCCTTATTTCCGGCCGAAAAAGATCGCTCTAAAACCAGCAACCGGTGGTTTCCGATATCTAATATTTCCGAAACACCGTTTACGCTAAAGGCCGATGCGGGTACCGGAGTACGGGCCACTGCATCGAGCAAATATCCATATTGAGCAAGGGGTTTTTTGGTAAACGCATCAAAAACGGTAAACCGAACCGGAGCATCGGGATAGTGAGGGGATGCCAGGGGGCCGTCTTCATATATCGGACTTTCCATACTGACCCAAAGCTGTTGGTAGTCGGGTGAAAAGCTCACACCCTCAAAAACCCCGTTTTCCCGCGAGCCGCTGTCTGTTTCGCGGATGAGGAGATTGGCCGGAAGGGAAAAACTATCCTTAAAAAAACCGTTAAGATCCATTTCGTAAACATAAGGTTGCTGGTACACCATTTGTCCGCTCCTGAGATTCTTATCGCCCTCGCTGCTCCATACCAGGGTTTGACGGTAGGGATTATAACGAATGGATTCGGGATCGGCGGCCTGCTCCGGCCGGGCTTTTAAGGAAGGAAAAGTATCCCGCCGCGGGTTTTTCAATGTTGTCGCTGATACAAAACGGATCGTATCTATTTTATAATCGTGGATGTCTATCTCGGCCGTATAAAACCTTGCCGCACGCGTCGCCGAGCGTTCATCGCTGATGATAAAATAGCGATTATGGCTGCTGTCGTAATCTATTCCCGACAAGCCGCCCACCCAGGTTTCGGCTACCCGCAGATCGAAAGGTATAACATATTTATCGAGGAATTGAACAGAAGAGATGGAAAGAGCGGGCTCCGGGCTTTTGGCTAACTTACGTGGCTGTGTGCAGCCCAAAGAAACAACCAGCCAAACCATATAAAATACAAGGCGCATAAAATAAATAGTATTCAGTTGCTGCATACAGGCTTTCTCCGGATTTCGGTTTTAAGTTTCCCGGAGGGATTTACCGGTGAGTTGAATAAAAACATCTTCGAGGTTGGCTTTTTT
The DNA here is from genome assembly GCA_040393015.1 of Paraniabella yanshanensis. Taxonomy (GTDB): domain Bacteria; phylum Bacteroidota; class Bacteroidia; order Chitinophagales; family Chitinophagaceae; genus Niabella; species Niabella yanshanensis_A. The sequence continues at coordinate 4,343 of JBEBUZ010000066.1, forward strand.
TACTTCGCGGTGGCGCTCGAAACCCGATTCCACGAGGTGGTCAATCAACCGGTCGGGTGTATCCAGCGCCACTATTTTTCCCGAATCGATGATGGCGATCCGGTCGCAGAGGTATTCGGCCTCATCCATATAATGAGTGGTAATAATAATGGTAGTGCCGCGGGTTTTGATCTCTTTGATTAATTCCCAAAGGTTACGGCGTGCCTGCGGATCGAGACCCGTTGTTGGTTCGTCGAGAAAAATCACTTTGGGCTGGTTAATAAGCGTGGTAGCCACCGAAAAACGTTGTTTCTGCCCACCACTGAGCTCTTTAAATTTTGCTTTGGCTTTTTCTTCGAGGTTTACCGACCGCAGCAATCCCATTCCATCCACCTGCTGGTTGTATAATCCCGAAAAAAGATCGATCAACTGCAATAAATTCAAGCCGGGATAATAACTGCTGGCCTGCAATTGCACTCCTATGATCCCTTTAATTTTATCGGCATCCTTATCCAGATCATATCCTGCCACCGTTACCGATCCGCTGGTTTTCTTTCTAAGCGTTTCGATAATCTCCAGCGTAGTGGATTTGCCGGCCCCGTTGGGACCCAGCAGTCCGAATATTTCGTTTTCGTGTACTTCAAATGAAAGGCCTTTTACCGCTTCAAAATTCCCGTAATTTTTTACCAGGTTATTCACCGATATGATCCTATCCGACATGCGATAAAACTACACATAATCCCCCTATTTTCATTTGCTAATTTTAATTGCCTCCGGTTTTTCCCAAACGATACTGCGAAAGGATTGGATACCGGTAAAGAAATAACCTTGAGGCAGGCGAAACCGGCAGCTACAGAAAAGAAATTTTTGTTTATAAATGGGCGCAGTAGCTATAATCTGTGTAGCAGTGGCTAATTTTGCATTTCTAAAAAATGTAAATGAGCAAGGTATTTAAGTTTGGAGGAGCTTCGGTAGATAGCGTGGAGCGGGTGAAAAACATGGCAGAAATTGTAAGAGATTACAAAAACGAAAAATTGTTGATTGTTATTTCCGCAATGGGAAAGACCACCAATGCCCTGGAAAAAGTAGCAATGTCTTTTTTTAACCATCAAAAAGAAGAGGCGCTTCTTTTGTTTGAGCAGGTGAAAAACCAACACCTCACCACTGCAAAATACCTGCTCGTAACCCAGTACCTGGCCTGCGAGAGACAACTCACCGATTTCTTTACGGAAGTGGAATGGCTGCTGCACGACCAGCCTGTGCAGGATTTTGATTATTATTACGACCAGATTGTGTGTTGCGGAGAATTACTGTCGACCGCCATTCTAAGCCATTACCTTAACGAAGCGGGTATTACCAACCAGTGGATGGATGTAAGAGATATCATCCGTACCGATGATAATTTCAGAGATGCGAATATTGATCTGGATTTTACCCAAAATAAAGTGAACGAACTGGTAAGACCCTTGCTTGAAGAGGGGCGTATGGTTCTGACACAGGGCTTTATCGGCTCTACCGATGAAAATGAAAGCGCCACTTTAGGACGGGAAGGAAGTGATTACACAGCCGCTGTCTTTTCGAATATGCTGAACGCGGAAAGCCTTACGATATGGAAGGACGTGGAAAGCGTAATGAGCGCAGACCCAAGGGAAATACCGGATGCACTGCCCTTGCCGGAGTTGAGTTATAATGAGGTGATAGAAATGGCTTATTATGGTGCGCAGGTGATACACCCTAAAACCATTAAGCCGCTACAGAACAAAGACATTCCGCTTTACGTGAAATGCTTTCTTGAACCTTCGCTTCCGGGCACACATATACATAACAAAATAATACGGGGGCTTCCGCCGGTAATTGTGGTCAAACGCAACCAGGTGATGGTGGAATTAAAGTCGAAAGATTTTTCGTTTATCGGCGAACACAATACCCGGCTATTGTATAAACTTTTCGAAAAACTTTTTATTACTCCTTCTCTCACGCAAAATGGCGCCATAGGCATTACTTATGCGTTTGATAACCGCGAGGATAAAATCGGATTGTTTGCGGCCGAGGCAGCGGAACATTTCGATGTGCAGGTAACGCCCGGGCTTACGCTGCTTACCATTCGGCATTACGATGAAGCATCTTTGAAAAAATATGCAGAAGGTAAAAATTTTACGGTAAGGCAGCAAACCTTGCAAAACTTCCGTTTATTATACCACGAATAATCAAAGAAAGGTGCGCCAGATCAGGGGATTCATCCAGCGCGCAGCATTTTTCCACTCTTTGGCGCGCGATTTTCCCACTTCGGTCAGAATCTGCATTAATTCGGTTTCGCTCTTCTTTTTGCCCCTGGAGGGTTCTTTAATAACCGGTTCTCCCAGGGTAAGAGAGGTAGCGATCCAGCTCGTAAACAAGCGGGGAATGGTTACACCGAGAATCATGCCCGGCAGACCGTTCAGGCTCATAGGACCACCGTTTATGGTAATTTCGTCGGTATAGTAAGCAAACACATACACACTGTCATACAGAATGGCTGAGGCCCGCCGGCAGTTAAAACCGGCGATGGTGGTAATATCCTGGGGGTATAGTTTCCATTGAACTTTTTTTAGCTCGCCGGAAATAATATAATTATCGTCTATCGCCTTTTGGTTAACAAACCTGCCGCTTACGTAATCATTATACCAAAAATCATCTTCGTTAACATTGGTTAACCAGGAAATAGGTTTTTTGGTATCGCCCGACCGGTCGTACTGATAATTTGCTTTTCCGTTGTTGAAATGATACTTATAATAGTTGATGGTGAACGAGGGCTGCGAGGCGATCAGCGATTTGGCCCAATCGCCTTCCTCATCGCCCCACATATCGGTAAGGGATTTATGCAGGTTGGTTTTCACTTCAAATTCGATGGTGCCGCTGCTGATAAACTTTTGCGCCTTTACCCCTCCTGCGCAAAGCATTAAGCTAATTAAAATCAGGTTCTTCATCTTGTTTTTTATTTTGAAGGTGCAGTGGTATTCAATTTTGTAATATTCCACACAAAGGAAATCAGCCAGAACCTTTGCAAAGTGGTACGGTAGCTTTCGGTAAAACTATAACTGCTGAAGTTTCTGTTGTAGCCCCTGTTCTGATTGAGGATATCGTATACGGAAAGCTTTGCCTCAAACTGATCTTTATAAATCTTTTTGGTAAGAAATCCATTCCATATCACATAATTATTATCGGCGGGAAAACGGGCATCTTTCTGAACAAAATTGGCATCCAGATCTGTCCGTATCTCAAACTTTAAGGGCAATTGTACATTTCCCCAGAAGTTGAAGCCATTGCTCCAGTATTTAGCATCGGCAGCGGCATTTACCGTTGCTTTGGAATTATTGTAAGCGGTATGGGTATAAAGGCCAAAATCGTATTTGCCGTCCACGCTCTTGTAAATATCCAATCCCAATCTATACCTGTTGGATCTTGTGATGTTTTTCTGACTAACACCATCGTTGGCATTGAAACTGTTTACAAAATCAACGTTTTGATTGAAATTGTAGCCGCCGCCAAAGCCCAGTCGCAGTCCGATACTTTTTATCTTAAAACCATAATTTATATTAGAATTAAAATTGGCCACTCCGTTTGTGTTCACGGTAGAGTAGCGCCTCACCCCTTCGTTAAACTCGCTGAACTGCACAAATGCATTCTGCGTAAAATTATAACCCATATAGGCCCATATATTTCTTTCGCTGAGCATCTTAAAACTATTATAATTAATTCGGAAGGAATGGTTGAATGAAGGCTTTAGTAACGGATTTCCCACAAAAATATTCAGAGGATCCGAATTATCGGGTATGGGCTGGAGCTGATCCAAAGACGGGGCACGACCGTAACCATTGTAGTTGAAGCTGAGGTTTTCACTGGGCTTGATTTTATAATTGATATTAGCCCGGGGATTATGGTTTACAAACTGGTAGTCGCGAACCATGCTCCTGGAAATATCCACCTGCTCGTATCGGGTGAAGGCCGCCGAGGTACCTGCTGACAGGTTCAATTTCTTTTTATTCAGCCGCAGGCTCAGGCCCGGTGCGTTACTGAGCGAATTGAATTCGTAGTTATTACTCAACGAGTCGATCAGCCTGTTGTAAACCCCTCCGTTTTCGGCATATACTTTCCTGTCGTTAGTGTTTTTTCCCGAGTTAAAGGCGAAATTCAATTCCAGGTAAACGTCTTTCATCAGTGGCTCCGTATAGGCGATCCGGCCATTGATATTATTGGACAGGTTATCTGAGAGCGTTTGCTGGTCGATGATGGCCGAACTGTCTACCGTTCCGTTTTTATAGAAATCCAGTTTCGAATACAGCAGGGCATCCCCGTTGGCCGTTGTATGGTTAAAACCACCGTTAACGGAAAGCGTGCGGTACAATTTTTTAAATTTATGCATCCATAGCAGGTTGGCATTTATATTTGTGTTATCGGCCTTATTTTTCCCCTGGCGGGTGTTGGCATTGATAAAGGCGCTGTCTACATCCCTGTTTTCGCTGTAATTAGTATAGCTGGATTCGTTATTATTACTATTGCCGTTGGCGGTTAATTTCAGGGTATTCATCGAGTCGAGCTTTGTTTCGAAAATAAGATTAGCCCCCTGCTTTATATTGGAACTATAGGAATTATTGTCGCTGAAGCTGAGCCAGGTAGAATCGGGTAAAAAATTCCTCGAATAGGTGGTTGCACGGGTGGGCGCGTTTATTTTGGTAACCCGGTATCCTGCATTCAGGCTGTGCTTGTCTTCGTTGAATTTATTGTTATAATGAATTCCCGCGTTCCAGTTCGTGGGAATGCCATCGCTGCTATTATAGTCGCCACCCGATGTGATAAAAATCCCACCGTCTTCTGTCGTTTGCATTTCGCCGCCGCCGCCGTATTTACTTCGGTCGTCCCAATCGAGGTTAAGCTTGCCGGTATTACTCATAATACCATAAGCAGCAATTTTTCTTTTTGCTTTAAAGGCGTTAAACATCAGCGCGTTGTTAAACTTATCCTGATCGCCGGGTTGGTTCTTATTTTTGAGTCCGGCTCCCGCTTCAAGTTTACCGAAATAGCCCTTCTTCTTATCTTCCTTCAATACCAGGTTCATGGTTTGTTTGCTCTGGCCGTCATCAATGCCTGTAAAAGCCGCCTGATCACTTTTGCCCTTATACACCTGTACATCTTTTACGATATCGGCCCGTAAATTTTTAGTGGCAATACCGGGATCGCTGCCGAAAAATTCTTCTCCATCTACCAGGAACCGTTCTACCTTTTCGCCCAACGCCGTTATCTGACCATTCCGGTCCACCTGTATACCAGGCAGCTTTTTTAGCAGTTCCTCCACATTGGCGCCTTCCCTCACCTTAAAACTGTCGGCGGTATAAATCGTTGTATCTCCTTTAATCCGGATGGGCGCTCCGCCCTTTACCACTACTTCTTCGAGTAATTTGCTTTTGGATAGCATATCAATAAACCCCAGATTCAGTGGCTTACCCGGCTGCAAACGCAGCTTGTCCGAATAGTCTGCAAAATACGGATGGGTAATCAACAAAATATAACTGCCGGTATCCACAGCACCTAACTCAAAATTCCCCTTCGCCCCGGCCCTCGTAAAATCGGCCAATACCGAATCTTTGTCACCAATCAGTGAAATCACTGCATTCTCAAGGCTTTTCCCCTCTAAAGAATCTATAAGGGTTCCTGTAATACTCGTTTTTTGGGAATAGGCCGGCAAAGAATAAATAAGAGTAAATGCCAATAGTAAAAAAGTTCTCATAGTTGTTATCTTAGTAGATGCGGATACGGAAGCGGCAAAATTGCGTAAAACAGTTCTAAAAAATAGTGCTGTTCCAAAAAACTTTTGTTAAAATACGAGAAGAACGAATGGATACGAGAGAAACGTAATGTGGCCCTGTTGAATTGTGTGGGAGGAGAAAGCTGAAAGCCGGCTTTGCAATATTTGTAAAATAATTTACAAGCGCTGCCGGTTTACCCTCTTGTTACTGGTATTATTATTGTAAATTGCTTCAAACATTTTAGCATGGCAATCGATCTGAAACCAATACAGGACGAGTTTGAGAAAAACCATTTCATTGATACATCGAAAAAGGTATGGAATTACTCGCTTCTGAACGAAGAGGATATTGTCAATTTTCAAAACGGGACTAATTATAGCCTTTATGAGAAGTTCGGATCAACGGCATTGGAAATAAACGGAACAAAGGGAACTTATTTTTGTGTGTGGGCTCCCAGCGCCAAATTTGTATTCGTAACCGGCAATTTTAACGATTGGAACAAGTTATCTCATCCGCTCACTGCCCGCTGGGATAACAGCGGCATCTGGGAAGGGTTTATCCCCGGCATAGATTCGGGGGAGATATATAAATACCATGTGGTAGGGCCCGGCGGCAGGATTATGGACAAGGGAGATCCCTTTGCCCATTTCTGGGAACTAAAACCGCTTACGGCTTCTATTACCTGGGACTTGCATTATGAATGGCAGGATGCAGAATGGATGAAAAGCCGGGAAAAACACAATGCCCTCAACGCCCCCTGGAGTGTATATGAAGTACACCTGGCCAGTTGGCAAAGACCCGATCCCGACGATGAAGACCGGTACCTTACCTACGACGATATGGTCGAAAAGCTGGTGCCTTATGTCAAAGAAATGGGCTTTACCCATGTAGAATTTATGCCGGTGGCGGAGCATCCTTTCGATGGAAGCTGGGGCTACCAGATAACCGGTTACTTTGCGCCTACCTCCCGCTTTGGAGATCCGCAGGGCTTTATGAGGCTGGTGGATGCTTTTCATCGCGAAGGCATTGGCGTTATTCTCGATTGGGTGCCTTCTCATTTTCCGTATGATTCGCACGGACTATTTATGTTCGATGGTAACCATACCTACGAATATGCCGATATGCGGAAGGGTTTTCACCCCGATTGGAACAGCTATATTTTTAATTATAAAAGAGGGGAAGTAAAATCTTTCCTCATCAGCAATGCCCGCTTCTGGTTTGATCTGTTTCATATCGATGGGATACGGGTAGATGCGGTAAGCTCGATGCTGAAACTGAACTATTCGCGTAAGGAAGGAGAATGGGAGCCCAATGAGCACGGGGGCGACGGCAACCTCGAAGCCATTGAATTTATCAAAAACCTGAACGAAATGATCTTCCGCGATTTTCCCGGCGTTCAAACCATCGCCGAGGAAGCTACCGACTGGCCGGGGGTTTCGCGGCCTACGTTTACCGGGGGACTGGGATTTGGAATGAAATGGATGATGGGCTGGATGCACGACTCGCTGGATTATTTTAAGCTGGATCCGATTTATAGAAAGTACCATCAAAATGAATTTACGTTTAGTATGATGTACTATTACGATGAAAACTTTATGCTCCCCATCAGTCACGACGAGGTCGTTCATGGTAAAAGTCCGCTCCTGTTTAAAATGCCGGGCGACCTGTGGCAGAAATTTGCCAACCTCCGATTATTTTTTACCTATATGTGGACGCATCCCGGTGGAAAATTATTGTTTATGGGAAGCGAATTCGGACAAACAACGGAGTGGAATTATAAAACGCAGCTCGACTGGTTTCTGCTGGAGCACAATAGTCATAAGGGAGCGCAATCCTGCCTGAAAAAGCTGAACGAGGTTTTGAAGAATGAACCGGCTTTGTATCTTCATCAGTTCAGTACAGAGGGTTTCGAATGGATAGACCTCAACCACCGTGACGAATGTGTAATGGTATACAAACGGAAAGCGGGCAAGTCTGAAGAGGATGTGTTGGTGATATTGAATATGACACCCGAAGTACGCATTGACTGGGTTATAGAAACTTTTGGCAAACAGTACACCAGCGAGATCTTCAATTCAGATGATATTTTATTCGATGGAACCGGTTTGGTTTTTAACGAAGAAATCAGGACAGAGCTGCTCGACGAAGAAACCCAGCATTTCCGAATAACTCTCAACCTGCCGCCGCTCGCAGCCCTGATTCTGAAATAAACTTCACTTCGCTCCCATCGGCGGGCAAGCTGGCGGGCAGGCCATGAACTATGATCTATGATCGCTGAAAGCTAAAAGCCGGGCGAGGCGTTTCGCCTTGCGCCTTAGGCCTGTTCGATTGTCGACCGTCTATGAACTTAATTCACTATACGCTGCCAGGTTCTTACTAAAGCCAGTTTTGCCTCCACGCCCGGCGGGGCGCGTAACTGCAACTGCGCTGATTTTTGTTCTTCCGGCCTGCGGCCGACCGGCTGGCGCCAGCGCCACCTAACAAAAATAGGCGCCTTTTGCAGTTACTGGTTTTCTTTTAGCAAGATTGCTGATAATGCAAAGACCAAATCTGGCTTAAGCACATGCTTTATTGAATATTACTTGCCCGCATTTGAGTCTTGCCCCTTACCTGGTCGGTGGGTAGAACGGTCGGCCTTGATGCATGAGCGTTAAAAAAATGGATGTAGTGAAGCGTTAAAAAATGCCCACTGTTTGATCCGCCTCGGGCGGAGAGTTTGGGCATTTTAGCGCAACGAAGTCCATTTTTAGCGAAGGCATCACAGCCTTGATTTTTTGCTCCACTTTTTCATCAAGGAAAAAGTGGAAAAAGACGATACGGGGCTAAAGGCTTAAAGCCGGGCAAGGCCTTGCTCCTTCTGTATGCGAAGCGCACAAAACGCTAACGAATGATAAACAAATGTGTACCTGCTGCTACCTCTATTTGTTCGGGTTGCTTAACCGCCTTCTGATGCTGGTAAACCTTTTTCCCGGCTAAATCGGATAGCATAACCGTTGCGGTGGAATTAGGCGGTACGGTTACCTCGTACCTGATTTCTTTTTTTGTCCGCTTCCAGGACGAAATAATTTTTCCGTAAGGCCCGTTATGTGTAACAGTGCAATTGTCGAGACCTTCCGCGAAGCCGGGAGCCAGCAGTACATTCTTAAAGCCAGGCGCTTTCTCATCGGGTCGGATACCTCCTATTCCTTTAAAAAACCATCCGCCTATTTCGCCAAACATCATGTGGTTATCAGATATATCTCTTTTAGCGTTGAGATCCCAGTTTTCCAGCAAAGTGGTAGCGCCGTTCACCATCCACCAACCCCAGGAGGGATAACTGTCCTGTACGGCAACCTTATAAGCCGATTGTTTATAACCATTGTCGTTTAGTGCATTCAAAAGCGCCTTGGCCCCCAGCACACCTACATCGAGGTGAAAATTTGTTTCTTCTACTTTTTTGTTCAGATTGGCAGCTACCTTTCCAATCCACTCAAAGGGAACTACTTTCCAATGAAGAGCCATGCTCAATTCTGTTTGTGTGCCGCTTGCATAGATACCTCTTTCCCTATCCAGGAATTTGTCGTTAATAGCTTTTTTAATCTTTTCCGCCAGGGCCCTATATCGTTTATGGTCTTCCGTCTTTCCCAATAGTTGAGCGGTCTTCGCCAGTATATCCGCATCCACATAAAAATATATCGAAGAAGTCAATTCCAGGTTGGAAGTAGATTTCACGGGCACCCAGTCGCCCCTTCCAAAGCTGGTTAGTCCTCCCGGGCTGATCCTCTCTACATAATCCACATACCGCCGCATATTATCATAATTATCCTGCAGCGGCCGGATATCGCCATAAAACAGGTACAGTTGCCAGGGAATAATGGCGATGGTACTGGTCCAGTCTAAACCGTTAGCTGTTCCGTAGCCCCATCCGCCGGTTGGAATAATATCCGGCAGTACCCCGTTGGGCTGCTGCTCATCGCGGTGGTCGGTGAGCCATTTCTCATACACGGTTATTCCATCAAAATTGTAGAGGGCCGTTTCAATGGCCAGGTGCCCGTCGCCGGTCCAGCCGTTCTTTTCGCGTTGCGGACAGTCGGTCGGATACCCCATCAGGTTTGATAAATAGGCATTGTTGGTAGCTTTCCAAAGTTTATTAATCAGCGCTGAAGAGGTTTGGACAGAACCGACAGGCCTTACATCGCTGTGAATAAAATAAGAGCTAATACTATGCTTGTTCAGTGTAAGCGGTGCATTGCTGGTTATTTCTACGTACCGGAAGCCTTTATAATTAAACTTGGGCAGGAACTCATCTTCTCCTCCGCTTAGAACTACCATATCCGTCTGGAAAGGATCTGCTTCCTTATCGCCCCGGTAATACACATCTATATTCGACATATCGATCCTTCCGTTTGGTTGAAGCCGCTCGCCGTGACGAATTTTTACGATGGTTCCCCTGGAACCCTTTAGCCGTACGCGGCTCACCCCGGCCATATTTTGCCCCATATCAAATACATAGGTGGTATCGTTGATTTTGTTAACGCTGAGCGGTTCGAAAGCCTGTGTAAGCCGGATGGGTGCCATTTGCTGCGAGCTGATCTTTGACGCCGGTGCGCTTCTGTACCGCACGCCCTGCCATTTGCTATCGTCAAAGCCAGGCAGGTTCCACCCTTGCTGTACCAGGCGTGCATCAAAATGTTCGCCGGTATAAATACTGTTTGCCACCAGTGCACCCGAGGAGGTCTTCCAATCCCGTTCCGACCGGATCACTTCGGTGGATCCATCGGTATAAGTAATTCGCAGATCCAGGCAAAATGCCGGCCTTGCGCGCCAGGGAGCGTTATGAAAATCCCATACGGCCAGCGATTGATGATTAAACCACCCATTGCCCAGGATAACGCCGAGGGCATTGGGTCCCGCCTGTAAAAGACCGGTAACATCATAGGTCACATACATCAATCTTCGGTCGAAACGGGTGTAAACGGGATCGAGCATATGATCGCTAACCTTTTTCCCGTTCAGCGACAATTCGTGCAGGCCGGCAGTAGCCATATACACCCGCGCCCTGAGCCATTTTTTATCCAGCCGGAACTCCTTCCTAAAATAGGGAGCCGGCTTAAAATGAATATCGTGCTGATCGCCGATCCATGCCCCCTGCCAGTTCCGCTCGCCCATCATACCGGTTTCGAAACTCGCTACAGCCGAAGAAAACCAACTCTTGTCTCTATCTTTTACATCTACTTTCCAATAATAGCGGGTAAAAGCCTGCAAAGGTTTCCCTCCATATTCTTTTAACTGGATATGGGGTACCGAAACAGTGGTTTCCCACATATTGCCCCTACCCGATTGTACCGTTGCAGAATCGGTTCCCACCATCAGCCGGTAACCCGTAGGACGGATATCCCCGTTAATCTGCCAGGTAAAACGAGGGCGCTCATCATCAATACCCAGGGGGTTTTCCAGATATCCCGTTTGAAGATTTATGACTTGTTCTTTTTGCGCCGAAGCCATATTCAACCCTAAAAAAAAGCAACCGATTATTCCTGTAATCAATTTTCGTCTATTCAACATCTTTCTATAAAATAGGTAAATATTTTCTGTGCAAGAGACCCTTTTATGCGAAACTATTGAAACTTTTTTCTTTCAATAATGGCAACCGTTAACCGGCTTACACAGATCAAACGGTTCTCACCATCATAAATCTTAATATCCCATACATGGCTGCTTTTACCAAGATGGAGCGGGGAGCAAAGGGCGCGAACATTTCCCGACAAAACAGGCCTGAGATGGTTGGCATTAATCTCCATTCCTACCACCATGAACCGGTCGCGATCCACTACCAGGCTACTCGCAACAGAGCCTACTGTTTCTGCCAAAACCACCGAAGCACCACCATGTAAAATGCCATAGGGCTGCCGGGTTCTCTCCGTCACGGGCATAGTGGCTTCCAGGGTATTTTCAGTGATCGCCGAAAAATGAATACCCAGATAAGTATTCATATTATTGTCGCTCATACTGTTCAGTTTATCGAGATCGTACTGCTTACTCCAGATCATATTGATTTATTTTGTAGCCAATAAATATAGGACTATCTGCCATAAATCCTGCTCCTGGCGCCCTTATAAAATAGCCTGATTTTACCAGCGGGACCTTTTTCTCTGAAAAGCCGGGCCGGCTGGTGGCAGGAACTCCCGGAAGTTTAGACAATTCTGTAAGTTTGAAGTAAATATGACCCGTTCCATCAATAACAAAAATATTCGTTATAAGACGAAAATTGCCGTAATCGGAGCTGGGCAGGCCGGACTCTCAGCGGCCTATCATTTAAAGAAGCAGGGATTGGCCATGGGCCGGGATTTTATTGTACTCGATGAAGCCCCCGGTCCGGGCGGCGCCTGGCAATACCGCTGGCCCTCACTTACACTGAGCACCGTGAACCGGATTCACGACCTGCCCGGCATGCCCTTTGCCCAAACATTGGAACAGGAGGCCGCAACCGTTCAGGCGAGCATAGCAGTGCCCCGTTATTATGGGATGTACGAAAAAGAATTTGACCTCCGGGTTTACCGTCCTTTAAAAGTGGAGAAAGTGTACCTCCGTCACGATCGGTTCTATATCGATTCTCCTCAGGCCTTGTTTTCGGCGCTCGGGATAATCAATGCGACAGGCACCTGGGAAAATCCCAATATACCTGCATACCCCGGCGCAGATCTTTTCGGAGGCGAACAACTGCATACTAAAGATTTTAAAACAGCGGACTATTTTGCAGGAAAACACGTGATCGTAGTAGGGGCGGGCATCTCGGCCATACAATTGCTGGATCAGATTTCAAAAGTCACTTCCACCACCTGGGTCACCAGGCGTCCGCCTGAGTTCAGGGAAGGACCCTTTGATGACGTGGCCGGTCATCATGCCGTAGCTCTCGTAGAGGAAAGAGTACGAAAAGGACTGCCCCCTTTGTCGGTGGTTTCCGTAACCGGATTACCGGTTTCTGAGGAGGTCATCAATATGAGAAAAAGAGGAGTTCTCGAACGATTTCCGATGTTTAGCGAGATAACCCGCACCGGTGTTAAATGGGAAGACGGCCGGGAAGAAAAAGCAGACGTGATTCTTTGGAACACCGGATTTAAAAGCGCCCTCGACCACTTAAAAAGCGTTTTACCACGCGAAGAAAGTGGTGGCATTGTGATGGGCGGCCGACTGGCAACCCTTGTCGTAAAAGCGCCCCGCATTCATCTGATCGGGTATGGCCCCTCCGCATCCACTATTGGTGCCAACCGCGCAGGAGCGGCGGCGGCCAGGGAGCTGATGAATACCCTGGGACTCTGAAAGGAGGAGCAGGCAAGGACCGGCCTCTGCAAAGAACGGAAGGACACAGCCTTCAATCACACCATCTATAAATGCAGACTTAGTCTTAAATTCGCCGAGTGATTTCGCAAAATACCATACAGGATATATTAGCAAGAATTGACATTGTAGAAGTAGTAGGAGAATTCGTAAAGCTAAAGAAAAGAGGAGCTAACTACCTGGGTAACTGTCCTTTTCACAACGAAAAAACACCCTCTTTCACAGTTTCGCCTACCAAAGAAATTTATAAATGCTTCGGTTGTGGGAAAAGTGGCAATACCATCAGCTTTATCATGGAGCATGAAAAGTATGGATACGTGGAAGCATTGAAATGGCTGGCGAATAAATACGGCATCGAAGTAGAGGAAACCTTTGTAAGTCAGGAAAAAAAAGAACAATACCAAACAGCCGACAGCTTGTTTATCATCAACAGCTTCGCTGAAAAATTCTTTGCCGACAGCCTGTTTAATACAGAAGAAGGCCAGTCTGTCGGCCTCTCCTATTTCAAAGAACGGGGCTTCCGTGAAAATATCATTGAAAAGTTCCGACTGGGCTATTCTCCCGAAGATCGGACAGCCTTCAGTACCGAAGTTCTTAAAAATCAATTCAACAAAGAGTTGCTGTTAAAAACGGGTTTGGTGGTGGAAAGAAACGGCACCTTGCAGGATAATTACCGCGGCCGGGTGATTTTTCCCATCCACAATAATAGCGGCAAGGTAATAGGATTTGGCGCCAGAACACTACAGACCTCCGGTAAAGCGCCCAAATATATCAATACCCCCGAAAACGAGATTTATGTAAAAAGCAAGATCCTTTACGGCGCTTATTTCGCACGCACAGCTATTGATAAGGCAGACGAATGTTTGCTCGTGGAAGGTTATACCGATGTGGTTTCGCTGCACCAGGCAGGCATTGAGAACGTAGTGGCATCGGGAGGCACTTCTTTAACGATCGATCAGTTGCGGCTGATAAAAAAATATACCAATAACCTTACCATTATTTACGATGGCGACAGTGCCGGTATTAAAGCCGCGCTGCGTGGCTTAGACCTGGCACTGGAGGAAGGCCTCAACGTAAAACTGGTACTGATACCCGATAAGGAAGACCCCGACAGTTATGTAAATAAAGTGGGTGCTGCCCGGTTTGTCGATTTTGTCAATCAGCAAAAAAAGGACTTTATTCTTTTTCAACTGGAGCTGTCTTTAAAGGATGCAGGCAACGATCCGGTAAAAAAATCTGAACTGGTGAACAAGATAGCCGAATCTATCTCGAGGGTCAACAGAACGGAAGATTTTACGAAGCAGCAGGATTATATTAAACAGTCGGCCGATATATTAAACATAGAAGAAAGCGGCCTGCAGGCCCTTGTTAATAAATATATCCGTGACCGCATTGTGGTGCAGGAAAGAAAGAGCGCGCCAGGAGAGGCGGACAAAGAAAAGATCGCCCGCGGCGAAGAGACGAATTTCGACGATGCCACTTTTGATATGCTTTTCAAAGACCAGTTACAGGAAAAAGAGCTGGCCAGAATTCTGCTGGAATACGGGGGTAAATACTGGGACGAAAAAACACGAATGGCCGACTATATTCTGGGCGAAGTAGATGAACTGGATATTGAAGACAAAGAGGTATCGAACCTTATAAGCGTCATTAAAAATATTTTACAGACCCGGCCGGAACTGCTCACCGATAAAAAATATTTTGTCTATCATGAAGACATAGATTTAAGCAGATTTTCTATCGCCTTATTGAATCACCCCTACGAGGAAAGTAAAAAATGGATAGAAAAAGCCGGAAAAAATATGGGATACCAAACCTCGCTTTTTGACCAGCCGATGGATGAATTTCTGAGAACAATTGCCGAGGGCAACGACGCAGAATTAAATGCTTATAAAACGATCTCGGAAGACAGAACAAAGGACATCGTTACCTCTACCATTCAATATCTCAAATTAAAAAAAATTAAGCGAATGCTGCTGCAAAACCAGCAGGATATGGAGACGGATAAATCCTATGAAAAATTTCCTGAACTCCATTTTATTCATAAATCACTGAAAGAAATGGAAAGGGAGATAACAGATCAGTTAGGCACAGTTATTCTCCGGTAGTTGATGGCAGGTATTGTCTTTTTTCTTAGATTCGGACATTATTTATTAAACCTGCAAATAGGATGAAATTTCCACTACTACTGTTTTACCTGTTGATGGGCTGTGCCGCTTCAGCACAGCATTCCGGGCCTGCTTTTAAGATCAACCTGGTCACCGACAAAAACATTTATACGCCCAATGAACAGATCTGGTTCTCGGCTTTTTTATCCAACTCAAATCCTTCTGCTGAAAGCGCAGCGGAAATATTGACCCTCGCACTCTATGATCCGGTTACAAGAAATATTGCGTATATAAAAAAATTCCTGATCGAAGGCTCCGTTTCAACGGGCAGCATTTTATTGCCCGATTCGATGAAAGCGGGCAACTATACGCTATTGGTATACCCCAACCTTACCGATCAAACCGGTCGTCCTGCAGGGGTTGCTTATAAACCGGTTAAAATTTTTTATAAAGCAGGAGAGAAATCCTTTACCACCCA
>JBEBUZ010000067.1:0-19796 GCA_040393015.1 Paraniabella yanshanensis
GCTTTAAGCTTTTTGCTTTAAGCCTTTCCGCCTACCATTCTATCGCAAAGCGCTCACCTAATTTTTGCAAATCTTCCACAACCGCTGCCAGCAGGGGAATGCCATTGGCCTTTCTTTCGGCTTCCATTTCCCTTTCGGGGTCGCCGGGAACCAGCACTTTTTCATGGCCGGGCAGGGTGGCTGCCGAACGGAACCCGCCAATCCAATCGTCCATATCCCGTTTAAAATCGTGGGAAGACCGGAACGCGTCAACCCGCATTGCGCCAAAGAAATGGCCGATACCTTTTCCGGGCTGCCGGTGCGGCATGGGCACGTAAGCAGGAAAGGGCGGTACCCAGGGAGCATAGTTGGCGCCACTGAGGAGGGCCGAAAAAATATCCACCATAGCGCCCAAAGCATACCCTTTGTGACTGCCATGATCCCGGTCGCCTCCCAGCGGTAAAAGGGCGCCTCCTTTTCTCAGGATATTCGCATCGGTGGAGGGGTTTCCCTCTTCGTCCTGCACCCACCCAAGAGGCGCTTCTTCTTTTTTTCTTTGTAAGATTTCGAGCTTACCGTTGGCTGCCGTGGTAGTAGCCAGGTCCATCACAAACGGAGGCTGTTCGCCGGCGGGTGCTGCCACACAAATAGGGTTGGTTCCCAACATTTTGGAGGTGGAAAAAGTGGGCGCTACAAGCGGACTGGCATTGGTCATGGAAATACCAATCATATCCTGTTCCAGGGCTTTCATGGCATGTGCGGCTGCAATGCCGTAATGGTTGCTGTTTTGCACGCTAACCCACCCGGTACCCACATTCTTTGCCTTTTCAATGGCCAGCCGCATGGCTACCGGCGCCACTATAAGGCCCAGCCCGCTGTCGCCGTCTACCACCGCAGTAGAGGGTGTTTCGTGAATCACCCGGATATCGGGTTGCGCATTGACCCTTTTGGCCTCCCATAGCCGGATATACCCGCTCAACCTGGCCACCCCATGAGAGTCTACCCCCCGCAAATCAGCGGAGAGCAACACCCCTGCTGCTTCTCTTGCCTGTTCGTTGGGGCAACCTATTTTTTCAAAAATGTGGCGGGTAAAATGGTATAGTTTTTCGTAACTGAAAATTTCTGTGCTCATGAGTACAAAGAAACATAATTTTCAACCTAATTTAAAAAAGTTAGACAGCGTCTTAAAAAAAGAATTAGGATAGGAAACCCCAAAAAGGGCCCCCAATTGGAAGCCCTTTACCATCACCATCACAAACAATCTTATAGTTAAGGAATAATTGTACCGCGCAGGCTGGTACGGAAGCCTTCTCCGGAAAAAACAGTTTCCATACCGGCTCCTATTTCGGCGCCCTCCAGCCGACCTGATCTGCCACGGGCTTCGAGCGAAGTAAGTACAATACTCATTCGCCTTACACCGAGGCCTTTTATTTTCCCATACAAAACAGTGCCTTTTGGCAGGATCACTTCTCCCCGCAACAGCCCCGGCTCTAACAATTTAAAAGTTACCTGCTGCCCCTCGCTGGCTGTTTCCTTACTTAAATTTTCCCGCAGTGCAATAACCAGGGGCATGCCCCGGCCCCTCAGGGCAATCGGTCCGCGGGACGCCACATCATCCGGGTCATTTTCTCCGTTGTCGACTACTTCCGGGGCCGGTCTGGGCTTTGTTTCTGCCTGGCCCGGCTTTAGCCCCGTGGTTTGCGAAGAAGGCTTTTCACCGGGCTTCTTTGTTGAAACCGATCCCTCCGCACCGGGCTTATTCTCCACTGTAACTACCAGGGGTGCTTCTTCCTGTTTTTTTTTATTGAGCAAAAACAACAGAGAGTCATCTTTCTTATTGATCGCAGAATGGTCGTCGACCAGATTAAAATTCTCCTCACTTGCAGTGGTATTGTCGGTAACGGGTGCCGAACGATCGTTTGAAGGATCCTCGCTGCTGGTGGAGAAAAGCTGGAATAAGGTAAAGAGGATGACCGCCAGCACCGCTGCTGCCAAATAAAACAACTTGTTTTTCACAACAGGAACAGGGTTTCCCTGGATAGATGGTTTTGCAGCGGCAGTATTCCTCACCCCCCAAACCGTAGTAGCCGGCAATTCCTTATGCAGTACTGTTGCGGGCGCCGCCGATGGGGGCAATACCGGATCGGATTCATCTTCGGATAATGGCTGCTGCACTTTGACGGTTGAAACAGCCGGCTTCAACAACCCGTCCGGCACCTGCTTCAACCCCGGGAAAGCTTCGCTTAAAGACCTTGAAAATTCTTCCGCTGTTTTATAACGATCGTCGGGCTTCTTCTCCAATGCCTTTAATACAATTTCGGCGAGCGGGAGCGGAATACTGGCATTCCAGTTATCGGGCAGTACCGGCTTTTCTTTAACAATCTCCTGCATCAGCATATAATCGCTTTTGCCGGTGAAGGGTAGTTTGCCGGTAAGCAGTTCGTACATGGTAACTCCAATTGCGTAGATATCGGAAGCCGGTGAAGGCTGCTGCCCTTCAATTAATTCGGGCGCTAAAAATTCCAAAGTGCCAATTACCCGGCTAACCTGGGTAAGTTTGGCCTGATCCGACATTTTCGCAATCCCAAAATCCATGAGTTTGATCGTATGGGAAGGTGTCAACATAAGGTTAGCGGGCTTAATGTCCCGGTGCAGCACGCCTTTGCTATGTGCATGAGCCAGGCCTTCCAATGCCTGAATAATCATAGGAACAACGGCCTGGTAGGGTATTGTTTTATTTCTCTTTGCTAACTGGTCGAGGTTTTCCCCTTCCACATACTCCATCACCATATAATAATCGCTGCCATTTTGCAGGTAATTGTATAAGACGGCAATATTGGGATGCGATAATCGGGCCAAAATTTTTGCCTCATTTTTAAACCTTTCGAGGAAGGATGGCTGATTGGTTAAGGATGCATTGAGGCTTTTAATGGCGGTTACGCGCCCCAATACGGTGTCTGTTGCTTTATACACTTTACCCATTCCACCCTCTCCCAGTACAGACTCGATATAATAGTTTTGTAAACTTGTGCCGATCATGACTTTCAATTTTCTGACATTAAAGGAATTTCAAAATCCCGGGTGTTTTTTAAAGAAGGAATGGCCGGCTGTGTCCTGCCCGTGGCCAGCAATACAGTAATATTATCGTGCCCGCCCCTTTTCTTTGCCTCGCTGATGAGATGAGCTGCAGCCGCTTCGATAGTTTCCGAAGCGCTTATAATGGCAAAAATTTCATTATCAGATACGAGGTCGTAGAGTCCGTCGGAACAGAGGAGCAATATATCTTCAGAGCCGAAATCTTGGTCTGCTTTCACTATTTCTCCCATTACCGAAGAACTGGTGCCCAGTGCATTTAATAATACATTCCTTTCGGGATGCGCGGCGGCCTGAGCCTCGGTTATCTGTCCCATGTCTACCAATTGCTGCACAACCGTTTGATCTTTACTTAATCTACAAAATCGATTTTGTTCGAACAAGTAGGCCCTGCTATCCCCCACATGCGCCATATAAATGCAGTTGCCGACGAGAACGATGGCTGTTAGCGTGGTTCCCATCCCCGCATATTGGGGCTGAGACAAGGAGGTTTCGAAAACCACCTGGTTGGCCTTTTTTAAAGCGTATTTCAGCGATTTCGTTATGCCACCCCGATGATTGAAATAAGCCTCCGTAAAACTGGTAAGGGCGAGATCGCTGGCCACTTCGCCACTATTATGTCCGCCCATACCGTCGGCCAGGACCAAGAGACAGCCTTTATTTTTAACCAGGGGCTCGCCCAGGTAACTCATCAGCGCTCCATCTTCGTTATTGCTGCGCAGGTTACCGGTATCTGTGGCTATAATAGCTGTTAACCCTTCCACAACCACCCTGTTCCGGAACCGATGCGCCTGCACCTTCTCCTTCCTTAAAAACCAGCTCATATACTTGATTTATCCGATTCTTTTCCGGAGCGCCACAATTGCTATCAACGACAAGCCTCCCAACGCCAGTAAGGAATAGCCGGTTGTTTTCATTTTTTCATTGCCAAAAGTGGTTATACTCTCGGTTGGCATTTTATATTTCACCAACACATTATTAAACTCATCCCGGTCGAATTCCATATTAATGGCCGCAACGGGCAGGGTAACTTTCATACTGTTTTGGATGATAACATTGTTGCCCCCCATTTGCGACAGTACACAATTGAACGAGTTTTCGGTAAGCTTGATGGGTTGCGCATCTCTTAAGCCCACCGAAGCCACCCATTTATCTTTTCCCAGGTACTCTACAATTCCTTTCGCCTTATACTGAATAGTGAAGGAGCGGTCCATTTCATTGGGAACATACTTAAAGTCATATACATAATAGGGGCTTAAAGACCGCTCTATATTGCGTTTAACATTAGATGCATTGCCGCCGCCGTACATATAATTCCACATAATCCACTGCTGGGCGGTAAGTTGCCCCGATGTTTGAAATATAGCATTGCCGGTTGAGTCGATATGGGCTTCGGTATTGATCATCATATTTCCCGAAGTGGACTGGGCCCTGACGCTGCCAAAGGCAATGAACATAAACAGAAGGGTATATATTAAATTTTTCATTGTAGTTGTAATTTGTGATTATCGATTTAGTTTCGGTTACTGTTGAACGGGCTGGCCATCCTGAATCTGTTGTGGTTGATTGTCGAAAACAAAGGGCCCGCCAATCGCAAACTTCGCCGCCATTTCATCCACTTTTGTGCGAAGAAAAACATCATCAGCCAGCTCCATTTGCTGCACCCCTCTTTTATTCAGTGCATTCACATCTACCAAAGTGTAGGCCGGATCGCCCTGCTGCACTTTTTGCATAAAAGTCCTCACCTGCGTCATACCTTTTTCGAAGGCTTCCATGGGAGAAGCTATTTTTCCCAGGCCCTCACCGCCCACTGCAGTAGGTTCTATCGCGTACAGGTTACCATTGTAGCGGATACCGGGATAAGCATGACCGGGAATGAAGAAAATAACAGGCTCCAACCCCGCCGCAGCAAAAACGCTTGCGTACAGGAAAGACATTTCTATGCAAAGCCCCGTATTCCCCGTGATCACCTCGCGTGGTAAACGTATTTTTTGCTTGGTACTTTGTATATCGCCGATCTGTCCCCAAATACCATCTGTGGCGCTGTATACCATGTGGGTACGCCGGGTGGCTTCGTAAACGCCCATCATAAACCTGATCGCTTCCCGGTCGCCGCCGCCTACCGCCGCTGTTTCTCCGCCTAATAATTTTTCCTGGATCTGCTGGGTGTAATATTTTACTATGGGATCCTGAGGTGTAACGAAAACCGGCGACAGGTCGTTATTGTCTTCCATATCCGCCACGCCTCTTACCTCACTTGCGGGCAGGTTGGTGTATAAAAAGTCGTTGCGGCTAAGCATATCAAAAGTATAGGTCTTCTCGTATTTTTCGGGTTTGCCGTCGGATAAATAGGTAATGCGAACCTGCATTCTTTCGGTAGACTCCGTCGTTTTCTCCGTAACTTTTTGAGGAAACTGGGGATAGATGGTTACCACAGCCGATCCTTGAGGAAGAATATGTTTTATTTCAGATGCGGTGGTCCAGTTAATATATCCCGGAATGGCATATTCCACTTTCACGTCTTTCAGCTCACCGCCCCCTTTATTGTCGATCACCAGTTTTGAGAAATAATACCTTCCATCGAGCGCCATGGGATTGGCATACACTTTATAAGCAGCCGGCATCATTGCCTGCATGGGAAATATCTTGATATCCATTTCTCCCTCGCCTGCCATCTTTGCTATCACATTTTTTTCGCTGGCGCCTTTCCAAAGAGCGCCGCCGCCGCATAGCAAAAGCACCAGCGGCAATGCCAGCCAGAGCAGCCATTTGGAAGACGCTTTTTGCGACGAGAGGGGCGGAACCGATTTTACATCAATGGTGGTTGTTGCGGGAGAAATATTGACCAACTGCGTGGGTAGCGGGGCACGGTAGGGCTTGGGATCCAAATCAAAAATAAAAGCAGGACCATTCTCGCCCAACCTTACTTCATCGCCCGGCTGCAGCAATACATTGCCTACGACTTTTTTACCATTGACGAAAGTGCCGTTGCGGGAACCATTGTCTACTATGATAAAACAATCGTCTGCTTTCTTCACAATTTTTCCGTGCTCACGGCTTACAATGAGTTCTGTTTCGGGGTCGAATTGAATGTCGTTATTGGTATCGCGGCCAATAGACAGTTCTGGTTTGCTGAAGTCGAACTCCTCTACCTGGCTGTTCTTTACGCCATTGGTGTAGCGGATGACATACTTCTCAGTAGTTTGTGACATGATCTGTTTGTTTATGGTGATAGAATTGGTAATGCGTTCACAAATCCCGGACAATACCCCCATAATCATTCATCAGACAGCAAGCGTCGCGGGAGATCATCCATCTATTAGTCGGGAAAACAGTCGTTTTGTCATCAGTAAATTTACTTTTTTTTTGATTGTGAAAGAAAAATTATCTGGTTAGGGTGCGCTCATGCCCTACAGAGGCTTCCTGAAAAAAATATTGCATTATCCGAAAGACTGCTGGCTGAGGCAGGATAATAAAGCAAAGGAGGTTGCCTGTGCTGACAACCTCCTTTTGCTCAAACAAAAAACAATCATGGCTATTTCACGTCCGCCACTTCATACATCGTTTCACCTTCCTCGGTTATTTCTTTATAATAAATATTATTGGGAGACACAAATAATTTCCTGCCATTTACGGTTACCTGCTTACTATCTCTGGGCAACTGTTCAAAACGGTCGCCAACCTGTGGACGCACGGTGTAAACTTCTTTGCCTTCAGGAGAGAACTCATTTCCTTCATTACCCTTATTAACCATCGTATCATTCTCTTCAGAAACCTCATAATCCTCTCCTGAATTGTTATAACTTTCCTTTTCAGTTAACTCTCCGTTTTTACCCACTATTACATACACCGGCCTGCCATCGCCATCTTCGGTCTTATAATAGAGTGTACCTTTACTTTCATAGTAATATTTACCCTCTATTTTTTGCAATTTCGCGCCCATCGGCAGACGGTTCAACTCTGCTCCAATAGGGGCTTCTACAGGTTCCAGTCCGCCCTGTTTTCTTTCCCTGTAATAAATATCGCCCCGCCGGTAATAGGTAATTCCATCGATCTCTACCTTACCTGAACTCCCTGATACCGTGCCCGGAGGCGGAACCATCACGCTAATTCCTACTCTGGGACCCCACCCGTATCCATATACACGGGGACCGCCGTAAAATCCGCCCCATACGGTTCCGATACCTACAGAAACCATCGGACCGGGACGAGGAACAGGATATCGCCGGTAAACCCTGCCCCGCTGGGCGTTAGCTTCCATTTCTGCTAAAAGCAAACCGGCAAAAAAAATCGCGGGTAACAAAAAACGTTTCATTTTTTATCCTCTTTTTAGTGTGACGATTCTTTCTGCAAAAAAGATGCGTGGTGAATGTTAAAAAAAAATTATGTAGGTTTGACCCCTACTCGTTATTATATGGCAAAAGCAAAGAACACTGGCAGTAAAGAGACCAAACGTATACCGGTTACCACTCCGGCTTCATTGGCATTTTTAAAAGAATATATCAATAACGCATCTCCGGTAGGTTTCGAAACCTGGGGGCAGAAGCTTTGGCTAAAATATTTAGAGCCCTATATTGATGAGCAGTTTGTAGACCCCTATGGCACGGCAGTAGGCATTATTAATCCCGGCCAGCCTTTTAAAGTGGTAATAGAAGCTCATGCAGATGAAATAAGCTGGTTTGTAAATTATATTAGCGACAACGGTCTCATCTTCCTTAAAAGAAATGGCGGTGTTGACCACCAGATCGCGCCGGGTCTTCGCGTAAATGTACATGGCAAGAAAGGAATCGTGAAAGGTGTATTTGGCTGGCCAGCCATTCATACGCGGGTAGGTAAAGAAAATGAAGCGCAGCCAAAAGTAGAAAACGTTTGTATTGACTGCGGCGTGAGGAACAGAAAGGAAGTAGAGGCATTGGGAATACATATAGGTGCGGTGGTAACCTACCAGGACGGTTTCGACGAGCTGGCCAATGATTTTTATGTAGGACGTGCTTTTGACAACCGGGTAGGCGGATTTATGATCGCCGAAGTGGCCCGCTTGTTGAAAGAGGGGCATCCTGCGGGGAAACGCGGACAAAAAAAACTGCCTTATAGCCTTTATATTGTCAACGCCGTACAGGAAGAGATCGGGCTGCGTGGCGCCGAAATGATTGCCCGCCGCATTAAACCCGATATAGCCATTATTACCGACGTAACACATGATACGGGTCATTTTATGATCAATAAAAGGATAGAGGGAGATATAGCCTGTAGCAAGGGTCCCTCGCTGGCTTACGGTCCGGCCATACACAACAAATTATTAGCTTTTGTAGAAAAAGTGGCGGCGGACAAAAAAATACCGGTTCAATGGCGGGCTTTGAGTAGAAGCACCGGTACCGACACCGATTCATTTGCCTATGCCAATGACGGCTGCCCCTCTGTACTGATATCTATTCCCCTGCGCTATATGCACACTACGGTAGAAATGATTCATAAGGATGATATAGAAAATACGATTTTACTGATGTATGAGACCCTGCTGACGCTTACGCCAAAAACCAATCTTAACTATCTGTAAAGGCAATTTTCGGCCAAATTTTTAATGACTAACAGGCGTTCTTCTCCCGGCTATAATTGAAAAATTTCGCCTCTGCCCGCCTATCGCTTATTATCTGCCAATTAAAACACCGAATCCTTAAATAATAATTACCCTACCGCGAGCAGAGCATTAAAAAACCACTAAACTTGACTATAGTCAATATTTGTATATGTTAACAGGCCTTGATGATTTGTTAACATTTAGGCTTAAATCGTTAACATTTATTCTGTTTCTTTGCTGCTCAAAATCTTTTTACATGCGAATAAAAATTTTATTTTTTATTGCCCTGATTGTATTATCAACGGCAATGGTACAGGCACAGGTAACGACCAGTGGAATTACCGGTACGGTCCGAAATGGAAATGGAGACGGATTAAGCGGCGCTACCGTGAAAGCGGTGCATACTCCTTCCGGTACCGAATATACAACCGCTACCTCGTCGAACGGTTTTTTTTCACTACAGGGTTTAAGAACAGGAGGTCCTTATACCATTGAAATTTCTCATGTTGGGTTTCCTGCAAAGACGCTTGAAGATATATACCTGATATTAGGAGAGTCTTTTGTCGTGAACGAAAGGCTGGACGCGCAGGCCCGGGAGTTAGAAACTGTTGTCGTTACCGGCGCAGGCGGTTCCCGTCTGAACCGGTTTAAAACCGGCGCATCTACCAACATCTCTACACGCGAGATCAGCGCATTACCTACCATTACCAGGAGTATTTCCGATTTTACCAGGTTAACGCCCCAATCAAACGGCAATTCGTTTGGCGGTAGGGACGGACGCTATAATAACGTACAAATAGACGGTGCCAATTTTAATAATGGATTTGGCCTGAGCGACGCCCCTCTACCCGGAGGAGGCGGTTTGTCGATAGATGCTATTGAAGAAATCCAGGTAAATATTGCGCCTTACGACGTTCGTCAGGGAGGTTTTACGGGAGCAGGTATCAATGCCATTACCCGGAGCGGTACCAATACCTTTCAGGGGTCTGTATATCATTTCTTCAGAAATGAAGGGCTACTGGGTAGAAAAGTAAAAGGGGAGCATATTGGCGGCTTACAGGAAAGTTCCACCAAGACCTGGGGTGCCAGGTTGGGCGGCCCCATCATCAAAAACAAACTTTTCTTTTTCCTGAATGTTGAAAAGATAGACGCCGAAGGTGCAGGTGCAGGTGCAACCAACCTATGGAGGGCATCTGAGGATGGTGTTTCAAATGTCGATCAAAATATCACAAGGGTTAAAAGAAGTGATCTGGAAGCAGTAAGAGACCATCTCATTAACCGTTGGGGATACGATCCCGGGGCTTATGAAGGATATGCCAACAAGTCCCAGTCTTCAACACAGTCTTTCCTGGCCCGATTAGACTGGAATATCAGTGAAAAACATAAACTGGCTGTACGATACAATCGGACGGAAAACAATGCTCCCAGATCTACAAACGGCAACTCCGGTGCTTATCCAAGAGCTCCAAACGGTTACTATAGAATTGGTGAAAACGCCATGTCTTTTGCGAATGCCAATTATGGAGAGGGAGCCGACGTAAACTCTTATACCCTGGAATTAAACAGCCGTTTTAGTAGCAAAGTTTCTAACCAATTCCTGGCTACTTATAGTAAAATTAACTCGGGAAGAACATCACCAAGTACCGAATTTCCTTTTATTGATATAGGCACCAGCGCGGATAACAATACCAGTACCAGCGGATGGAGGAACTATATTTCTGCGGGATATGAGCTATTTACCTACAATAACAAGGTTTTAAACGATAATATCAATTTGTTCAACAACGTTACCATTACTTCGGGTAAGCATAATATGGTAGTTGGCGCAAGCTTTGAGCTACAGAAATTTGCCAATAACTACATGAGAAACGGAACCTCTTATTACCGGTATGCTTCCGTTGAAGATTTTCTGAAAACAGGCACTCCCGATGAGGTGGCACCACTCACTTTTGCTTTAACCTACCCGTACGAAGGGCAGGAACCATGGTCAAGAGTAAGCTACGCCCTCCCCGCCGCTTACGTTCAGGATAATATTGCCGTAAGCGACAAATTCAATCTTACCCTGGGTTTGAGAGCCGAAGTTCCCATGTTCCTTAACGATCTGGCAGCTAATGTTAATGCTAATGCGCTGGACTTTCTGGGACTGGACGGAAATCCCAAAAAATACAATTCGGGGCAATGGCCTAAAACAACGGTAACGCTATCTCCAAGGATTGGGTTCAGGTACGATGTAATGGGGGATCGATCTCTTATTGTGAGAGGCGGTACCGGTATTTTTGCCGGTCGCGTGCCTTTTGTATGGTTAACCAATATGCCAAGCACAACCGGCATGATACAGAACCAGATCGAGCCAGGCAGCTATGGGGACGTAGCCGGCTGGATCGGCGGAATCCGTTTTAATCCCGACAAACTATATTGGGCCAACAATCCGCCTCCCGGCGCCGAAGACGTATTTATCCATACATCGGAGGCGGGCATACCCGGAACACTGGCATTGGTAAACGATGAATTTAAAATGCCCCGGATACTGAGAACCAGCCTGGGAGCCGACAAAAGAATCGGTCATTCGCCGTTTACCGTTTCTGTCGACCTTTTATATACCAAGGACTTACAAGCCGTGTATAACTTTGGTATCAACCGGGCACCTGCCACTGCAACCATGTACGATGGGCGCGACTATTATGCCAATTCAAACGATCTGAGGTATAACACCGCTATGGGGGGGAATAACGCAATGGCACTCTCCAATACCAGTAAAGGACATTCATTGAATATTACAGCTGGTGTTTCCATGGCACCCCGGGACGGATTCTTCGGATCAGTATTCTACAGTCATACTATGGCGCAAAACACTTCAGATAATAATTTCTCAAGCGCCACTTCGGCATGGGGTACGGTACCGCAGGTTAACGGGCCGAATGATTTGATACTGGCTTCTTCCGCAGATGCATTGCCTCACAGAATTGTAGGTTCTTTATCATACAGAAAGGAATATTTAAGACACTTGGCCACTACTGTCTCGTTGTATTACAGTGGGGCGAACCAGGGGCGCTACTCCTTTGTATACTCTAATGATGTAAACGGAGACGCCGTAAATAACGATTTACTGTACATTCCTAACAACGCATCGGAAATTAATTTTGTGGAAATAACCGGTAGCAATTCATTTACGGTAGACCAACAAAGGGAAGCATTCGATAAATTATTGGGCAACTCCAGTTACCTGAATGCCAACAGGGGTAAAATGGCCGAAAGAAACGGCGCCATATTACCGTGGTTTCATCGTTTTGATCTGAAACTGCTGCAAGATCTGTTTGCGAATATCGGGAAGAACAGAAATACACTTCAGCTAAGTTTTGATATCCAAAATTTTGGAAACTTCCTGAATTCAAATTGGGGCATATTAAAACAAACGGTAAGCAATTCCACAACCCCACTGCAGGTTGTTACAAGAGGGATCAACCCCACATTTAGAATGAATACCGCTACCATAGATGGTGAAGTGGTTCTTCCAACATCCATGTATCAGGATGTAAGAACTTTTGGTACCACCTGGACGATGCAAATCGGTATCAGGTATCTTTTTAATTAATACATAAATCAACATAAAAAAACCGGCGCAATGCCGGTTTTTTTATGGAAAAAAATTTTGCACCCCGGACAAATGTCCGTAAATTTGTGTCAAATAGGCAATATGAAAAACAAGAAACCTTCAACATATCTTACAAAAGAAGATAATACAACCATAGCAGAAGAAGCCGCTCTTAGCTACTATCCGGCTTCTTCCATTGCCGGCGGGCCATTTGCATTGCTGGGTATTGGCAGGCAAAGTAGTGCCATCCAAAGCACCATGGATTTTATTGGCTACGTAAGAGAAGGCATTCCCAAAAAGGCCTTGGATCACCTTGCCGAAGCCATAGCGCTCAGCGCTACCGAAGTGGCAGCCATCATTCATCTTTCTGAAAGAACTCTCAGGCGTTATGCACCTACTCAGAAACTTAACATCGAGCAATCGGAAAGAGTATTGGAACTGGCCCGCTTATACGCAAGGGGAAGCGAAGTTTTTGACAACCTCGAACAATTTAAATTATGGATGGGAGCTCCTGTAGGTGCCCTGGGAGATCGAAAACCCAAAGAATTTTTAGACACTTCCATGGGTATTCAAATGCTTACAGAAGAGTTAGGACGTATCGAACACGGTGTTTTTGCTTAGCCTATTAGATTGCATAGCCGGCAAAGCAGGAAATCCTATCCGCCGCCATGAATGGCAGAGGGCTGATAAACCGAAAGTTGAAAGCGTGACACCCCCTGGCGACACTTCCATACAAACTTGTAACTTATAATTAAATGTACGTTTACAGAATCAGCAAATGCAGGTATATTGATGATCTGAGCGGCACCGGTGCTTCATTACATTCAGGCCGTTGGCATCATAAAGGGACTTTTATACTTTACACCGCCCAGTCGGCTTCGCTGGCCATGCTGGAAAGCGTGGTGCATATTACTACAATGGTGCAGCTTAACCTTTGTATGGTTTGCCTTGATATTCCGGAAGAAAGTATTGCTTCCATTTCGACAGAACAGCTCCCGGATAACTGGTTTATTAATCCGCCCCCGGATTCTATAAAGCAAACCGGTGACCGTTTCATCAAAAACAAAAAGCACCTGGCATTAAAAGTGCCATCGGCGGTAATGCCCGAAGAGTTCAATGTATTGCTTAATCCTTCGCATCCCCATTTTAAAAAAATAAAGATCCTTTATTCAAGAACATTGCGGTTGGACGAACGGCTGGTTAAAAAATAACAGTGTTCCCCTTACGAGATATTTTTACCTGGTCTGACCGTGACGGTCAGACCAGGTAAAAATATGCCCCGGCCAAAACCGGGGCATTGAAATATCAGGAAAAGAGAAATCAGGCTTTATCGTCGCCGGCAGTATCTGCTTTTTTAGCACTGGCGGCATCGGAAGCTTCCTGGTCCATTTTCTTTTTAAGATCGGCTAATACACCCAGATCTCCCAAAGTTGCTTTTTCTACTTTGTTCTGAATGGTTTTAACCACTTTTTTGGTATTTTCCACTTCAGCACGTTCTGCTCTCTTCACACCTTCCCGCTCGGCATATTGCTCCTGCTCCCAAACACGTGTGTGAGAAACTACAATACGCTTTTCGTTACGGTCGAATTCGATTACCATAAACGGCGCCGTTTCATCCATACCCAAAGATTTTCCTTCTTTAGTATTTAAGTGACGGTTAGGACCAAATCCTTCCAGGCCATAAGGTAACTGAATAGTAGCGCCCTTATCATCTTTGCGGGTTACCGTTCCATCATGCACACTTCCAATAGCAAAGGTATCCTGAAGCGTATTCCAGGGATCTTCTTCGAGTTGTTTATGACCTAACTGCAGTTTACGGTTCTCTTTATCGATACCGAGGATCATTACATCAATCTTTGCGCCTACTTTCGTATACTCACCGGGATGGTTGAAGCGCTTCAGCCAGCTAAGATCGCTGATATGAATCATACCGCCAATACCCTGAGCCAGTTCAACAAACACACCATAGTTGGTGATATTCTTCACCTCACCCTCGTGGCGCGTACCTTCTGCAAACCTGCTTTCGATATCGTTCCACGGGTCTTCTGTCAATTGCTTGATAGAAAGGCTCATTTTACGGGTATCTTTATCTAAAGTAACAATCTTCGCCTCGTGCTCATCGCCCAGTTTGAAGAAGTCTTTGGCATTAATCGGGGTATTAGCCCAGGTAATTTCACTTACGTGAACCAAGCCTTCTACACCGGGATAAATTTCAAGGAATGCTCCGTAATCTTCAATATTTACCACCCTGCCTTTTACGGTATTGCCCTCTGCAATATCTTCAGGCAGCACATCCCATGGATGCGGGGTGAGTTGTTTCAGACCCAGGCTGATACGTTTTTTCTCGTCGTCGAAATCCAATACCACCACATTCAGTTTCTGATCCATTTTCAGCACCTCGTTCGGGTGAGAAATACGACCCCACGAAATATCGGTGATATACAGTAAACCATCCAGGCCGCCGAGATCCATGAACGCACCAAAATCGGTAATGTTTTTAACGGTTCCTTCCAGTACCTGGCCTTTCTCGAGTTTACCGATAATTTCGGCACGTTGTGCTTCCATATCGCTTTCGATAAGAGCTTTGTGAGATACCACCGCGTTTTTGATTGTTTCGTTGATCTTAACCACTTTAAACTCCATTGTTTTACCAACAAACTGATCGTAGTCGGTAACGGGCTTAACATCGATTTGAGAACCTGGCAGGAAGGTTTCCATACCAAATACATCCACGATAAGACCACCTTTGGTTTTTGAAGTAACCTGTCCGGTAACCACTTCCCCTGTTTTGTTAACCTCCACAATTTTTTCCCATGCACGGGTAGTGCGGGCTTGTTTACGGCTCAGGTTCAGGTGTCCGTCCCTGTCTTCTTTTTCAACAATCATTACTTCCACAACATCGCCTACTTTCAAAGCAGGAAGATCGCGGAACTCGTTCAAAGAAATCAGGCCGTCACTTTTAAAGCCAATGTTTAACACAACATCGGTATTAGTAAGGCCTACTACGGTACCGTCTACCAGTTCACCATCATTCAACTGAATAAAAGTGCTGTCGTAAACTTTGTCGTACTTTTCTTTTTCTTCTTTGGGATAAGAAGAAATATTGCGCTTATCCACGCTCCAGTCGAAATCATCGTGGGCGCTTTCCTCCACCACTGGCGGAGCTTCTACTGTTTCGGCAACCGGCGCGGGCGCAGCTGCTTCTTCCACAGGTGGTGTTGTTGTCGCTGCAGACGCTTCCTCTACCGGTTCGGTAGCCGGCGCGTTCTCCTGTGCATCAGCGTTTAATTGTTTAAAATAGAAATTCATAATAAAATCCGAAGGGTTTAAAAATTCGGACTGCAAAGGTAGGTATTAATTTTTGATTTAAGAGGATTTCCAAAAACAAGTAAACTGTTGATAATTAGTGTTTTAAAGAATAATATCCATTTTTATACCGGGTAAAACTTTTGCAAAATCGATTTTTCAGAACGAAGCGAATCCGCAGAATGCTATAAGCGGACGGATACATATCTTGTCAGATAGCCTCCCTCCCATACTTTTTATAGTAGGCTATTAGCCAGGTAACCACTTCATTATAAGACTCCTTTCCTTTTGGCTGGTTATTCACCTTAAGGAAATAACTGTACATCCTGTCTATATAGGGTTCTATCGGGTTGCGGTATTTCCGGTAGAAGGCGCGGTACTCTTCCACATCCTTTTTCACCTGCTTGTGCAAGCTGCTATCGAAAACCTTTGCTTTCAGAGAGTCTGCCGACCTTAGTTCCCGGATGGCGTAGTGGTACATATCAAAATAAACCGAGTACTTAAAATTGACAGAAGGGTGCAGGCGGCAGGCAAGAAAGCCGACGAAATTAGCCTCACTCTCTTTAGCATATCCCAATTGATGTGCAATTTCGTGCGAAGCAACGAAGGGCTCGGAACAAAGCGGTATGGTGGTATTAACCTGCGCCTCTCCCGTAAACGGATTGTAATAGCCCTGAAAGCCAAGGTAATTGCCCAGGTAACTGAAGATAGAGGGTTTTACCGAATAGCCCTTATAAGATAAAAAGGGATACCGGGTTTCCGCCACTTTATACATTAGAGCCGCATTGGCAAATAATTTCTTCTTTGCCTTAAAAGAATCGCGCATCGCAGGGGTTAATAACCGGGCATTGGCATTCAATTTATCCTGCAAAGCGGAGACCAATGTATCCAAATCATAGACAGTATATCTTACTTCTTTCAATCCCAGTTGGCTGGCTATACCTGCCCGGGAATAGTTCAAACCCCATAGTCCGTAAAAAAGCACGTATACCAATAGCCCTGCGAACACAATACGCAGCGAAAATACTTGTACCCTTTTGCGGGTAAACGCTTCCTTCCTGATCAGCCGGATCGCCTTAATAACCTGGTAAATAAACCAAACGATGATTGCTCCATAGAGAATATCTCCTATGCTAAAAGGCAGCCACCCGAACAAATATCGAAGTCCGGAAGATATAAGCGGATATATGCCCAGCACATAGTACTGTTCAACCCATCCGGGATGGAATGAGAGGAACTTAATGGCAATGGCCAGAGCGATCAACACGATCCAGGGAACCAGTCTTTTCCTGCTGCTCTTCATGTTGTATCAAAAATAAGGAGGATGGCAGACATACAGTCCAAACGGCCGCTCTTAACTAAAAAAAGCCGACCGGAGGCAGCTTTTTTAATTATATTAAAGCAGTGTTGATTATTTTCTCAATTCAAAAGTTTCTAAAAACTTGGTATTGAAATCGCCTTTTATAAAACGTTCGTCTTTCATGAGCTGAAGATGGAAGGGTATGGTAGTTTTTACACCTTCTATAACATATTCGCTCAGCGCACGATACATGGTATCGATGGCTTCTTCGCGGGTACGGGCCACGGTAATGAGTTTGCCGATCATAGAATCGTAGTAGGGAGAAATCGTATAACCCGCATATACATGACTGTCTACCCGCACGCCATGGCCTCCCGGTACATGCAGATTGGTAATTTTACCCGGCGAAGGACGAAAATCGTTGAAAGGATCTTCGGCGTTAATACGGCATTCAATGCTGTGCATGGAAGGAATATAGTCATTCCCGGATATTTTTTCTCCGGCGGCAATTTTGATCTGTTCCTTTATGAGGTCGAAATTGATCACTTCTTCGGTTACGCAATGCTCTACCTGTATGCGGGTATTCATTTCCATAAAATAGAAATTGCGATGTTTATCTACCAGAAATTCAATAGTACCCACGCTTTCATAGCCTATGGCAGCCGCGGCTTTTTTCGCTGCTTCTCCCATGGCGGTGCGTAATTCATCGGTCATAAAAGGAGAAGGAGATTCTTCTACGAGTTTCTGATGCCGGCGCTGGATAGAACAATCGCGTTCACTCATGTGACATACATTGCCAAACTGGTCGCCGGCAACCTGAATTTCTATATGGCGGGGTTCTTCCACGAACTTCTCCATATAAATGCCATCGTTTTTAAAGGAAGCACCTGCTTCCATTTTGGCGGTATCATATGCTTTCTCTATTTCGCTTTCGTCCCAAACAATACGCATTCCTTTTCCGCCGCCGCCTGCGGTAGCTTTTAAAATGACGGGATACCCGATCTCCTTCGCCAGGCTTTTGGCCTGCTCAATACTTTCCAACAGTCCCTCTCCACCGGGTACTACCGGTACACCTGCTTTGATCATCGTTTCCTTAGCCGTGATCTTATCTCCCATTTTGTTGATCATATCGGCTGTGGGTCCGATAAATTTGATCTTGCTATCGTTACAAATACTGGCAAATTTCGCATTCTCTGCCAGGAAACCATAGCCAGGGTGTACTGCATCGGAATTGGTAATTTCGATGGCAGCCATAATATTGGGTATATTAAGATAAGACTCTGCGCTGGCCGGCCGGCCAATACAAACCGCTTCGTCCGCAAATTTCACGTGCAGGCTTTCGCTATCCGCGGTAGAATACACAGCAACAGTTTTAATGCCCATTTCCCTGCATGTTCTGATCACACGCAATGCGATTTCACCCCTGTTGGCTATTAATATTTTTTTAAACATATTATTTTAAATGTGACGATAATCAGACAACGAGCCCATATGCCCATTGGCCAATTAGCTAAAATATTCTTTAAAATGCTGATTGACTAATTATCAGGTCGTTTCTACTTCAAACAACGGCTGGTCGAACTCTACCGGGGATGCATCCTCTACGAGGATCCGAACAATTTTACCACTGATTTCACTTTCAATTTCGTTGAACAGTTTCATGGCTTCAATTACACAGAGTACTTTTCCAGTGGTAATAATATCACCTTCTTCTACAAAATTAGATTTATCGGGGCTTGGCCTGCGATAAAATGTACCGATCATCGGACTTTTTATAACAGTTACATTACTATTAGTACCGGATGGGTCAGCCAATTTTTGCTTGTCAACCGGGTCAGCCGCAGCTGCAGGTTGAGATGGGGCTATAGGAGTGGGTGCGGCGGGAACCGGAACGGCATAGTGCGACCCGGTTACTACCTGGGGAACCGCTTCTTCTTTTTGTCTGATCAATATCTTGAAGTCCTTTTGTTCAATACAAATTTCTCCAACATTGGATTTATTGACCATTTTAATGAGTTCCTGAATTTGTCTGAAGTCCATATTTTCGAGTTTAACAACTTTGTGATTTAGATAATTGGTAGTAACAGCCGGGAACAAATAACTAAGATAAGCAAATCAGAACATTATAGAAGATTTACTTTTAGTTTTGGAGAGATGCTGCCGGCATAAATAAAATGGCTCAAAATCTTCAGATAAGGAGCCATTTCAACTATTTATTATTCTTTTACCCGTTCTACGTATTCGCCGGTCTTTGTATTCACCCTTATCAGCTCTCCTTCGTTAACAAAGAGGGGAACACTTACCGTAGCACCAGTCTCTACAGTTGCCGGTTTGAGGGTACGGGTAGCTGTATCGCCTTTGAGGCCGGGTTCGGTATAAGTTACCAGCATTACGATTTTATCGGGAAGCTCCACACTAACAGGTTGTTCTGTTTCGGTGTTAATGGCAATGGCCACTTCCTGCCCTTCTTTCAGAAATTGGGGGGCATCGATCATATTTTCGGCAACGCTCATTTGCTCAAATGTTTCGTTATCCATGAAATTGAACCCTGTTTCATCCTGATATAAATATTGGTAGGACCTTTTTTCCACTCTCACAGGATAAATAGTATCGCCCGAATTCCATGTTTTTTCGATCGATCTGCTGTTGTCTACCCCTTTAAGTTTTGCCCATACTTTAGCCGCTGCACGAGCTGTTTTATTTTCCCCGAATTCCACAACGGAATAGAGGTTCCCATCCAGTTTAAGGATCATGCCACGACTGATATCTGCAGTATTTGCCATCGTAAAATTTTTAGGGCGCAAAGATAGCATTTTTACATACGCTAACAGGCGATACGCCGCCCCCGATCTCGTAAAAAGTTCTACAGACAAGGAAAAATTTATATTATAATTATTTATATATTTGTATTATAGAGCATTTTTATATTTATTTCTATATTTTTACCT
>JBEBUZ010000068.1:0-19684 GCA_040393015.1 Paraniabella yanshanensis
GAGCAGATTTCCCC
The DNA here is from genome assembly GCA_040393015.1 of Paraniabella yanshanensis. Taxonomy (GTDB): domain Bacteria; phylum Bacteroidota; class Bacteroidia; order Chitinophagales; family Chitinophagaceae; genus Niabella; species Niabella yanshanensis_A. Next base: position 15 of record JBEBUZ010000068.1, read on the forward strand.
CCTTGCTCACGGTCTCTATCAGCATCACAATTAACTGATGTGTACTTTTCCATGTATATTGGTCTCGATAATAACCCCATGAACCGGAAAAAGTCTGGCAGGTTTCCCAGGGTGCTTTTACCCCGTTTACTTTTATCCATTCTTTTGGCATGAACTGTTCGGGCGTTTTATAATCCCAGCCCCAGGTGGTTTCGTTCAAACCCAGCCGGTCATTTACAATAATCGCCGGCTGTAGTTGGCGAACGAGTTTTAAAAGATTTTCGGCGTCCCATTCTTTAAACCCTTTTTCGGGATAAGAAAAATCGAAAAACAACTGATCTATTTTCCCGTACCGGGTAAGCAGTTCTGTAACCTGGTTTTTCATGTATTGCTGATACTTTGCCATATCCCTGCCGGCATTTGCTTTCTCTCTTTCCGTTTTGGAAACGGGCGTGGGTGGGTGGCTGCCATCGTACACAAAATCAGGATGATGCCAGTCGATCAACGAATAATAAAAGCCAATCTTTAGTCCTTCGGCCCGGAATGCCTCTACAAAATCCTTCAACAAATCTTTCCCATAGGGCGTATTGGTTACTTTGTAATTAGTGTATTTGCTGTCCCATAAGCAAAACCCATCATGGTGTTTGGTGGTTAATACTACGTATTTCATTCCTGCGGCCCGGGCTTCTTTTGCCCATTGAACAGGGTCATAAAGATCGGGGTTGAAATTTTCAAAATATTTTCTATAATTATCGGCGGTAATTTTTTCCTGAAACTGTACCCACTCGTGCCGCGCGGGCAGCGCATACAAGCCCCAGTGTATAAACATACCGAAACGGTCATGCGTCCACCACTGCATACGCGCCTCTCTTGCGTGTTGGGTTTCGCTGGCCCAGGAGGGCGTTGGCTCCTGGGCTTCTGCCCCGGTCAGCAATAAAAGAAATCCTATTGCTCCTGATAAAAGAAATCGTGCAAATTTTTTCATTAATATCCCGCTTTAATAGTTGATTTTCTTGTCGTCCGGAGATACAGAAGCAATTGTTCTGCGACCGGGCGAACCAGGTCATAAGATACGCTTTTTCAGCGATTACATATAGGCTTTTTCCAGTTCTTTTACGTTAATCTTTCCCGGCTTTGTTTCTATTTTAATTACAAAGGGATCTTTGCTTGTAAACGTTTCTGGCAGAGCAATATCAAAGTATACATTCTTGTCGAGATCGATGCCCATGTCGGTAAATTTCATTTTTAAGGTTGCCTTGTTGGCTAACAAGGATGCCGCCACCGGTATATCGGTTGTATTTCGGGGAATTTTTACTCTTACGAGGTTATTTACCGGACGGTTGAATACGGTGAGGTATAAAGCATTTGTTTTTTTGGTATAGTACCCATAGCCGGTAGGCTCAAGAGAAGCGTGGGTTGCTCCGTATACTGCTTCTCCGTTTACCTCCATCCACCGGCCAATCTCCTCTGCCAGCTTATCTTCTCCCGGGTGCATTTTCCCGTTGCCATCGGGGCCGAAGTTTAGTACAAAATTACCGTTCATCGACACTGCGTGCATGAGCATATTGATGAGATCCCAAGAGGTTTTTGTGTAAAATTGCGACCAGTCTTTGATATAGCCCCAGCCATTGGGAGGTATAGTCATTACACAATCCCAGTCGTTTCCGTTGAGCCATTCGTACTGTGCGGGCAATTTGCGTTCCCAGCCCTGCTCATAGTCGCCCAGCAGGTCGCCGTTCGAGTCAAAATGGCGCTTTCCGTGCTCATCGTTTCTAAACCGGCTGCCAATGATTAAGCCAGGATGTGCAGCCCGCAAATCTTTTTCCAGTTGCCAGGTCCATTCATACGCATCAATCCAGGCCTTATCCCAGGTGCCGTCGAACCAGAAGCCTTTCATCTTTGGGTAATTTCCGAGCAGTTCAAAAAGCTGGTTGCGGGTATAGGTAAGAAACCGGTTATATGCTGTTTTCTCTTCTTCGGTTTTTGGCGATGCCGCTCTATAATCCTTGTTATACCAGTCGATAATAGAAAAATAAAGATATACGTCAATTCCTTCGGCAGTATATGCATCCATCAACTGTTTAATAACGTCTTTTTTATAGGGAGACTGTGTGATGGTATAGCTGGAAAATTTGCTGGGCCACAAACAAAATCCGTCGTGATGCTTGGTAGTAATAATCATGTAGCGCGCACCCATCTGTTTTGCCTGCCGTGCCCATTGCCGGGCGTCAAAATTTTTGGGGTCAAATTGCCTGTACAGGTTGTCGTAGGTTTGCTGCCAGTTAACCGGCGCGGTGCTACCCCTCCATACTCTTATCCATTCGGATGCGGTAGGCGCTTTTACCCCATTCCATTCGCCACCGGCAATGGCATATACACCCCAGTGAATAAACTGGCCGAGACCGTATTCCCTAAACCGCTGCATATCGGCATCGTTACGCCTGCCCGCCTGCAAGGGGCCGTATTTTAATTGAATTCGTTCCGCGGGCTTTTCTTTAGGGCCGGTCCAACTCTGGGCACTGGTGTACACTCCTGCGCCCGACAACAATATTGTTATTATTATTTTAGAAACGGTTTTGATCATTTTCCTTTTTGTTTACAAATACCAGTCCTTATAACGCTTCAGTGCTTCGAGGTAATAATAATCCGCATAAATCAGGGGCACATCTATTTCTGAATTCAAAGGCAAGGCGCCGGTACTATGTTTTAACAGGAAGCCGCCATTTTCTCCCACCCTTGCTTTGTACTTTGGGCCGGAGAGGGAAAGGATCATCTCACGGGCGGTATTCATATACGACTGTTTTTCTGCCCCCTGGGTATACTGACCCAGCTCTAATAAAGCCGATGCTATTATTGCGCCCGCGGAAGCATCGCGCCTGGCATGGGGTATTTGCGGGGCGTCAAAATCCCAGTAAGGAATTTTATCGGCAGGCAAGTTAGGATGATTTAAGATAAAACCGGCAATATTACGGGCCTGATCGAGATATCGCTGATCTTTTGAAAACCGGTACATCAAAACATATCCGTACAGGCCCCAGGCTTGTCCCCGCGACCAGGCAGAACAATCTGCTGCCCCCTGCCAGGTGGCTTTCCGATGCACTTTGCCCGTTTGAGGGTCATAATCAACGACGTGGTAGCTGCTATGATCGTCCCTGAAATGGTTTTCCAGGGTTGTATTGGAATGGGTAATGGCAATCTCTTTATACTTCTGATCGCCACCATCGTTGCTTACCCAGTACAGCAGTTCGAGGTTCATCATATTATCGATAATCACCGGGTATTTAAAATACTGGTTGCTGTTCCAGGATTGAATTACATTTAGCGCCGGCCGGTAGCGGGTAGCCAGCGCCGCGGCAGAACGATGTATGATGTTCCTGTACGCCTCCTTTCCGGTAATCCTATAGGCATTGCCGAAGCTGCAATACATCATAAAACCCAGGTCGTGGTTGCCGGTATAGCTTTTATTGGGTTCGATCACCGACAATGCCCTTTCGGCCTCCTTTTTTATAACGGGGCTACCCGTTTGCTCATAAATATACCAGAGAGAGCCGGGATAAAAGCCGGTGCACCACCAGGTACGCTGGTGAGCGCTAATTGTATTGGATTTTGCATCATAAGACTGGGGCATTTTATCCGCTGGCAACAGGGTCATCATATACCGGTATTGCGAGTCGGCGAATGCGAAGTTATCCCGGATCAGATCGGCCATGCCTGCCTTCTGTGAGAACAATAAGATGGGGGCAAACAAAAAGAAGCCTGCGATTATGAAGTCTTTATGCATAGAAGTTCAACGCTGTGTTTAAAAGTTTATCGTGATTGGTGCTGAAGTAAAGGTGTCGATCGAATTTTCTGTGGGCTTAAAGCTCGAATAATGACTGATAGTGCCGGTTGCGGCGATATCCGGAACCTTCATTTCATTCAGAAAAGGCGATATTTCAACAGTAGACGTAGCTCCCAAAGTATTGGAATAGGTGACGATTGTTTTTTGAAGAGTGTAGAATACGGTTGCGTCACGTGGTTTGTTACTCTCATTTTGAAAATTAAGTTGCTTAACCGCATTCACCGTGGTTGTGTTAAGGTAGATCCTGTTATACAATGAGGAAAGATACCTCTCGCCATATATAAAACCCGTTCCCGTTACAACGTTGGAACTATCGCCTTTACTATCAAAAGAAACAATTCTTACGATGAGGGTAGCTTCGGGTAAATTGTTTATAGGAACCTCTTTATAATTTCCGTAATCCCGGGCATTAACGTCAACAATAGTATTGGTTACAACGGAGCTTAGCGAGCTATTGTGGGAAATTTTTAATTTAGTTACCCTCCTGTCGGGACCCACAATAAATTTTAAAACCGCCCGATTCTTTCCCGGTAGTATTTGTAACGAGTCTACCATCCCGGGTTTTGCCAATTCTGCCTCATTCAGGAAGGGGGAAGAATAATAATCGCTTGATTTACCGCATCGCAAAAGAATAAGCAATAGCACAACAGCAATTGAACTTAGAAATATTTTTTTCATAATTATATTCATTTTTAAAGCTGTCCGAATAGTTTCAATTCGAAAATAAAAAAGTTGGAACTACCCTCGTAAGATCCACCCCAGGTAGCGTAGTTCTTAAAACGGATATACCTGAACTTGGGAAAAGAGGTGGGATCGGGAAATTCGTATGTTTCGCCGTTGTCGCGTATATTTATTTGTTCGGCCGAGGTTGCCGGCACTCCAAATCCAAAGCCTGTGGGCCTGGTACTGTTAAAATGTCCGAGCAGGGTCCAGGATTCATCCCAACTGCCATCCGGATTAGGACTATTACTGCCGTAAATTTCGAAATCGTATAAATGGGCAGGCCCGTAAACATCGGCTAAAGTGCTATACCGGGTAGCCCAGATTTGCATACGGCTTAATATGACGGGGATGCCCAAATCGATTGTAAGGGAATTAGGTAAAGCGATGCTTTCGGTAGCATTGTTGGCAATTGAAAGATAACCTGCATTGGTATTTCCATCCCATATCCCTGTGAAAGGAAAACCGCTCGCCCTCACCCCTGCATCGCCAGGCAATGCAAACCTTGCCCATCGGGTAGTGGGCACCGCTACTTCGCCGAGGGGAGTAAGATTTACCACCAATGTATCAGAGGTATGATCCCACCTGTCCTCGATAAACACGCCAAAATCGGTTGGTTTTGCCTCCTGCCCTCTTATACGAATGGTACCGCTTTTAAAATTGGTATACTCCGACTCCGCTGCAACCCATTGACCCGTGGAATCTTTCTTTATAACCCTTATAATCAGGTTAGCAAGGGTTTCGTTGGTATAGTTGAGGTTGAGCCCGCCAAAAGTTGCTGCGATATCGTCGTTCTCTCTCATTTTATCAAGTACAAGCTGGTGGGGAGGACGGAGCACCTCTACCTGAACGGCAAGAGGATCGGAAGCCACTTCGCCCACACTCACGGAACGCAGCTCTACTTCGTAGGTTCCTTCTTTTCCAAAACCATCTATAGTTAATTCATTTTTATAAATAGATGCTTTGGTTTCTCTCTTAATTCCATTGTCGAGGCTGTAGTTGGCAACCACATAACGCAGATCTTCGGAAAGAGGCAGATCATACTTTATGACGGCTCCCCCCGAAACAGGTGTTACCTGAATATTGGAAACCTGGGGAGGCTTTTCTCCCACTTTATTTATCGTAATGCCAAGATCTTCCTTACATCCATTACACAAGAGCAGTAAGGCAGTAACTCCTGTTAAAACGGCTATTCTTATTGTTTTGATTTTTTTCATCGTTTACGATTTTAATTTCTGTATGGATACTACTTCTACCAGCCCAGGTTTTGTTTTAGTTTGGGGTTACGCCTCATCTCATCAAGACTAATTGGCCAGAAATAATCTTTTGTGGTGAAAATCCGGTTGTAAAGGGAGCGTGGCCGGTAAAAAGGCGCGGCTGTTCTTTGCGTTATATCCCAGCCCATGATCAGTTCGTTCAACTCCTGAACGGCATCCTTCCACCTCCTGAGATCCCAAAACCTTTTCCCTTCAAACGCCAGTTCAATGGTGCGCTCGCGCTTGATAATTTCCCGTAATCCTTCCTTTGTAGAGGGTTTGGACGGCTGCAATGAGAAATTATTCCACGAAGCAACCACGCCCTCCAATCCCGATCTGGCTCTTACCGCATCCAGGTAGCTATACACTTCCGATGAGGGACCCTGGCTTTCGTTTAATGCTTCGGCGTACAAGAGATACAAATCCGCGAGGCGGATAATAGGAATAGCATAAGGCCGGGCTGTATACGCACTGCTGGCTCCGTATGAGTTTTGATAATTCACATATTTTTTTACCATATAACCCGTAACCTGGTTATTAATTACATTATAATTCATCACATTTCCGCCTTGCTTGTAATTAGTGCCTAATGCATTGGCGTCATTGAGCTCCGACATCATAAAATATCGCCCACCGTCAAAGGATAGGGTGCCATAAAACCGGTGCTCCCTGTCTAAATGAAAACGTGCCGTAGTATAGCCCGCCTGTAAGAAAAACCGGTACGCATCGGTAGACGGTACGGTTACCAGCTCATATCTTCCGGCATAGGGGTAGGTTTTATCTTCTTCGATCGGTACTCCGTTTTTCGAATAAAATTTTTCAGCCATGTTTAGTGTGGCGCCCATATAGCTGGTAATATTTCCGTTGGAAACCGTGTTACTATTAAAGCCGCGGGGAGTAAAGGCTGCCTGAAAAGAAGCGGTGGCCGTGCTCCTGGTATCAAACCATAACGCTTCGGGGTTACCATCGGACTCGGAAAATGCGGTGCGCAGGTTCATTTGGAACCGGGTAGATTGAGAGCCAATGGTAAGGTTAGCAGGAGGCGTCCAGGTACTTAAACTTTTTCCACTGGCAACAGCAAAGTCGATGGCTTCTTTGCAAGCTATTGTCGCCGCTGTCCATTTTTCGGCTTCGTAGGTTTGGTTGAAAAGGGAGGTTCCGTTATCATCTTTCAACGCGGCCATATCTGTGTTGCCATTAAAAAGCGGGCTCGCAGCATCCGTCATTATCCTCGCCTTAATAGCTTTTGCCGCAATTTGCGTAATCCTGCCTATTTCCAGCGTACCATTTTGCTCAATAGGCATTAAGGCAGGCATGGCTTCGTTGATGGTATTAACCATATAACCGAAACACTCATCCACCGATACGCGGGGTTCCTGCATCGCCACCTGATCCCCGTACACTTCCAAATTCTTATCCCGAATGATGATAGGTCCGTAAGCCCTTAGTAAAAGATAATGATAATATGCTTTTAAAACCTTTGCTTCCGCAGCCCACATTTCTTTTTCCGATGGATCCATATCCGGAACTTCGTGAATGCGTTCGATTAATACGTTACAATCGTTAATAGCCTGCCAGTAAGCGCCGCCTCCATTGCTTCCCCACCAGTCTAATAAAGGAGCATTGGCATTTTGCTGACCCATTGCGATATACCATGCAGGATAACCTCCCGAAGAAAAATTGGCAGTAGAGTTAAGCCAGAACTCATCTGCAAGCAAAAAATTTTCGCTGCCCAGTGCATTATTGGCCGGCAACCGGTTATAACAGGTGGCTAAATAACGTAAGGCCATCACGCGCAGGCTAAATGCCTGGTTTAGTTCGGGCGTATTGTCTGGCACAATATCAAGGAATTTCTTGCAACCAACTACTGAAAAAAGCGTAGGGAGCAATACTATTATCAATATCTTTCTCATATTTTAAGTTTATAAATTAACAGTAACACCAAAGTTGAAAACACGTTGTAAGGGGTAGGCCAACCCGTTCCCCCCCATTTCGGGATCCCAAAGTTTAAATTTGCTTATTTTGAAAAGGTTGGTGCCGCTTAAATAAATGCGTGCATTTTGTATATTATGCTGCCGGATCTTTAATCCTTTTAGATTGTAGCCTAACTCGGCTTGTTTTAACCGGATCAAACTTCCGTCCCTCATCCAAAAAGTACTGGTTTGGGTATTGTTGGCCGTAGGATTCTGGCTTAACCGTGGGTACTGCGCGTATATATTTTGGTTTTCCTCAGACCAATAGCTGTTCGCCCATGATTGTAGTACTGCATTAGGAGAAAACCTGTTACCAAAAGGCGCTGCCCCGGAAGTAGTGGGATTAATAAATAAAGAGGTACGGGCTATACCGCTGAAATAGAATGAAAAGTCGAAAGAATTAAAACCGATGCTGGGACCAAAGCCATAGGTGATTTCGGGAACCGTAGGATATCCGATAGCTACTATATCATTGCTGTTAATTACGCCATCCTTATTTACATCTACATATTTAATGTCGCCGCCCAAAACAGCTTCTCCGCCAAACTGTTGCTGCGGGCTATTTTGTACTTCGGCATCGTCAACATACAGCCGCTCGGCTATATAGCCCCTGGTTTGGCTGGAAGCCAGCCCCACGCGCGACAAATAGGAGTAGGCATAAGAAGGCTCATCATAGTAAACGTATTCACCGGTGGCATACGTAAACGTACCGCGCGATTGTATCCAGAAATCTTTACTGAAATTTTTTGTGTAGGTCATTTCCGCATCAAAACCATCGCTCTTATATTTACCTACATTGGCGAGTATTGCCGCCTGGAAACCGGCGGAGGCGGTAACGCCTGCTCTTTGTTGTACAATATTGTACCGGAACTGGCGGTAATAATCGCCGGTAAAGGTAAGTGCCCCGTTAAAGAATCCTAAGTCGACTCCAAAGTTTGTCTGCCGGGAAATTTCCCACTGTACATTCGGATTTTCATATCTCGAAACAGACACTCCCGAATAGCCTTCACTGGAAATAGTAGGTAATCCGAACGTATATCCCCTGCTGTTATTATTGAGGTTTACAATTGATTGATAAAAGAACCGGTTTTCAGCAGTGCTTACATTGTCATTTCCCAGCCAGCCGTAAGTAAACCGGAAGCGCAGTTTACTGAGGGCAGGTTTCAATGCCTCCATGAAATTTTCTTTATCCACTGTCCAGGCAATACCAAAAGAAGGGAAGAAACCCCACCTGTAATTTTCATCGAAGCGTTCGGAAGCATTATAACCGAAAGTAAATTGCGCGAAATACTTTTCCTTTAAAGAATAGGTGGCATTACCAGACAAGCTTACATTTCGATAGGGCAGCGTATTTAGCAGCGTATAGCTTTCAGGAGTTTGTACATTATCCCTGATGGTACCCACCGCCATTGCGCTCACATTATGCTCGCCAAAAGTTCTGTTGTAAGATAGTTGGCTCTCCGCATACAAAACTGCAGCCTGATCTCTTTCGCCGGGCTGAAAATTGAGGTATTCGGTACCGCCATCGGGATTAATTACCTGAAAATTATCGGCCCGGCCGCTTTCTGTATTTACAATCGGCGTGTAATAAAACGGGCTATAAACCCTTCTTTGAGAGAAATAAGAATTTCTCGTAATATTCAACAATCCGCGGTAAGTAAGCCCTTCGGTAATAAAGGAAAGCTTTTGATCAAGATCCAGCTGGAAGTAAATATTGCTTCTCTTGCGTTCGGAATAGCCTCTCACTATTTCGGCATAGGCGTTCATATACCCACCCTCACCATAGTTCCCAAACATGGGATGCTTTATCCATGACATCGTTTCTGGTGGATCATAAACGGGTTGAAACAATACGGGGTTGGAACGCAATGCCAGGCCGTACGCCTCACTTCCCGAAACGGGCGGGCCGTTATAGTCCTGAACATTCAAATTCACCCTTGCTTTTAAATTGGTGGTCTTGGTAATATTGAGGTTTACATTCGTTCTTAAATTGTAAACGTTGAAGCGAACATTACTATTGAAATCATTGATGGGGTCTATTTTAAGTAAGCCATTATCCGTGGATAAGTCGCCGCTTACATTATAAGTAGCTACCTGCCCGCCTCCCGAAAGGCTGAGGTTGTATTTGCGGGTGGTGGTTACCTCCCGCGTAATATAATCCAGCCAATCTATGGCGGGATATAAAACAGGATCCTCGCCCGCGGCTGTTTTGTCTATTTTCTCCAGCGAATATACACTTTCGTCGTCTTTACCGAGGGGATTTCTTGTAAGGATTGCTTCCCGGTTCATTTTCATGAACGTCACAGGGTTTGCAAGCTCCAGCTTTTGGGTGGCGGAAGATACGCGCTGTTCGCCCCTAAAGAAAATTTTCGGCGGCCCTTCCTTACCCATTTTAGTGGTGACAAGTATTACACCGTTCGCACCGCGAGAGCCATACACTGCCGATGCAGTTGCATCCCGCAAAATGCTGAAACCTTCAATATCATCTACCGGAATACGTGCCAGATCTTCTGTAGAAACCTCCATATTATCGACCAGAATAAGAGGTCGCTGGTTTACACCGAATGTGCTAACGCCCCGGATAAAAAAATCGGCATTATCGGCCCCTGGCTCTCCGCTTCGCTGAAAAGAAACCATTCCGGCAATTCTTCCCTGCAAAGCAGTGGTAAGGTTGCTGGCCGGAATTCTTAGCTCACCGGGATTGATAGAGCTAACAGAACCTACCAGATCCCTCTTCCGGGCTCGCTGGCCAAAAGCTGTAACCACTACATCGTCCAATTTTTGAATATCCTTCTCCAGTATTATGTTAATGGTAGTACGCCCCCGAATGGAGATTTCCTGTGTTGCATAGCCGATCATCCGAAATTCCAGAACATCATCGGCTGGTACTCTTAGTATATAGCGGCCGTTTAAATCGGTAGTGGTTCCTACGCTGGGTTTCGATTTTAAAAGCACAGATACCCCGGGTAAAATGGTGCCGGCGGAATCTGTCACCAAACCGCTTACCTCTATTTCAGCCTGTTGCAAAAATTCCGCTTCACCGCTAAATAACGAAAAGCTACCCGCCCGGGCACAAAGGCTGCCAATAACCATAAAAACGGGTACAAAAATTAAAAATCTGGTCTTCGCTGAAAGGTTTTCCCGTACTCTGTTCAAGGCTCCACCATTCTTAAAAATTCGGGGCTTCCGCCACAAACTTGAATCGTTCGTTGATTTTTTCATGTATTCTTACTTTTAGAATTCAGTTAATATTCTGGCTTCTCTTTTGGACAAATCGCTTTTTGGTTTATCACAAGCAGACAGCAATATCTTTCATCGATGAAAACAAGCCGGGGGTTATTTTTAATAAAAAGGGGGGTTATTATAACATTTAATATAAAATGTTGATTATCAACCACAAAATTTGATTTAAAAATGGAAAAATTTTTCCATTTTTAACATCGGAACAATAAAAATCAAAAATCAGTTTCGCAGAACTACCTTTGAAATGATAGATCTAATATGCTGTACTGCACTTTATTCAGGCGTTTGAGAGGGGCCATGGGGGTGATGCTTTTAGGGTTACTGACCCCCGCTTTGGCATGGGCTCAACCCGTTTCCTTTCAGAGTTGGAACGCTGAAAACGGGCTTTCCCAAAATACAGTTTACGCTATTGGCCAGGACGAAGACGGCTTTATGTGGCTGGGTACCCGCAATGGGCTGAACCGCTTCGACGGGAGAGAGTTTCGTGTATTCAAAAATGCCACTGAAAAACAGGAAATGCCTGAATTTGATATTACCTCCCTGTTTTTTGATGGTAAAAATGTGCTGACCGGAACCAGCAAGGGATTATTTGTTTTTGACCAGCATACAGAAACATTTCAGAAAGTTACTATTGAAAGTGGAAAACCTGATTACGTGGTTTATACCATTTACCAGGATCGTAAAAAACAGATATGGCTGGGGTCGAGCCTGGGACTGTTTTGCCTGGAAAAAAGAAATCCCTACCTTTTTAAAAAATTCGGCACTTACGGCCCCGGAAGTATTGAAGACGAGGTTGTGAGGTGTATTTTCAGCGATGCTACCCATAATCTCTGGATCGGCTCCAATGCAGGACTTACCCGTATCCGGCTTTTGGAAACCGCCCCCCAATACACCACCTTCAAACATGATGCAAAGGATCCGGCCAGTATTAGTAGCAATATTATTACCGCTATTGCCGAAGACCGGCGCCACCGACTATGGGTAGGAACCCAAAGCAGGGGCATTAACCTGTTCGACGATTCTGATGAAACATTTACCCGCATAAACAGCCGTTCGCCAGGCGTAAACCTTGTAAATGATAATATCAGGGTAATAAAATCCGGATCGGACGATGATATCTGGGTAGGAACACAGGAAGGGCTTACCCAAATCAACTGGCAAAACCAGGCAGCAGTACATTATCAAACCAATCCGCGTGACAAAGGAAGCCTGAGTCAAAATTCCGTACACAGCTTATTTATTGACAAAAGGGGTCTGCTTTGGATAGGCACTTTTTTTGGAGGGCTGAATCTGATGAACCCGTTCGCTGCCGAATTCCAGGTATGGCAGAGCAACGGAACTCCTTTTGGGCTGAGCAACAATGTGGTTAGTTCGGTAGCGGAAGATATAAATGGAAACCTATGGATTGGAACAGAAGGCGGCGGGCTTAACTACTATAACAGGCAAAGCCAGACATTCGATTATTTTACAGCCAGCGCCGGTGGCCTGGGTTCTAACCTGATTAAAACTATTTTTAAAGACAGCGATGATAATATATGGGTGGGTACACATGCGGGAGGATTAAACCTATACCGCAACGGCGAATTTAAAAAATACTTTCATACGCCTGAAAATGCCGCCTACCTTCGTTCCGAAATTTCGGCCATTGCCGAAGATCATGAGAAAAATCTTTGGCTGGGTATTCAGGGTAATATACAGGATATTAAAATATACCACCGCGAGGGTATTGAACTTACCGATCGCAGCGATGAGTTCGACAAAACGCTGGTGGCTGGTAAAAATATCAAACAAATATTTCCCGATCCGGAAGGGAATGTCTGGATCGCTACCTCTGCAGGCCTGTTTGTGGTAAAAGCCGGCAGCAGGAAAGTACAACCCTTCCTGTTTACAGCTTATGGGGCATATCCACTTCAAATAACTGCTATTCAAAGAGATTCTAAAGGGCATTTATGGCTGGGTACGGAAAATGAAGGACTTAAGAAATTCAATCCGCAGACGCAAAAATTATATACCTATACTTTTAAAAAATCGCTTGCTGATAACGATATTTTCGGTGTTCTGGAAGACTCTAAAGGGCTGCTCTGGCTGAGCACAGGTTTCGGAATAGTGAAACTGAATCCTGAAACAAATGGCTTTCAGGTTTTTACCAAAACAGACGGGCTGCCGTCGAACATGTTCAACTATAACGCTTATTATAAATCGGAAAAGGGAAGTTTTTATTTTGGTGGGTTTAACGGTCTTGTCGGCTTCCGCCCCGATCAGTTTATCACCAATACCGCCCCATCGCCGGTAAGATTTACCGGCCTCGAAACCAACAGCAGCCTGGCTACACAAGCCCTGGATGCAGAAAAAGAATTAGAACTCACTCATCAGGAGAACGTATTTACGATAAAGTTTGCATTGCTCAATTATATTAAGCCCGAAAAAAACAAATACGCTTACCGGTTAAGTGGTTTTGAGAATCACTGGCTGGAAACAAATACACCCTCTGTTACTTATATGAACCTTAAACCCGGCCATTATACCCTGGCGGTAAAAGGCGCCAACAACGATGGTATCTGGAGCACTCCCCGGGAATTGTCCATTGTAGTGCTGCCTCCCTTTTGGAGAACATGGTGGGCCTATCTTAGTTATGCTGTTCTTTTTTCTACCATCCTTTTCTTTATTATACGCTATTTCTACCTGCAGGAACTGATCAAAAAAGAAGAAGCGCTGCACCAGCATAAACTGGACTTTTTCACCAATGTTACCCACGAGATCCGGACTCACCTTACGCTGATTATGTCGCCTGTTGATAAAATGATTGCCGACAGAGCGAACGACGGTTACCTGCAGCAACAATTTCAAAATATAAAAAAGAATGCGGGCAACCTTCTCCGCCTTTCTGAAGAATTGATGGATTTCAGAAAAGCAGAAACCGAAAACATCAAGCTACAATTGGCTCCCCACGATATTGTGGCTTTTGTAAAAAATATTTATGAGCATTTTACCGCGGTTTCGCTGGTTCGCAACATGTATATTTCGTTTACACACGATATACAGCAGGAAACCCTGTATTTTGATAAAGAACAGTTGGAAAAAGTGTTTTTTAACCTTATTAATAATGCATTCAAATTTACACCCGACGGAGGAAGAATTGGGGTACACATTACAGAAGACGGCCCCTACATTAAAGTATCGGTTGCCGACAATGGCCGCGGCATCGCGCCAGAATATAAAGACAAGCTGTTTAATAATTTTTTCCAGGTAAACGACAGCGGCTCGCAAAACAATGGTTATGGTATTGGCTTGGCGCTTTCCAGTAAAATAGCAGCGCTTCACGGGGCAAGAATAGAAGTGGACAGTAGCGTAATCAGCGAAGAACGCGGGGAAAGGAAAACAGTTTTTTCTGTATTTCTTCAAAAAGGACCGGTTCAGGCAGGTCAAAACCAGGGTGACCTGCTCCCGAAAATAATGGTAGACGAAAACAGCAAAACGCAGGAAGGCGCTGTATTAATAACAGAAGTGCCGGAGCCTGATTTTATAGAAACCTACCTCGAAGAAAAAAAACTTTCCGTGTTGGTAGTGGATGATAATCCGGATATACGAAGTACCGTTGCCGAAATACTGTCGGATAAATACCAGGTATTATCGGAGGAAGATACTGCAAAAGGCTGGACTTATGCCACCGAACATTTGCCCGATATTATTGTGAGTGATGTAATGATGCCGGGAGAAGACGGACTGAGTTTTTGTACCCGATTAAAATCGGATTTCCGTACCTGCCATATTCCGGTCATTCTGCTAACCGCTAAAACCACACAACAGGATCATATTGCCGGCCTTAATAAGGGCGCCGATATTTATCTTACCAAGCCCTTTAACCGAACCATTCTCGAACTCACTGTAAGAAACCTCCTGGCTACGCGTGAACGGGTGAGGGAAAGTATGCAACAGTACGTACAAAACGATCTGCTGAACCTTAACACCAGCGGCAACCAGCCTCCCCAACAAGCGGTAAACGCACTCGACAATGAGTTTTTAAACGACCTGTTGTGTATTATTGAGCAGTACCTCGATGATCCTTCTTTTAACATCGCTGTATTATCCCGAAAAATAGGCATGAGCATACCGGTATTGTATAAGAAAATGAAAGCGGTAACCAATCTTTCCGTTAACGATTTTATCAAATCGGTGAAACTGCAAAAAGCTGCGGCGCTATTACAGCAAAACAACCTGGCTGTATACGAAGTTTGTTATGCGGTAGGCTTCCAGGACCGAAAACATTTTAGCATGGAGTTCAGGAAAAAATATGGCCAGTCGCCCAAACAATATGCACTTTCTTTTCAAAAA
Organism: Paraniabella yanshanensis; assembly: GCA_040393015.1. GTDB lineage: Bacteria > Bacteroidota > Bacteroidia > Chitinophagales > Chitinophagaceae > Niabella > Niabella yanshanensis_A. Next base: position 15,359 of record JBEBUZ010000068.1, read on the forward strand.
GAAGTTTAGAGGCGGTGGCAGGTTGTATCTAATTTCATTTTTAAAAAGTTATGGTCAGACCCCCATCTACTATAATAACGGAACCTGTTATGTAAGAAGCATCAGGTCCGGCCAGAAAATAAACAACGCCTGCAACCTCCCCGGGTGACCCAGCTCTTTTCAGAGGCAGATGATCATACCTGATATAATTGTCATAAAACCATTGGGTTTCCAGCTCATTCTGGCCATTACAATTTTTAGACATAGGAGTGTCGATAAACCCGGGAGCAATGGTATTGGCAAGGATATTTTTGGGAGCTAACTCCAAAGCAAGTGATCGCGTAAACTGGGTAATGGCTGCTTTCGCAACTCCATAAGCCGAGCTTCCGCTTTCTACGCGGTTAAGATGAATAGATGTAATATGTATGATACGGCCACCGTTGCACATGAGGGGTAAAAGTGTCCGGCAACATTTTACGGTACCGTAAAGCATCACTTCTAACAAATTATTCCATCCATCGTAGTCGGGGGTTAGCGCTTCATAAAAACGTGATACGCCTATACTATTCACCAGTACATCAAAGCTTAAAACCCCGTTACTCCGCAACTCCTCCAGAAACCTACTGTAATGCTCTTCTATCCTTACATCCAGTACAACAGATAAATGACCCACTCCCACTAAAGACTTCTTTACTGCATCAAGCTTGTCTTTGTTCGAAGAAGCTATTACTACCCGCCAGCCTTCTCTTGCAAAGCGTTGTGCTGTAGCTTCGCCAATTCCCGAAGAACCGCCCAGCACGATGACTGTTTTCTGCGTTTTCTGTTCCATCAGTATGTGGCCCTCCCTCCCGATATATCGTAAATAAATCCGGTTGAAAAACTATTTTGGGGAGATACAATAAATGCCGACATAGCCGCCACCTCCTCAACGGTACCCAATCTTCCCATCGGTATCTTACTGATCATATATTCCAGCTGGCGGCTGTCGGTATCTTCATTCATTGCCGTCTTTATCACTGCCGGGGCCAGGCCGTTTATCGTAATTCCCTTTGTAGCGAACTCTTTTCCAAGACCTTTAACCAACCCGATAACACCGGCCTTGGTTGCCGAATAGCCCGCCATAAAAGGATTACCTTCTTTACCTGCGATAGATGCAATCAGGAGGATTCTCCCGTATGCCCTTTTAAGCATTGCCGACAGTGCGTATTTAGACATCAGAAAAGCACCCCTGAGATTTACCCGGTAAACCGTGTCAAAATCCTCGACCGGGTAATCAATAACAGATGTGCTGGTTGGCCCTACAATACCCGCCGCATTGATCATGATATCAATTCGCCCAAACTGCTGTTCAACACGGTTGAATGCCGTTAAAACATCTGCTTCCTGTGCAATATCAATAGTATAGCCGTCAACATCGTAACCCGCCCCGGAAAATTCAGAAACGGTGTGATGAAGCCTTTCCTCGTTCCGATCTAATAAGGCGAGTCGGGCGCCGCCCTCCGCCAACCTTCGGGCGATAGCTTTACCCAACCCGTCCGCCCCGCCCGAAATAATGGCTACCTGGTTTTCAAAAATTTTGTCTTCCATTTTTTACATCATTTACATTTCAGTATTATATCCTGTAGCCCGCCTGCTTTAAAGAGCCGGTGTTGTAAATATTTTCTGCTTCTCCACATAGATTTCCATATCTACAAGGTACTTACCCAAAAGGCCGGTATTTACCTGCATACCCAGCCCGGGCTGCTCTGGCAGCCGTATTTCACCGGTTTGTTCTATAGCAATATGATTGCAGGTAATATCAAGCGCCAGCTGCCTGGGCTCAACAGGATATTCACAAATAAAATCGTCCTTAATACCAGCAAAAGGCTGTAAAGAGGCGCTAAGCGCCAGGTGCGAGGTGAACGTATGGTTCACGTACGTTATGTTCCGGGCTACCGCCAGGTCTGCAACCCGCTTTGCCGGGGTAATGCCTCCAATCCTTCCTGTATCTATCTGAATAAAGCTCAGCCCGGCATGCTCTATCATGGCTTCGGCTTGTACATAATTATTGCAACCCTCACCTGCTGCAAGGGGAATACGGAGATCGTCGGCAGACAGTTGCCGGTAAGCACCTAAAGCCATGTTGATAAAGGGTTCTTCGAGCCAGTAGGTATTTATCTCTTTCAGTATTTTTAGCCGTTCAGATGCAGAACTTATATCTTCAACCCACCAGGTGCCTATATCAACCATTAAATGGTGATCGTTTCCCAAACCGGCGCGGGCCGCCCTAAAGTGAGCGGCATCCTCATCAGCAGTACCCCGGCCAATAGGTCCCCAGCCAAATTTTACCGCACGATAACCCGATTGTTTTGAAGCACACGCTTTCTCATACGTCTGTTCGGGCGTATCACCAAAAAGCTGCGAAGCATACGGAAGCTTGGGAAAGGCTTTTTTATATCCCAAAAGTTCAAAAACGGGCTGCTCCAGGCGCTTTCCCATTAGATCCCATAACGCAATATCAATTCCCGACAAAGTATGATCGGCCTGCAGCAAATCAAAACTGTTCTCTCTTACCCTTCTGCTTATCTTTTCAATATCCGAAGGCTCATTTAGCCGCATCCCTTCAACAGAATCACGCACAGGCTTGCACGCACTGTGCGACATAGGGCAAACATAAGCTGCAATGGTTGGCAAAGGAGCCGCTTCGCATTCGCCCCAGCCTTCCAAGCCTCCTGCTCTTACCCTCACTAATACGGCATCCTGACTGCCATCGCCGATGTCTTCTACCACCGGCATTTTGAGATAAAAAAGATCAACTGATTCTATTTTCATAATTTAATCCTGCATAAATAGTTACGGAAGTATTTATTTCTTCGCCCGGCATCAGCACGCTGCATTGGTTTGCCAATGCTGCCTCCTTTACACTAACCGGCATTGCTGAAGCGGGTTCCAATATGGCTGTATAGTGATTTTGGAACTGCCCGTAGGAAGCAAAATACCATTGATAAGGAAAAACAGCTTTGTCATACCCGTATTCAAACCTGTATTGTTCATCCTCCATCAGCATCGCCATTTTTCCTACAGGGTTATCGTACAGGTAAAAAAAATCCATTGTATTATTCTTTGCGGGCGCACGGGACGCATCTGTAAACTCAATAACGGGCCACCCAAACTCGCTCATATCTTTAAACCGGCTGGCATTGGCATAAACGATCCTTGCTTTTTTTGCAGCGCTTGAAAGCAAATCGCCCTCGCTGATTTTTAATGCTGCATGCAGTTTCCAGAGAAAATGCCGGGCCTGGGACGCCTCATTAATCAGTTTATAGTTTAGGCCTATTTTGGGCGATTGCTCCAGAAGGCTTATCTCCTTTTGATAGTAAAGGTCACTCTGTCGAAGCCGCCCCGAAAGCCGGATAACATTTCCGGCTGCACTGTAATCCAAGGCCGTAGTCCACAGTTCTCCGTGATCGGGATAGTCAATTCCGTCAATGTTTTCAGGAATATCGTTGGGTAACAGCTCATCGATACCTCCCCAGAAATTACTGTCATAGTCGGCGCCGGGGTTAAGTTTTTCCAAAGGCAGGGCCGTATTATTCCATAAAAATTCCCGCTTTAGTGCTTTATTAAATATGCTGGTTATCCTGCCGCCTGCCGATGGTGCGATCTCAACGCTTAGCCAGTCGTTTTCAATAACAAGAAGGGTAGTATTGTCAACTTTTTTTTGTGAGATCATGCATTCTGTTTTTGAGGATAGTGAACCAATGCGCCCAATACTTCGCCTAACAGATCATTGGAAGGGTAGCTGAAGCCTTTATGCTGGCGATATCCTTCTCCAAAAGGTTTATTTATAAGTTGCCCATTTCGCTTTGAAAAATCTTTCATCATCAGTACAAACTCATCTACGCCCGATATGTTCCGCAGCCATTCTCGCTGGCTTTCATGGCAGCAAAGCATTTGTTCTTTTATATCCATTACGGTGGTTATATCTACTACAGCACTGCCATATACTTCTGTACCCAGCCGGTCTTTTCCCTGTATGGGATCGGCATAATACAAATGGGGAACATTGGGCAATAAAGGCCATTCGCCTGTCTGGATATTAGGAATGGTGGCTGCCATGCAAGCTGTTTGTGCCAAGTGGCTGGTTATTTCGTGATCCAGCATATAATCGTTCGGGCTGGCGGTAATTACCAGGGAGGGCTGCACCTGCCGGAACAAGCTGATCACACGAAGCAATGTTGGCTTGTCGTAAGTGACAAATACATCTTCCGACTCCATACAAAAATATTTCCCTCCTACCAGTGCTGCGGCGCGGGCAGCTTCTTTTCTTCTTACCGCACTGATCTCAACGGCATTTAACTGTACAGA
>JBEBUZ010000069.1:0-19031 GCA_040393015.1 Paraniabella yanshanensis
GAGCGAGGACAAGTGAGTGGACAGGACACCAACAGTAGGTACTTTCCATTTAATTGATCAATCACAAACCTTTGAGCAACCCATTTCAATTCAAGGATTGTGCGATTAAGAGAAATATTTGTACGTCAAGGTCGTTTGGAGTGAGATATTTCAATTCAACCATTGTACGATTAAGAGCTTAATGACGCATAACGGCGGCGGCTTGGCGATGGGGCGGTATTCTCTCTATTTTCCGTCAGCCGATAACCGAAGTTAAATTTATAACTAAAAGTTCCTTGTTGATTCAATTGGCTGGCATTATTCGTCGGCTGGAACCGAAGCCGAATAGCGAACAAAAAGTTGAGCATATATTCGTCGCCCCGCCATATTGCCGAACTGCCTATTGTACGCTGCCGTATTTATTCTAATAATCGGTTTTCGATGTCCATTCTTTGATGTAAAACCCTAATAATTTCGATGTCATGCTTTTCGGCAAGTCGGTAAAAAATCAAATGAGACTTTACTTTTGAGCAGCGATAATTTTTCCTGATATGATTAAAATCCTTTCCTGAATTTGGATTGTGGGCTAAATACTCAATCTCGTCAATGAGGAGATTGATGTATCTATCGGCTTGTCCAACAGACCAGTTTTCAAAAGTGTATAGCCAAATATTTTCAATGTCCTCTGATGCTTTGACACTTATTTTATAACTCATTTAGGTAAATATTTACCGTGAAGATTTGCAATGAATTTTTTACGGTCAAACTTTTGTACAAAGCCAGATTTTTCTCCTTTTTTGAGTTCTTTAATCAATTCATTCTTTTTATTTTCTTCTTGTTCAAAAAGTCGTAAAGCAGTCCTAACAACTTCACTGGCTGAAGAAAAACGTCCACTTTGAATTTGCGAACTAATAAAATTGTCAAAATAGTCGCCTAATAAAATTGAGGTGTTTTTTGCCATTGTTGTACGTTTTTTCAAAAATACCAATTATTGGTATAATTTCCAAATTTGGGTGTAGAATGGTAGCGCACAACGTAAATAGACGAAGTATGAAAATTTCAATTCAACATTCAACAGCGGCATAAGAAACCTACATGTATTATGAATGCCACAAATGCACGAATGAGGGGTCTTTTAGTGGATTCTCTATTCGTGCATTTGTGGCACAGTAGTATTTGAAAATCATACCGCACACGCAGTACTCTGGAATTCGTGGCCTGCTTTGTGTTGTATCCCAAAATCATTCTGCCGCACAAAACGATGAAATTTGTGACAACAAAATCTATGCGTTTACTTTTTAATCTCTTCTTCCCAAATAAATCATAATATATTGAACCAGGGTAACCACCGCTGCTAATGCTGCTACTACATAAGTAGTGGCCGCCCACTTCAACGCATCCTTGGCCATAGGATACTCCTGGCTATTGGTAACATTGGTATGTTGTAACCAGGCCAGCGCCCTTTTACTGGCATCAAATTCAACCGGTAAGGTTACCAGGCTGAACAAAACCGTAATGGCCATTAATATAATGCCTATTAACAACAGGGTTGTATTTCCCGAGGCTGCCATTACCACCCCCGCCAGCAATACCCAATTCACGATTGTAGAACTAAACTGAACGGCAGGAACCAATTTGCTGCGCATTTCGAGCGGCCCATAAGCCGTTGCATGCTGAACGGCGTGACCACATTCGTGTGCCGCAACAGCCGCAGCCGAAATGCTTCTTCCTTCATATACTTCTGCACTCAGATTGACTGTTCTTTTTGTAGGATCGTAATGATCGCTTAAAAAACCGGGCGTGGAAATCACCTGCACGTCATAAATACCGTTTTCACGAAGCATTTTTTCTGCTACTTCCTTGCCACTCAATCCGTTAGACAAGGGCACCTGCGTATATTTCTTGAACTTACTCTTCAAAATCATCGAAACCAGCATACTTATGCCAACGAAAATCATGGAAACTAAAAAAATCGAAGGGGTCATTAATTATATTTTTTATTAAACACGCAAATCTGGAACCATTTGCAAATTACGCCCAAAATACGACTTTTTGTCATGTAGAAAACTATTTGATAAATTTTTAACAAGGCATGATTCTAAATTTACTACTTGTAAATCAATTAATTATCTATATAATCTCCTTAAAAAGAGCCGAAATTCATAATTTGATAATCTCGGGTTTATGGAATTTCATTTTTTAATATTAATCTCAATTTGTACCTTAGTAGCAGAATTTAATGGGTTAGTAAGTAAAAGAGCCAATCGCAAGAGCGGCTCTTTTGCTTTTATATAGGACACTAATTTTACGATATGAGTAAGGTGAAGAAAGCTTTTTTTTGTCAGCATTGTGGTTATGAAAGTATCAAGTGGCAGGGACAGTGCCCGGCCTGTGGACAATGGAATAGCTTTGTAGAAGAGGTTGTAGAAAAAGCTAATGGAAAGCAAAATTGGAAAGATTACACCAGTCAGGAAAAACGCAGTGCCAAAGTAGTAGCCCTATCGGAGGTAAAAAGTGGTGAAGAGAAAAGAATTGTTACAGCAGATCCGGAACTAAACAGGGTATTAGGCGGAGGCATCGTTAAAGGGAGTATAGTGTTGGTTGCCGGCGAACCAGGAATAGGTAAGAGCACTTTGTTTTTACAAAGCGGTCTGCAGTTACAGGATCAAAGGATACTTTATATAAGCGGCGAGGAAAGTCAGCAACAAATCAAAATGCGGGCCGATCGTTTATATAATAATGGCATTGAAATTAACAACGATCATTTTTTTCTTCTTACTGAAACGTCTACCCAAACCATCTTTCAGGAGATCAAAAAATTAAAGCCCGACGTGGTCATTGTCGACTCGGTGCAAACGCTGCAATCCGAATTCATCGATGCATCGCAGGGAAGCATATCGCAGATAAAGGAATGTGCCGGGGAGTTTCAGCGCTATGCAAAGGAAACCAATACGCCCGTATTTCTGATTGGTCATATTACCAAAGAAGGAGGTATTGCCGGTCCCAAAATATTAGAACACATGGTAGATGTAGTGCTTCAGTTTGAAGGCGACAGGCATTATGCTTACCGCATTTTACGCACGCTCAAAAACCGGTTTGGCAGTACCAGCGAGCTGGGCATCTACGAGATGACGGATAAGGGAATGCGCGGTGTGGCCAACCCCAGCGAAATACTGATTACGCAAAAAGAAGAACAGCTTAGCGGCATTGCCATTGCTGCTACGCTCGAAGGAATAAGACCGCTGTTGATAGAAGTGCAATCTTTGGTTACCCAATCGGTGTACGGAACGCCGCAAAGAACGGTGAGTGGCTTTGATCTCAGACGTCTCCAACTATTACTGGCAGTACTTGAAAAGCGGGGAGGTTTTCATTTTGGCGTAAAAGATGTATTTTTAAATATCGCAGGAGGCATTAAGGTGGAAGATCCTTCTATCGACCTCGCCGTTTTGTGCTCGTTGCTCTCTTCTTATGAAGATGTGCCATTGCCACAAAATATATGCTTTGCAGGCGAGATAGGATTGAGCGGAGAAATCAGGGCGGTAAATAAAATAGATCAACGCATTGCAGAAGCAGAAAAACTGGGTTTTGAAAAAATCATCGTTTCCAGATATAACCAGTCCTTACGTCAAAATAAGGCGAAGTTTAATATAGAAGTGATAACCATGGCCCGGGTGGAAGAAGTGTATCAATATTTGTTTTGATCCGCTCTTCTGTCCCAACGAAGAAAAGCCTGCCAAATTATACTAACCATGAATACTTTAACCCTGATTAAAGACGCTCTGTTACACCTGATTTACCCCCATATCTGTGCCGGTTGTGGTACCGATGCGCTACCCTCCACCAGCCAGTTGTGTATTAAGTGTATTCATGACCTGCCGCTAACCCGTTTTGAGACGCAGGCCAATAATCCCGTTGAGAAAATATTAGCCGGAAGAGTACCTTTTTTGCACGCCACGGCTCAGATTTATTTTCATAAACACTCGGCGTTGCAAAGGTTAATGCACCAGTTTAAGTACAGAGGAAACAAAGATCTTGGGCTTCAGTTGGGGCTGATCATGGGATACCAGCTTCTCGAAAGCGGCAGGTTTGGGGGTATAGAGGCTCTCGTTCCCTTACCCTTACACGAAAGCAGGGAGAAACAACGCGGATATAACCAGGCAGAGATACTGTGCAACGGTATAGCACAAATACTACAGGTACCTGTGCTGAAGGGTGCAGTGAAAAGAACGATTGCCACCGGGTCGCAGACCAAAAAAAGCCGGATTGATCGCTGGCAAAACATAGCGGGCAAGTTTGAGTTGGGAACAAATCAGGGACTTCAAAACAAGCAAGTGTTGCTGGTGGACGACATTATTACCACCGGCGCCACCCTCGATGCCTGTGGTAATGCTTTGCTAAAAATAAAAGGATTAACGCTAAATGTTGCAACTTTGTGTTACGCATCTAAAATTTGAAACAAAATAATCCCTGTTATGAAACTTTTATTTCTTACCATCTTATTGTCCTCCGTACTCTTTACAGCCAGCCCGCTTTATTCTTATAAAGTGGATGGTCTCACGGGTGGCAGCATCAATTTTGCCGATTTTAAAGGAAAGAAAATCCTTATTGTAAATACCGCCAGCAAATGCGGCAACACCCCCCAGTATGCCGGGTTGGAAGAACTGTACAAAAAGTATAAGGGCAAGCTGGTTGTTGTTGGTTTCCCGGCTAATAATTTTATGGGTCAGGAGCCGGGCGACAACGAGGATATTGCTGAATTCTGTCAAAAAAACTATGGAGTAACTTTTCCCATGGCAGCAAAAATTTCGGTGAAAGGTAAGGATGTGGCACCGATTTATAAATTTCTGACAGAAGAAGCCGCCCGGAAAAAGCTGGATAACCCGGTGACCTGGAATTTTGGAAAATTTCTGATCGATGAAAAAGGCGAACTGGTAGCTACTTTCTCGCCCAAAACAAAACCCCTTAGCGACGATATTTTGAAATATCTGAACTAAAATAGCCACATTGGCTAACGTTACCGAAACCTTTGTAAAAAAAGTACGAACTGCATTGAAATAACCAGCAATATTTTTTAAAAAGTAACCAGCCACCTGGTTATAGATCAGGTGGCTGGTTGTATTATAGAACCCATCTTGTTCAGCATTACACATCGTACGTAGTAGAGGCTGTATCGCCACCTCTACCCGTCCAGTTAGTATGAAAGAATTTGCCCCGGGGCTGGTCCAGCCGCTCGTAGGTATGCGCACCAAAATAATCGCGTTGTGCCTGTAAAAGATTAGCCGGCAGCCTTTCCGAGCGATAACCATCATAATAATTAATCGCAGCGCTTAAACAAGGCGTGGGTATGCCGTTTAACACGGCAGTTGCGGTGGCTGCCCGAAGCCCGGCCTGGCAGGTTTGGATCCTTTCGGCAAAGTAGGGATCCAGCAGCAGGTTCACGAGGCCTGGTTCGTTATCGAAGGCTTCTTTAATATTTCCGAGGAAGCGCGAGCGAATGATACAGCCGCCTCTCCACATGAGGGCAATATTCCCATAACTTAATTCCCAGCCATATTCCTTAGCCGCCGCACTCATCATCTGGTAGCCCTGCGCATAAGAAATTACTTTGGCGGCATACAGGGCATCGCGCAACTGATCGATAAACTGCTGCCTGTCGCCATTGAAGGAACGCTCGGGACCCGCCCTGAGCACCTGGGAAGCTGCCACCCGCTCCTCTTTTAAAGCCGATAAACAACGTGCAAATACCGATTCGGTGATCAGGGTAAGCGGAATGCCCAGTTCTAGTGCCACGGTGCCCGTCCATTTGCCGGTACCTTTTTGGCCTGCAGTATCCAAAATTTTATCAATAAGAGCCGTCCCGTCTTCTTCTTTATAAGCCAGAATATCGCGGGTTATTTCTACGAGGTAGCTGTCGAGCTCCCCTTCGTTCCACTCTTTAAACACTTCATGCATTTCGCTGGCACTCATCCCCAACAGGTCTTTCATCACCTGGTATACTTCGCAAATCAATTGCATATCGCCGTATTCAATGCCATTATGCACCATTTTTACAAAATGGCCGGCTCCTCCGTCGCCTACCCAATCGCAGCACGGCGATCCGTCGGCCACTTTTGCAGCAATGCCCTGGAAAATAGGCTTCACCTCGGGCCAGGCGGCTTTAGAGCCCCCGGGCATAATGGACGGCCCTAACAAAGCACCTTCTTCACCCCCCGACACCCCTGTTCCTATATACAACAAACCCTTGTTTTCTACATATTTAACCCGGCGTTCCGTGTCGGGAAAATGCGAGTTGCCGCCATCAATAATAATATCCCCTTTTTCCAGGTGCGGCAGCAGCAACTCAATAAAATCATCCACTGGCTTTCCTGCCTTCACCATCAACATCACTTTACGCGGCGATTTTAAAGAACTCACCAGCTCTTCAATGGTATGAGCGCCCCGGATATTTTTACCCTTCGCCCTTCCATTGATAAAGTTATCAACCTTATCCACGGTGCGGTTAAAAGCTGTAACACGAAAGCCCTTGCTTTCCATGTTTAAAATAAGGTTTTCGCCCATTACCGCCAGGCCTACAACACCTATATCTGATAGTTCGCTCATGATTCAATTATTTGTTATTTTGTATAATAAAGTTTAAGGTTGTTAAACCGGTCAAATTTAGTTCACCCCGATGGTATAACCAACTAAAATTATAGACTGGTTACGAATTTCGCAACAGGTAACTATTTTTTATATTCGTTACTTAATAAATTACCATGCGTTTTTTTCATCTCCTTTTATTATCCTCTTTTTTTATGAATTCCTGTACCCGCCCCCGCGAGGCCGAACTTTTTGTTTATAATGCCACTATTTATACAGTAGACAGTGGCTTTAGCAAGGCTGATGCGATGATGATAAAGGATGGTAAAATAGTGGCCACCGGTACCAGGGCCGACCTGGAGAATAGCTACAGCTACGAAAAAAGCCTCGACGCAGAAGGAAAATACATTTATCCGGGATTTATTGATGCCCATGCACACCTGGCAGGATATGCGAAGGGATTAACGGAGACAGACCTGGTGGGTACCGAAAGCTGGGAAGCCATTCTGCAAAAACTTAATAATCGCCAATCGCAGAATACCGATACCGCGGCCTGGATGATCGGCCGGGGTTGGGACCAGAACGACTGGCCGGTAAAAGAATTTCCTACAAATGAAAAGTTGAATGAGCTATTCCCTCACAAGCCCGTTTACCTGGTACGTATAGACGGGCACGCCGCTATAGCCAATAATAAGGCCCTGGAACTGGCGGGTATTAAAGCAGGCGATGCCATAGAAGGGGGCGAATATGTTGTGCAGGACGGAAAGCTGACCGGGGTACTTATTGACAATGCGATGGATAAGGTAGCCGAACGCATACCGCCTTTATCAGATGAACAATTTTCCGAATCGTTGCAAAAGGCGCAGGAAAATTGCTTTGCGGTTGGCTTAACAGGTGTACAGGACTGTGGCTTGCCTTACGAAACGGTAGAGAAAATAGAGGCCCTCCAGGACGCTGGTTTGGTTAAAATGAGATTATACATTATGCTCAGCGATGCACCTGAAAACTATGACTACCTAAGCAAAAGAGGTATTATTAAAACCGACCGCATGCACGTACGCGGGTTCAAACTATTTGCCGACGGCGCCCTGGGCTCCAGGGGCGCCTGCCTGCTAACAGATTATGCGGATAAAGCGGGTTGGAAAGGCTTTTTATTAAAAACCGAAGCGCATTTTGATTCGATGGCGGCCCTGATTGCTAAAAACAACTGGCAAATGTGTACCCATGCCATTGGCGATAGCGGCAACCGCACCCTGCTCAACATTTATGCCCGCCATCTGAAAGATAAAAATGACCGCCGTTGGCGAATTGAGCATGCCCAGGTGGTATCGGGCATGGATTTTCAATTTTTTAAAGACTACCAGATTATTCCTTCCGTTCAGCCTGCACATGCTACTTCGGATATGTATTGGGCGGGCGACCGGCTGGGTACCGAAAGGCTGAAAGGAGCCTATGCTTACCGGCAATTGCTCCAACAGAATGGATGGATACCCTTAGGCACAGATTTTCCGGTGGAAGATATTTCTCCGTTTAAAACCTTTTACGCAGCAGTAGCGCGCAAGGATGAAGATGGGTTTCCGGCGGCCGGATTTCAAATGCAAAATGCACTGAGCCGCGAGCAAGCCCTGCGGGGCATGACCATCTGGGCGGCAAAAGCGGCTTTCGAGGAAAAGGAAAAGGGCAGTCTCGAAGCAGGTAAGTTTGCCGATTTCATTATCCTCGACAGGGATATTATGAATGTGCCGGAAAGCGAGCTGCTAAGTATAAAAGTGCTGAAAACCTTTCTGAACGGGGAACTTGTTTACCATTAAAGCAACCACCCTAAACCAACCACAGTCAAAAAATCTACGTACATTTATACCAATTCGTTCCCGCATGGTTACTGGTAGGCGCCTGTTGCTGTTTTGTTTCTTCTTCCCGCTGCTTTGGGCTGCCGGGCAAACAGGCTCTTTGAGAGAGAAAATCTTTATGCATTTTGATAAAAATGAGTACGTGGCGGGAGATACCATCTGGTTTAAAACCTATATTGCAGATGCCCTCACACAAAAACCATCTACAAGAAGCGGCATATATTATGTAGAATTGATCAACCAGCAAAAGGATTTTGTACGAAGGTTCAACTATCATGTAGTGCTGGGCACCAGTTTCGGGCAAATTCCCACAGATACCGCTTATTTTGAGCCCGGCTTGTACAAAATAAGAGCCTATACCCGGTGGATGCTCAACTTTGGCAATTCCCTTCTTTATGAAAGGGATATTGTTATACACAATGCAGACATGCGCAACCAGTGGTTTTTAAACATGGCGCCACCCGTCTTTAATGAAGATTCGGTAACAACCCGGCTTACTTTCACCAACGAGCTGAACCAACCTCAACAAGCGCAGGCTGTAGCATTTGAACTGATAAGCGGTAAAAGAAATACCCTGCTAAAAGACCAACTACAACTTGATGGAAACGGCGGTATTGACGTACAATTTAAGTTGCCCCGGCAATACAAGGATCAGCCATTGCGCTTAAAAATAAGTGACGCTGCCAACAGAACGAAAAAGTATTTAGAAACCCCCGTTTATTTTAAAAAGCCAGACACAGACCTGCAATTCATGCCCGAAGGAGGTCACCTTGTAGCGGAGCTTATGAATAAAGTAGGTTTTAAAGCCATTAATCAAAACGGCATGGGCGTGGACTTTGAAGCAACCATAAAGGATAATGAAGATGCAGTAGTGGCCAACATTAAACCCCTTTACAAAGGGATGGGTTATTTTGAATTTACGCCACTCCCCGGCAAAACCTATAAAGCTGTATTAAATACAGGTAAGGAGTTTCCGTTGCCGGCCGTAACAAACAAAGGGATCCTGTTAAAAGTTGAAAGCAAGCCTGCAGAAAGCAGGGTACTAATAACACTGCGGGAAAATCAAACCACAGCCAACCGGTACCAGCTTGCCATTAGTACCCGGGGATACAATATATATAACTCAACCGTTGAGTTAAGCCAGGGGCAGGCAACGCTTGCTGTTCCTTATGTCGCTTTCCCATCTGGTGTAGCTACTATTTTCCTGTCGGATATGAAGGGCATGCTAATCAGCCAGCGTCATTTCTTTGCAGACAATAAGGAGGCTTTGCAGATTGAGATATCCCCCTCATCCGAAATCTTTTCAAAGCGCGATTCGGTATCCTTAAACGTCAAAGTAAAGGACAAGGAGGGCCTGCCTGTATTAGGCAGCTTTTCAATGGCGGTTACCGATGACAGGCAGGTGAAAAAAGATGCACTTACCGATGAAAATATAATGACCTACCTGCTAATACAATCCGACCTGCGGGGAACGATAGAAACGCCCAACTATTATTTTACAACTGCAAGCGACACGGCTGCCAAAGCGTTGGACGCACTGATGCTTACCCAAGGCTTTGTGCGTTACAACTGGGACAGTGCAAAATTCAACTTTCAGCCGGAAACTCAATACATGGTAAGCGGCAGGGTGGTGAATTATTTTAATAAGGAAAAAGGATTGCCTAATTATGGCGTGTCGCTTTACACTTATTACGGGGCAAAATTCAGGTTGAAGACTCAGGCAAATGAAGAAGGATTCTTTACTTTTAAAAATATACCTCAATTCGATACTGCCATGTTTTATGTAAGCGCCAAGGCAGATACAATTGAATATAAGTTCGGGGATAGAATTCGGACAAAACGGTTTAAGGTGCATATAGACGTTGATAAGCCGGTATACGCATCTCTGAACACAGTAGTGTTTGATCATCTTTATAGCACACGGTTTAACTTAGACTCCAGTGTATTGACGGCTATGGCTAAAAGACATACCCGGTTTGTAAGTAATGACCCAACAATGATGGAAGAAGTGGTGGTTACTACAAAAGACAAAAAAAATAAACAAAACCGGCTAACAGGTTCAGACCAGTTAATTACTGAAGAGGAGATAAAAAGTGCAGACAGCAATATGGATATTTTTGATTTCCTGAAAAAGTACGTTAAAGGATATGTGGGGCCTACTTCTTTAAGACCGCCGGAATGGGATAAAGGGGAGCTGAATTTAATCGAGCAAAATTATTATGGCTCAATCAAGGGGGGCAAAAACAAAATAATTGTGTTTATTGATGGACAATCTTTAGACGATCCGTTTCTAAAAGTAAATATTGATTTTCGGCGGCTTAAACCGAAAGATATAAAAACAATTGAACTTGTTACATCGCTGAAAAGATCAAGGACGTATAATGTAACGACCCGCAACCTAACAGGCGATGAAACTATTTCGGCTTCCGGAACCAGGGATTACACAAAATTTGGCAGAGGGGGGATGGACTATTATTACCTGGTAATTACTTCACAAAGTAAAGCAGGTATTGGCTTAGTGGCCGAATCAAGAAATCCGGGATTTGATCGAATTCCGACTCCCGTTTTCCACTACGGCAAATCGTCCTACTCGCCTAAGTACACCGCAGAAAATAAAAAAAACCCTGCACCTGACCAGCGTAGTACTATTTATTGGGAACCCACAGTTGTAACGAACGAAAAAGGTGAAGCAACGGTTTCGTTTTATACCGCAGATAACCCCGGCACTTATACCATCTCCCTACAAGGGCTGAGTCTGCAGGGAGATATAGGTGTGAAAAACCGTAAAATAAAAGTAGTACAGTAGCGCTTTCCATAAAACCCCGAAAATGAAGGTCTGAAAATTTTCCTGTACGTTTGTAGATATCCGTAAATTATAATTATGACGATCATGCGTAACTTTTTTTTGCTGTTAGCTATCATTGGTTCTTCTTTCTCTATGTATGCTCAAACCTCAGCCCCTGCGCAGCTGTGGGTGGAAAACACCTATAAAAACCTTACCGATGATGAAAAAATAGCGCAATTAGTTATTATTCGTGCTTACTCCAATAAAGGTATAGAAGCCAACGTTGTAAATGATATTAAGAAATATAATGTTGGCTCCATTTGTTTTTTCCAGGGCGGGCCTGTGCGGCAGGCACAACTTACTAATTATTACCAAAGCATAGCCAAAACTCCTGTTCTTATTACTATAGACGGCGAATTTGGCCTCGGCATGCGGCTGGACAGTGTTATTAAATATCCCTATGCCATGACCTTAGGTGCAGTAACCGACGCATCGCTGGTATACCAGGCGGGTAAACACATAGGTGAGCAGCACAAAAGATTGGGAGTGCATGTAGATTATGCGCCGGTGGTGGATATCAACAATAATCCCAATAACCCCGTGATAGGCTTTCGGTCCTTCGGCGCCGATAAATATCGCGTGGCCAGAAACGGAATTGCTTTTATGAGAGGCATGCAGGATGCAGGTATTATGGCCTGCGCCAAACATTTTCCGGGCCACGGCGATGTGGATGTAGACTCGCATTTAGACCTGCCGGTGATCAACAAACCGCGTACAGAACTGGAGAATCTCGAGCTCTATCCTTTCCGGGAAATGATAAAGGCAGGGGTGCAAAGCGTAATGGTAGGGCATCTTTCTGTGCCTTCTATCGACAACGGCAAAAACCGGGCTACTTCTATTTCCAAAAACGCGGTAGACGGCCTGTTGAGAAAGGACCTGGGTTTTGAGGGACTGACTTTTACCGATGCGCTGGAAATGAAGGGTGTAGCTAAGTATTTTCCCGGCGGCACCATTGCAGTGGAAGCTTTGATCGCAGGTAACGATATGCTTTGCCTTCCGGAAAGCGTTGAAGGAACTATTAAGGCCGTTAAGGAAGCCATCAGACAAAAAAGACTGAGCTGGCAGGAGATTGAACATAAGGTAAAAAAGGTATTAATGGCGAAGTATAACCTTGGCCTGAGCAATCAGCAACCCATTGAAATTAATAACCTGCTCGCCGACCTGAACAGCCAAACCAATGCGCTCCGTAAAAAAGTGGCAGAGAAATCCCTCACACTGGTAGCCCTTGCCAATCCCAATACCTTCCGGAATGATTTTTTTACCTGGCCGCTGAAAAAGAACCGAAAAGTTGCCTATGTGGCGTTTGGCAAAAGCAATAGCCAGCCTCTGGCCAGGCGAATGAAGGAAGACTTTAATGCCGATGTTTTTTACATCAACTATACCGACCCATCTAACAAAGGGGGAGAGGCAGTAAAAAGGATTATCAATGGTAAATACGACGATGTTGTTATTGGTTTTCACGATCTCAATACCCGGAAGGGATCCACTAATTATGGCATTTCGCAATCGGCTGTAAAAAACTGGTATTCGCTTAATAAAACCAATGCCATCACGCTTGTTTTTGGCAATCCACTGGCGGCCACGAGTTTCTGCACAGCAAAGTCGCTGGCCGTTTGTTATGAAGACGATGAAGTATTTCAAAACGTTGCTGCCGACTGGCTGGGCGGTGAATTTGTAGCTTCGGGCACGCTCCCGTTCAGTGTTTGTACTTACAAGCACGGACATGGAAAGCTGGTTTCACCGGGAGATATGGCCTACCTGGAACCCATTGGCGACGAACGCTTCAAAGCGGTGGATTCCATTGCCCTCGATGGGGTTAAAAAAAAAGCCTACCCGGGCTGTGTTATTCTGGCCGCTAAAGACGGGCAAATCGTTTATCATAAAGCTTTCGGCACTTTCAACTTCGACAGCCTGGATGCTACAGGGTTGAACAGCATTTTCGACCTGGCATCGGTTACCAAAACCTCTGCCGTTACGGTGGGTATTATGAAACTGGTAGAACAGGGCAAAGTAGACCTTAAAAAAAAACTCAGCGATTACCTGTCCTTTACCCGCGGAACGAATAAGGGCAACCTCACACTCGAAAACATTATTCTGCACCAGGCAGGGATGGTGCCCTTTATTCCTTTTTATAAAGCCACGCTTGATCCCGACGGTAATCCCCGAACCGATCTTTACCGAACCAGTTCGCAGCCGGGTTTTACTACGGAAGTAGCCCGAAACCTGTATTTAAGAAACGACTGGAAGGATACGATCTGGAACACGATACTGGAAAGCCCGGTGACGGCGCAGGGCAACCGGTATGTATATAGCGATAACGATTTCTGGTTTCTGGGAAAAATTATTGAGGCAGTATCGGGTCAGTCGCTCGATGAATATGTAGAGACTAATTTTTACGACCCTTTGTTTATGAAAACCACGGGATACCAGCCTTTAAATCGTTTTACTGTGGGAGAAATAGTTCCTACCGAAAGAGAATATGGTTTCCGAAACCAGTTGATACAGGGCACTGTGCACGATGAGGGCGCGGCATTGGGCGGGGGGATAGCCGGGCATGCGGGTTTGTTTTCTACCGCTTACGATTTAGGAAAATTGTACCAGATGTTGCTGAACGGCGGCGAGCTGAACGGTCATCGTTTTTTTAAATGGGAAACTATCCAGGACTTTACGGCATACCGCAGCAAGATCAGCCGAAGGGCATACGGGTTCGATAAGCCCGAAAAGCCGACGCAGGCATCCGGCGGATCCAATGTTCGCAGTTCTACCTATCCCAGCACCCTGGCATCGCCCCAAACCTATGGCCACACGGGGTTTACAGGCACCTGTGTATGGGTAGACCCGAGGTATAATATTGTATATATCTTCTTATCCAACCGCGTTACACCCACCCGCGACAACCCACGTTTAGGTACTTATAGCATACGGGGAAATATACAGGATGCTATTTACAGAGGGCTGGGGATTGACGGATAACGCAGCGATTGAAAGAATTCCAACCCCAGAAGCTACCGATCAAAACTGCTATCAGCCTTCCAATTTGAGCTATTCAGCTATTTTCGATAACCTTGCCATCGAGAAAGCTGAAATAGCCATTACAAGATCGCGTACAGCCACGTCCACATAATTGAATCCCAATAACAATGTCAATGCGATAACCGTTAACCACGCAGCAACGATATATCCGCCAATTTCCGCCTTTCTCAGCACAATAATACCCGCAATAATCTCAATAACGCCCACAATCATCATAAAAGTGGCAGTAGAGAATGGCAACAAACCCGCCACCGAAGGATGAATATATTGCTCCCAATTTGTAAGAAAGCTGGTGAACTTATCTGCTCCTGCAACAATAGGCACAATAACGAATGTGTACTTTAAAAGGTTGAATGTCTGCATCAATGGCTGACTTTTAATTGTACTTTCCATCTTTTAAAAAATTTAAATGTTATATCTTATTAGAGTAAACCTAAAACAGAAAGGTTACAAAAAGATTGTCAGAATTCGGGTTTAGAAAATTTGTATGCCGCAGATTTTTCGTATATTAATAAACGAATGGATCGACTCCCACATCGTATCTATAACGAAGAAAAAAAATGTCAATGATGGCAGAAAAAAGAAACTAAAGCAGGATCAATGACCTCAAAATCAAAAAGCATAGCCGCTAAAGTGTGCCTGCTCGCCGCCTGCATACTGTTGTTTTCCTGCAACCATAAGCGCGAAAGAGCGATTGTCCCTGGCATTTATTATTGGAAAACTTATTTCAGGCTTACCGACTTCGAAAAGAACAGGCTGGACAGCTTACAGGTGGAGGTTCTTTACGTCAAATTTTTTGATGTAGTCTGGGAGGAACATATAGGCAGGGTTTCGCCTGTTGCAAAGCTGATGGTAAAAGACAGCGTTTATCTACGAAGCAAAAAAATTATACCCACCGTTTTTATCACCAACGAAGTGTTTTATCATCTCGACAGTGCCGCTGTAAAAACTTTGGCCGCCAACACGGCATCGCTGCTTAAAAAATATACGGCCCTCTATGGTTTGAAAAATATAGAAGAGGTGCAGATGGATTGCGACTGGACAGTGACTACCCGTGATAAATACTTTTATTTTCTTTCCCATATAAAGTCGTTGCAGTTAGCGCCGGTGCTCTCGGCAACCATCCGGCTGCACCAGGTAAAATATACCAACTCCTCCGGCGTACCGCCGACTAATAAAGGTTTGCTGATGTGCTACAATATGGGCAGTCTGCAAAAACCAGATGCCCATAATTCGATAATAGATGCGCAAGAGTTTAAAGGTTATAGCAGGTATATTCAAAGCTATTCCCTTCCGCTCGACATTGGTCTCCCTTTGTTCGACTGGTATGTGTTGTTCCGGAACAATAAATATGCAGGCATCTTTCTTTCCATACCGCGCACGCTGATAAGCCGTTTTAAAAACATCGGAAACAATCGCTATGAGGTAATGCAGGATACGATCCTGGGCGATCGCATGCTGAAAACAGGCGATATACTTCGTTACGAAAACAGCGATTACGAATCTGTTAAAAGCCTGCTGGCAGATGTAAATAGAAAGCTTACCGCCAGTTCCCCCCGGCTGGTATTGTATCATTGCGATTCTGTAATTTTAAGCAAATATTCACTTCATGAATTGGAAAGCCTTTACAGCGGTTTGCGCCGCTATTAGCGCGCTGGTTTCTTTTCCTCAAAATATTATCGGATGCGGGGGCGGTATCGACCCTTACGATTATTATTTAAGCTTTTTCAATCAATATGCGTCCTCCCAAATTCAATACCAGCCCTTTTTCTATACCAACGAACAATTCCTATATAGTTATGAAGATGCGGTTTCGGCAGAAAGCGTGCTGGTACAGGAATGGGTAAATTTTACCCGGAAAACCGCTACTTCGAAAGATGTGCAAGCCTTCGTAATGAAATTTCCCGCAAAGGACATCAATACATTGTACTATCATATTGAAAAGAATAAACCTGCCGTGCTACCCGACTCGATAGGTCAAAACAGCATGTCCCAATTCTTTTTAAAAGAAAAAAACCTCGAAGCGCTGGGATATATCCTGTATGCAAAAAAATTAGAGCCGCACGTTATTGGTTCGGATGAATGGGAACCCGAAACCCGCGACAGTATGGCGATGAACGGGCTTTTGAACAACGGTCTGCAACTATATAAAGCTGCAAAAACCGATCTTTTCCGGTTAAAATATGGGTACCAGATTATAAGGCTGGCGCATTACAACGGGCGTTATGCCGATGCGATAAAATATTACGACGAGCTGATCTCCGGCAATAGCACCGAAACCGTATTAAAGCCCATGAGCCTGGCTTTGAAGGCAGGAGCACTCTTCCGCCTGGGTAAAAATAAAGAAGCCGCTTATCTTTTTTCCCGGGCCTTTCATCAAAGTAATGTAAAAAAAATATCTAATTATTACGGCTTTAACTGGTCGGTTGTGCATCAGGAAGACCGGCAGGAATATCTTTCGTTTTGCAAAAACAACGGGGAGAGAGCAGACATGCTTTCTTTATTTGCGCTCGAAAATCCCGGCACCAACCTCTCTTTGCTGAAAGAGGTATACCAGCTGCAGCCTGCATCTGACCTGCTATCTACCCTGGTAGTCCGCGAGATTAATAAATACGAGGAAAAATATCTTACCCCTCTCGTGGGCAAGGAGTATAATACGGAGTTGCTGGGTATTTATTATTACTACCAGCCCCCGGGGCACGAAACCGATAGTCTGTTAAACAAGGCCCGACCGGAATTAGCCGAATTGGTGCAGTTTTTACAGGAGCTGGTTTCCGAAAGGAAGGTTAAAGATCCGGCTCTGATGCAATTGGCCGCAGCCTATGGAGCCTATATGCTGCGGGATTTTACCCGGGCAAACGATTACCTTTTCCAGGCAAAAGCAATGCATTTAACTCCCCGCCTGAAGGACCAGTGGAACCTTACCAATTTGCTGGTGCAAATAAGTGCTACGGATAAAATAGACGCTGCATTTGAGGAGAGAATACTTCCTTCCCTTGATTGGTTGTATAAAAAAGCAGCGACCCGCTTGCCGGGCGAGGCCGAATCCTTATACGGGAACGGGGAAGCAGAGCAATGGGGCAGATTTTACCGCAATCTGGCCGTTGATATTTTATCTAAAAGATATAAAGCGCAGGGAGAGCCAGGCAAAGCTATTCTTTCTTTAGGAAGTGCCGAAAAGCTGGGGGCCGCTTATAATGTTACGGCGGTTGACTATTTGCGTTCGCAGTTAAACGGGCCGCAGGCCGAAGCCCTCTTTGGGTTTTTAAACGCCGGAAAATTCACTCCTTACGAAGCTTTCCTGGTAAAACATAATAAACTTACCGCTAACGAGGTGGCTGATTTTGCCGGCACCGCCTACCTCCGTGATTATAACTACGATAAGGCCATCGAATGGCTCCAAAAAGCTAAGGTTCAGGAGCGGGTAATAGAAAAAGACCCCTTTATAGACTTGTTATTTGACCGTGAAGAACGTTTACCAGGCGATAAGGTGGTTACCGGAAAGCTGACTTACGCCAAAGAAATGAAACGCTTGCATGAGCTTTCCCGCAGCGATAAGGCCAATGCGGCGAAACATTTTTACCAACTGGCACTGGGCTATTATAATGTAACCCATTACGGGTATGCCTGGGAGCTGGTGGAGTACTGGCGCAGCGGAGCCGATGGTTATTTTATACCCAAAAATGCCACGGCTTTTCAAAAGGAGTATTACGGGGCATTTACCGCCATGGAATATTTTGAAAAAGCGATGAAAGCCTGTAAGGATAAGGAGTTTAGGGCCCGCTGCCTGTTTATGATGGCCCGTTGCAGCCAGAAACAAGTTCACAAACCTCAATACAACGAGTTTGGATATAATAATTATGATACGTACGATCGAAGTACTAAAAATTATTATATTTTGTTTGCCAGTAACCGCTATTTTCCGCAGTTGAAAAAGGAATATGGCGAAACCCGGTTTTTTAAAGAGGCGGAAACCCGTTGTTCTTACCTGAGGGACTTTACAGCCAGGCTGGATCAATAGGAATTATTTTCAAAAATTATCGTTATCCCGCCAGTAAAAGAAATTTGTACATCCAAAATTTGTACCGCCAATTTGAAAATTTTCTATACTTTTGCCCTCCCCTGAAAGGAAATAGTTCTTTTTTTATAATATTATTTACCGCTTGTCGGTATTGGTCCTATAGCTCAGTTGGTTAGAGCACCTGACTCATAATCAGGTGGTCCCTGGTTCGAGCCCAGGTGGGACCACTTTGTTGAAGGCGCCCGATTCCGGCGCCTTTTTTATTGACTTTTTTTGCGGCCAATATATCCTATTGCAGAATCGGCCATTTATTATTGTCCTCCTCTTAATTTGAAGAGGAAGTAGAGCAACATCTCCACGCCCTTCGTTAGGCACAAATATTTCAATACGGATTGTAAACCCTGGACTATGAACAACAAATGCTTTCATGGTTTGAGAGTTTTTAATGCTTGCCTGTGAACAACTAATTTGTAAACATTTTAAATGTTTACAAAATCTTGTTTACAAATCTGTAAACACTATAATTTCTTTTTATAAACTGTTTACAAATTGCAACCATTTGTGTAGGGTTTTGAGGCTTTTAGAAAAAAGGGCCTGCCTTTTTGGGTAGAAATTAGAAAATAAGGGCTTATAAATATTCGAAACGCCTTTTTGCGATTGTAAATTGGGGTAGAAGATTTATTACGAACCAAAATTGGTTTTATGATACACTCACTATTTTTCG
>JBEBUZ010000070.1:0-19019 GCA_040393015.1 Paraniabella yanshanensis
AACCGGTTCAACTGGTTTTCGTAGTTTCTGTTTTCCGTCAGGTTAACGAATTCTTCCGGGTCCTGTTTCGTATTAAATAATTCCTCCGGCGGGCGATAGCTGTAGCGGTTGAGCAGGAAGGCTGTTTTGGGATCGGTTTTTGCCTGAGCCACCCAGGAATCGAAATAAAATTCGTTTCGTTCTACTTTATCTATATGTGTAATAAACCGCAGGCCCGGATGATAATTGCGGATATAATGAAATCCTTCTGCCGTGATCACCGATCGCGCAGGCGTATAATTATACCAGTAATGCGGTTCAACCGATGTTTCGGCAAAAACAAACTCATGGTGTTCCTTTCTTTTTTGCTCCAGCACTTCGCGGAAGCTCCTTCCATCCAACTCTTCGACAGGCTTTCCGCCCGATATATCGATAAGGGTGGGTGTAAAATCAACCAGGGAAATTAAGGCGTCGGACACCGATTTCTTTTGGATTTTACCCGGCCAGCTTACCAGAAAAGGCACCCTTAAAGCCTTATCATAGACCGTCCATTTCGCCCCCGGAAACTGGGCTCCCTGGTCGGAAGTGAACATCGTTATGGTATTCTCCTTTTGTCCCGACCGATCGATAGCCTCCATTACTTCGCCCAGCATTTTATCGGTAGCGCTGATGCTTTGATAATAGGACGCCAGGGCACTCCTTGTTTCCTTTGTATCGGCCAGATAGGGCGGCAGGGTTAGTTGCTTCGGATCAAAATCCTGGTGCGGAAACCAGGGAACATGCGGCAGCCAGGGCGCTACAATCAAACAGAGCGGTTCCCCGGAACGAGTTTTAAAATGGTCGAGGATAAGATTAACCGAAGCTTTTTTCCGGTCGGTTCTGTTTTCAAGAGGATGATATTTGCCAAACTCTTCGCCCGTTACTTCAAAGGGAAAACTGGTTTCGGGACTGATATGAATTTTTCCCGAAATAACTACCCTGTATCCCAACTTTTTTAAATAATGAGGCAGGCTTTTAATGCCCGCATTCACGGTAAAATGGTTCATTTGAGCCCCGTTTTTAAAGGGGTACAAGCCGGTAAACATTACAGCCCGGGAGGGTGTACACATCGAAGAAGCGGCATACGCATTGGTAAAACGCATCCCCTCCCCTGCCAACCGGTCCATATAGGGAGTTTTCACTTCCTTATTGCCATAGCAACCCAGGTCGGTCTGGTTAAGATCGTCGGCCAGGAATACGATGATATTGGGTTTTTTCTGCGCCAGGCTTTGCGCAGGGTGTAGCAGGCCTGCAATTATTCCCACACAGCACAGCAGTTTTTTAACGATGGAGAGGATCATGGCATTCGTTTTATATCGAAGTTCTGTCTGCTAATTTAATATATTCCATTCTTTGGGCGCCTTAAACTTGTCGCGTCCCTCACCATAAGACGGCACTTTTATGGCGGGCTCAATGGCTTCGTATTTTTTTATTGTCTGCATCAGACGTTTGTAGGCAGCGGTTTGTTCTGACCGGAGGTTGGTTTTTTCACCCGGATCTTTCACAATGCGGAAGAGCATATCCTCGTTATGCTTCATTTTCTCGTTACCGCTACCGGCTTTCACCAGTTTCCAGTCGTCGGCAATAAGTGCTCCGTGCCCGAGGTATATTTCTCTGGAAATTAGTTTACGTTGTATAAGTGCCGGCAATATATTGATGCCGTCCGCCGCTTTTGCGGGTCCTTGCTTTACCCCCGCTGCTGCGCATAAAGTAGGCAGTATATCTATATATCCCGAAAGCTGATTACTCACCCATCCGCCTTTAAATCCTGCTGGCCATTTTATCACTGCAGGCGCTCTTACGCCTCCTTCCCATACCTGGAATTTTTTTCCACGTAGTTCGCCGCTGCTGCCGCCGAGGTTGGTTTCGGCGCCGTTATCGCTTTGAAATAAAACAAGGGTATTCTCTTCTATGCCGGCCTCCTTCAGGGCCGCCAGTATACGACCAATGCCCTCATCCATCGAAGTAACCATGGCTGCATAGGTCTGCTTACGGGTATTACCCCTTCCTTGCTCTTTCGGGTTATTTCCTGCTCCAAAAACAGGCTTTGAAGGATCGTATCCATATTTCAGAAGATCCTCTTCTTTCGCCTGCAAAGGACCGTGGGGCGCGTTGTACGCTATATAAAGGAAGAAGGGATCTCCTTTGTATTGTCGAATGCATTTTACGGCTTCCTCGCTGATCAGGTCGGTGGCGTAGCCTTTGTCGTAACTGGTCTCCCAATCGTTATGCCAATCCAGTTCGCCTTCCCGTTCGTGGGTGAAATAGTCGATTGCGCCGTTATAATGCCCGTAAAAATGAGTGAAGCCTCTGTTGAGAGGAAGGTATTTTCGTGCGGCATGGCCCAAATGCCATTTGCCGATGGCAGCCCGATGCTTGTACCCCGCTGTGGCCAATAGCTGGGGTAGAAATTGTTCGGTGGTATCTACTCCAAAATCCAGCCAGGGGGCAATCACATTATCTCTCAAACCATAGCGGTCGGGGTATCGGCCGGTCATCAACCCTGCCCGGGTAGGCGAGCAAATCGGCGAAACATAATGCCGGTTCAGCACCACCCCTTCTTTTGCCAGCTGGTCGATATTTGGGGTGCGGATATCGCTGTTATGGAAACCAACATCTCCCCAGCCCAGGTCATCGGCTACAATAACAATTAAATTAGGCCGGGCAGATTTCTGTGCCCACAGAATGCCCTGGCAGCACAGCATGGATAGCAGGTATGAAAGAAAATATCTCTTAATCATTGTTTATTTTTTTCTCCCGGATCGGGATGGATGAGTTCGTCCAAAGGCGGGGTATTTCCCTCCCTGTATTTATCGAGAAACTCGCTGGGAGTAAGCTTAAACTGCTGTATAAAACAGCGGGAAAAATAGGACGGTGAGTTGAAGCCGGTTTTATAGCCCACTTCCGATATATTGTATTCGCCGGACACCAGTAATTTGGCGGCTGCCTTCAAACGGATCAGCCTGATAAATTCGTTGGGAACCTGCCCGGTTATAGCTTTTAGCTTCTTATGCAGGGTAGAGCGGCTCATGGCCAGAGCCCGGCTCAACTCTTCTACCGAAAGGCGATAGTCATCGATCCTCGATTCGATCACTTCCGTAATCGTTTCAATAAATTTTTTATCCTGGGTATTGGTAGTGATGGTACCAATACCAGCCAATGGTTGCCGGTTGAATTTTTCCCTGAGCTTATTCCGGGTGTCGAGCAGGTTTTTTACCAGTACGGTGATATGTTTCCATTTAAAGGGTTTCACTACATAGGCGTCGGCACCGCTTTCAATACCTTCCAGCTCTGCCTCGCTATTGCCTTTGGCGGTGAGTAATATCACGGGAATATGGCTATAGTCGATACTTGTCTTTATTTTCTTACAAAGCGCCATGCCGTCCATTTCGGGCATCATCACATCGGATACTACGAGCTCTACCGGTTGCACCTCTAATATTTTCAGGGCTTCTATCCCGTTCATTGCACAAAGGGTATGGTAGCCCTCCCCTTTAAAGTTGGCAGAAATAAAATCCAGCAAATTGATGTCATCTTCCACGATCAAAATGGCGGGCTGCGAACCCTCTACGGTATCTTCCTCTGTCTCCGCGCTTTGGATTGGCCGGGCTACCGGGGGTTCAAAGGGGATGGTGAGCACAAAAACCGTCGGTCCGCCTGGTTTGCTCTGCACATCCAGCCTTCCTTCATGTTTTTCCGACAGGGCTTTGGCCAGGGAAAGGCCGATGCCGGTGCCTCCTATATTTTTTATCTTATGCTCGGGTGATGTAACTTTAAAAAAGGGCTTAAATACATTCTGTAACTGGTCGGCCGGGATGCCTAATCCATCGTCGGTAATGCTTACTGAAACGCTTCTCTCGTCGCCGACTGCCGTTTCAGGGAGGCTGATCTTTATTTCCACCGCCGACCGGGCAAACTTAAAGGCATTAATAAGCAGGTTGCTCAATATCTTTTGCAGGGCCTCGGCATCGGCCTTAATCATCAGTTGGTTTACTTCGGTGGACATATTAAACTTAATGCCTCTTTGCGAAGCAATAGCCGAGAAACGGGAGTACAGGGCATGGATATAGGAAACCAGTTCGAGCCTTTCTTTTTTGATGGTATAAATATCGCTTTCAATTCGCCTGAAATCGAGCAACTGATTCACCAGTGTCTGGAGCCTTTGTGTGTTCTGCTCCATTACATCGAGTTGCCGCAGGGTATCGGGTTTTTTTTCTACCGAAAGCAGTTTTTCCAGCGGCGCCATAATCAGCGAGAGGGGGGTTCTTATTTCGTGGGCCATGGTGGTGAAGAACTCCATCTTTTGCTGGTAAAATTCGTGATCGCGCTGCACTTTCATCCGCTCGAGTTGTATGGCGTTCTGGGTCTGTTCCCTTCTTTTAAAATAATTTTTAAGCATCCATACTCCAAATGCGAGTACCAGCAGGTAAAAGGTATACGCAGCGGCAGTGCGGTAATAGGGCGGTGCTACTATAACCGATATGGCGGTAACGGGTTCATTCCATTTGCCGTATTCATCTGTAGATTTGACTCTGAAGGTATAATGGCCCGGCGGCAGGTTGGTGTACGTGGCGTTTCGCTGGGTTCCCACCATGTTCCAGTTTTCATCAAAACCCTCCATAAGGTAAGCGTATTGTATCCGGTCGGGATCGCGGTAATTGAGCGCAGCATATTCGAAACTGATGACGGATTGGTTGTACCGAAGCCGAAGGGTTTGTGCATAGCCTGGCGATGCGGCCAAAGGAGAATTTTTGTCGTTAAAGGAAACTTCTTTATTAAACAGCTTGAAATGGGTGAGTACCACATGGTTCTTTCCCGGTAACAATGTCAGTTGTTCGGGATAAAAACTACTAAACCCGTTGATGCTTCCCATTAGCATTCTGCCGTCCGATGCTTTGTAATACGCGTTGTAATTATACAGGCGATTATTGAAATGGCTCACATGGGCCACGGAAAGCACACTATAAGGCTGCTCCGAGAATTTAAGTACCCCATCGTTGGTGGAAAGCCATAAGGCTCCCTGCCCGTCCTGTAAAATTCCGAAAATAACGGAGGGCATCCCGGTTCGACCGAAAAAATTGGTCAATTTTCCCGATGCCATATTCAGCTTGTCCAGGCCTCCACCATCGGTACCCAGCCAAAGGTTACCCTTGCCGTCATCGTGTAAGGAAATAATACGGTTGGAGCTGATCGATGAATTTGCGGTTGCATACCTGATCCACTCCTCATCACCTGCCTTCCGGCAAAGCACTCCGTTTTCGTAAGTAGCTACCCATATAGTTCCAGCGGCATCCTCGTACACTTCATAAATACAACTGTTTTGCAGATCCATGCCCGTTACGCGAATGAAAGCGTCCTTTTCCCTGTCGTAAATATTCAGACCTTTTACTGTTCCCACCCAAATATTTCCCTTTCTGTCCTCGTTGATGGAATAGACACTGTTGCTGCTTAGGGAGCCCGGATCGAAGGCATTGCTTATATAGTGCTTTATTTTTCCTGTTTGCAGGTTGATAACATTCAGTCCTCCGCTAAAAGTACCTACCCACAAATTGCCTTCCCTATCCTTGTACAGTGCGTGAATATTGTTATAAGATAATTTTTCCTGCCCGGCATGAAAAGGGTATCGCTGAAAGCTGCCATCGCTGGCATTATAATAGTTCAGCCCGCCATTTTCCGTCCCTACCCAAAAGTATCCCGGCTTATCTTCGAGAAAGCAGCTCACGGCCTTGCCCGAAAGGGCATCGGGTGCACCGGTGGGATAATAGAAATCGAATCCCGGGCCGTCTTTGGAAAAATAGTTGACACCCCCGAAATAAGTACCCACCCATACGCCTCCTTCCCGATCGGGGTAAATAGAGTAAACTGCATTATCGCTGATGCTGTAGGGGTCGCTGGAATGGTTGGTATAGGCCGTGAATTTTTCCTGGCGTAAGTTCAGCACATTCAGCCCTTTTTCTGTTCCTACATACAAATGGTCATTATCGGGTTGATAGATGGCGCGCACAATATTGTCGCTGATGGCATCAGTGCCGCCACTCTTGTAGATTTTTACTTTGTTTTCGGAGCGAACCCAGCAGTTCAGTCCGCCCGACAAAGTACCGATCCACATATTTCCCTTATTGTCTTTATAGAGTGAAAGGACGAAATTTCCCGACAGACTGGTCTCTCCGGTTCCCGCTTTTAAACGCTTCACCCTCCCCGTAGCGGGATTTAGTATATCCACTCCTTCACCAAAAGTGCCAATCCAGATATTGCCCTCATCATCCTGCTGTAATCGCCTCACCTGGTTATGAGAAATAGATCCCTCCCCTTCTCCCCGCCGGTAGTTTAGAAAACGGTTGCGGGCGGCATCGTATTTATACAAACCATTGCTCCGGCTGCCCACCCACATGTGGCCCTTATCGTCTTTTATAATAGAGAAGATAATGTCATTTCCCAGTGCGTTTATTTTGGAAAACTTTTCTTCCACCAGGTCCAGCACGTATAACCCGTCTTCGGTTCCTACCCAAAACCGGGTGCTGTCGAACCGGCAGATGGAGTGAATAAAGCTGTTCTCGGCAGAGGGGGTGGCATGCGCCTGATAAATTTTAAAAGTGTGCCCGTCGAAGCGGTTCAAACCGTTTTTGGTGCCAAACCACATATACCCCTGGTCGTCCTGGATGATATTCCATACGGTATTAGACGACATGCCGTTGCCTACCCCATAATGCCGGAAAAGCAGTTGCTGCCCGCTCGCAGCCAGGTAAGCTATCTGCGCTATTACTAACAGGAAGAGCATCAGACCCCGCCTGCTAATAAGGAACTGGGATATAGCTTTTGTCGTTTTCAAGGATTTATTTAAGCTTTCTTTTTCTTCTCCCTACGCCGGGTATCCGGTTCTTCGGCCTTCACTTCTTTTTTCCATTTATTTAATATAGATGTTAATTCCTTCACTTTCAGTGGCTCTGACGATGATATATCATTTTTTTCTGTAGGATCCTTTGAAAGATCGTATAATTCGGTTCTTTTAGCCGCGTAAAAATAAAGCATTTTATAATTACCCATTCTTACGGCACTGCACATGCGGGGTATCCATTGGCCTGTTTCGGAGGGATAATGCCAAAACAGGGGCTGTCCTCTCTCCCATTTCTTACCCTTAAAAACCGGTAGTATACTTTTTCCATCTACAATATTGCCGGGTTTATTTTTCAATCCGGCCATTTCGAGGAACGTGGGATAAAAATCGATACCGCACACCGCTGCATTGGAAACGCTGCCGGGTTTAATAGCCGCAGGCCAGCGTGCGATTAAGTTTTCGCGAATGCCGCCCTCATAAAGCCAGGATTTTCCCATGCGTAAAATGCCATTATTGGCAAAACCGGCTACTCCGCCATTGTCGGAAAAAAAAACTACCAGCGTATTTTTTTCGAGGCCATTTTTTTTAAGGGTTGCCATAATATGGCCTACGCCATTGTCGATGCTTTCTATCATTGCAGCGAGGTAGGGGTTATCGAGGTGTTTCCCTTCGTGGCGTTGGTTTTGAGGATCGTCATAAAATCTGGCAGCGGCACCTGCTCCGTATTTTTTATCGAATTTTTCGCGGTATTTTTTAATCAACGCCTCCTTTGCTTCCAGCCTCGTGTGTACACTGTATAAGGAAAGATAAAGAAAGAAGGGTTTTTTCCGGTTTCTTTCTATAAAATCCGCCGCATCGCTGCATTGCCTGTCGGTAAGGTATTCTCCTTCCGTACCACTGGTGTAGGTATCAATTTTATCGTAGGGATAAAAATAATCACCGTCGGCAATATATTTTGTTTCCGAGCCTATCACTTCGTGAAAGCCGTGCTGGTGCGGGTTTCCTATGGGATTGCTGAATTTGGTATCGAGGTGCCATTTACCAATAAGGCCGGTATGGTAGCCCCCGTCGGCCAGAGCCTCGTTAAGGGTATAGTATTTAGCGGGATCCAGGTACCTGGGCGCTTCATTGTCGAGAAAATCGGTAATACCAATACGGGCAGGATACTGGCCGGTTATAAAACCTGCCCTTGCCGGCGAACAAATAGCGGCTGCGGAATAGGCCTGTGTAAAACGCATGCCTTCTGATGCCAGTTGGTCGAGATGGGGTGTTTCATTAAAAGTATTGCCATAGGAACCTAATTCTGACGATCCCAAATCATCGGCGAGAATAAAAATGATATTAGGCTTCTGCTGCGCCTGTGCGGCCGAACCCAGTACCAGGCTGGTAAAAAGACAAAAAAAAACGCTCCTGAACTTCATCTGCTTACTTATTTTGATTTGTTATATTGAATATCCATGGCCGCTCCTGTGTCGCCCTGCTGTTGCATCCATTTTTTCAATTCTTTCGTGTATTGTTGTACCAATACGCTGTATCGGGCATCGTCGGCTATATTATTAAGTTCATAGGGATCGGCTTTCAGATCGTAGAACTGTACCGCCGGGCGGTGTACGATCCGGTCTACCAGTCGTTTATCGGCTTCACTTTCCTGCCCCCGTGCTACCCATCCGTTCCAGTAGCTATCGGTTTTCTGAGGGTTCATCATGTATTTGATATGGTATTTTCTTTTGGGGTTCAGGTTCAGGATAAGCTTGTAACGATCGCTCCTGATGCTGCGCATGGGATAAGCCGGTCCTTCGGGAATATTATTATGGATGCCAAAAGCAAAATCCCGGGCTGTATTGGTTTTTCCTTGTAATACTTTCAGGAAACTCTTTCCGTCGAGCTTAGCCACGGGCTGCCCCCCGGCAATATCGATAAAAGTGGGTGTAAGGTCTTCGTACTGAACGATGGCATTGGTTTGGGAGCCCGGTTTTACCTGGCCGGGCCAGCGCACGATCATTGCGCTTTTTTGTCCCTCGTCCCAAAGGTTCCATTTGGCGCCGGGAAATTGAGCTCCTTGTTCTCCCAGGAATATAAGGATGGTATTTTTATCCTTGCCGGTTTCCTTTAATAATTGCATGATATCCCCTACCTGGTCGTCAAGCCGTTTTACCTCAGCCAGGTAGCGGCTAAACTGTTCGCGCACCTGTCGGGTATCAACCCAATGCGGCGGTAGTTTTAGCTTGTCGGGATCAAAAGCCGAGGGATCGCCTACGGTCCAGGGAGCATGGGGGTTAATGCTCATTACAAACAAACAAAAAGGTTTTTTTTCCTGGCCTATAAACTGTCGCAGGCTGTCGAGGAAGTATTCATCGGTGCGGGCCACACAATTGGACTCAAATCCCTTAATGAAACGGAAGGGAAAAACCGAGGCAGGTCGGGTACTATGATCCTTGCCCGTCAGCGCCACGGTATAATTCAGGTCGCCGAGATAATGACCAATGCTTTTAAGTCCTTCAAACACCGGTTTGTGGTTTTGAAAAGAACCATGCCGGGCGGGGTATAAACCGGTAAACAGCGAGGCCCTGGTGGGTATACACATGGCTTCCGAAGCCACCATATTATGAAATTGCAAACCCTCTTTGGCCAGGCGGTCGATATGAACGGTTTTTAAATTCTCCCCTCCGTAGCAGCTTAACTGCCGGGAGTCGAGATCATCGGCCATAACCACCACAATATTGGGTCGTTGGTTTTGCGATTGCGCGGTTAAACAAAGTCCGGATATTGGCCAGAACAAAAGGAAAAATCGGAAAAGGTTCCCCATAATTGTTTACTTAAATACTTTTTGTTTTAAAGCAGCGTCGGCTTTTTTAAAATTTAAGTTCAGTATTTCGCTGATCAGGGCCGACATATCCGTCAGCTTTAGTTTGTCCACCCTGGCCTGTTTTTTAAAGGAAGGACCGTAGCCGAGGAAGCCGGTGTATAAATCAGGAATCCGGGGGTCGTGACCATGAGAGCCGGTTATTTTTTTCCGGGGCTTAATTAATTCGCCGTTTACTTCGTTGTTCAGGGCCGAGGTATGATCGGCTGCCAGGCCCAGCGCCACTTCTGGATTTACATCCAGCTTGTCTAATTCGGCGCGATCCAACACCCTGAAGTGTTTTTGTTGATCGGCGGGCAAATCTCTCAATATTTTCTTCACCTGCTCCAGGCTGGCTTTATCGCCGGGATCTTTCAGGTACAGAAAAGAGGAGCCTCCGGTGCTGTGAAAGCGGGCCTTGTACTCTTTTCCATTAATCAAACCGGCTTTTGCCAGCAGCACATTAGGCGATATCATCCGCTTTACGGAAGCGAAGCCGTGGTCGCCGGTGATAATAATATCGGTATTGTTCTGCAATCCGGCTGCCTCGTAGGCTTTCAACACTATGTTCAGCATGCTGTCTACCGTTGTAAGCGATTGTTGAACCTTAGGGCCTTCCCGGCCTACACCGTGCTGGGTATGGTCCAGCCCCAGGAAATGCACGGCCATGAGTTCAGGCTTTTGTGTTTTGATTATCCAGGCGGCCATTTTACCGATGGTGATATCCACATTATCGTGGCTAAAGTCCTCCTGTGTTAATTTGCCGATGGACGGTTGCATCTGATCCAATAACCCGGCGGGTGTCACTACCTGGCGGGTAAGGGAAATCTGGTCGCTTTTTTCATCGTTATCCGCCCTTCTTACCGGAAAATTATAGGTAATAGGCGCGCCAACGGTTACCGGCCACATCACCGATCCTGAGCTCATTCCCGCCGATTTTACTGCATCCCAAAGAGTTGGAACTTTTATATAGTGTTCGTCCCAATACCAGGCGCCGTTGGGGGACTGATAGGGCACATTATAATAAATGCCATGGGTGCCCGGCCCTACCCCGGTTATAATAGCTGTGTGAGAGGGATAGGTAACCGAAGGGAAAACGCTTTCTACTCCATCGGCATAAATGCCTTTTTCTTTCAAACTTTTCAGTGTGGGAGCTTTCCATTTTTCCATTTTATAAAAGTCCGGACGAAACCCGTCTATACTTACCAGCAGCACATGTTTTTTTGTTTGTGCAAAACCGGCGGTGGAGATCAGTAAAAAAAACAGTAAAAACCTGTATAGCATATTTTAATTTGTTAAAGGAATTAATTCAATATCATCGAGCCATACTTGGGACCCCGACTGTGCTTTGCCGAAATAAAAAGCCAGGCGGTAATTGCCGTCCTCGGCGGCGGCTTTTGAAACGAAGGAGAAATCTTTGACCGATTTTCCTGCGGTAATTTCCCGGTCGATAATTTTATCAGCACCATCTCCTGCTTTCTCCAGCCTTGCAAAAAAAGGCGTGTTTTCCGCGGCCATGCTTTTCCATTTTACGGCGAAGCGTTCTCCTTTCTTAACCGGGAATACCCAGCTCAGGTTAACGGCTGCCGGTCGCGAACCTGCTTTGTCTACCGTCACCAATGCCGATTTTTTTCCGCTGATCCGGCCCGACTCATCGATGCCGATGCTGGCAGAAACGTTATCGGCCACTCGGGTATTCCAGCCGCCCAGGTTATCATCAAAGCTCCCGTTGATCGTGCGACGATAGGCCCGCATCCGCACATTGTATTCTCGGGTATCGAGAGGGTAAGCCTGTATACTCTGTGCCCAGCGATCCCAATCGGCGAACATGCTGCTCACCCGCGTGGGGTATTGTTGACTAAGGTCGTTCATTTCGGTAGGGTCGGCATCCATATCAAACAATTGCATAGTGGATTTGTCGAATGCATTGCCTTCTTTGGTTTTGGCCACCAGTTTCCATTTACCGTCGCGTAAAGCTATATTGGCTTCATGTTCCCAATATAGTTTGCCCCGGTGATTGCTGTTTCCTGCAAAATGAGGCGCCAGGCTTTTACCCTGCATGGGAATAATTGTATGCCCTTTGAAAGTTGAAGGGTAACGGGCTTTGCCGAGGTCTACGCAGGTGGCCATAATATCGGTGAGATGTCCGTATTCGGTTACATAAGTATTTTTCAGTTGCGGTTTAATACCATTTGGCCAATGCACAATTAGCGGTGTGGCAATGCCGCCCTCATGGGTGAAATGCTTGTACTCCCGGTAAGGGGTACTGCTTACGTTGGCCCACTGAATGCGATAGCTTTCAAAGGTTTCCTGTGTGCCGTCTACCGCCTTGCTTTTACCGCTGCTGATGTATTCGGCACAGGCCCCGTTATCGCTCAGGAAAAAGATCAGCGTATTGTCTAACTGCCCCTGCTGTTCGAGGCTGGCTACTATTCTTCCTATCCCCTGGTCCATCACATCTACCTGGGCGGCGTAAATAGCCATGCGCATGCTCATTTCCTCTTTTTCTTTTTCCGAAAGGCTATGCCAGGCGGGCACTTCGGCATCGCGCGGACTTAGAGCCGTATTGTTGGCGAATAGTCCGAGGGCTTTTTGTTTCCGGAATCTTTCTTCGCGTATAGCATCCCAGCCCCTTGTGTATACTTGTTTATACTTTTCAATGGCTTCTTTGGAAGCATGCAGCGGCCAGTGAGGGGCTGTATAAGCCACATACATAAAAAACGGCTTCCCGGGTGTTTGGGTAAAATGATCCCGGATATATTTTACGCTGGTATCGCTGATCGCATCGGTGAGGTAAAAATTATCGGGCGCTTTATACCGCTCGTTATTGCTGTAAATGGTGGGGGTAAAATAATTAGCTCCACCGGGTATAATGCCGAAGTAGCGATCAAAGCCGCGTTGTACGGGCCAGTTATCGGTTATATACCCATCTATTTTTCTTTCGTTGGTCAGGTGCCATTTGCCCGTCATATAAGTGCTGTACCCGGCGGGTTTCAGCGCTTCGGCAATGGTTACACATTCATTATTCAGGTTGTCCTGGTAGGCCGGTGTGGTACCCAGGTCGGCTGCTGCCATCCATCCCATGCCGGCCTGGTGGGGATAAAGGCCGGTTACCAACGAGGCTCTTGTAGGGCAGCAACGGGCGGCATTGTAAAACTGTTTATAACGCAGGCCTCCGCTGGCCAGCTTGTCGAGGTTAGGAGTTTCTATTTCCCCGCCATAAGAACCGATATCCGAAAAGCCCAGGTCATCGGCCAGGATGAGTATTATATTCGGTGTTTTCGGGGATGGCTGCTGCGTGTTGCCCTTTCCGCCAATCAACATGCCGGCCAGTAGGAAAAAACAGATCGGTAATACTTTTTTATTCATCAGTATATTTTATCTTATGGAAAAAGTCGCTGGTAATCATTGCGGGTATTCTACTACCATATCGAAAGGCCTTTACCGGCTTTTTTAAGCGCTGGCGAAAAATGGTAGCTCAGTACTATTTCGTTGGCCCCCATTCTTTCACCGTTTACGCGATGGGTATTCAGTTCGCGGCTATAGCCCAGTTTTAATTGCTGAATTCGTACGCCCGCGTTAAGTATGGTTCCGGCATCCTGGCGATACCCCCCGCCTACCCAAAACGTATTGTTAAATACGGTTTTCAGGTGTCCTTCGGCAATGGCTTTCCGCTGTTCATCGTAGCGGCAAAGTGCATTGGCCACCAATCCAAATCCATTGGTGAGCGCGTATCTGTATCCGGCCTGAACCGCGTGCTGCAATATATAATTATCTTCGTAATAACCCTGGTTACCGCTGCCCGATTTAACAGCGTCGTAGGCCGCGTACCCCACATAAAAATCTTCCGAGGTGAGGGCTACACCTGCATTCAAACCATATTTATTCAGCATATTGTCTGCTTTCAGGGCCGGATCGTTCGGATCCAGAGGATGGAGATCGGTTGTTTCCGTTTTCACCTTATCATAAGTGACTGCCAAACCCGCCCTGAGGTTTAAAGTGTTGGTAATTTTTGCCGATGCTGCATAAGAAAGATTCAGTCCTGTGGTGGTAGCCGAACCAAAAGCATCGTAGATCGCTGCCAGTCCCACGCTATGGTTGAGCTTACCGGTATTGGCCGTGCCGTTGAGTTCCGACAGATTGGCCTCACCCGAAAGAAAAAAGGTCTGAGGGGCGTTCTCAAAGCTGTTATGCTGGTTACGATAAAAGCCCTGTACCGATGTACCGTCGTGTCCCGTAAGTGCGGGATTGATGTATTGTTTGAACTGCGGGAATGCGGCGATAGAACGCCCGTTTTGGGCAATGGCACCGCCGGCAGCCATTATGAGTAGTAAAAGGAAAGAATATTTTTTCATGTTCTGATTTTTATAAGCCAGTTGTTTTACTATTATTTAATCACCGTCACCACGCCTTTTTTCTCCATTAAAAGGTCGGGTACTTTTATAATATAGAAATAGGAACCGGCTTTCACCTGCCCTTCTTTATTTTTACCATCCCAGGCCACCAGGGGGTCTTCGGAGTAAAACAGACTTTGTCCGTCCCTGTCGAGTACCTGTACCGAGCTGCGAACAAAGCAGCGCAGATCGGGGATTTCCCAGGTGTCGTTGATACCGTCACCATTGGGAGAGAATACATCTACTATCCGAAAATC
Organism: Paraniabella yanshanensis; assembly: GCA_040393015.1. Lineage (GTDB taxonomy): Bacteria > Bacteroidota > Bacteroidia > Chitinophagales > Chitinophagaceae > Niabella > Niabella yanshanensis_A. The sequence continues at coordinate 14,347 of JBEBUZ010000070.1, forward strand.
TTCCCGTACGGTTACTTTAGTAGTGAGGAAAAGTTCATCGAGGTTAATGGTACCGCTGCTGGCAATAATATCGCCCCGAACCTCATATTCACCCAATCGATAGGGATTGTATTGGGTTATTTCCGACCAGCGTAGGGTCGCATTATCGGTAGTACCGTCTTCCAGCGTTACATTTACATGAGTGGGTAAGGGCAGGAGTGAAAAGATGGTTTTCACTGGCGCCGAAACGTCTTCCACCGGAGTTACACTGGTAATTTTTTTCAATACGATCAAGGGCTCTTCCACTATCAGCAGATCGTCAATATCCAGTTTGGCTACGAAGTTGGCATTATTGGATATCTTAAACTGTCTTAACCCTTCGATGTCGGGTGTGAGGGCGGGTACATCGTCGAGAATAAGGGTGGCTGTCCCCGCTTCATCAATGGCCCAAACATCTGCGGCGTCGTTCAGCACACTGGCCAGGGTTACGCCGTCGGGAGCTGCATATCCTGCGGGGGCGCCGCTGTTATTGATGTACCACACAATTTTTTGAGTACCTTCCATCGCTTCGCTCGATATATTTTCGTTGGCTGTACGGGCACGTACGATAAAAGCTCCTTCGGTTGCCACGGGGCTCACATATAAAGCCGAGTGCACATTTGCATTGCCCGGATCGGCAGGCGCTGTACTGGTTATACCCATTCCCACCGAGAACAGAAAGCCATTCGAGACATTGGTTCCCGGCGTATTTTCACTCACCGTCAATTTCATTTCAAATCGTAAAAACCCTCCCACGCCGGTGGGGTTAAAAGGAGTGGTTTTGGATATACTGGCCCGGTTAGTACCCGATCCTCCCTGTTTTACAATCTGAAGGGTATTATTAAGGGTGTTGATGCTGGCCGTTCCGTTAAACTGCATACCATCGACCTGGTTGGTACCGGTTCCTATATAGCTTGTATACACGGTAGAGGAATTGAAGTCCTGCTGAAAATACACGATCGCATCGGCCCGTGCACCTCCTGTATTGGCGTTCTTTTCCGGTGCAGGCGGGGGTATAACGGTGAGGTCTTCAACGCTTTTGGTACAGGCTGCCAGGGCAACGAGTAATATAATTGTAAGAGGCTGTTTTAAAAAGTATTTTACCATAATCTTCGGTTTTGTCGATAGATGAATAGGTGCGAAAATATTATTGATTACCATCCTGGGTTCTGGTTGCCGAAATTCCGGTTCTGTATCAGTTCTGACGTGGGAACCGGGAACAGCAGAAACTTAGGTACACTTACATTTAATGCAAACGTATGTACGCCGTGCCTTGGAGTCCACAGCTTGGTCGTATTGTTATACGAAGGTGTGGCGGTAAACGGTGTATAAGTGGGATAGCCTTCCAGCTTATTAGCCAGCCGGTGCAGGAACTGGTACTCGTACATGGTTACATTATTGCCCAGCGGACTTGGCATACGCACCAGGTCGAACCATCGCTGTCCCTCGCCTACCAGTTCCAGGCCCCTGTCGTCGAATATCTTCATCCGGAAAGCGGCCTGGTCGCCTGCCGTTACGGCATCGAGGTCGGCAGGAATGGCACGGGCGTTACCATCGGCGTTGCGGGCGCGTGCTCTTACTGTATTAAAAGCCGCCAGGGCTTCGGCGGTAGGCCCGCCATGCAGTTCGTTCAAAGCCTCTGCTTTGATATAATAGATTTCGGCCAGGCGGATAATAAAAAAGTCGTTGCCGTGGTTTCGCTGGTCCTTGCCATTGGGATCGATATACTTGCGGATAATGGGGTTAGGAATGGTATTGTTACCCATGCCCGCCGGTACCACATTAGGATAAACAAAATAAGTATTGTTGTTATTGCCAATCGAACTTTGCCAGAAAGCTCCTTCATTGCGGTAATCAAATACGAGGCTATCCTCATCGCGGTAATCACCATCGCGGTAATGATCGATGAACCAGTTTTGTACCCGGTAGGTGCCATCACCGTTCTGGTTATCGCCGTTGGCGGATACATAGCGGGTGTTGGCTACGTTAAACCTGAGGGCATACTCTGAGCCGGCGGCTGGTTGGGCCCGGTTGGTGGGGTCGGTCTGGAATCGGATACCAAAAATAACTTCGTTGTAGGCAAGGGTTTCTTTGCCAATATCGAAAAGGTCGGCATAGTTGCTCAACAAGGAATATTGATTGCTGCTGATTACGGAATCGGCATAGGTAACCGCATTGGTGAAGTATTCCGAAGCATCCTGTCCCTTCAACAGCAACTGATCGCCATAGGTAAGATAGGCCTGGGCCAGCATGGCCTGGGCGGCTCCTTTGGTTGCCCTTCCCAGTTCGGAGATCGGCAGGGAGTTCCTTAGCGGCAATAATTCGGACGCCCGTTTAAAGTCGGCGAAAATTTGTGCATAGGTATCGGCCAGGGAAGCCCGGGGCAGGTAGAAATCGGCATTGATATTGGTAGGCGAGGTTCTGAGGGGTACACCGCCATAAAGCCGCGCCAGGTAATAAAAACTGAAAGCGCGTATGAAATAGGCTTCGCCATAGGCCCTTGCTTCAAAGGCATCGCTGAGTTGCAGATTGTCGAGGGCTTCGATCAGGCCGTTGGCATTGGCAATGGTGAGGTACATACCGTTCCACATGGGTGAAGTATTGGCGGGTGTAAGTACGCGCTGTGCAAATGGGCCGTATTCCGATCCGGAAGCCGAGTAAAAATCATCGGCACATACAGTGAGCATAATATGACCCTGAAACTTAAACATGCCGGGGTCGTTGAAGCGCGAATACATACCGGTAATCAAGGCAGTTACATCGCCCTCGGTATTGGTGGTTCCCGGTGTAGGGCCATCCAGTATGGTTTCATCGAGGCTGCAGGATTGTATAAAGAAAGCCAGCAGCAGTGGAAATATATATAAGCTTTTACGTTTCATCTGTGTATCTTTTTTATTTATAAGGACAAACCTTTTTTTCATCTGAACCTTGTTAACGCCAGGCAGGCTTCCTGTTAAAATAATAATTTTAAGGAAACCGAGAACGAGCGGGCCTGGCCCAATGTACCCAAATCAATACCATTGTTGAGGGAGTTGAAGCCAAAGGCATTAATATTGGGATCGTAGCCCGTATACCCCGTAATGGTAAATAAATTGGTACCGGTTACCGACAGCTTCACATCGCCCAGCCTCGATTTTTCCGGCAATGAAATAAGATATCCCAGGGTAAGGTTTTGTAATCTCAGGAAGGATGCGTCTTCTACCATCCAGTCGGGAAAGCGCTGCTGCAGCCTTACCGTATTGGTGGTTAAGGCGGGGTAAAGATTGCTGGTGCCCTCACCAAACCAGCGTCCCTGATAAGCGTCCTCCATCTGATTATGACTGGTATTAGCATGGCCCGAACCTACCAACCAGCGGTTCATATTGAGCAGTTGTGCACCCTGGCTTCCGAAAATCGTCATGGTTGCAGAAAATTTACCCGCTGTAAAATCGGCCGAGAAACCGTAGGTAAAATCGGGCATGGCATCGCCTATCACGGTTTTGTCGGCATCAGAAATCTGACCGTCTCCGTTCAGGTCCACAAATTTTACCATACCCGGTTTAATAGTGGGCTTTGCATTGTCGTTGGCCAGCGCCGGGTCATTGTCTATTTCGGCCTGGTTCTGATAAATACCGTTGGTTTTATATCCGTAGAAAGAAGAAATGGCATAGCCTGGGATGGCCGCCGTTACTCCCTGTCCCAGCACATATCCTCCGGATACGTGGAAGGTTCTGCCATAAATGATATTGGCGGCTCCCATGTCTATAATTTTTGTTTTGATGGGAGAGATATTACCACTCAGATTGAGGGATGTCTTTTTGGTATTCAGCACGGCAAAGCTGGCTTCTATATCAATACCCTTGTTGTTCACCTCACCTACATTCGTGTAGTAACCACCCGTTCCCGACGAAATGGGGAGGGCCAGGTCAATGAGCAGCCCGGTGGTAATTTTGTTATAGGCGTCTATCGAAAAAGTAAGCCTGTCTTTCAGAAAACCAAGATCGGCGCCGGCATTATACTGGATGGTTTTTTCCCAGGTCAGGTCGGGGTTTTCAAAACGGCTCAGCACATAGCCGGTCTCGATATTGCTGCCAATGGGATAAAAATTAAGTCCGTAAGAAGCCTGGGAGCCACCGATGGCGATATTATCGTTACCAGCAATACCTACACTGGCCCGAAGCCTGAACGAAGACATATATCCTTTGCTTTTGAGCCATTCTTTGAAGAATTTTTCGTTGGTAGCATTCCAGGAGCCGCCCAGTGAAGGATAGAGAAGCCATTTATTACCTGGTGACAGTCGGCTCGATCCATCGTAGCGACCGGTAGCCATGATGGAGTAGCGCCGGTCGTAGGTATAGTTTACCCGCCCGATAAAGGAAGCCAGGGCGCGGGTTCGGTACCCGTTATAATACCGGCCGGGATAAGCCGCTGCCTGCATATTATAGTAAGAAAGGGTATTTGATGGAAAATCCATATTAATTACGCTCGATGAGCGGTTGAACCATTGCTGCCAGGAAAAACCACCCGTGGCATTAATAGAATGCTTCCGGTTGTATATTTTACGGAAGGTAAGGATATGATCGAGCACATAGTTATAGTTGTTGTTGTCAGATTCGGACGCATAACCATCGGGAGCCGTATTACCCAACCAGGTACCTGTAGGGTAATACAGGTTA
>JBEBUZ010000071.1:0-18777 GCA_040393015.1 Paraniabella yanshanensis
CATATATTTATATTTTAATATTAAATAATTACAATATTATCTCATATTTAAATATATAGTATATTTTATTATATAACATTTCTTTGCGGCTGTATGGAATTGCTTTAAAAAAAATTTTTTAACATTAAACTAAAGTAGATGAAGGCTAAACTTCTTTTTGCGACCAAAATTCTCTTCTTTTCCACTTTCATTTTTACTCAATCCGCATCGGCACAGGAAGAACCCGCAGGCGAATTACAGATCAACGGATCGGTAGATGCCTACTACCGGTATAATTTTCAAAATGCACAGTCGGCCGGTACCTTTAACAATCTTACGAGCTTTACTAATTCGCAAAATTCGATTGAGTTGGGTATGGCGTCATTGAAAACAAGCTATTCCAAAGGCAAGGCCGAAATTGTGGCCGACCTCGGCTTCGGAACCCGGGCCCGGGAGTTTTCATATGCCGAAGAGCCGGATGCGGTTACCGGCCAGGGATCAGCAGTTCTTCAGGCCATCAAACAGGCTTATGTTGTATATAAACCCACCGATAATATCCGCATATCTGCGGGTAAATGGGGCACCCACCTGGGTTACGAGGTCTTAGATCCTCAATTGAACCGAAATTACAGTATGAGTTATATGTTTTCCTACGGTCCCTTCTCCCATACGGGCCTGAAGTTAGATTATAGTATGGGTGGAGGCTTTGGATTGATGGCCGGTATCACCAATCCTACCGACTTGCTTTCCGCCAACTTCGCTAAAAAAAATGTAATCGCCCAATTGAGCAAGACCTCTGAAGCCGTAAACGCTTTTTTGAATTATGTAGGCGGCAAGGACCTGGACGGAAATAATCACAACCAGATTGGCCTGACCGCCACCGCTACCATAAGCGATGCTTTTTCTTTAGGATACGACGGTACCGTTAAAATGGTGGATATGGCAGGATCGGGATCGGGAAAATGGTGGGGTTCGGCGCTTTACCTGAACGTTGATCCCTCCGAAAAACTGGGACTTACCCTGAGAGGCGAATACTTCGACGATAAAAAAGATAATCTGCTTTTCGGAACCGCCGTTACCCAGGCTACATTATCCATTAATATAAAGCCCGCCTCCGGACTGGCCATCATTCCTGAATTTAGGTTGGATAGCGCCAAAGATCCCATTTTTACGAAAAACGACGGCAGCAGCACCAAAAGCGCCGGAACATTCCTGGTGGCGGCAGTATATTCTTTCTAAAAAGTGTCTCCTTATTGCCTGCTGATAAAAGCCCTCTTTCCGTTGAGGAAAGGGGGCTTAAAAATTATTACCGGAAACAATGAAAAACAACTTTACATTTTGCTTTCGAGAAGAACCAGCTTTTTCTTCAAATCTGTCAGCTCTATGGCCTGAGATTTCAAGCTGGCTACTAACGCAGCGACCAGTGCCGCTTCATCAATTACCTTTACCGTTTTCGTACGATAGGCATTTTTCCCAAACCTTTCGCTGATCTTCTTCTCTTTTACAAGAGAAGGAAACCAGTGTTGGATATCAATGGCCAGAAACCCATAAGCTTTATCCGGATCGAGGTTAAGCTGACGCGAAAGTTCGGCGGAAGAGCCTATCCGGATCAACTGCTGTGGATGGGTAACCTGGCCTAAAACAATGGCCGACATCAATAAAAAAAGGGTCAAAGAAAATAATTTCTTCATCGTATTAGTTTTAAAAAGTTCAAATACTCGTTTTACCGGTGAACAATACACCTGCATATAATAAAAAAATCCTTTGTATAGGTAAGTAGAAAATCCGGGCGGAATATTACCGCCAGGTAGAAGACTAAGGGCTTAATGCCGGGGAGGGGGCGTTACTATTCCGAGATTCACCTTTGCCAGATAGGGCAACCTGTAAAGATCGCTTTTCATTACGTCCCTACTATATAAACAAAATATAATAAGAGGCTCGGCCAATAGTTTATGTTCTTCCTCCATTGAGCGCTCTTCGGAGTTCTGGCCGGTATTTCTTGTGTCGCAGCCATCACAAATCAGAGTAGTATCGGCTCCCGAAAATCTTACGCACGCTGTTATTTCATTAAAACCAATGGTTGCAAGAAACCAACAGGCTATAATATAAATGTACCTTGATCTCAACAGGTCTAAAATTAGTTTATTCATTCCGGTTCTTTAAAGAAAATTTTAAACAGAAATGGCGCAGTTAATCCATTCCCCATCGAAACTGGCATTATACTTTTTATAGAACGCTTTGGCAGGCTCATTCCAATCGAGCACCTGCCAGCAAATACGTTTCAGTCCTTTTTCCCGTGCCTCCCCTATCAGGCTTTCGAATAACATAGCTCCGATCCCCCTGCCTCTCATTTTTTCGGTAACCAGTATATCTTCGAGATACATGGCCTGGCCTTTCCAGGTAGAGAAGCGGATATAATAAAGCGCGAAAGCAACTATCTCCTCTTGGTATACCGCCACAAACCCCCACCATACCGGGTTAGGACCAAAGCCACTCTCCGTAAAATGTTCAAGACTCACCGTTACTTCCTGCGGTGCTTTTTCGTAAGTAGCCAGCTCCTGTACCAGTTCCAGTATTCGCGGGCAATCTTCGGCAGTTGCTGTACGGATATTGATATTCATTGGATGGGAAAAGTTTAAACAGGGGCTAATAGGCCCATTCTAAAAGAGTGGCGCCCCAGGTAAACCCGCCGCCAAAAGCCGCTAACACAAGCTTGTCGCCCTTTTTCAACCGGCTTTCCCACTCCCATAAGCACAGGGGAATGGTGGCCGCCGTAGTATTACCATATTTTTGGATATTGATCATCACTTTTTCGCGGGGAAGCCCGATCCGGTTAGCAGTGGCATCTATAATCCGCAGGTTGGCCTGGTGCGGTACCAGCCATGCGATATCGTCACCTGTAAGGTTGTTTTTTTCCAGCAGTTCGGCGCTTACGTCCGCCATGCCCTTTACCGCAAATTTAAATACGGCCTGTCCTTCCTGGTAGGCGAAATGTTCGCGGTTAGCGACGGTTTCAGCCGTAGCAGGATAGGCAGATCCGCCCGCCTTCATACGTAAATATTGTACCCCGCTTCCATCACTTTTCAGAATACTGTCTTTTATACCCAGGTTTTCCTGGTTAGGCTCTAAAAGGACAGCAGCCGCGCCGTCGCCAAAAATAATACAGGTAGCCCGATCGGTATAATCCACAATAGCGCTCATTTTATCCGCGCCCACCACAATTACTTTTTTATAGCGACCGCTTTCTATAAATGCCGCACCCTGTGTTAAAGCATATAAGAATCCGGAACAGGCTGCCGAAACATCAAAGCCAAAAGCGTTCATAGCGCCCACCTTATGCGCCACTATATTGGCAGTGGCCGGAAAAACCATATCGGGAGTCACCGTAGCAACGATGATACAGTCTATTTCCGAAGCAACGATTCCTCTCTTCTGAAGTAGTTCATTTACTGCCGGTACCACCATTTCGCTAATTCCCTTGCCTTCGCCTTTTAATATTCTTCTCTCTTCTATGCCCGTCCGCGTTTTGATCCATTCGTCGTTAGTGTCCACTATTTCTTCAAGATCGAAGTTCGTCAACTTGTCTTCCGGAACATAGCCACCAACAGCGGTTATGGCTGCTACAATTTTATTGCTCATTGATCGATAAAAAAATTTTGCCCGAAGAACCTCCTTCAGGGTTGCCAAAGTTAGTGGAATTTTAATTTCTTATTTTCCAAATTTCAATTTTACATTCGTATTTAATATGATCGCTTATTTAAAAGGAAAATTTGCAAGTATCACTCCCTCCACTGTCATTATAGATGTACAGGGAGTGGGATACGAAGTTCATATCAGCCTGAATACTTATTCCGATATCCAACACCAGGAAGAGGGGCTGTTATTTACCCATCTTATCATCAGAGAAGATGCACATCTGCTGTATGGCTTCGTTAATACAACCGAAAAGGATACTTTCCTTTTACTGTTGAGTGTTTCGGGTATAGGAGCAAACACCGCCAGACTAATCCTTTCTTCTATGCGGCCCGAGGAAGTAAGCCATGCTATTTTACAGGGAGATTCGCGGGCCCTGGAGCGCATAAAAGGAATTGGAAAAAAAACAGCAGAGCGGGCCATACTGGAACTAAAAGATAAAATAGGAAAGCAGCATTCTGAAATAATCCTGAGTGCCGGCGCGGGGGTTAAAAACAACATTAAACAAGACGCGATGGAAGCCCTGCTGGCGCTGGGTATAAACAGGCAGCAGGCAGAACAACAACTAACCGCCTTATTGAAAGCCGAACCCGGTCTGGCATTGGAAGAACTCATCAAGCGGGTGCTGAAAGGACTGTAAGGGATAAAAATCTACACCAGTATCCTGGCAACCATTTCCTTTAATAGCTCGGCATCGTCTACCCGTCCTGCATGTACACCCAGGCTCTTGAGGTTATATTGGTGCAGCAATAATAATATTTCCTCCGTCTTCTGGTAAGAATAGGCCTTAGAAGCCTGCAAATAGGGCTTTACAAAATAAGGACCCACTCCTATTTGCCGGGCTATATCGCTTTCTCCTCCGGAAATGCCGGAAATCATATACACTTTACTAAAAAAGGAATAAAGAGAGGGCAATACCATCTGTATCGGCGCTACCTTAGGATTAGCCTCAAAATACTGTAAAATACGAATGGCTTTGGGAAGATCTTTGGTGGCTATAGCATGTTGTAGTTCAAATACATTAAATTCTTTGCTTATACCCACATAATTTTCAACATCCTCTTCCGTGATAGATTTCCGGCTACCCAGGTTGATCAAAATTTTATCTGTCTCGCTCCGGATACGACTGAGATCATTGCCTATATGATCCACAATAAGACTAACCGCTTTCTGTGAAATATTATATCCCATCCGGCTGATCATATTGTTCACCCACTCGGGTAATGCAGAGTCATAGATCTTTTTGGTAAGAATGTATTCTGTTTTAGCTTTTACCAACCTGGCAAACCTGGTCCGTGAATCGAGCTTTTTATCTTTAAATGCTACAATTAAGATGGTGGAATGGAGCGGAGACGACAAATAGGGCTCGAGTTTATCCACATCCCGCATTTGCTGCGCTTCTTTCAATATAACCACCTGCCTTTCTGAAAACATCGGGTATTTCCGGCAGGCGTTCAATACATCTGCCCAGGCGGCATCTTTCCCATAAAAAACAGTTAAATTGAAAGAGGCTTCCGCTTCGGAAAGGATATGCTGCTCTGCGTAGTTCACCAACATATCTACGTAGTAATCTTCATCGCCCTCAATCCAATAAATTGGTTTATAATTGCTTTTCTTCCATTCAGTAATAATCTTTTCGACAGACATATTCGCAAGATAATTTTAAAAATGCAAGAAGTTGACAAAAACCTCACCGGTTTCTGCTGCTTAATGAATTGGCACAATTTATGTTTTGAGAGATTGAGCATTTTTAAACAGGATTTTTTGGCGGACAGTCCGCTAAATGGTTCAAACATAAATATTATAATTTCATTGTTTTATGGCAAACACAAATTATCCATCAGCTTCCCAACAACCGGAGAAGCAACCGGCGTCCAACCCTAATGGTGGAAAGAATATACTTATTGGCGCATTGATAGTTGCCTTATTAGGCACCTGGGGTTATATGTTATGGAGCCGGAACGCAGGTTCCGACAACAATTTATTCGCCGGAGCCGATACCACGCAGACCGAGAATGCAATGTCAGAATCCGATTCGCTAAGGCAGTTATTCAACCTTGCCGAAATTCGCCTCGACTCGATAACCGGTGCCAATAACAATTTGCAGGGCGAGAAATCGGCTCTTCAGAAAGAAATCGACACCAGGAAGGAAGAGATCAACCGGATATTAAGCAATAGTAACGCCACCGCTGCCGATTTAAAAAGAGCACGTCAGTTAATCGGCGAACTAAACGGACAGATTGGCCGGCTGGAAACCCAGATAACCCAATTGAGAGGCGAAAATCAGGAATTATCAGTCCGCAACGTTCATTTAAACTCGGAGAAGGATGTTCTCAGTCAGAACCTGGCTATGCGCAATGTTGAGAATGAAGAACTCTCCAATACCGTAGACGTAGCGAGCACATTGTCTGCTTCCGGTATGTCTATCACCCCTTTGAAAGAAAAACGCAATGGTAAGGAAAAGGAAACAAGCTTTGCACGCAGGGTCGACAAACTGCAGGTGGCGTTCAATATAGAAAACCGGATTACCACTTCGGGACCGGCCGATTTATATGTGATCGTAACCGATCCTAAAGGCAGCATTGTTCAAAATATGGAATTAGGTTCGGGCGCTATGACCACCCGTCAGGATGGCGACCGGAACTTTACGGCAAAAATTCCGGTGGAATATGAAACAGGTACAAGAAAAGGCGTATCATTCCCTATAAAAAATGGGGACGGATTCCAGGCCGGTGATTACAAAATAGAAGTATATCACAATGGTTTCAAAATCGGCGAAAGCATCCGCAGTCTCAGAAAAGGAATATTTGGTTAATCATCAAAAACCCCAGCATAAACATGGCCGCCTTAACGGGCGGCTTTTTTTAATTTACAAAGCCCCAATAAATGCCGAAACGAATGAGCAGGCCGGGATAAGGATACTGTGGTGCCGCATAATTATTATTGGTAAACCCATAAGATGTGCCTCCCGAATAGTTTGTCAGCCCTCTGAAAGCATTGAGGTTCTCCGCACGTACGAAAGCCCTGAAGGAATTGATGCGAAAATGAACAAACGCATCAATATCCGGTAGTTGATACTTAACGGTTTCTTCATCCTGGTAAAAAAATTGTCCCAACAGTGGAGAATATCCATTGGCATTGTAATTAGTGCGGTAACGGGTATCAAAACCCATGGCGATCTTCAGGTTATTAAAACCAAGGTTCCCGTCGTACATGAACCGGTTGCGGGTAAATACCAGGGGCACATTTACCGGACCGTTACCTATTACCTGCTGAACATACACATCAGCTAACCATTTGAACTGATCTTTCCTGCCCGTAGCGAATACCTTTTGTGCCGCTATCTGCAGCATATTGAAAAGGGGCGCCTGGTTAATATGATAATAGTTGGTATAATAGATATAGTTATTTACAAGGTAGTAATGACCGCTCAGTTTAAGCTTTAAAAACGGCTGGTAAATATCGGCGTATAAATGTGTTGAATTTTCTTTTTTCAGATCCACTGCATCTGCCATCAAATAAAAGGCACTGTTGGTATGGGTAATATAAGCGGGCGAGCGGTTAACGTTTTCAAAACCCAGTTTCATTGATCCGATCTTCTTTCCTAACAGGCTTCGAATACTGGCAGCGGCTTCATAATCGCCCGCATTCATACCCGCAAAATACAGGTTGCCGCGCGCCAATAAATCCCATCGCTGATTCTTTGTACGGTTGCGATATTCGCCATGCCCGATAATATTATAGCGGTTTACCACGATATCATCGGCGTAAAATATTTCATCCGGGGTTTCGACGAAACCATCCCTTGAAATCCCTTTAAGTTTCTGCCAGGCGGCCCCCAGCTTCAGGAACTGCTGCGTGTTTTTTGCATCGGGAAAAGTGTAGATGGAAAAATCATTCATCAGTTCTTTCCAGTAATCTTCCCTTTTAAAGGGAGAGCCTACATTTCGCAAATCATAATAGGTGCTATAAAACGAACTGTTCACGTTTTCATCCGAAAACAAGTAACGGTAGGCGCTGTACCGGATCGTATGTTCGAAGCGAATACGTGGAAAAAATAAAGGTATAGAAGTACTGTCGGTTACAATAGAATCTTTTCGGCCCAGGTCGTATTGCTGACGCATCAACAGGTTGAAATCATCGTATTTGTTGCCGGTGCCCACATCTGTATTAAAGAAATTAGTAGCATAGGCCGCATCTCCTCCCAATCGTGTAGGAATATTGTACCGGTCGCTATAGTCGGGATTATCCATCAAATTACCCGCTGTGTCGATACCGCCGTTTTCCCCGCCTTTTAGCTTATTGGCAGCGATGACAAAAAAATTCTTGTATCGCTTGTCAACCGACTGTACCCAGTTGGTGACCAGGTAATTATTGTGGCTTGTTTTCTGGTTCTTATAAATACCGGGTGCTCCAATCATACGATAATGCAACCCGATATTCCAGTTTGGATTCCGGTTCTGGGTATGCATCAGTTCTATCAACTGCTCGCTTCGGGTACCCAGCATATAAGTGATCTCCGAATAGGGGCGGGTGGTAGTAAAAAAACGCGCTTTATCGATGGTAAATTTATAAATGTCATAAGCGTGGAAACCGGCATCCCATCCGGCCCTCATCCGCGGCGAAAAAAGAAAAGGCTGCGCTGCGCTGCCAGTGTTTCCTAAATAATAATAATCGTCGGGTATAGGATATTTTACGGAAAAATCGTTGATGCTGGAATCCAGCTTGTACACCCGGGCCGTATCGAGATAGCGGTAACTAATGGTCACCGAATCTTCTAATTTATTCCTTTTCCCTAAGGAATCGCTGCCTCCGCCCCCACCCGAACCCATGCCCCGAAACCTGTCGCTCATGCCTCGGAGTGCGCCCTGGGAAAAAGCATCAATACTAATAAAAACCAGTATGAACATCAAAAACAATCTCATCAGACCTGCTATATCGTTTTTATTAATTCTGTAAACAAATGGGTAAGTTTGGGCTCGGCTGCGCTGGCCGCTTCCAACACTTCTTCATGAGTAATTATATTATCGTCTTCACGAATGCCTAAGTCGGTAATAACGCTGGTGGCAAAAACATCCATGCCCATGTGATTGGCCACAATGCACTCCTGCACGGTGCTCATCCCCACCGCATCGGCTCCTGCTATTTTAATAAATTTGTATTCGGCGCGGGTTTCGAAAGTAGGGCCGGTTACCGCAAAATAAACGCCTTCCCTTATTTCGATATCCGCCTCTGCGGCTATTTGTTTAGCTTTAGCAATGAGGTGCTTTTTATAGGGTTCGCTCATATCGGGAAAACGGGTACCCCACTCCTCTATATTCTTTCCTACCAGAGGGTTAGGTGTACCAAAGCTGATATGGTCGTTAATGATCATCAGGTCCCCTACTTTAAACCCAGGATTTACCCCACCAGCAGCATTGCTCAATAAAAGCGTATGCGCACCCAGCATTTTAAAAACCCGGATGGGAAAAACTACATCCTGCGGTGTATAGCCTTCATAATAATGAAACCTGCCGCTCATGGCCACCACTTTTTTCCCTGCTACTTCGCCAAAAATCAACTTGCCCGAATGCCCTTTTACTGTGGATACCGGGAAATGGGGCACTTCTGTATAAGGCACTTCTTTTTCCACCGCTATTTTCCCGGCAAAATTGCCCAGCCCGCTACCCAATACAATAGCTACTTCTGGTTGAACAGGATATACTGACCTGAGGAAATTTACCGTTTCATTTACGCTTTTCACTATTGCGTCGCTCATGGGAGAATTTTTAAGTGAGCAAATATAACGAAAGGAGAGTAGCCCAACAGTAGTTGAAAATGTTAATACCGCGCAAATGCGCCGTTTACTTTATTTTAAAAACAGCTGATTTGCCATTCTAAAGGGGATCCGTATCAATATTCCGACCTCATATTCTCCCCGTCCTTGAAATGTAATCTCCTGAATACAAGGCCAGAGAGAATAGTAAGACCTCCAATTACCAGGAAAGTATAGCGAAACGCATTGTGAATATCATCCTGAATCAGCCGGGTATCGGCCTGGAAAATTTTAAGGACGATAAGTCCGAACGCAACGCCAAATCCTATCGCCAATTGCTGGTTCACCGAAAGCAGTGAATTACCGCTGCTGGTATGGTATTGCCGAAGGTCGGCAATTGATATCGTGTTCATGGAAGTGAACTGAATAGAGTTAAAAAAGCCCAGCACCGCTATAATAGGTATATACCAGTAAATAGAAGTATGAACATCCGGAAGTGCCATACTGCAGATTAAAAGCCCGATGATAAATGTATTCATCATGAGTGTTTGCCTGTAACCAAGACGATTTAGTATACCGATTACAGCCGATTTGCCAAACATCGCCGTTATGGCCATGGGCGCAATTATCCATCCTGAAACAACTGCCGATTGGCCGTAAGCCACTTGTATCATGAGTGGCAGAAGTAAGGGAACGGAACTGATTCCCAGCCGGGTAGCCAGATTTCCCACTATGCCTACCCGAAAGGTTCTTACTTTAAATAAATTCAGCGGAAAAATAGGATTCTCATCGCGGCGGGCGTGGCGATAATAAAAATAAAGCAGTAAAAAGCCCAGAAAAAAGACGGATAAAACGGGAGTAACATGCGCAGTATTGCCAAACATTTCGAGGGAAACAGAAAGGGAGAGAGAAGCCGCGGCAAAAATCAGGAAGCCTTTGAGGTCAAAATCAATCATAGTCGATTTGTAATCGGGCATATATCTCACGCTCAACAATATCCCAATCAATCCAATAGGGATATTGATCAGAAATATCCAGTGCCAGGAAAAATAATCTACCATATAACCTCCCACCAGGGGACCCAAAACAGGCCCTATCAACGCGGGAATAATGGCAAAATTCATTGCCTTCAATAATTCGTTCTTCCGAAATGTTTTAATTAACGCCAGTTTACCCACCGGCGTCATCAGGCTGCCTCCCACGCCCTGCACTACTCTGGACACCACCAGTTGGGTGAGATTCTGCGAGAGCGAGCAAAAGACCGATCCGCATACAAATAATACCAGGGCTGCAATAAATATTTTCTTAGTACCAAATTTATCGGCAAGAAAACCACTCACCGGCATAAAAAGCGCCAGCGTTAATACATAACTCACGATGGCATTCTGCATATTGAGCGGCGATTCATTCAAATCTCTTGCTATAGCCGGAAGCGAAGTATTCAGAATGGTAGAATCCAGCATTTGCATAAAGATGGAGGTTGCCAGAATAACGGGCAATATCTTTTTTGTAGAACTGAGATATGGGTCCTTAGCCATCGGTTCTTCCTTCGTTTATCTGTTAACGGCTTTTTGTATTCTTTGCTTTTTGATCGCCACAAATATACCGAAGAGCGAGCCGGCACTGAAACTTCGGATGCGTAACTTTTAAACTTTCTCTTATCTTCGTGGCAAAAGTTTACTTATTATGAATCTTCATGAATATCAGGCCAAAGAGCTTTTAAAAAAATACAATGTTCCTGTGCAGGATGGCTATGCCTGCACTGCTGTTCACGAGGCAGAGGAAGCCTATAGAAAAATCAAGACCGAATCCGGTAGCAAGTTTGCAGTGGTGAAGGCCCAGATTCATGCCGGCGGACGAGGTAAAGGCGTGGTGAAGGAAAGCGGGATCAACGGGGTAAAGGTTGCCAAATCGCTGGAAGATATACAGGAGTTTGCAAAAGGCATCCTCGGCGGTACCCTGGTTACCGTACAAACGGGGCCGGCGGGAAAAGTAGTGAACAAGATTTTTGTGGCGCAGGATATGTATTACGATGGACCCAGTGAGAGACAGGAGTTTTACCTGTCGATACTGCTCGACCGTTCCAATGGTAAAAACGTGATTATGTACAGCACCGAAGGCGGTATGAATATTGAAGATGTGGCGCACGATACCCCTGAAAAGATATTTAAAGAATGGGTACATCCTTCGGGTGGCCTGCAACCTTTTCAGGCAAGAAAAATTGCCTTTAACCTGGGGTTAAAAGGAGATGCCTTTAAGAATTGTGTGAAATTTGTCACCAATCTGTACAATGCCTATGTAGGGCTGGATTGCGGAATGCTGGAGATCAATCCTTTGTTCAAGGCTGCTGATGATAAGATCATCGCGGTGGATTGTAAAATGAATATCGACGACAATGCCATGATACGTCATGCCGACCTGGCGACGCTGAGAGATATTTCGGAAGAAGACCCTACGGAAGTAGAGGCCGGCAAATACAACCTGAATTTTGTGAAGCTGGATGGAAATGTGGGCTGTATGGTAAACGGAGCCGGATTAGCGATGGCTACTATGGATATGATTAAACTGAGTGGTGGCGAACCAGCCAATTTCCTCGACGTGGGTGGCACTGCCAATGCACAAACCGTGGAGGCAGGTTTTAAAATCATAATGAAGGATCCGGCGGTAAAAGCTATCCTCATCAATATATTCGGTGGTATTGTACGATGCGACCGGGTGGCTGCCGGTGTTATCGATGCTTATAAAAACTTAGGCAATATCGATATCCCTATTATTGTAAGACTGCAGGGAACCAATGCCGAAGAAGCGAAAAAATTAATAGATGAGAGTGGCTTGAAAGTACAGTCGGCTATTCTGCTAAGCGAAGCAGCCGACCTGGTTAAAAAAGCAGTTGCTTAAAAGGTTATTCCAATTTATAGAAAATCCATTGGCCATCGCCGATGGATTTTTTATTTATGCCTGTTGCCGGGTTTCCGTTGAAAGTTTCTTTTTTTTCCCGGTTTAAAGGGCTGGGGATTATAGGCAGGCTGTTGTCCCAATTGTTCGGGCAAGGTATATTTCTGCACTTCTTTTCCAATCAGTTTTTCGATCGACCGGAATTTTCGCTGGTCTTTCAGGTTTACGAGGGTAAAAGCGCTTCCGTCGGCTTCAGCGCGGGCCGTTCTGCCTATTCTGTGTACATAATCTTCTCCATCATGCGGTACATCAAAATTGATAATGAGGTCGATATTATCAATGTCGATGCCGCGGCTTAAAATATCGGTAGCCACCAATACCGGCAAGCGTCCGCTTTTATATTTCATCAACACTTCTTCCCGGTCTTCCTGTTCCAGATCGCTGTGTATTTCGCCCGCTTTAACGCCCGCCCTGCGCAGATCTTTGGACAGTTGTTTTACGCTTTGCTTACTACTACAAAAAATCAATACTGCTTTGTATTTTTTTTCTTCCAGCAAGTATTGAATCAGTGGTATTTTCTGCTCGTCATAAACCATATACGCCCGCTGTACTATTTTTTCGGGCGGCTTGCTCATGGCGATACTGATTTCCACCGGCTGACGCAAAATCCTTTTTGCAAGCAGCTTTATCTTGTCCGGCATGGTTGCGGAGAACAGAAGGTTCTGGCGTTTTTCGGGTAGGTGATTGATGATAAACATAATATCCTCGAAAAAGCCCATGTCGAGCATTCTATCGGCCTCGTCAAGTACCAGGTATTGCAGGGTTTTCAGTTTTACATAGCCCATTTTGATATGCGCCATCATTTTACCAGGGGTGCACACGATGATATCGGCGCCCAGGGTAAGGGCTTTTTTCTCCTGTATAAAACTATTTCCGTCGCCGCCCCCATAAATGGCTATTGAGCTGAGGTTGGTGAAATAGGAAAGCCCCTCCAGGTGTTGTTCTATCTGCACCGCCAGTTCCCTGGTAGGTACAATGATCATGGCTTTTACACCGCCGGTATTGTCCGAGGTTAATACCCGGTTGATAATGGGCAGCAGGAAGGCCGCCGTTTTCCCGGTCCCGGTTTGCGCAAAAGCCAGTACGTCACTGCCCTTTAATATATGTGGAATAGCCTGCTCCTGGATGGGAGTGGCGGTTTCGTAATTCGAGGCTTCGATTCCCTCCATCAACGATTCTTCAAAACCAAATTCAGCAAACTTCACTTGCAGCAAATTAAAATTGAGTTGCAAAGATATTCCAGTTTGGCTGATTGAGTCGGAATAATTTTTCCCTGTTCACGATTATTCACCTGAAGGGCCGCATTGAGCCCCACAGCATCCATTTTTACCGACCGGTCCAGACGGGAGCCAGCCATGCAACAGGCTTTTCAGGATTGCCGCCTTTGGCATCTCCCCCGCCTGCATTCCATATCCTTACTATAAAATACCGGGCCGTCTGATCTTTGATGGTGGGCGTCCATTGTACCGCATGCGAAGGCTGAGGCACCCAATAGCTTTCAACCACCTCACCCCCGTCCTTTACGATATCTATTTTCGTAATTTTATCGGCATCATCATTTGTATCCGGATCCTTTACGCTTATATTAAATTTATAGGATATTGTTCCGCTCAGGGTAGCACCCATTATTTCTCCGTTTACGGCATACATACATTGTATATTGTTCTCTAAGGAAGCATAGGTTCGCCGGTTTTTCATAGCTTCCAGGATACCATCCCTGGTACGGCTCCTGGCCAATACAAATGTTCTTGAGGTATGTTTGCCAATGGGTTCGAGACCATGATTATCGTTACCACAAACGGGCGAAACTTTCCATCCTTTATCGAGCGCTTTGATATATCCCTCATAATGGACCCGATTATTGGAATTGATTACTTCCAGCATGGTTATGATATTGGTAACACTGTCGTCCCGCTCTGCAAACTCGTTATACTGGGTTGCACCCGGGTGGTTAAATGAAGCGACCACCGGCCCGCCGTCTATCCCTTTTTGCTTCCGTAGCCATTGGTAAAAATAGGTCAGATCAACCCCCGGCTCCAGTGCATTTAAATATTCTTCCGAATTTATCACATTAATATGCCCCTTACCACCAGGCCCGTTGTTTTCCGAGAACTCAAAACCCACAAGGCCGGCAAAATTTTCTCCGGACGCCAGCCTGGCCTGACTGTGCGAAACAATCCAGGCCGTATTAAACGGATGGTTGGGAAAATAAGCTTCTTCCTGTGAATGATCCGTCACCACATAAAAATCGTAACCGCTTTTCCTGGCCTCTTCAAAATGCTTTTCGGGCAGACCCTGTATTTGCTCCCAACCGGCTTTCAGTTTCATTATACTACCCGGGCGGTTCAGATAATTTGAATCGATCAGCATTGCTTTTCCCTCGCCGGCGCCTTTTTGAAGATGTGCTCCGTGCGACATGGTGATAATGGTATGCGCATGTGTATTACCTGCATATATGCGATACCCTGCAAAAGGTGAAGGGTTTTGCCCGAAAGAAGTATTTACATTCAGGTATAATACAAAAAGGATCGCCAGATTTGGCAGATGTGATATCTTTCTTCTATTCATTTGCAATATGTTTAGATGTCGTATTAATATATTAATAGAGTATTCTTTTTAAAAACAATACCATTTATAACAAGCCTAATCGGGAAAAGTAATAAAATTTACTTTATCGCCTATAGTATGTGCGGGCTGCAAACGCCTCTATTTATGATATGAATTGATGCAATAAAAATCTCACAGCCCCATCGCTTTTAATCATTTTAAAACACGCCATGATACACAGTTACATAAAAAATACGTTCTTTACCTGTTTACTTTCCTTTAGTGTTATTGCATCAGCCGCGCAGGAATCACTGCCATACAACCTGTGCGATGCCGATTTTCGCCCGCTTTACATGCGCAGCGGATTACCAGCGAATGCCGTTTATCTCAACAAAAACGCCACTGCCGAAGCCCGTGCAGGCGATCTGGCCCAACGCCTGACATTTGATGAAAAACTGGCTTTAACCGGTGGCTGGAAAAAATTCTACTTCCCGCCCGTTCCCCGGTTAGGTCTTATGCCTGTTTATTTTGCCGATGCCACACAGGGTATCCACGAAAAGGACTACTGCGTGAATATTACCCAAACCACAGCTTTCCCAAGCGCGCTGGCACTCGCTGCTACCTTGAATCCATCGCTGGCTTACGAATATGCGAAAGCCGTTGGTGAAGAATGCCGGGCATGGGGAGTAAACGTATTATTAGGGCCCGGTATGAATATGTACCGGCATTCGGAAGGCGGGAGAAATTTCGAATACCTGGGCGAAGATCCCTTTCTCACATCGGCTATGGCAGTAAGCTACGTAAAAGGATTACAAAGCACCGGCACCATTGCCACTATCAAGCATTTTATTGGCAATGAGCACGAATTTGCCCGGCATGTTACTGATATCAAAATAGGCGAACGGGCATTACATGAAATTTATCTGCCCCCTTTTACCGCATCTATTAAGGAAGGAGGCGCACTGGCGGTCATGACGGGCAACAATATGGTAAACGGCTGGCCCGGAGCAGCCAACCAGCCACTATCGCAAGATTATTTGCGGGATAAGCTGGGCTTTAAAGGCGTTATCATGAGCGATTGGGCCAACACGATGTATTGGACAGACCGGCTCCATCTTGCAGCCGGTTCGGGACATAGTCTTTATATGGAAAATAACGAGCTCTTTGCCGACTATATCCGGAAATACGTTGCAGAAAATCCGGGGCAAAAAAAAGCCATCGAAAAGGAACTTACCAAAATGGTGGAAGAAAACCTGTATACCTTCTTCAAGGCAGGAGTGTATGACCGCCCCTACCGCGATCTTTCTTATTTAAAAACAATAGAAGGCCATAAAAAAACCGCACTTCAAACAGCGGAAGAAGCTATCACTCTTCTAAAAAATGAGGACCATATTCTTCCCGTGCTACCGTCCCGGGTAAATAAAATAGTTGTACTGGGCGACGATGCTGCTTTAAACATTTACGGCGGGAGGGGAAGCGGCGCCGTAAAAGGATTTGATCATACCAATTATTTAGACGGTTTGAAAGCTGTTTACGGAGAGAAACTCACCAGGAAGGCAAACATCACGGATGATGAAGTGAAGGAAGCCGATGTGGTATTGTTTTTTGTACATAAGCTGGTGGGCGAGAGTGGTGATTTTGACTTTTATCTTTCGCGAAAGACCCAGGATGAAATAATGCGTTGTAGCAACCTGAACAAAAACATGATCGTTATTTATTCCAGTGGCAACCCCATTGATATGCCCTGGTTGAAAAACGTAAAAGGGCTGGTTTACGCATGGTTCCTGGGACAATACCGGGGTATTGCATTAGCCGACATGCTAAGTGGGAAAACCACTCCTTCGGGCAAATTGCCTCACAGCATCGAAAAATCTTTTGACGACAGCCCGGCAAAAAACTACAACCTTATGCAGGACGGACAATATTACCGGGGAGGTGGCAGAACACAATCCCAACGAATACGCGAACAATTCGGCAACCTTTCTTATGAATACAGGGAGGGCATATATATTGGTTATCGCTGGTTTGATAAAATGAAAATTGAGCCGCAGTTTCCTTTTGGGTTTGGCTTATCTTACACTCGTTTTAAATATTCAAAATTAAAAACCTCTGCTAAAACCGTTCGCAAAAATGGAATTGTAACGATCCGTTTCAATATTAAAAATACAGGAGAAAAAGATGGTGCTGAAATTGCCCAGTTATACATTCACCCCGTCAACACGGGCACGGACCGACCTGAGAAAGAGCTTAAAGGTTTTAAAAAAGTTTTCATAAAGAAAGGCGCCACCAAACCTGTTTCCATTACCGTGAAATATGACAACTTCGCCTATTGGGACGACAAAAATCACCGTTGGAAAACCGATCCGGGAGACTATGAGATATGTATCGGAAGCTCATCAAAAGACATTCAATTAAAAACGATCGTTAAACTAAGCCAGGATGACCGCAGTACATTTCATTAAGTACAGCTGCCTGTTTCCGATTATTGTAACGGCCCTCGCAAACGACTGCCTGGCTCAAGATTGTAAGATCGTTGATCTCCTTTTAAAGCAAGCTTCCATAAATGAACGTGATTAATCAAGCAAATGATTTTTAAATTTCGCAAAAAAGCAGTCGTTAACGAAAATAACGAAAAAAGGAAGTATTACCAATGTTGTAACGATAATTTAATATCGTTTCTTAATTAAATTACGGATAAAAAGATGACTCTGTAAAGCAATTTATCGTTCCGCCGGTAGCAGCATTATTTTTTTTATCTTTATTATCAGCTAATTTTTATAAACACCATGCCCATTCTATTACAGGCCGATCATAGAGAAATTCGATCCGGCATCCCTCATCTGCTGCTACGTGAAAACACCCGTTTCCGCGTCATATTTGCGGCGTTACCTGCGGGAGACTATCTTATAAACAATGATATCGGCATAGAGCGAAAAAGCGCTGTAGATTTCATACAAAGTGTCATAAGCTGCCGCCTATTCGCACAGCTTTCCCGGCTCAAAAAATTTACTGCACGCCCGCTGCTCATTATTGAAGGAAATCCGTACCGCACTACCCACAAAATTTCGGAGGCAGCCATTCGCAACGCGATATTGTCTGTAACGGTAGCCTGGCAGGTACCAGTAATATTTTCAAAAGACAAAGGTTACACGGCTAATCTTTTAGGAGTAATCGCCGGGCTACAATCTAAAGTGATGCTTTCCGCCCGGGCACCTCAAAGTTACCGTCCAAAGAAAATTACGGGGAAAAAAATATTTCTATTGCAAGCTATACCAGGTGTGGGCCCTACACTTTCGTTCCGGTTATTGCAAAAATTCCGCACAATTAAAGCGGTAATAAATGCAGACGAGCAGGAGTTGAGCGCCATTGAAGGAGTAGGGATCCGAAAAGCGAGACTCATATATACGTTTATTAATAAATAGCTTCTTGAGAAAGGCAGTTGGTGTTGCGTAGCGGTATGAGCTGGCAAAGACATCAATAATAAGAATGGCAACTTCTGTGTTCGCTTCCACGCACAAAAAAGCCCCGATACATTCGTGTACCGGGGCTCTAATAAGAATGGCAGCTACCTACTCTCCCGCATTGTGGTGCAGTACCATCGGCCTGAAGGGGCTTAACTTCTCTGTTCGGGATGGGAAGAGGTGAACACCCTTGGTATAACCACCATAAAATCTTTCCCCCATCCCCCTAATGGGGACTATTTACCAAACCCCTTTAGGGGCCGGGGGTAATAAGATTAACATATCGGAAAAAAAATAGTAGAAAAATACCAAACACTAATAATATTAAAGCGTACGGGCAATTAGTACTACTCGGCTTTGATGTTACCACCTTTACACCTGTAGCCT
>JBEBUZ010000072.1:0-18655 GCA_040393015.1 Paraniabella yanshanensis
ACGCCCACCGGTGAAGACTGGTTTCTGCATTTCCAGGATAAGGAAGCTATCGGCCGGGTCGTACATCTGCAACCAATGAAATGGGTAAACGACTGGCCGGTAATCGGTGAAGACAAGGACGGTGATGGCACAGGGTATCCTGTTTTAAGGTATAAAAAACCAAATGTTGGGAAGATATATGCAAAGGAAAATCCGGTCGAATCGGACGAATTTGATCAGCTCAGCCTGGGCCTTCAGTGGCAATGGCAGGCTAATCCGCAGGCTACCTGGAGCTTTATCAATACCCAAAATAAGTCTTTGAGAATGTTTGCACATCCGGTGGAAAAGGATCAGACTTTGTGGAACACCCCCCATGTATTATTACAAAAATTTCCGAACGATACATTTTCCGCTACTACAAAAATCAGCTTTACGCCCAGCGAAAAGTTTACAGGCGAGAAAGCCGGATTAACTACCATGGCCATGAACTACGGTAGTATAGCAATTAAGAGAAAGGAGGACGGCAATTACATTGTATTTACCAGTTGTGAAAAAGCCGACCGGGATGGAAAAGAATCTGAGAAAGAACTGGTTAAATTATTGCAGAAGGAAGTGTATTTCCGTATGCAATTTAGAGCAGATACTACCTGCGTATTCAGTTATAGCCTGGATGGCAGGAAGTTTACAGAAGCCGGCATCGTAAAAGCCGTGCCAGGGAAATGGATTGGTTCCAAACTGGGCCTGTTTATCACGAGCGATATAAAAATTAATGATGCAGGGTTTATCGATGTGGACTGGTTCAGAATAACAAAGTAGATCTACAGGATGTTTTTCAGGGTTTCAATCACCCTGTCGATCTCTGGTTTTGTGTTGTGGCGACTAAAGGAGAACCGGATCGCTACTTTGTCCGGATCTCCGCTGATCGCATCAATAACATGAGACCCCTGGTTGGCGCCACTGCTACAGGCGCTTCCTCCCGATACACAAATGTTATGGATATCGAGATTAAACAATAACATTTCCGACTTTTCCGTCTGCGGAAAGGAAGCATTTAATACGGTATACAAAGAACTGCCGTTATAGTCTCCGTTAAATTTTACCGCGGGTATTTCTTTTTGAAGCTGCTCAATCATGTAGGTCTTCAATTTTGATATGTGTACCGAATCTTTCTCATAGCCCGCCATTGCTAATTCGAGCGCTTTGGCAAAGCCCACAATTCCGTAAACGTTCTCGGTTCCTGCCCGCATATTGCGTTCCTGTCCGCCCCCGTGTATAAGGGGTTTGGCGGGCAGTTCGCGGCGTACGAATAAAATACCCGTTCCTTTGGGTCCGTGAAATTTATGAGCGGAGGCGGAAATAAAATCAACTTGCAGGCGACCCAGGTCAATAGGGTAGTGACCTACGGTTTGTACGCAATCTGAATGAAAAAGCGCGTCGTGCTTTTTGCATAAGGCGCTTACCGCATTCATGCTTAAAAGATTGCCAATCTCGTTGTTGGCGTGCATCAGACTTACCAGGCATTTTTTGTTGGTCCGTTCCAATTGTTCCTCCAGGTCGTTCAGGTCGATATGGCCACCAGGTAACAGTTTTACAAAGCTATAGGATAGCGCATCTCCGGAGGCATAATGCTGCACGGTATGTAGTACAGCATGGTGTTCAATTGGCGAGGTGATAATATGCTGGCAGCCCAGGTCCCTGATAGCGGTAAGAATAGCCATGTTGTTGGCTTCGGTACCGCTCCCTGTAAAAAATATCTCACCGGGGTGAGCATTCAGTAGCCCGGCAACGCCTTTACGGGCATTTTCAACCGCCAGTCTCGTTTCGCGCCCATAAGAATAAATGGAAGAAGGATTGCCAAAATGAGTGGTCATATAAGGGAGCATGGCTTCCAGCACTTCCTTGCTTAGTGGCGTGGTAGCTGCGTTGTCTAAATAAATTCTGTCCATAAAAGGCGGGTGATTAGGCGAACAAAGGTATAATAAATTAGTGTAAATCCGGTTATTTCAGGAGGGCCCCCGGGATAGAATTTATAAACTTTATAGGGAAACGAAAATTTATAATTCGCCAAAACTGCATTTATTTAGTAGTTTTGGCGGAATATAATATTACAGAATGGAACGAATCCTGGGAAGAAAATATGAATCGGGAATACTGAACGACGCATTACACAGTAAAAGGTCTGAGTTGATCGCTATTTACGGAAGACGGCGTGTGGGTAAAACCTTCCTGGTTAGAACGTTTTTTAAGAAAAGGCTGGTATTTGAGATTACCGGGTTGTATAACGGAGCGATGACTGACCAGATCCATAACTTTATGAACGAACTACAGCGGCGGTCAAAGAGGAAACAACATGGGCAGCCCGGTAGCTGGCTCGATGTTTTTATCTTATTGGAAAACTATCTTGATAAAATTCCCCGATCTGGTAAAAAGGTGATTTTTATAGATGAGTTTCCCTGGATTGCCACGGCGAGATCGAGGTTTCTTATGGCCTTTGAAAATTTCTGGAACCGGTATTGCACTAAACGCAACGATTTAATTGTAGTGATCTGCGGATCTGCCGCTTCCTATATGATACAAAAGATTATCAGGAATAAAGGAGGGTTACACAACAGGATTACAAGACAGATCAGGTTGCAACCGTTTAATCTTTCTGAAACCGCCCTGTTCCTGAAAAGCAGGGGTATTCATTATACCTTTTACGATATGGCACAGGTATATATGGCTATAGGAGGTATTCCGCATTATCTTGAAAAACTAAGGAAGGGACTGAGCGTTGCTCAGAATATCGATGAGCTTTGTTTCGAAAAGGACGGGATATTAAAAGAAGAGTTTAACCAGTTGTACGCATCGCTTTTTGATGATTCGGAAAAGCATTTGACCATTATCAGAACCCTGGCAAATACAAATAAGGGAATGACCCGCGGAGAGCTTATTAAAAAAAGTAAAATTCCAAGTGGGGGCGACTTCTCACTAAAATTGGAGGAGCTGATAGAGTCGGGTTTTGTGAGCGAATACCTATACTACGGAAATAAGAAGCAGCTTACCTTATACCGCTTGTCCGACGAGTATTCTCGTTTCTATCTGAAGTTCGTACAAGGGAATAAATCGGGCGGGCAGGGCTCCTGGCAAAGGTTGCAGAAGAGCGCCTCGTATATTTCGTGGATAGGCTTCTCCTTCGAAACCCTTTGCCTGAAACATATAGACCGGATTAAAAACGCACTTAGAATAGATGCCGTCTTTTCTACGAACAGCGCCTGGTTTAATGAAGACGCTCAGGTTGATTTACTGATAGACAGGGATGATAATATTATTAATCTCTGCGAAATGAAATTTTATAATGCACCTTATTCTATAGATAAGAGGTATTACCTGAACTTAAAACATAAGATGTTTTCGTTTCAGCAGGCAACTAAAACACGAAAAAATATCTTTCTGATAATGGTTACAAGCTTCGGGGTTATTCAAAACCGGTATAGCAGGGAACTGCTGCAAAACGAAATAGTATTGGAGGATCTCTTTAATGAGTAATATTATAGTTCGCCAAAACTTTAATTTTTTATGAGTTTTGGCGAATTATGACTTTCTATTTGTAAGCGATTAATTTCACGGATACCGTAAAGGATGCAGTTGTCGGCTCTGATGATTCGTGCGTTTCTTATATTTCCTCAGTTTCTTTTTTGCACCGGGCAGCCCGATACCCGATTTAATACCTTCAAGCGTGGTTTTTATAATATAATTGATAGCCGATTTTTCCTGTAACCGTTCAAAGAATACCGGCGATTCTTTTCCATGATTATTCTTTCGCACCACAAAAGCCATCGCTATTTTACTCACCAGCTTATTGATAAAGGTTTGATTGGGGAGATCGCTTTTGTTGAGTAAGCCCAACTTCAATCCCCGGTAATTCATATAAGCTGAACCAATGGCAGCTTCGTTATTTCCTTTTGCGTTTACCTCCAGACTGTTGAGCCGGCCGTTAAAAACTTTTGCACCCACCAGCGGAATCAATACCGTGTTAAATTCTGTCAGATCCATAGGGCCCGTTTGAAGTTTCATGCGCATATAGCCTGAAGAATCGGTGTAAGACTGGGCTACATCCAACTGCGTGTGGAGGGTTCCCAGTACATCGGCCGAAGCCAGGATATAAATGCTGTCGGTGGGTTGAAGATTATAATTTCTGATATTGCGCATTAACGCCTCCAGGTTTTTAACAGGCACTACGCCCAATGTATCGGTATCGGGATTAATTTCCCAATAAGTTACCTGCATATTATGGAGGCGTATACTGTCGATATTGACGCCGCTGTTGATCCGGGATAACATTTCAACCGGAAGCGGCTTATATTTTATAAGGGTATCGGGTTGTGTTTTGTCCTTAAAAGTAAAAAGGTTGATATCGCTCATCTGTACATAGGGAATGCTTAGAATACTGTCGCTGCTGTATCTCTCCATATGGATAGGTCCCGCCGATATTTTTCCGGCATGAATACTCAGATAATCTTCGTTGAAGGCCTTGGCTATCTTGTATTCTTCTGCGGATTGGTGGGGAACGAGGCTGAATGAATCGAATCCCAATATCCTGTCTTCGACGGTTAATCCCTTCCACTCCAATTGGTTCTTAGTGGTTTTATACCGGCCATTGGTTCCGTTGATAAGCAGGGTTCCGCTATTGGCAATAATGGCGGCGGGTTGATGGATATATTCAGAGTTGAGCGCTATGTTTCTTACATCGCCTTTATCGAGGTATAATTCTGCATTGTTTTTTCCCAGGCTGTCGAAGGATAATTTATCCAGCGAAAGAATATTCAGGTTAGCTTTCCATCCCAATTGATCGGTATCATTCTTATTAAACAACACGTCATTAAATTCGAGGTGAAGTTTGTTGTCGTTGGTGGCAAGTTTTTTGCCCTTTGGGTCGATAAATTCAAAATGGGTGAGAAACATTTTGATCTGGTCGGCTTTCAGGGGCGCTTGTTGTGTTGACTCCAGGTTAGTGATTTTTAAATAGCTGTTGAGCTGAACCCCCTCCCATCGTATATGGCTGGCAGAATCTTTTTTATTTACCATCCTGAGTTGTATATCCGGTCGTTCCAGCAGAGCAGAACCAATATGAAATCCTGCGGTTTTTTTATCCAGGGCTGCATTATTTTCTTTTTTTCCCAGCCTGGCGTCCAGCACAGGCTCTGTAAGAACAAGTCCCTGGAGGTTTAGCCGGCCGTCTGTTATTTCTGTTATATTGGGTATGATGGTAAGTTTTGGAATAACGGCATGGATCGTGTCGACGGCATTGGTTTTTTCAAATAGAATGTTTTTGATCTCACTGAAGTTTTTATCGGTAATATTCATTTCGCCTGCACTTATGCGGATATCTTTTCCAAGCAGAAGAAAGTCTCTGCCATCGAGGCTGAGTCCTTTCATAGCAGGCCTGCCTGATACATTGCTGATAAATTCATCCAATGAAATTATATTGAAATAGCCGTTTATATTATTTTGATTCAGCTCGAGATTAACCTTCGTATTAAGGCCTTTTACATTTTGAATAACCAGCAAACTACCCCGACGTTTTTGCTTTACAGTCTTCTCCGGCCGGGGCGTGTTCCGGCTATTCATGGAGATACTGGCCTGGTTCCAGTCAACCCCCTGAACCATAATACTTTGCCGGTCCCGGTTCAGTAAGATATTTCCAAGGTCTATTTTATTTGCTTTTGCATCGATATTATCGGAATGCAAATCCATACTTTCGGCTCTTAGCCCACTTTTGCTGGGGGAAAGAATTACCTTTCGCAGTAAAACCTGCAAGTCGTCCTTTCTGAAGATACCCGTAGAGAAACTCAAGGCATTCACCGAGCGCTGTACATTCCGGATCTGACTGGCGCTTGTAAGCTCGTTAGCGCGCAGGTCGAGGTTGGTATTTGATAAAGAAAGCGAAGCGCTCCCCGGAAATCGCAGTGTAATATCGCCATCTATTATGTTAAGGTTATGGAGATCCATTACATCGTCGATGCTGTTAAGCGTTGTAAAAAGATTCCGGGCTTCCGACTTCCTTCTTCTTGCTGCGGTTGTATAATTTACTACCGGATGCCGGAACTCTGCGCTTCGGGCCGAAAACACATTGTCGTACAACAGCGACTCCCAGGACAGACCCTGCACATTAAAAAAAGACATATCAAGACTTTTGATCGTCTGTCCTCTTCTAAACTCTTTAAAGGAGAAGCGGCTGAGACTGATCACATCGTCTTCAAAACGGATGCTGTCAAATGCTATTTTGAACCGGCCGTCCTTTAAAACGTTTTCGTAGTTGTGAAGCGACATAACAAACTTATCCAGATGGATCGGCCGCTCATTGTCCCGTCGCAGTCTCAGACCGAACATTTCAAAATTATTGTCGCGCGAAGAAAAATTACTGGCTGTTCCTTTTTTGATTGTATTTACATCGATCTGTGCATTTTTAACGCCTACGTAATCCAGTGCCAGATCGCCGAGTAATTGTTGTATCACCGCGTCTACTTTTTCTACTCCTACTTTTTTTCCCTCGGTTTGAGCATTCCCGTTTCCTTTTTGATCGGCGTCGATGTCTAAGAAAATCTGCGGATTGCTACAGAAAACGGAATCGGCTACAATCGTTTCCGAACTATAAAGCGAGTCGAAATTGATATTGGTCAGTTGGAGCTTATCAAAAAATATTCTGAAAGCGGTTTGGGAGCTGTCGCCTTTGATAGCGCGCAGGGTGCAACTGTCGAACTCCACCCTCTTTTTTTGCAGGTTAATTCTGAAATCTTTAAAAGCGATAAAATGCCTGCCACCCGGAAATGCGATATTCTGATTAAAAGTTCTAACGGCGATATTGTCTGTAAACGTAATTTTTTCCGGACGTTTTTTATTAAGTTTTGTGCTGTCCAGTTGAAGATTGTCCAATAGAATGTAAATATTGCTTACTGCAAACGCATACTCTTCGGGCCTGGTTCTGTCCACAATCACAAACCGTCCGTTATCCAACCGGAACTTATCGATATGCAATACGTTGATGGCATCGGTAATAGATTGTGTAATGCGCCCCATTTCTCTGGCCACGGAAAAAGTGCTATCGCCGGCTGCTGCCTTGATCGAGTCCTTATCTGCCCTGGACAGTTTAGTTTTTTCGGTATAACGGGTAAATATGACTGATGGGGAGGCAATATTGATAGAATCAATAAGTACCTCCCGGTTAAAAAGGAATGGCAGGAATCCGCGGGGTCGCAGATGTATTTTTTTTGAATTGACAGCATAGGCATTAGTGGTTGTATCCGTACTGTAAATGGAGGCCTGGTGAAGTTCAATTTTATTACTAAGCCAGTTGAATTTGAATTTTTTAACCTTTAGCCGAAGCTTGCCTTTGGATTGGGAGTATACGATTTGCTCCAATGCTTCTTCGGCGTGATCGATGAACCAAAAATTAAACGCTAATATAACCGTGGCGACAATACCCAGCGAAATAAGGCCGGTTCTAAACTTCAGTCTCTTAAAACGAAGTCTTTTGAGCTTAAGGTCGCGCAGGTTGATCTTTGTTTTCAAAGAGGGTTTTTTTAGATTTTTCAGAAACTAAAAATACGCAAAAGGCCGGAATATCTTCCAGCCTTTTACCTTCTTACGACAGCAGAGAAATCAGCTTACTATACTACCATTGTCTGTTTCCTCATCCGCATTCACAAAATGCAGTTGTCCGTTCGCGTCTTCGGCCATTAAAATCATGCCATTGCTTTCAATGCCCCGCATTTTACGGGGAGCCAGGTTGGCCACTACGACCACTTTTTTTCCTACAAGTTCTCCGGCCTCAAAATGCTGAGCGATGCCGGAAACGATGGTTCTTTTTTCAAAACCCAGGTCTATTTCGAGTTTTAATAACTTATCCGCTTTTTCCACTTTTTCCGCGGCCAGAATAGTGCCCGTGCGCAGGTCTATTTTTGAAAAATCGTCAAATTCTATAAGGGGTTTAATGCCCGAAGCAACCGGTGCGGGGCTTTGTATTTCAGGTTTTTTGTTTTTAATTTCCGCATTTTCACTTCCGGCCTTCAGTTTTTGTATCTGTGCTGCTATCTCGGCGTCTTCAATTTTTCTGAAGAGAATTTCAGGCGGGCGCAAAGAATATCCTGTGCGTAACAATCCTGTTTTACCCGCGTTTTCCCAATCGAGCATTTTCTCCACTACCTTCATCATGTGGAGCATTTTTTTGGACGTTGCAGGGAGGAAGGGGTTGATGAGGATAGCCAGGTTGGCAGTAAGCTGCAGGCAGAGATGGATGCAATTATCCACCTGTTTTCTCGCCTGTGCCGTTATCTCCGAAGCTTCTCCTTCCGAAGGATTCAGAGGCGCTTTCCAGGGCTCTTTTTCCTGCATATACTTGTTGCCTTTCCGGCTCAGATCAATAACCTCGTACAGGGCATCTCTGAAGCGATAGTGTTCCAATGCGGTCTCGACTCTTGTTTTAGCAGCTTCAATGTCCCCGATCAGCAACTGATCCTTTTCGTCGAGCGCATCTGTATGCAGGGGAGGTACTTTGCCGCCACATAGCTTATGCATCAGCACAAAAGTTCGGTTAACGAAGTTGCCGAAAATAGATGCCAGTTCATTGTTATTGCGATCCTGGAAGTCTTTCCAGGTAAAATCATTATCCTTGTTTTCAGGCGCATTCGCACAAAGTACATAGCGCAACACGTCTTCACATCCGGGAAAATCTTTAATATACTCGTGCACCCACACGGCCCAGTTGCGGCTGGTAGATACTTTTTCGCCCTCGATATTCAGAAATTCATTCGCCGGCACATTGTCGGGTAGCACAAAATTGCCATGGGCTTTTAACATGGCCGGAAAAATAATGCAATGGAAAACGATATTGTCTTTTCCAATGAAATGAACCAGTTTGGTGTCTTCCCGGCACCAATAATCCTCCCATTTTTCAGTTAATTCCTTGGTAGCGGAAATATAGCCGATGGGAGCGTCGAACCAGACATATAATACCTTTCCGCCACCGCCTTCGGGAGCCGGCGGACTGGGAACTTTGATACCCCAGTTACTGTCGCGGGTCATGGCCCTGGCCTGTAATCCATTGCTCAGCCAGCTTTTGCATTGCCCGTACACATTGTTTTTCCATTCGGTATGGTCTTCCAGTATCCACTTCTTTAAAAAATCTTCATACTGCTGCAAGGGAAAATACCAGTGTTTGGTTTTCTTTTTTACAGGAACAGCATCGCTTAAAGTGCTGCGCGGGTTAATCAGTTGCTCGGGCGATAGGGAGCTGCCACATTTTTCACACTGGTCGCCATAGGCGCTGTCATTTCCACAAAAGGGGCAGCTGCCGGTAATATAACGGTCGGCCAGAAACATACCAGCTTTTTCATCATAATATTGCTCTGTTTCCTGTTCCTCGAAAAGCCCTTTATTGTACAGGGTGGTAAAAAACTCAGACGCGGTTTGATGGTGTACAGGGTTGGATGTTCTGGAATAGATATCGAAGGAAATACCCATTTGCTCCATACTTTTTTTGATCTGTTCGTGGTATTTATCTACGATTTGCTGGGGGCTAACGCCTTCTTTCATTGCGCGGATAGTGATGGGTACACCATGTTCGTCGCTTCCTCCTACTAATTTCACGTCGCGTTTCCGGGCGCGTTGGTACCGGGCGTAAATATCGGCCGGAATATAGCAGCCTGCCAGGTGCCCGATATGAATGGGTCCATTTGCGTAGGGAAGGGCGGCGGTAATCAAAACTCTGTTAAATTCACTCATAACCTTCTTTAAAAACTTATTCTTTAGCCAGCAAAAGTAATTAAATGTGCCGATGTGATGACAGGATAATTGACCGCTGAGCCAAACGGCCCGAACCTGCTGTTGACTCCGGAGCCGCCGACTTTCTTTTCCACAAAGCCGATAATTCGGTTGCAGGGTCGTAAATTTGCAGCCCTTAACAAATTTATCAGGACAGTATGCCTCTTATAAAAAGTATATCCGGTATCCGGGGAACCATAGGTGGAAAAACCGGCAGTTCTCTTTCGCCGGTGGATGTGGTGAAATTTACGGCGGCTTTTGGAACCATTCTTAAGAATAAAGCGAGCAAGGGCAAAAAAATCAAAGTAGTGGTAGGTCGTGATGGCCGCATCAGCGGAGCAATGATCAGCAGCCTGGCCACGGCTACCTTATCGGCCATGGGCATTGATGTGACAGACCTGGGTTTGAGTACTACGCCCACTGTAGAAATTGCAGTTCCGCTCGAAAAAGCAGATGGGGGGATCATTCTTACCGCCAGTCATAATCCCCGGGAATGGAATGCCTTGAAGCTATTGAATGAAAAAGGGGAGTTTATTTCGGCAGAAACAGGCCAGGAGCTACTGGAGATTGCTGATGCTGAAGCATTTGATTTTGCAGGAGTGGACAAACTGGGTCAGATTATTGGGGATGACTCTTATCTGCAGAAGCATATTGACGCAGTTCTCAACTACCCATTGGTGAATAAAGAAGCTATTGCAGCACGGAATTTTAAGGTAGTGGTAGACGCAATTAATTCGACCGGCGCAACTTTTGTTCCGGCTTTATTAAATGCGCTCGGCGTGGAACAGGTAATTGTATTGAACGGAGAGGTTTCGGGTAATTTTGCTCATAATCCCGAGCCATTGCCCGATCATCTTACCGACCTGAGCAGTACTGTTGTAAGAGAGAAAGCGGATCTGGGAATTGCGGTAGACCCGGACGTGGACCGGCTGTGTTTTGTTTGCGAAGACGGTAGCATGTTTGGCGAAGAGTATACATTGGTAGCTGTGGCAGATTATATATTATCTAAACGTAGTGGCAATACGGTGAGCAACATGAGCAGCACCAAGGCACTAAAGGAAGTGACCCTGAAAAGAGGCGGGGAATATTTTCCATCGGCAGTGGGTGAAGTAAATGTAGTGAAGAAAATGAAAGAAACCGACGCCGTAATAGGCGGTGAAGGAAACGGTGGCATCATCGTGCCGGATTTTCACTATGGCCGCGATGCACTTATCGGTATTGCGCTTTTCCTATCACATCTGGCCGACCGGAACGGCGGCATTAAGTCGCTGAGGAATCTTTATCCCGATTATTTCATCAGCAAAAACAAGATAGAGCTGGATAGCAATATTGACGTGAAGGAAATATTTGGCAAAATAAAAAAGAAATATGCCAAACATCCTATTAATGATGAAGATGGTCTGAAAATAGAGTTTGATAATGACTGGGTACATTTACGGACTTCCAATACCGAACCAATCATCCGTATTTATTCGGAGAGTGATTTTGAAAGCAAGGCCAATCACATTGCCCACCGGCTGATGGAAGACATTAGAGAGGAGCTGATATAAGATAGTTTTCAGGACAAATGTCCATCGATCATCTTTTCGATCTGGCCAAGTTGACCCAGAAGATGGTTTTCGTCTGCCAGCGATACATTCCTGGCAGCGCTTTCCGTGGCGAACCAGACTAATACCATAGAAATATAGTCCTGCATATCCTTACCTGGGATAGTGGTTTTAAATTCCGTTATTTTGTCGTTGATCAGTTTTACAGACTGGCGCACGGTATGTTCTTCATCAGCCGACATTTGTACCCGGTAAACCCTGTCGGCTATATTGATATTGGCGGGTATAAGTTTTTTTGACATACTTAACGATTATGAATATGAAGAATGCTGCGGATGCCTTAGGTTGAAGAAAGAGTCAATCGTCTGAAGCTGAAAGCCAACTAAACGCTGAGTAGTGCAATGCATCTGTCTATCTCCTTGATATAACCATTTATTTTTTTCTCAAACGCTTTTTTTTCTTCTGCGTTCATGAGTGCCTGGCTGTATTTTTTAGCATCCAGTTGATGGCGCAAAGCCTCGGCGGCATTTGCGGTGGCGCCGGCCTGTTCTTTTGCATCGGCCAAAGCCTCACGCAAAGACTGGTTTTCTTTGGAAAGCGCAACCTGTTGGCGGAGCAATAATTGCAGTTTCTCCTGTATCTGTTTTATTTTATCTTCTATGGCCTGCGACATGCTTAGTATAAAAACAATGATTAATACCTGAAATTGAACAGAGCAATTCTTACAAATATCATACCTGTAACTATTTTCTGATCTCCGCCTCCAGGTTATTTTCAAGCGCCTGCATTATTTTCTTCATCCATCCTTCAATTTCACTGTCTGTTAATGTTTTTTCTTCATCAAGAAAAGTGAAATTAATTGCGATTGATTTTTTTCCCGCACCCAGCTTCTCACTTTCGAATATATCGAATAATTGCAGTGACCGGAGTTTTTTAAGATTCAGTTTTTTCACCTCCTCTTCAATAGCCGAGAATTGCAGGGTCTTTGCAATAACAAGTGCGATATCTCTCTGAACGGATGGAAATTTGGAAAGTGGCCGGTACTGCACTTTATCCGCTTTGGAACGCTTTAAAATAAGTTCCCAGCTTATATCTGCGAAAAATACCGGCTGCCTGATATCGGCTCCGTCGAGCATTTTTTTATTAACCAGGCCAAACTGACCAATAATGTCCTTTCCGGCCAATATTTTCAGTCCATACTGTAGCTGAGCAGAATCGGTTTCGCTGTAACGGATATCTTCTATTCCGGTTAGTGTCATTATTTTTTCAAGAACACCTTTCAGGGTAAAGAAGTCGTTGGCGGGACCTTTGCTTTTCCAGGCATCAGGGTGTTCCTTACCGGTCAGGTACAGACATAAATGTTCGGGCTCTTCGAAACGACCTTTGTTGTTGATGGCATAGGTTTTCCCGTATTCGAACAACCGGAGATTTTCGTTTTTACGGTTGAGGTTGTGTGCTACTACTTCCAGCCCGGTTTCGAGCATTTTGGGTCGCATGATATTGAGTTCTGCACTTAAACTGTTCTTCATTTTTACCACCGTGGCTAATTCTTCCTCTGTGAAATAGGCTTTGTTGGTAATGGAGTTGGTAAGGGTTTCGTTGAAGCCCAGCCCTACGAGGTAATTGGCTACCTTTTCCTTCAACACTTCGGCCTGCCGGTTTTCTTCTACGGCCGGCGTCATTACAATAGAGGCAGGAATGCTTACATTGTCCAGTCCATCGATGCGTAAGATTTCTTCTACAATATCGGCGGGCAAACTGATATCGGTTTTATGGTAAGGGACGGCTATTTTTAAGGAATCGATATCTTCTTTTTCGACCACAAAGCCCAGGGCGGTCAGGATTTTTTTTACTGCATCGGGATGGTAGTTTTTTCCGCTCAGTTTTTTGAGATAATGATATTTTAATGTAACCGATGTTTTGGGTTTTTCTTCGGGGTATATATCCACTATCGCAGAAGCCGGTTCGCCACCGCAGAGTTCAATAATAAGTTCAGTTGCCCGTTTCAGCACGTTCACGGTGGATGATATATCGGTTCCTTTTTCGAAACGGGTCGCTGCATCGGTGCGTAAGCCATGTGCGAAGGATGTTTTACGAATGCTGATGCTATCGAAGCAGGCACTTTCGAGGAAGATGTTTTGCGTGGATTCGGTTACGCCACTATTGATGCCGCCATACACCCCGGCGATACACATGCCGCCATCGGCATCGCAGATCATCAGGTCGGTTTCGTTCAGTTTTCTCTCTTTCCCATCCAGCGTAATAAAAGGGGTTCCCTGCGGCAGGTTTTTCACCACCACCTGTTTGCCGGCAATTTTATCGGCGTCAAATGCGTGAAGGGGCTGGCCGGTTTCGTGCAGGATGAAATTGGTGATATCTACCAGGTTGTTTATTGTTTTAACACCAATGGATTTGAGCCTGTTTTGCAGCCACTCGGGGCTGGGGCCAATGTTTACGTTGTGGATGGAGATGCCACTGTAACGGGGACAGGCGTCTGTGTTTTCTACAGAAACCTTAAGAGGGCCCTTGCCTTTAAAGGCCGGTAAAGCCTTTATGGCCGGCAGCTTTGGACCGCTGTTTTTTTGATCGTGGTGCGATAAATATGCAGCCACATCTCTGGCTACGCCCCAGTGGCTCATCGCATCCATACGGTTGGGGGTAAGGCCTATTTCGAAAATGGTATCGGTGTAGGTTTTATATATTTCCGATAGTGGGGTGCCTGGTTTGGTGTCGTCGGGCAAAACCATTATTCCCTCATGAGATATGCCCAGCCCAATCTCGTCTTCTGCGCAAATCATTCCCTGGCTTTCTTCGCCCCGGATTTTTGCGGCCTTCATCGTAAGTGGGGCGCCATTCAAAGGGTAAATGGTGGCGCCAATGGGTGCAACAACAACTTTTTGTCCCATAGCTACATTGGGCGCACCGCATACAATTTTAAGGGGCTCCGCAGCGCCTGTATTTACCGTTGTGAGTTTTAACTTATCCGCATTCGGATGTTTTTCGCAGCTAAGTACTTCGCCGGTAACCAATCCTTTCAGTCCGCCTTTGAAGGATTCATAGTGTTCTGTAGCTTCTACCTCTAATCCAATGGAAGTTAGTATATGGCTGATTCTTTCGGGTTGCACGGTTGCCTGTCCCGCAGGCAGGTATTCTTTTAGCCAATTATAAGAAATGGTCATTTGTATCTAAAGTTTTTAAGAGCGGCAAAGATACGCAATGTTTGAAGATAGTTGAAAGGGGATACAGGTAGTTTAATGATAGTTGAAAGTTGTTGCCCTAAGCCTAAAAAACCCCGGACAGGTCGCCCGGGGCTGGTTTACAGGTAGCGTACGGATCACTCAGCCGGATTCATAATCCGTCCCATAAACAATATAGTATTAGAAGTTTTTTCACTGATGATAAAACCAAAGGGGCGGTTACAAATGAACTGGGGTATTATTGGGACACTTGTCAGTTCAAGTCCGATAGTGGTAACAGCCGCCGCCTCTGTACCCTCCTCGTCCACGGCGGCAAAAGTATTCTGCTTTACAAAATCTACATTAATCCGTTGCTTGCTGATGCCTCCTAAATCCGCTTCCAGGAAGCTGAAAGCTTTTTTCATACCCATTGCCTCGAGGGTTTGATTCAATTTGAACTCCTGTTCGAGCTTGAATTTCGGCAAGCTCAGGTTTACGGTGCGGGTGCTGAAGCCCGACTGTAACAGGGCCCATTTGCTTTCGTTCAAGGCCGCTAAAACCGAAGCAATGGTTTTACCTTCTTTGGGTAATAGCAGGGTTGCCCGGAACTGGCCGTTGCCATAGGGCAATTGAAGCGCGGTGAAATCCTCTCCACTCCCTAACTGAAAACTGTCTTTCTGGTGCATCATCTTCACCGTTTTTTGTCCGCTGCCTTCTAAATAAAAGGGCCCGTCGAAGGTGTTTTTCCGGTCAAACTTCGAGCGCCAGTCACCCTTGAAATAGAGGGCATTCATAATGAGCATCACGAGGTTGGGATCCAATTCGTTCAATACGGTGGGAATTTTCCCATTGGTATTGTCGCTGGCCCATTTATTAATAGTTACAAGATCGGCGGGCACAAAAGGCAAACCGGTAATCTGCGCTTTAAAAGCGTTTTGCATGGTTTGCAGAAAAGGAGCTTCTACGGCAAAAGTATTTTTATAAAAAATAGCATTGGCCAGGCTCATCTTTACCAGCGGATCGGCTTTGGGCAATTCTTCCAAAAGGGTGGAATATGCTTTATTGAGTTGTTCCTGCGACAGATGATCTGCCTGCAACATCTTCATTATTTCGTCCTTTGTTTCATTTTCGGCGCCATTTGCCAGCATACCCAGCGCTATATGCAGGCTGAG
Organism: Paraniabella yanshanensis; assembly: GCA_040393015.1. GTDB lineage: Bacteria > Bacteroidota > Bacteroidia > Chitinophagales > Chitinophagaceae > Niabella > Niabella yanshanensis_A. The sequence continues at coordinate 15,676 of JBEBUZ010000072.1, forward strand.
CGGAGAAACAAAGATGTCTTTGTTAGCAGGAGTGTTTTCCTGCAGCGTTTTAAAGAAGGAAAAAGAAAAATCGGTAAAGGCATTGGCAACAGGAGCAGCCAGCGTGATAGGGTTTTGCTCGTTGGATTGCTGCCGGGCATCATCGGGACCCTGGGGCACATTATTTTTACTACAGGCCGAAAAAAGGAGAGCCAGGAGAGACGAAATAATAATCGTTTTTTTCATATAAACAGGATTAATTTGTGTTTCTTTTGGGGTAAGACGTGCGCGAAAGCGGTTTCGCAACAGCGAACGATTGTTTATATTATGAAATATCTTTAAGAAATGTTAATAACCCCTGTTTTTGTGTAGGGAAAATGTTCGGAAATAAAGATTTTTTTCTACCCTTTTTCAGGTCTAAATTCGCTCTTTGATTTCGCGGGTAGACGATTACTTCAACAATATATTTCAATCTGAATAAACAAGTTGGATGGCGCCCATCGAATCGTTGGTAATAACTGATGACAGGATATTTTATCGTTTGAATTGAACAATGGATCCAATTAATATCAATAAAGACAGAAAGCAGAAAAGGAGGGCAGCGGGTGCGGGTGACCTGGGTACAATGGTTTATGGTAAAGTACCGCCGCAGGCGCGGGAGCTGGAGGAAGCAGTATTGGGCGCAATTATGCTGGAGAAGGGCGCCTTCGATACTGTTATTGAAACTATACGCAACCCCGAGTGTTTTTATGTAGACGCCCACCAAAGAATATTCCGGGCTATGCAGTCGCTGGCGAACAAAAGCCAGCCGATCGATATTTTGACAGTGGTAGAGGAATTGCGCAGTAAGGAAGAGCTGGAAATGGTAGGAGGGCCTTATCATGTTACCCGGCTTACTAACGCGGTTGTATCGGCTGCCAATATCGAGTCGCACGCGCGTATTATTATAGAAAAGTTCATTCAGCGCGAATTAATCCGCATCAGCGGTGAAATTCTGACCGATGCTTATGAAGACAGCACAGATGTTTTTGATTTGCTGGACGATGCGGAGTCGAAACTTTTTGAGATAACCAATTCTCATATGAAGAGCACCATGCAGTCGATCGATTCGGTGCTGGTGGATACGATTAAGAGAATTGAGGACCTGCGCCATAGAAATGAAGATGTAACCGGTATTTCGAGCGGGTTCAAACCCCTTGATAAAGTGACCTATGGCTGGCAAAACAGCGATCTGATTATATTGGCTGCAAGACCGGCCGTGGGTAAAACAGCTTTTGCCCTGAACCTTGCGCGCAACGCTATCATGAACCCCGTTAAACCTACTCCGGTGGCTTTTTTCTCATTAGAGATGAGCGCGGCACAGTTGGTGCAAAGGGTATTGGCGGCCGAAAGCGAGATTATGCTGGAAAAAATCGCCCGTGGGAAAATGGAGGAACACGAGATGAAGCAGTTGTATACTAAGGGTATCCAACGTTTATCGCAGGCTCCTTTGTTTATCGACGATACGGCAGCCCTGAATATTTTTGAGTTAAGAGCCAAATGCCGTAAGTTGAAGAACAAATACAATATCGGGATGGTGATCATCGACTACCTGCAATTGATGAGCGGAACCGGTGAAAACCGTAACGGTAACCGCGAACAGGAAATCAGCAATATCAGCCGTAACCTGAAGGGACTGGCCAAAGAGCTCAATATTCCCATTATTGCCCTTTCGCAGTTGAGCCGGGCAGTAGAGCAGCGGGGCGCCAAAGAGGGCAGCCGTATTCCGCAATTAAGCGATTTGCGCGAATCCGGAGCCATTGAACAGGATGCCGATATGGTAATGTTTCTCTATCGTCCCGAATATTACGATATGACCACCAACGCGGAGGGCGAGGATCAGAAGGGATTAACAGAAGTAAAGATAGCCAAACACCGTAATGGCTCACTCGATACTATCCGGTTGAAAGCGCTGCTGCATATACAAAAATTTATTACCTGGGAAGATGATCCGTACAATGCGATGGGATTGGGCGGTGGCACCTGGCGCCCGGTAGATGATTCGGAAGGCGGCGGGGGAGCCCGTCTGTTCCAGGCCCAGAGTAAAATGAATGATATGAGCGAGGATGAGCTGGATGACGCACCTTTTTAGGTTGGGTTATAGCGGATGGTTTATCGTTCATGAGAGAATTGTACTGTCTTTTTGAGTAAGAATCGCTGCTATGGGTTGCGGGAAGATTTCGTTAGATTTGTTATTATGAATGTGCTGAATTTTGATAAAAATTTACAGTATCAGCAAAAACTATAAAATAATTATAGCTGTTACCCTATTTCTATATAAAAGAATTTGATGCGGGCCAGAAAAGTCTCCTGCTCGATGAAGATAACTCCCGGCATGCCGTGCAGGTATTGCGCATGAAAACAGGCGAAAAAATGCACCTTACGGATGGGAAGGGTCATTTGATAAAGGCCGATATACGTAACGACCATAAAAAACATTGCGAGGTAGAAATACTCGATATAAGAAAAACGGAAAAGAACTATCCGGAAGTAACCATTGCTATAGCCCCTACCAAAAACGCGGGACGGTTTGAATGGTTCCTCGAAAAAGCTGCTGAGCTGGGCGTAAGCAGGGTAGTTCGACTGCTGACTAAACGCACCGAAAGACAAAAATCTAAGAAAGAACGCTTGCAGAATATACTGGTGAGCGCCATGTTACAAAGCCAGCAAACATGGTTGCTGCAATTGGATGAGCCCGTAGAATTTGGTGAGTTTATTGCTTCTCCCTGCAACGATATACCGCATAAATATATAGCGCATTGCCTTGAAAGCGATAAGCAACCGCTCAAATATCAGCCATCCTCCTCCATTATCTTAATTGGTCCGGAGGGTGATTTTACTTCCGAAGAAATAGAACTTGCAATAGCTAAAGATTATAAGTCCGTAACCCTGGGTCCTACCAGGTTAAGAACTGAAACCGCCGGCATGGTTGCTGCTGCTTTGCTGCGGGTGGGGTAAATGT
>JBEBUZ010000073.1:0-18430 GCA_040393015.1 Paraniabella yanshanensis
GAACTTAAAACAACATCAAAATCGTTGCCTTTTTTAATTGGGATTGCAAAGGTAACAGCTTTCTTTAAAACAGCCAAATCTTTTTTTTAGATAAAACCGATCAAAACCCAAATTCAATCTCAAAAAACTATACCGCCAAAAACGGACGGCAAAGATAAAGAATTCTTTCCAGATTATAAGCAAAAATTTCAAAAAAAATATTCTAAAAATTGCTCTTTAAAAAGGCAATCCGCTCGCGAAATAAACTACGCAAAACACTTATTATCACCTTCTTATAATCATCAACAATAAACCTTAAAGAACTTCTGAACCTAACCCCTCACTCAAACGGGACGCAAAGATAAGGGTTCTGATCGAAAGAATAAAGATTTGCTATAAAAATTTAGAAAATATTCAAATAAAACAATCTCTTATACCCCTGCACAGTTTAGAAACGAACATCGACCAATGTTAACCCATGCGCCGGTGTATCAAAGAAAGCCCGTCCGCATTCCCTGGTCTGAATAATCCGTTCGAAATCCTCCATGGAAAGGGAGTCCCTTCCCACTTTTAACATGGTTGCTGTTAGCGCCCGAACCATCCCGCGTAAAAATCGATTAGCTGATACCCTATACACCAACCGATCCTCCTTTTGCACCCATTCGCTTTGGAAAATGGTACAATTAAACGTTTTAACCTGGGTGTTTTTCTTCGAAAAAGAACTAAAATCGGTATGGGTTTTTATAACAGAAGCCGCTTCATTCAACTTCTTCACATCGAGGGTATAGGGATAGAAATAAGCGCGGTCGGCAATAAACGGGTTTTTAAATTGATAAACCTGGTAATGATAGGTCCGGCTCAGGGCATCGAACCGGCAGTGCGCATCATCGGCCACGGCCTTCACATTTTTAATCACAATATCTCCTGGCAGGATGGCGTTCAGATTATATAACCATTCCGGTTGAAATGACTTTCCTAAATCAAAATGGAAATAATTTTGGTAAGCATGCACCCCAGCATCGGTACGGGAAGAACAGGTAAGCCCCATCCAGGATTCCGCGCCCGAAACCGAGGAAAAACGAAAAAAAGTCTGAAAAGCTTTTTCTATTTCACCCTGTATGGTCAGCGCATTGGGTTGCGCCTGAAAACCACTATAACGCGTGCCTTTATACGCAACTTCTAAAAAGTAACGCAATCGAAAATGAGTTTATGAGTGAATATTAATCGAACTATCAGATGTTTCCCACTACTGCAATAAGGTCCCGAATTTTTCTTTATAGGCCGGGTCTTTTATCTCGGCTTCGAGAGAAGCAAAGTTTTCCCTATCTGCAATATGGGAGTAAGCCGCCGCATAAAAATTGTATTTGCCGGCATTGGATAAAAACATACTGCTGAGGTATTTTACCTGCGAAGTGGTATAACATTTGGAAGCAAAAGCCTTTTTGGCCTGCGCAATCATTCCGTCGTCGTTGGCCTCTGAAGCCATAGTCCTGCGCAATTTCAGAAAATCGTCCTCGCCCGCCACCGATTTACAGGCGGTATTGGTGGTTTTGACTGCCACTTTCTCTTCTTTTTGAACGACTTCTTTAGGGGGTGCCGGCCTTTTATCCAATACATTGAAACCTCTTTCGGGCTGCGCCGGTTCTTCCTTCACCTCCACCACTTCTGCCACCTCTTCTTTCTTCTCTGCAGACGCGGGCTGAGAAGCGACTACTGTGTTCGGAGCAGGAATAAATATAGTTATAGGATCTACCTGACCCGATTCATTTCTTTCATCATAAACCAATTTAACCATTCCCGCCGTTGATCCGGAGGAAGGGGCAGACGGCGCTAAGTCAGGCGTTACAGGCTTTTCGACAACAGGGTCAGGCCGGGCGGCTACTACAGTTGGCTCCTCTTTAACAACCGGCTTTTCTTCAACAGGTTGAGGTTTGGGCTTTTCTAACAAACTGGGGTCATTGGCCGCCTGAGAAAGCAGTTTGGTAAAATCGGATACATCACCGGCGACCGCTTCTGTCTGATCTTTTTGCGGTTCCGGCTGCTTCACCGGCTGCTGAACCGCCGCCACTTCCTGCACCCCTCCCTTTATCGCCTTCTGCACCGACATGGTCTGAAGATCGAACAAGCCCCATCCTTCCGCTCCGTAATCTTTTATAAGATAGCCTTTATCTTTCGAATCTATTTTAAAGTTAAAGGCCTGTTCCTCTGTTTTCCCCTGCGGAAAGCCCACTATTAATTTATAGTCGCCATCCTTTAATTGGGGAAGAATCAGGTAGCCAGAAGCGTTGGCCTCCATTTTTTGATTATTGATACGTATATAGAAAGGCTGAGCGGGTTCTGTTTGAAGATAGACGAAATATTTTGACTGAACCTGGAAACCCTGCCCAAAACTCGCTAATGCACTCAATAAAAATAAAGCCGGTAAAAGAAACTGCCTCTTCATGAACTCAATAAATTTTTCTTATTTGGCAAATTTAACCAATAGTTTAGAGTATGAGCCAGTATTTTTAAGATTAACAAGTTGATGTGATAATAATGCAGAGGGTGGGTTGATAGCCCGACAAGCATTCGTAACTTTTAGCCCGGAATCCGAATAACGCCTTTGCCTTTCGCTTTCAGCCTTCAGCGCGTAATTCTCAACGCCGAAACCTTTACCAGCTTCCGCCGGCGCCACCACCACCGAAACTGCCGCCTCCAAAGCCACCGAAACCGCCGCCGCTACTGCCGCCCGACCATCCGCCACCGCTACTACCCCATCCACCGGGAATAATAACAGGACCACCCCAGTCATCGCGGTAACCCCGGCGCGACACATAGCCGCCACCACCGCCACCGCGCTTGCTAATGATGATGATAATGATAAAAAATACGACCGCCGCCAATATCAGTCCTCCCAAACCGCCGCCACCGCCTGAATCGCGATAGTCGTCCGGCGCTTTATACCGCCCCGCCGCCGCGTTGATGATATCCGAAGTGGCCCTGTCCAAAGCCTGGTAATTATTGCCGGAACGGAAACCCGGCAACAGGGCGTTCTGCACAATCTGATCGGCTACCAGGTCCGTCACCGCCCCCTCCAGGCCATACCCTGTGGCAATAAAAACACCACGCTGATCGCCCTTCGTACCGGTATTGATCAAAATAACCACCCCGTTGCTAAATTGCTTCTGCCCACCCACTCCCCATTTTCTACCCAGGGCCATGGCGTAATCATCGCGCGAATAACCTCCGAGGTTGTCTACTACTACGATGGCAATCTGGTTGGACGTACTGTCGTCGTAAGCTACCAGTTTGCGTTCAAGAGCCTGCACTTCATCGGGGCTTAGAAAACTTCCTGTAAAATCATTTACCAGCCGGGGCGGGTTGGGCGCAGCGGGCACAATCTTTTCAATTTGCGCCTGCGCAATCACAGAAAAACTGAGTAATAAATATAGTAGAAGATTTCTTTTCATTGAATTCCGTTAACTCCATCTACCAGCAGACGAGGGCCGCAGCCTACCTGATATTTTATACACAACAAACCTTAGGTACCAAACACAATATCATCCGGCAGTTCGTTATGATCGGTTTCCTTGTCGTAAGGAAAATAGAGGTGCAAGCCCTCTCCTATTTCATACACACACCGGCAAATACCACCCGCAAAATCATCCTTGCTGAAATCCTGCAAAATCTCATCCACCAGTTTTCCCCAATAGGGTTTACCGGTTCGCTGGTATATTCCTTCATCACCGTAAATGGCCAACTGATGGTCTTTTGTTGCAATGTACAGAAGCACGGCATTACGGTCGGCCGTTTGTTCCATTTTCAGCGAAAAGAAAATCTCGGCAGCACGGTCTATTGCGCTTACATATTTACAATGGCTTTCCATATATACCCGTATCTCTCCACTGGTGCGGCTTTCCGCAGCCCGTATCGCTTCTACCACCTGCTCTTTCTCCTCATCGTTCAGAAACCGGGGCGACCTTTTTTTGAATAAAGAAAATGCCAATATATTTTAGAATTTAATGTCAACATTTTTTTCCGCCCCTTCGTCAGCAGAAAACCCATCCCGCTGGGGAAAACCAAAAAGACCAGCTACCAGGCTTTTCGGAAAACTTCGCACGGCACTGTTATAACCAGCTATTGCCTCATTAAAATCTACCCGGGCAACTTTAATCCTGCGTTCCGTACCCTCCAGTTGAGTTTGCAAAGCCCTGTAAGCACTGGTTCCTTTGAGTTGCGGATATTTCTCCACTGCAATAATCAGCCTGCCGGCAGAAGCAGAAAGCTCATCCTGCAACCGGGCCTGGTTATTATAATTTCCAGGGGTAAGTGTACCCGAACTTTGGGCTAATGCCCGGGAACGGGCTTCGGCCACCTGGGTAAGAGTAGTCTGCTCAAAGTCTGAAAAACCCTTTACTACGTTCACCAGGTTGGGTATAAGATCCATCCTTCGCTGGTAGGCCGACTGTACTTCGCTCCACATCTGCTCCACCTTTGTGTCTTTCTGCACCAGGCTGTTATAGGCCACTATTATATAGAGCCCGGTCAACACCACCAGTGCGCCCACAAGGTATCCTGCGTATCTTTTCCGGGGCATATCCGACACCTTAGAACTGAACTTTTGGAGCTTTGTCGGCGCCTTCGTCCGCCTTAAATCCATCTTTTTCCGTAAATCCGAAAAGGCTGCCCAATAAATTCATCGGAAACTTGCGAACCTTCTGGTTATAACTTCCTACTGCGTCGTTAAAGGTTTTGCGGGAAGCACGGATATCGTTCTCAATACCCTCCAATTGACCCTGCAATTGGGTAAAATTAGCAGTGGCTTTTAAATCGGGGTAACTTTCTACTACCGCCAGCAAACGACTCAGCGTGCTGCTCACCTCGCCCTGTGCGGCCTGAAATTTAGCAATATTTTCGGAGGTAAGATTATCGGCCGATACATTGACCTTGGTGGCATTAGACCTTGCATTGATGACATCGGTTAGTGTTTTCTGCTCGAAATTTGCCGCTCCTTTTACGGTGTTCACCAGGTTATCCACCAGATCATTCCTTTTCTGATATTCGGCCTCCACGTTTGTCCAGGCCTTTTTTACGTTTACATCTTCCTGAACCAGACTGTTATAGCCATTACAGCCCATAAAACCGATAACTATTGCGGCTATCAGAACAATTAATCCAAGTCCTTTCATACTATTTGATTTTGGGGTTATTCAACAAATTTCATACAAATACACCTGAAAATAAAATTACCGGTAGTTTATTCGGTAAAATGCTTTCCTGAGTCGGTAAAACGTAACGCTAATCTATTTAATATCATCCATATCGTAAAATAAGTTTTAACTATTGGCCAACAATTAGCCATAATAGTTTAAATTAGAGGTTGAAAAACAGGCCTGTTAGTTTTATCCGGCCTTTTGGCAACGATATTGAGATGGAATGGAGAGTTTATTGTTCACCATTAAAACTTAACATTATGTACCAGTCTACATTTCGAAGCACCCCTTCCTACCACCGTTCAAAACTATCCCAACAACAGTCCATTCCGAAAAAAGCAGCCATCCATTTTTGTTGGGCAATGGCTCTGATGATGACTGTATTTTTTACGCCGGCCTGCCAGCAAGGCAATGCCGACAGTGGAAATACCGAGGACAGGCAGCCAGACAAAGACGCCATTCTGGCTACCATTGAAAAAGAAACCGCTTCTTTTTTTGCGCGGGATTATGAAGCCTGGAAGTCGACCTATGCACAAACAGATTACGCGTTCCAGGCCTGGAGCAACCGGGATGGCACTTTTGATGCGAGTGTGGGATGGAACGGCATCGACAATACCGTTGGTAAATATATACATGAGAATCCCGAACCTCAATCGAGCAGCCATCCTATTGTAGAACGTAAGAATATTACTTATAAATTCTACGGTCCGGAAGCCTGTTATCTTACCTGGGATCAGTTCAACAGCAACAAGGAGGGGAATAATTTTCTCCACAGTAAAGAGGTGAGGATGATGGAAAAAATAGACGGACAGTGGAAAATTGTTTGCGTGGCTGCTTTCTGGGATTATGTAAACCCCATCGCAGCCGATAAGCTGAAAGAGATACAACGCATGGATAAGGAATCGCGCGGAACCGATAAGTTATAAGCCGGGAAAGAATACCTGTAGTTGCCTTATTTACGTTTTTTGGTTGCTGATTTTTTGGGAGCGGTCGTTTTTTGTGCCGGTTTGTCTAATAAAGGATTGGAAACAATAATGGGCTTGGGTTTGGTGGTCATTTCGTTTTTTTCAATTTCCACTTCGTTTACAATGATGCTCTGAGGGGCTAATATGCTGAAGTTAGTCGAATTTTTCACCTGCATCTCATTTGAGGCAACCACAAACCGCCGTAGCGAGCGTTGGTTAAGGGGTGTAATCTTATATTCTTTCATCATTTCTATAGTGCCGGTTGCTACATCAATCTTGTAAACTTCTCCGCCGCCCGCCGAAACAGCTTTTACAATATATGCTGAAGGCAATCCTTCCTCTTTGGCCAGTCGCAGTAACCGGGCATACATGGAGTCATTGCTGATTGTCCTCGCCGCTCTTAATTGCAGCACGCCTGCATTGTAATACCGGCCCATTGCAGAGCGGGAAAAACCTTGTGAACGTGGAAATTTCCGGGTGGGTGTTCTGCCATTGATCAGCGCTTTCAGAATACCGTCTTTGATCAACACCAGTGAATCTGCGGGTTCTACCCCTTCTTCATCTATCGCGTAATAGCCGGTCAGGCGTTTGCCGTTGAATGTCTTCAGGGTAGGCAAAGCAATTACCGACAAATCGGAGGACACCAGTTTCTGTCCTAATTTTTCCTCATAGTTGGTTTCATTTCCACCATATCCAAGAATAGATTTCCGTCGGGTTTGTAAGGTATTGCCAAAGCATTGATTCACCACATCAGAAACCGCATTCCCGGTAAAAAGAACCGGACCCATATACGAACCTTCAAACGGGGTCGCCTTTTCTTTCTCTTCTATTTTTTTAATAATAGCGCTTACCTCCGCTTCTAACGCTGCATAGGATGGCAGTTCGTCTATATTTTTCACCGTCACTTCGTAGTTACTGTTGAAATTATTACCCTGTTTATCCGATACAGCCCCATAGGCGGTAAAGCTTGCGTATCCGCCCGGCTTTCTTACTACCGTTCCTTCGCTGCTCACCATATAATCTTCCCAGCTGTTTACCGTAAGGCGGCAATAGGAAGTGGTAATATTGGGATTTTGGTTGAACAAAGCCGACAATTGACGGAGCTGTTGTTCCCATTTTTTTATATCCACTCCGATGGGCTCTGCAGCTCCCAGGTCTTTCATCACCGGTGTGATCCGGGATAGGTCGTCGAGAGCCAGTTCCTTTTCATCTACGTTCACCCGTTTTAAGGAGGCCATAAAAGAGCTGAATTGCCGCGAGTTATTTTTATAGGCTTTATCGGTCTCCAGCCAAAGCAGGCGTTTGTATTCATCCACATCGTCTTCATCGGGCAGGTTTACCATAAAACCGTCGTAAATCATGTAATCGAAATTGCGGTGATAGTCGCCCACGCGCAATTTCACCGAAACCGATTTGTTAGCAGAAGGTATTTTGTTAACCGTAGTAATTTCTCCCCGTTCCCCGCTTAAACCCAGGCCCTGCTGAGAGCGCAGATGATAGGTAATGAGAAAGGGCTTTTCTAATTCGGGGAGGTGAAGCCGCTTTATATTTCGCTGCAACTCTTCGCCCAGCAGTTTTACGTAGAAATTATTTTTAAGATCCTGGCCAAACAGCAGGGTGTTGGTAAACGCAGCCAAAAGGAACAGGAAAAATATTTTTGTTTTCATTTCTATTTTTTGAAAGATTCAATACGGAATGCAGCGCGGCATGAGCCTTTTTGCCCCCACCAGCACTCTTGCCGGCAAGGGATAATTAATCGTTATTTTTCAGCTTCTTTATCCAAATCGGGTCTTGGCAGCACCGGTGGTCTTTCGCTCGACTTGCTTTTTTTCTGTGTTTCGATTACATCCACAAAAATGGCTGGTGACGATGCTGAGACAGGCACCCAGCCGGAGCCCGAACCACACATGCCGTTAAAGGTTTCCATTTCGTTACTGCAAGCCGCAATATGACGAAACATTGAAAGTGGGGTACCTATGAGGTCCACACCCCGTACCATTTCATCAGGTCTTCCATCCGTATACACTTTATACACTTCTGTGGGTAGCACATTAAATGCGTTAGGCGTTGTTCGTCCCACGGTTGTGAAGCCGCCTTGTACATCCTGAAACAGGTATCCGTATTCTTTGTTTTGTTTTTTACATTCGGCGATCAGTAATTTGCGCAATTCATCAAAGGATTTATCGCTTTTCCCGGTTACTACCAGGTTGCTCTGCCGGCTTTCGGGAATGCCACCGGGAGCGGTACGGGCGTGGCCATTACTGCCCGATACACCGTTGATTGGTGTTCGCGTCATTAAAAAATTCCGCAGGATTCCCTGTTCCACTACATTTACTTTTTGTGCGGCCACTCCTTCATCATCAAACTTATAAAAACCGGTCACTTCGTTACCCGCCACCTTTTTAAGGGTAGGATCCATGGTAATACTTAAAAAATCGGGTAATACCACGGTACCAATCTTATTCTTGAATGTCTGTCCGTCGAATTCATTTTTCATGCGTTTCCCTTCCAACCGGTGTCCGAATATTTCGTGGAAAAACACGCCTGCCGCCCGGCCCGAGAGTATAGCCGGTCCTACAAAAGGATCGGCAACCGGGGCTTTTCGAAGCAGGCTAAGTTTGGCACTCATTTGTTTTATGTCGGCCAGCACGCTATCGGTGGGTGGCAGGCCTGCCGGGGTATACGCAAAATATAATTTATAAAGTGGCAGTTCCATGCCATCATCCGCTTTACCGTTGCCATAAATACTTTGCCAGGTTCCGGTGGCGTTCTCAATAATTTCGGTTCCATCAGTATCTACAAAATACTTCCGGGTTATTTTAAACTCGAAATTGGCACCGCCGGTCAGTAAGTCGGGATTCTGTTTAAAAACAGCAGTGTATATTTTCAGAAGATCGGCTACCCGCTCCAGGTCGGGCTTCAGGGAAGCATAGTTGAGGGGCGGGTCGAAGTGTATTTCTCTTTTGGCATAAGAAAAATCGGCAGCCGTATCTTCTTCTGCTACTCTAACTTTCTTATTGGTTAGCAGTTGTTCATAAAGCTGGGCGGCGTTTTTATAAGCCGCATCGGTACTTTTCCAGATAGACAGCCGCAGCAGATCGGCATTGTCCACCACGGGTAAACTACCTGGCGCACCACCATACTGAATATTATGGGTATTATCGAACTGATAGGTTCCCACCCTTACCGATGGAGTAAAAATGCGGGTGCGACCCGAGTCGATGGAGTGGATCACACCAAAGCTGGAACTCACCCGGTAAGAAGTGATATCATCAACCCGGTAACTCATATAATATATACCCGAATCCGCAGCCTTCAGTTGTTTAAATTCGCGCTGTAGCTCGTCCTTCAGGGTTTTTGAAAGAATATCCTGTGCCTCTGTCTTTGTAAAAATCATGCAGCAGGCGATCAGCAGTAGGGTTCGGGTTGCGTTGATCATTGAACTTGTTTATAGGGATAAGATGCAGTTAATGCATATTTACATAATCTTTTACATCAGATTCGACAATTGTTTTCCCGCTAAGTATAACCAGGCGTTCTACTACGTTTCTGAGCTCGCGGATATTGCCCGTCCAGTTATACTGTTGAAGCAGCTTCAGGGCTGCTTTGTCGATTATTTTTTTTGCAATACCGTAGTCGGTACAAATATTTTCGAGGAATCGGTCCACCAGCTCCGGGATGTCTTCCCGGCGTTCGTTGAGGGAAGGAACATGGATTAGTATTACACTAAGGCGATGATACAGGTCGAGGCGGAATTTTTTCTGCTCCACCTCCTCGAGCAGGTTTTTATTGGTGGCCGCTATCACCCGCACATCTACGCTAATGTCTTTATCGGCTCCAACACGGGTAATTTTTCCTTCCTGAAGGGCACGCAGCACTTTGGCCTGCGCACTCAGACTCATGTCGCCTATTTCGTCGAGGAAGAGAGTGCCGCCGTTGGCCTGTTCAAATTTCCCGATCCTTTGTTTAATGGCGGAAGTAAAAGATCCCTTTTCGTGGCCAAACAATTCCGATTCGATCAATTCGGTTGGAATAGCCGCGCAATTTACTTCTACCAGCGGGCTGCCATTGCGGGAGCTTTTTTCGTGTAGCCAGCGCGCCACCAGTTCCTTTCCCACTCCATTTTCGCCTGTAACCAGTACACGAGCTTCGGTAGGCGCCACTTTATCGATGGTTTCCTTGATTTTCAAAATGGGTTCCGAGTCGCCTACTATCTCCTGCACACCCGATATTTTTTTCTTCAGCACTTTGGTTTCAGTTACCAATGTACCCTTGTCCAGCGCATTCTTAATCGTAATCAGCAACCGGTTCAAATCGGGCGGCTTCGATATAAAATCATACGCTCCCTTTTTAACCGCGTCTACCGCATTTTCGATGGTTCCATGGCCGGATATCATGATAACCGGCACATCTGGCGCTGTTTCCAATGCCCGGTGCAGAAATTCTATTCCGTCCATCTTGGGCATTTTTATGTCGCAGAGTACGGCGTCAAATTTATTTTCCGAAAAAAGTTTTATACCCTGCTCACCGTCGGCAGCTTCTTCTGTTTTATACCCCTCAAAAGACAGAATTTCGATCAAAGTTTTCCGTATAGCCGCTTCATCGTCAATCACCAGTATAAGGGGTGCATGATTGTTTGTCTTAGTCCTGTTAGGCACGCCAATAAAAAATTTTAGAATTATGAATTTAAGTGAAAAAGTCCATGACCCAACCAATTAGTTTAGCTCATGGACTTCTTAATAAATACGTTTGGGGGTTATTTTTCCTGGTACATTACTTCTTTCACCAGCTTTACGGTACGCGCAATATCGGGTAATGCGGCAGCTACCAGGTTGGGAGCATAATGTAAGGGGGCATCCGCAGCAGTAATGCGGCGAATGGGGGCATCGAGGTAATCGAAGGCATCCTTCTGAATATTATACGAAATCTCAGACGACACCGATGCGAAAGGCCACTGTTCTTCCACGATTACCAGCCTGTTGGTTTTTTTAACACTCTTTACAATAGCGGGCAAATCCAGCGGGCGAACGGTGCGCAGGTCAATTACTTCGGCATTTATCCCTTCTTTCTCCAGTTCGGCGGCCGCGCCCAAAGCTACTTTCATCATTTTATTGTAAGAAACAATGGTTACATCGGTTCCTTCTTTTTTTACATCGGCCTTACCCAATTCGATATAATATTCTTCTTCCGGAACTTCCATTTTATCACCATACATCTGTTCGCTTTCCATAAACATTACGGGATCTTCCTCATACCGGATGGCCTGTTTCAACAATCCTTTGGCATCGTAGGGGTTACTGGGCGAAACCACTTTTATACCGGGAATGTTTGCATACATCGCTTCAAACGCAGTACTATGTTGTGCACCTAATTGTCCGGCAGAACCGTTACCACCCCTGAAAACAATCGGGCAGGAAATCTGTCCACCACTCATAGCCAGCATTTTAGAGGCAGTGTTCAGTATCTGATCGAGCGCCAGTACGGCAAAATTCCAGGTCATGAATTCTACGATAGGTCGCAAACCGTTTTGTGCGGCGCCTACCCCCACTGCTGTAAAGCCCAGTTCCGCAATGGGCGTATCGATTACCCGGTTCGGACCAAATTCGGCCAACATTCCCTGGCTTACCTTGTAGGCTCCGTTATACTCGGCCACTTCCTCCCCCATTAAAAACACCCGGTCATCACGTCTCATTTCCTCATTCATGGCTTCTCTTAAAGCCTCTCTGAATGCAATAATTCTTGCCATATTCTAAAATTGATACTTTTAAAGTGGGGCAAATTTAAACGTAAAAGCACAACTTACCATATAAATATTGAAATATTCAATATCGCATGGGTTTATCTTTGCCAAATGCAATCTCATTTCCCGCTTATTATTATTGGCGGCGGTCCCATCGGAATGGCCTGTGCCATCGAAGCAAAGAAAAATAATATCGGCCACCTTATACTGGAAAAGGGCTGCCTGGTCAATTCCCTGTACCATTACCCGGTAAATATGACCTTTTTCTCCACATCGGAGCGGCTGGAAATAGGAAATATACCCTTTGTTTCGAACAATGTTAAACCCACCCGCAATGAAGCGCTGGAGTATTACCGGCGGGTGGCTCAGAGTTTTGAGCTGAATATTCATTTATTTGAAGAAGTAACTGGCATTGAAAGAGCAGAGCATGCCGAAAACGGCCGGGAGTTGGGGGAAAGCAGCAAGCCCCGTTTTGCGGTACAAACCAGTAAAACTACCTATACCTGCAACCATATTATTATTGCTACCGGTTTTTACGATTTCCCTTTTTTGTTGAATATCCCCGGCGAGGATCTGCCCAAACTAACCCACTATTACAGCGATCCGCATTTTTACGCTTTCCAGGATGTAGTAGTGGTGGGTGCTATGAACTCGGCGGTGGATGCCGCCCTCGAAACTTTTCGGAAAGGTGCCCGGGTAACCATGGTGATAAAAGGCGGTGAAATTGGCTCGCGGGTGAAATATTGGGTGAAACCCGATATTGAAAACCGGATCAAAGAAGGCTCTATCAAAGCGTATTTTCATTCAACCCTAAGGGAAATCAGGGAGCGGGAAGTGGACATCAATACTCCGGAAGGTTTGGTAACATTGAAGAACGACCGGGTAATAGCCGCTACCGGCTACCAGCCCAACCTGAAATTCCTGGAAGATATTGGTATTAAACTCAGTAAAGATACTGTACGCAGTCCGCTGATAAACGAGGCCACCCACGAAACCAATGTGCCGGGCATTTACCTGGCCGGTGTTATTTGCGGCGGAATGAATACGCACCGCCTGTTTATAGAAAACTCAAGGGAGCATGCGGTTAAGATTGTAGGAAGCATTGTTGAAGATGGTTTAAAGTGGTTTAAACGCAGATGACCGCTACAAAACACCCATCACTACTCATTAGATTAAATGAATAAAGAAAACGAATCCACAAAGGCTGTTCAGCTTCGCCGGCATAAAACCATCGCCACGGGTTTATTTGTGTTGATGGCGGCTATTTACATCTTTTCCACCTGGTGGCTTAAAACCAATAATGCCGTTTGGCTGGGTTATATAAAAGCTTTCGCCGAGGCGGCGATGGTAGGGGCCCTGGCCGACTGGTTTGCGGTTACTGCGCTGTTTCACTACCCCATGGGCATCCGTATTCCCCATACCAATCTTATTGAAACCCGCAAAAAAAGCATCGGCGATAACCTGGGCGGGTTTATCGTCGATAATTTTCTCACCACCGCAGCTATCCGGCCCTATATTCAGCAATTAAACCCCAGTTCGTTGCTTACCCAATGGCTGGGCAAGGAAAAAAACCTGAACCTGCTGATCACGGGCGCTACAAGGGTATTAAAAGAGGTGATCCGTAAGGCCGACGATACCAGCGTTACCCGTTTTATAGCCGGACAGTCGGCAGAATTATTGAAAAATGCAAAACTTAACGAAGTGCTGGCCTCGGGGCTGGAAATGGTTACGGAACGTGGCGACCAGGCGCGTATGCTGGATTACCTGCTAAAAAAGTTGCGCGGTTATGTGCTGGACAATGAGGAAATGATCAAAGAAAGGGTAAAGAAAGAAAGTCATTTTCTGATACCGGAATTTGTAGACAATATTATCGCCTCTAAAATTACGAGCGGGTTTGCGAAATACCTGGCTGAGATCGAAAATAACCCCCGACACAACATCCGGCAGGATATTGACCGGCAACTGGCGGTCATTATATCAGAAATAAGAACCAATCCCAAATGGCAGGAGGAACTGGGCCAGATAAAAGACAGGATACTAAGCGGCGATAAGATTCAGCAATATGCCGCATCGGTGTGGAAACAGGTTCAAACAGGAATCCTCAGAGACCTGGAGGGGCAGCAATCCCATATCCAACTCTATCTTGCTAAAACAACCGGTGAAATAGTGGCCAACCTGCAGCGCGACGGGCAGATGCAACATAAATTCAACCATTGGGCACGTTATCATGCTTATAAATATATTTTAAGGAACCGGAAAAAAGCCGGTAACCTGATCAGCGATACAGTAGGCAACTGGCAGGGCCGGGAACTGAGTTCCAAATTAGAACTGGAAGTAGGAAAGGATTTGCAATTTATACGCATTAACGGCACATTGGTAGGCGGACTGGTAGGGTTAATCATTTACACCGTCACCCGCCTTATAGAAAACGGTTAAAAGATATTATGTATATAGAAATCATTTTTAAGGAACTAAAGGCCGGCACAGGCGATTTGCTGATTGCCAGTATGCCTGAGGCCGAAGGGTTTGAAGAAGCCGGCAACGGTGATCTCAAGGCCATTTTTTTAAAAGAAAATTATGATGAAGCGGAAATAAGCCGCCTTGCCGCTTCACAGAATGTGGGGTTTGAAAAAACAGAAATCGAAGCCCAAAACTGGAATGCGCTGTGGGAGTCCAATTTCAGTCCGGTGATAGTAGATGACTTTGTGGGGATCAGGGCTTCTTTTCATGAGCCCCTGCCAGGTGTACAGCACGAAATTATTATTACGCCCAAAATGAGTTTTGGTACGGGCCATCATGCCACTACCTTCCTGATGATCCGCCAGATGCACAAAATCGATTTTGCAGAGCGGTCTGTTTTCGATTTCGGAACGGGCACCGGGGTATTGGCTCTATTAGCCTCGAAGCTGGGAGCATCGCGGGTAGTAGCCAATGATATCGACGAATGGAGCATTGAGAATGCGCGGGAAAATTTTGAGCGGAACGGTAAGCCTGGTATTATTCTTAAAAAATCGGATTCGGCGCAGATGGATGAACAGTTTGATATTATACTGGCCAATATCAACCGAAATGTGTTGCTGGAGAATATGCCTGCTCTTTCCAAACAACTACGCGCCGGTGGCAGCCTGTTACTGAGCGGCATACTGGAAGAAGACCTGCCTGCCATTATTCAATCCTGCTCCGAAAACGGGCTGGCGCCGGTGGAGCAATCAGAAAGGAACAAATGGATGGTGGTGCGGGCGGTTCGGGAATGAAGGCTTACTCCTTCTTCTCCCTTTCTATATTATCCAACCGTTTGTTGAGCTGGTAAATCAGTGCCTGTTGGGAACGGATAAGTTCCTCCATTTCCTTTTGCGAACTGCTCAGGTTTTCAATCGTTTTCTGCTGTTCTTTCACCCCTTCGATCAAATAAGGTACCAGTCCGTTATAATTAACCGAAAGCGTGCCGGAAACATCTTCACTAACCAGTTCGGGCATTAAATTTTGCACTTCCTGCGCCAGCAAACCCGTGTGCAGTTCGCTACTATCGGCATATTCGGTATTCCAGTTGTACTGGTAACCGTTTAGCGCCAGCAGCCTGTTGAGGGCTTCCGGCAGGAGATGTATATTCGCTTTGAGCCTTGCATCTGAATTTTGCGACAATGTGCCCGAAATGGTAAGGTTCCCGTTTTTATAGAGCGTAAGGGCATTACGGCCGGTCGAAATCGTTCCGTTGCCGGCAACAAAAAGCGGTTCGTTATTCACCCATTCATCGGAGCTGTAATTACCGGTGACATTAAAACGTCCTATCACCAGGCTTCCATAAGCCCCTGCAGTTGTTCTAAGTCCCATAGTGGTAGAATAGTCCCCCGATGCGGTCGTTCCAGCCCCCATTGTGGTAGAATGGAACCCGGATGCGGTTGTTCCAAATCCCATTGCATTTGAATAGAGTCCCGATGCGATTACGCCAACCCCCAATGCGGTCGAACGGGCTCCGGATGCCGTAGCCTCGTATCCGATTGCAACAGATCCTTCACCGGATGCGGTCGAAGACCATCCCATTGCGGTAGTAAGCTGTCCGCTGGCAATTGAAAGCCATCCCGAGGCAAAAGAATATTTACCCACATTTTCGGTATCCCACTCATTGCCCTGCGCCATGCCTACTCTAAAAGCCGCCTTATCCGGGTACCACATCATCCGGCGGCCGGAACCCGTTACCGGCGTAGGAGCGGGGAGCGAAGGAATATTGCCTTCGGCGGAAAATAAGACCGGGCCATTTGCCACATGTAAAAGGGCTTTCGGTTGGGTAGTGCCAATGCCTACCTGGGCCTGCACGTTTATACAAAAGCCTGAAAAAAACAAAATAAAATAAAAAAGTTTTTGTTTACTCATCATACCTGATTTTAAAAGTTTCCGAATGAAAAATCTACCTGCACCGTCTTACTGTATTTAACAGCGCCGTCCTTATCTACCTGAGCAATGCGGATAAAATATTTTTGAGGAGTAGCTTGCGATACGTCGGTATATTTTGAACAGGACATATAAAACATGGAGCAGGCCAATAACACGGCAGCTACCCCAACCCTCTTCCTGTATCTGGCTGTAGCCATTGCCAAAGCAAGCGCCATTAAGCCCATTAGCCAGGAAACACCGGCTAACACCTCTATGCCCGCCTCCCAGCTATACTGCAGCGGGCTATTACTATTACCGCTTTCCGCCTTGCTTTTTACCTCGCCTATCCTGGTAAAATCCTGTCCGTTTGCCGAGCCCTCTATTTCAAAATGGCTGTTGCCGGTTTCGATAAGGGTTTCCCATTCTACCCGCAGCTTGTTGTTTTTTACAAAGGCTGTTAAACTTCCAAAATTTACCGGAAGCGCTACCCCCGAGTTCACTGCCGTAAATGCTGTAAAAGAAACCGGCGTCGTACCGGTGGTAGCCCCCCTTACATAGAGGTTTTCTGCCGAGATCGTGTTCAAATTGGCAAGACCGTATTGCCCGGTTGTGCTGCTTTTGTACATCAGCGCCAGTTGTGCAGCAGTATTGCCATTCAATTCGGCAGACAAATACCGGATCCCGGCTTCACCGAGGTAGCCAAAGGGCTGTGCAAATAAATACACCCTTTGAATGCTGCCATTACCGGAGCTGGAAGAGGGTACCGGCTCATGGCTAAGGGTAATGGCGTTATTCGCAAAGCTCATATCGGCTGAGGGAGTGAGGGTAAGTCCGTCAACGCTCATCACCGTACCCGTTTTCACAAAAAGACCCTGGCTGCCGGCGCTCAACTGTGCCTGCGCTATCAGGGTGCTCATGATCCCTAAGGTCATACCCCAGAAGCGTACATAATTATATTTCATTTTATAGGCTTTTATTGGTGAGTATTTTTTCGGTGTTTTCCATTTCATCCATTCGTTCACTGAGTTTTTTAATCAGTTTTTGCTGGGAGCTAATAAGCTCCTGCATTTCCGCTATGGCTTGCTGCTGCTCTTTTACGCCTTCTATTAAATACGGTACCAGTCCACTATAATTTACCGAAAGCGTACCGGTGGCATCTTCTTTCACCAGCTCCGGCATGAGTTTTTGAACCTCCTGCGCAAGGAGACCGGTGTGCAATTCATTACTATCGGCGTAAGCAGTGTTCCAATTGTATTGGTATCCGTTTAGTTCCAACACCTTGTTCAGGGCCTCCGGCAGGGGATGTATATTGTCTTTAAGCCTTGCGTCGGAGTTTTGGGTAAGTACACCTGCAATGGTAAGATTGCCGTTTTTTAATAGCGTAAGGGCATTATTGGGGGTGGCCGATGTTCCGTTGCCGGCTACAAAAAGCGGGTCGGTAACCTGCCAACTGGTGGCGTTGCCTTCTATTATATTATATTGACCTATAACCAGGCTCCCAAGAGACTTTGCGCTGGTACTTAGCCCCATGGCGGTAGAATAATATCCGGATACGGTTGTTTGAGATCCCATGGCGGTGGAAAAAAATCCGGATGCGGTTGTTTGATATCCCATGGCGGTAGAATAATATCCGGATGCGGTTGTTTGATGTCCCATGGTGGTGGAACCCCGTTGGGAAGCAGTCGTCTCTAATCCCATTGCGGTAGAATAGTCGCCGGAGGCGATTGTTCTATATCCCATAGCGATAGAACCTTCTTTGGAGGCAGTCGTCTCTACTCCCATGGCAGTAGAAAAACGACCGGATGCGATTGTTGCTACTCCCATTGCGGTAGAAAGCTCTCCGGATGCAACTGTCTCAAACCCCATTGCGGTAGACACGGCTCCATTCGCCCTGGTCAACATCCCCATGGCGGTAGCACCCAGCCCAGAGGCAAGTGTACGCTCTCCCGATGCAAAAGAATAGCCACCTATATTCTCTGTGTTCCATTCCGTTTCCACGTAACCCACCCTGAAAGCGGCTTTATCCGGGTACCACATCATCCGGCGGCCTGCGCCTGTAAGGGGCACGGGAGCAGGGGTTGAGGGAATATTGCCTTGGGCCGAAAATAAGACAGGCCCCTCTGCCACGTGTAAAAGGGCTTGCGGCTGGGTAGTGCCTATGCCCACCTGGGCCTGCGATTGCA
>JBEBUZ010000074.1:0-17599 GCA_040393015.1 Paraniabella yanshanensis
AAAGTATTGCCGAACCTGATACGCAAATCAAAATTTTTTACGGGCGATGAAAATATAAAAAGGTTAATCGCAAAACTATCGCCCGCCCAACAGGAGGACGAAGGAATAAAACAGTTAAAGAACGGGTTGATGCGCAATGAAAAAATTGCGAAAGAAAAACTGTTTGAAAATTTTTCTATGCAAACCGCCGATGGGAAGGATTTTACACTTTCCGATATTAAAAATAAAAAGCTCATCTTAATCGATTTTTGGGCAAGCGATTGCGGGCCCTGCCGCATCACGCACCCGCGATTGATAGAGCTGTATAAGAAATACGCGGACAAGGGGCTTGAAATAGTTAGTGTTTCTATCGACAGTAATAAAGACAAATGGCTGGGGGCTATAGCGGATGATAAGATCGGGGATTGGATCAACGTATCTGAATTAAAGAACTGGGAAACCTCGCTGATTAAAAATTACGCCATACCTTTTATACCTTTCCGTTTTTTGCTGGATGGCAATTATAAAGTGCTCAGCCACGATGACGATGGGCAAATAGTAGTAACGGCGGGCACTATTGAAAAGGAGCTGATAAAAATGGGCTTGTAAGAATGACCGATGTTGGAGATAACACTAACCTCGGAGAAAGGCGTTGGTGATAACACCAACCCCGGCGAAAAGAACAACCGATGTTAATAAAGATGTTGGAGATAACAAAACATCGGCAAACACCAACCCCGGCGAACAAAATCGATTTTGCAATCGGGCGGAAAGAAAACAATGTCCATGGTCCATAGACGATAGACATCCCTACATCCCGTATTCACTTAAAAACCGGATGCGCATGATCTTTAATTGTTCCCAGTTAAAATCAAATTCTGCCAGTTCCTGTTGGGCAAGATCGAGTGATGAGGTTTCGCAGGTTTTAAAATATTCAATGATTTCGTCCTGGTCTTCTTCGTCGAGCATTTCATCAATAGCATATCCCAGGTTCAGCCGGGTGCCGCTGGCTGCAATGGTTTCCATCTCTTCCAATAATTCAGAAATCTTCCAGCCCTTGTTTTTGGCGATGGTTTCCAGCGGAATTTTTTTATCGGTTTGCTGAATGATATAAACTTTGTTACCGCTTTTGTTTACCACGCTCTTCATCACAAAATCGTCGGGCTTTTCGATATTGTTTTCTTCCACATAGCGGGCAATCAGTTCTATAAAAGGTTTTCCGTAACGCCGGGCTTTGGCGCTGCTTACGCCCTGGCATTTTTCCAGCTCCTGCAAGGTGGTGGGGTAGAGGGTAGCCATATCCTGTAGCGAGGTTTCTAAAAATATTACCCAGGGTACCAGGTTAACTTTTTTGGCTTCTTTGTGCCGAAGCTCTTTCAACATTTCAAACAAACGGTCATCTGTAGCCGAACCACTGTCTCCACCGGCATCAACGCCCTCATCGTCGTCGCCATGTGCTTCTTCAAATTTGTTATTCAGCACAATTGTGAAAGGTTTTGGCTTTTTGCTGAAGTCGCGACCCTTGTCGGTAAGCTTTAGTACGCCGTATTCTTCAATATCCTTTCTTAACAAACCCTCAAGGATCATTTGTCTTACCAGTGAGTTCCAGAAATGGGTGTCCTTGTCTTTACCGGCTCCAAAGTTTTTCAGGCCTTCATGCCGGAACATTTTCACCTGTGGGGTGGGTCTGCCGGTAATAATATTTACCAGATAATCGGTCGCAAATTTTTCATCCAGATCCTTTACGGTTTTCAATACAAGCTGTACTTCCGTCTTTGTTTCAATTTTTTCTTTGGGGTGCAGACAATTATCGCAGTTGCCGCAGTTTTCCTGGGTATAATGCTCCCCAAAATAACTAAGGATCACTTTTCTGCGACACACTCCGCTTTCGGCATAGGCTACAGTTTCATTTATCAACTGGGCACCCACTTCGCGTTCGCTTAAAGGCTTGTCGCGCATAAGATGCTCCAATTTGCTCACATCTTTGTGGGAGTAGTATAAAATACATTTTCCTTCCAGCCCATCCCGTCCCGCGCGTCCTGTTTCCTGGTAATAGTTTTCAATCGACTTTGGAATATTATAATGTATTACAAATCTTATATCGGGTTTATCAATGCCCATACCAAAGGCAATGGTTGCCACTATAACCTGCACGTCTTCATTCAGAAAATCGTCCTGCCGCTTTGCTCTCAATTTGGCATCGAGTCCGGCGTGGTAAGCAACTGCTTTAATGCCGTTGGCTCCCAGGATATTGGCCAGCTCCTCCGTTGTTTTGCGGTTAAGGGTGTAAATAATACCGCTTTTATTCTTCATCCCCTTAATAAACCGCACAATGCTTTCATCTGTCTGGCTCTTTTTTATTTTGGGTACTATCTCATAGTAGAGGTTGTCCCTGTTAAAAGAAGAAATGAAAGTGTTGGGGTTTCGAAGATCCAGGTTCTTCACAATATCGCTTTGTACCTTGGGCGTGGCGGTAGCGGTTAGCGCAATCACCGGTATTTTGGGGTTGATCTGATCCATCATTTCCCGCAGCCGGCGGTATTCGGGGCGGAAATCGTGGCCCCATTCACTGATACAGTGTGCTTCGTCCACGGCGAAAAAAGCTATATCCAGGTCGCTGAAAAAGGAGAGGTTCTCCTGTTTGGTAAGGGTTTCGGGAGCCACATATAAAAGCTTGGTTTTACCTGCCAGCAGGTCATCGTGTACTCCCTTTATTTCCTTTTTATTTAAGGTTGAGTTTAAAAAATGGGCAATTTCGTCGTTGCTGTTATAACCGCGTACAAGGTCCACCTGGTTTTTCATCAGGGCGATAAGCGGGGAAACAATGATGGCTACACCATTCGACAAAACTGCCGGGAGCTGGTAACAAAGGCTTTTACCTCCTCCGGTGGGCATGATAACAAAGGTATCGTTGCCGCCCAAAAGCGATTCGATGATGGCTTCCTGTTTGCCCTTGAACTGCTTAAATCCAAAATTTTTAAGGAGTTCTTTAGGTAAATCAATAGTTGATTTTTGTTTTTTCGCCGCCTCCTTTTTTGTTTTTTTAGGAGCGGTTTTCGCGGGTTTAACTGCCATTATAGAGATTCAATTCATTAAAAAATCAAGTGTAAAAAGATACGCAATCTTTTCCGATATAAAAAATTCTTTTCGAAAAGGGGTGCTAAGTTAAGTGAACTTGGGAACAACCGTATAAGCGAAAGGTTAAAGTTTGCGGTAGCTTTATCGGGGTCGGCGACGTTTCTTGAAAGGCAAAGCATAAAACCTTTGTTTATTTGTAATAGAAACCGATACATTTGCTTTTTTTTAGGGATGATTTTATAATGGATCAGAGGCCGGTACATATTGCGAAGCGGGTGATAACCATGGAAGCGGAAGCTATCAACGGGTTAAATGCGCTCTTGAACGATAACTTTAACCAAGCCGTTGAGCTGTTGCAGGCATGCAGCGGGAGGGTGGTATTAAGCGGTATCGGAAAGAGTGCCATCGTTGCTCAAAAAATAGCAGCTACGTTTAATTCTACCGGAACAGCTTCTGTTTTTATGCATGCGGCAGACGCATTGCACGGTGATCTGGGAACTATCCAGAACGGCGATGTAGTGATTATTTTAAGCAAAAGCGGCAACAGTCCGGAGATCAAAGCGCTGGTGCCCCTCATCAAGAATTTTGGCAACAAGCTCATTGCCATTTCCGGAAACGATCGTTCGTTATTGGCCTTACAATCGGACATTTTTTTGAACACGACGGTGAATCAGGAGGCCTGTCCCAACAATCTCGCTCCCACCACCAGCACTACCGCTCAAATGGTGATGGGCGATGCTTTGGCGGTTAGCCTGATGGAGCTGAGGGGGTTCCGGGACGGCGATTTTGCCAAGTTTCACCCGGGAGGTACCCTGGGTAAAAAACTGTATTTAAGGGTGGGAGATGTATTTACCCATAATGAAAAGCCCCGGGTGTTGCCCCATCACTCTTTAAGGCAGGTTATTGTGGAAATTACAAAAAAGCGATTGGGAGTAACTGCTGTGGTGGATGAACAAGATAGCCTGGTGGGCATCATCACGGACGGCGATTTAAGAAGAATGCTCGAAAAAAATACGGATATTGAGCATATACAGGCCCAGGACATCATGACCGTTAATCCCCGGTATATTTCGGCAGACGAACTGGCGGTAACAGCGCTCGACATGATGCGAAAAAATGCTATTACCCAGTTGATAGTGATCAGCGACAACAAATACACGGGAATTATTCATATTCACGACTTATTGAAAGAAGGATTAATTTAAACTATGAACAAGAATCATTATGTAGCAATAATGGCGGGGGGTATAGGAAGCCGTTTTTGGCCCAAAAGCCGTACGGATTATCCCAAACAGTTTTTGGATATTCTGGGAACAGGAAAAACGCTTATTCAGGCGGCCTTCGACCGATATAATAAAATAGTACCCACCGAAAATCTTTTTGTGGTTACTTCGGAAGATTATAAGGAGTTTGTGCGTGAACAACTTCCTCTGCTGCCCGAAGAGAACATCGTGACAGAACCATTCAGAAAGAATACGGCCCCCTGTGTAGCTTATATCGCCTTTAAAATATACCAGAAAAACCCCGATGCCGTGATGATTGCCGCTCCGGCCGATAATCATATACCCGATCAGGAAAACTTTACCGGGGTAATGCAAAAGGCGCTGGAGTTTGTAACACATGTTAATGCTCTTACCACTGTAGGAATAAGACCCACTCATCCCAATACAGGCTATGGCTATATTCAGCATGAAGAGGCCGAGGCGGCTCCGGGTATTTACAAAGTAAAAACGTTTACGGAAAAACCAAACCTGGAGCTGGCTAAAGCGTTTATTGACAGCGGCGATTTTTTATGGAACAGCGGCATTTTTACCTGGAAATGCAAAACCATCATTGATGCGTTCGAAAAACACCTGCCGGAAGTGTACGAACTTTTTTATGCCGATAAAGACCTGATGAATACAACCGCCGAAAAAGAAGCAATTGAAGGTATATATGCACGTTGCCCGAGTATTTCCATAGACTTTGGCATCATGGAAAAAGCAGGCAATGTGTATACCATTCCTGCCTCTTTTTCCTGGAGCGATCTGGGCACCTGGAGAAGCGCCCATGACAATATGGAAAAGGATTATTTCGACAATGCCGTAGTAGGAAAAGATGTGATGGTTTTTGATACGCAGCGCTGCATGATCCACACTTCCGACAAGAGGTTAGTGCTGGTACAGGGTTTGGATGATTATATTATCGTAGATACGGATGATGTGCTCATGATCTGTAAAAAAGAAAAGGAACAGGAAATAAAGGACTATGTTTCCGAAATAAAACGAATGAAAGGCGATAAATATTTATGATATTTGTCGTAAATTACTTGCCATGTTGAGCAGCTATCCTATACACAATATCTTATTTCTCGACATAGAAACGGTTCCCCGCCTGCCCCGGTTCGATCAATTGCCCGACGAGTGGAAGGCGCTGTGGGAGGCTAAATCAGGGTTTCTGCTAAAAAGCAGAGAGGGGGAAACGGCCGAATCCATTTACGAAAGGGCCGGTATTTACGCCGAGTTTGGTAAAATTATCTGTATCAGTTGCGGGGTGCTCCAGGGACAAAAAGATGACCGGCGGCTCATCCTCAAATCTTTTGCAGGAGATGAGGAAGAACAAATACTGGCGGCTTTTTGCACGATGCTCGATAAGTGGTGGGGCAATGAGCCCAAATATCTTTGTGCCCATAATGGCAAGGAGTTCGACTTTCCCTACTTGTGCCGCCGGTTGATTATAAATGGTATGCCCATACCGGTTGCTCTGAACATGGCAGGTAAAAAGCCCTGGGAAGTAAACCATATCGACACAATGGAGCTTTGGAAATTCGGCGATTTTAAAAGCTATACCTCTCTCCATTTACTGGCGCATACGCTGGGTATACCTACTCCCAAAGATGATATAGACGGGAGCATGGTAGCCCGGGTGTACTATGAGGAAAAGAACCTGCCCCGCATTGTAAGCTATTGCCAGAAAGATGTAATTACCCTTACCCGTATTTTTCTGAGATTTTGCGGGGAGGCCCTGCTGCCCGATGAAAGGATAGAAATAAAGTAAGTTTGTGCATTAACCTAATTTTAACCGAAATAAAAATATATTTGCGGCAATCTACAATTATTATGAAGAAAATTTTATTCGCCGCAGGTGTATTCCTTTTAGCCGGTAACCTGTTTGCTCAGGTTGATACTACAGAGAAACCTACACTTGTTGTTAGCGAACAACCCAAAAAACCAAAGAAAAAATATAATCTTTCCAATAGGGCCAACGATCATTTTTTACTTCAACTGGGTTCGACCAGGTGGCTGGGAGCTCCCGACAGCCTTCAGACAACGGGTTTTTCGAGAAGTGTGAATGCCTATGTGATGCTTGATTTTCCGTTTAAGACTTCACAGCGTTTAAGTGCGGCTGCAGGATTGGGTATTGGCTCAGACCATATTTTTCTCGACAATGAAGCCGTGGCCGATGTAAGGGGAAAAACGACAACCATGCGCTTTTATAGCATGGATACGGTGGGATCAACCATTAAAAAATCGAAGGTGGCAACTGCTTACCTCGAAGTTCCGGTAGAGCTGCGGTATGTGACCAAACCTGATCAGAGCGATAAAAGCTTCAAGGCCGCCCTGGGACTCAAAGTAGGAACCATGATAAAAGGGGGTAACCGTACCCGCCTCACCGATCCTACGTCTTCTGCCAATTATCTTTTGAAACAATCCAGCAAAAATTATTTCAACACCACCCGTATTGTAGGTACGGCCAGGGTGGGCTACGGACATTTTACAGTTTTCGGAACTTACCAGTTTACCGGATTGTTAAAAACCGGCGCTGGTCCCCAACTGAAACCATTTACAGTGGGGTTGAGTTTTGGCGGACTTTAAAAAATAAGGTTTAAGAAATTAAGAAGCGGTGCAGAAGTGCCGCTTTTTTTGCAGGCATAACCGGGTTTTAAATTACAGATGCTCTGCATATTTCAGGCAGGCTTTCCGGATCGTTTCTTCAAGAGGCTGATAGCTGAAACCCGGTAGTGCATTTAAGAGTTTGGAGTTGTTGAACCTTGTAAAACTGCGGGCCACTTTTGCGCTTTCTTTTGTTAACAATGGTTTTCTTCCCGTAAAAAGGGATTTTAATTTTTCAAGTCGCCAGGCGATGCCTGCCAGCAGTGGCGTTGCTTCTTTCGAAGGCCCCTTTTTTCCAAAATAGCCGGCCATGGTATCAAACAATTTCCGGAAGGGCCAGTTATCGTTACAAATAATATATCGTTCTGCGGTAATTCCGGATTTCATCAGTTCCACAGTAGCGCGGGCCACATCTTCCACATCTGTAAACCCGTTTATACCATTGGTATACCATTTGAACTCGTTGTAAGCGCTTTTGAACAAAGCGCTGCTGCCCTGGTCCCAGTTGCCATAACCCAGTATGGTGGCCGGGTTAAGTACCACTCCCTCCAATCCTTCGGCAAATCCCCGCCACACTTCCAGCTCGGCTTTAAACTTACTGATGGCATAATGCGTATTGGCTTTGGAATCCTCCCATTGTGCTTTTTCGTCGACCATCGCTCCCGTTAGTTTTCGGCCGATAGCCGCCACCGAGCTGATATAAATCATTCTTTTTACACCTTGCTCCAATGCGGAGTTCACCACATTTTTGGTTCCTTCCACATTAACCTGGTACATCCTGGCACGGTCTTGTTTGCTGAAGGAGACGATGGCCGCACTGTGTATCACTATGTCGATACCCTCCATCGCTTCTATGAGTGAGCAGAGATCCAGAATATCCCCTTCTACCCACTCAACTTTTTGCAGGATGGCTTCGTTTATAAATAAGGGCATTTGTGCAGAAGGTCGCCGGAGTGCCCTTACAGAAAATCCCTGGCCAATCAGTTCTTTAAGAATATAAGCTCCCAAAAAGCCGGTGCCCCCTGTTACTAATATGGTGGGTTGAAGTTGAATGGAATTGATTTTGCGCGAAAATAGCGATTCTATCGCTTGTTTTATTTCTTGCCAATCCTGTACAGCCTGCCGTGTGCGCCATCACATATTGCGTAGAGCGCCCCGTCCATGCCCTGTTGCACATCCCGGAAGCGTTGGCCCTCATTGGCCAGCAGCCTTTCTTCGCCGGTTACTTTATTATTTTCAATTTTCAACCGAACAATATGGTTTCCGTTAAGGCCGCCAATAAATAAATTATTTTTCCATTCGGGAATGAGATCACCACTGTAAAAAGTCATGCCGCTGGGCGACACTACGGGATCCCAGTAATAAACCGGCTGCTCCAGTCCTTCCTTCTGTGTAAGACCATTGTTGATGGCACCACCCGAATACTCGATGCCGTAAGTTATCTCCGGCCAGCCATAGTTTTTACCCGCTACGATACGGTTTATTTCATCGCCGCCACGGGGACCGAATTCGCCGGCCCAAAGTTCTCCGGTTTCAGGATGTAAGGTCAGACCCTGCACGTTGCGATGTCCGTAGGTGTAATTTTCCGGCATAGCCCCTTCTGTTTGTGAAAAAGGGTTTCCGTCCACCGCTTTTCCCTCTTTGGTTATATAAACAATTTTCCCCAGACCGGTACTAAGGTCCTGCGATTTGGGGCGGGTAGCTAAATCCGACCTCTCGCCGGTGCTAACGAAAAGGTTCCCGTTTTTATCAAACAGGATGCGTCCGCCGTAATGCAATGTTCCTTTATAAGCGGGAGTGGCCCTGTATATAACTACAGGCGATTCTATAGTAGTTTCGTCATCAGATAAACGGCCTTTGGCTACGGCGGTAAGGTTTTCGCCCTTTGTATTTTCGGAGAAAACCCAGTAGATCATGCGATTATTACCAAAATCGGGGTCGGTGGTTATTCCTAACAAACCGCCCTGGCCTTTGGAGTTAACGGTGGGTAAACCCACGATTGGTTTGGATAGTTCGCCGCTGGTGGTCGCAATGCGCAGGGTACCGCCGTTTTCAGTAATCAGCAGGCGCCCGTCGGGCAAAACAGCAATTCCCCAGGGATTAACCAGCCCTTCGGATAAAACCTTTATATCCAGCTCTGTTTCTGTTTTTATACCGGGGGCTCTTGTTTGTCCCTCAAAAGCTGGTTGATAATCCGTATTCGCTTTCTTCGATTCTACCGGAGGCAACTCTGCCAGTTTCGGACCTGTTTTTTTCTCTTTTACGGGAGAACAGCTTCCGCCGGCTATCAGTACGCCAAGCGCTATTGTAAAAAGTTGTTTAGAATGCATGATATCAGGGTTTAAAATTGAATTTAAGAAAGAACAGGGAATTATTTGTCAAAACAAGGCAAATAAAGAACAAATCCCAATGCCTAATCGTTTTATTTAACGAATTTTGCAAAAAATTTACCTAATGCCCTTTCATTGCGCAGGGTGTTACCATCTGCTCATTTAAAATAATCATAGTATTGAATAAAAAAGGTTTATACGGTGTTATCCTGGCATTTTTGGTTCCGCTCACCTGCTATTTGGTGCTACGGAACTATACCAATGAAGCTTTGTCCATGCCCCGCTATTATATGCCAGATAGTATCGGAACCAAACTTGAGAACGGAAAAGAGGTGGCTGATACCCTCTGGCACCGCGTGCCCGAGTTTACCCTTATTAATCAATTGGGCGATTCGGTTCGGCTGAGTGATTTTGACGGTAAAATTATTGTAGCCGATTTTTTCTTCACCCGCTGTCCTACTATCTGTCCGGCACTTACAACAAATATGAAGGCGCTGGAGGAAGCGATTACCAATGCGCAACGCGTGGGCGACAGAACCAATCACCGGATTCATTATTTATCCTTTTCTGTGGATCCTGAGCGCGATTCGGTTCGGGATTTAAAAAAATGGGGGGATCGCTTCCAGGTAAATCCGGAAAAATGGGATCTGCTTACCGGCGATAAAAAGACGATTTATGACCTGGCTATCAACCATCTGAAATTGGGGCTGGTAGATGGTAAAGGAATAGATACCTCCTTTATTCATACCGATCACTTTGTACTGATTGATGGCAAGCGACATATTCGCGGGTATTATCACGGACTCGATTCAACCGATCTAAGACAACTTTCGCGTGATGCGGTAATGCTTACACTCGAAAAAGACCGGACCAAAAAAAGCGGGCTGCCCATCAAAGCGATGGCGGTGTTCTTTCTTATAGCGGCTGTAGCAACAGGCTTATTTATGATCTTATTTAAAAAGAAAAAAGATGCTCCCTCCTACCTGGAAAAAAAATGATAAAAAAGCAAACTGGCTCATTATTGTTTTTTCCGCAATCACCTTCCTGGTAATTACCGCTTTAAGCCGGATCCAATTAAAAACAGACCCGGGGTTTGACGTGCATATTTTTGCGCTTATAAATGCCATTCTCAATTCTGCCGTAGCTTTATTGCTGGTTGCTGCGCTGATAGCCGTAAAAAGCGGCAAATATCTTTTACACAAAAAGTTAATGCTCCTGGCCCTCAGCTTATCGGTGCTTTTTTTGATAAGCTATATCTGCCATCATTTGCTGGCGGGCGACACAAAATTTGGCGGCACCGGAGGCATAAAAACCTTTTATTATATTATTCTTCTTACCCATATTCCGTTGGCAGGCATTATCCTCCCTTTTATTTTATACACGGCCTACCGGGGCCTGGTGGGCGAATATCCGCGTCACAAAAAATTAGCACGCATTACCTGGCCGCTTTGGTTATATGTGGCCATCAGCGGGGTGTTGGTATATGTAATGATTAGTCCGTATTATTAAGTTTCAGGGAAAAAGAACACACAATTTTCTGCGGTTTTTTTGAGAAGCCGCTATCTTCGTTTGTTATAGCAAACATTTACCATTCATGAACGCATTTGAAGTATACGGGGGCAGGAAATTACAAGGGGAAATTACGCCCCAGGGTGCTAAAAACGAGGCTCTGCAGATTATCAGCGCAGTGTTGTTGACGCCGGAAGAAGTTACTATTAATAATATACCCGATATCCTTGATGTAAACCTGTTGATAGAATTGCTGGGGGAGATGAATGTAAAGATTAATCGTGTGGATCGGAGTACCTGCGTTTTTAAGGCCGATGATGTAAATATAGATTACCTCCATAGTGCTGCCTTTAAACAAAAAAGCGGCCGGCTGCGGGGAAGCGTGATGTTAGCCGGAGCGATGTTGGCGCGGTATAAAAAAGCCTTTATACCGAAACCGGGGGGCGATAAGATAGGCCGCAGACGGCTTGATACCCATGTGATTGGCTTTCAGAAATTAGGCACCCGGCTGGATTATAACCAGGAGGACGGTTTTTTTCATTTAACTACCAACGAGTTAAAAGGCACTTATATGTTGCTGGATGAGCCATCGGTAACGGGTACGGCCAATATTGTGATGGCGGCAACCCTGTCAACCGGCACCACTACTATTTATAATGCTGCCTGCGAGCCTTACCTGCAACAACTTTGTAAAATGCTTAACCGCATGGGTGCAAAAATCAGCGGTATTGGCAGCAATTTATTAAGGATTGAAGGTGTTCCTTACCTGGGCGGAACTACGCATTCCATGCTGCCCGATATGATTGAAGTAGGTTCTTTTATAGGCCTCGCTGCGATGACCCAAAGCAATATTACCATTAAGAATGCGGGCATCGGGGAGCTGGGTATTATTCCCGATAAGTTCCGGCAGTTAGGCATACAAATGGAGTTACAAGGCGATGATATTCATATTCCCTCGCAGGAAACGTATACCATACAACGTTATTTTGACGGTGGGGTTCTTACCATTTACGACCATCCCTGGCCGGGTTTTACACCCGATTTACTGAGCATTGTACTGGTAACGGCCATACAGGCACATGGCAGCGTACTCATTCATCAGAAGATGTTTGAAAGCAGGCTGTTTTTTGTAGATAAGCTGATAGAAATGGGCGCACAAATCATTCTCTGCGATCCGCACCGGGCGGTAGTAATCGGACTCGGTCGTGAACAAAAGCTTCGGGGCATTACGATGAGCAGTCCCGACATTCGCGCCGGCGTTGCGTTGCTGATTGCGGCATTGAGTGCCGACGGCAAGAGTATTATACAGAATATTGAGCAGATCGACCGGGGCTATCAGTATATTGATACCCGGTTACAGGCGCTGGGCGCAGATATCAGAAGGGTGACAAGCTGAATGTTTTGAGAGGGTCTTGTTTGACTATCGATGCGTATGAACAGAGGCTCCTGCTTTCGATCTTAGCAGTTCAGATTACCGGCTTCAGATTTTTTACTCCCGCAACAATTGCCGTAATTTGTATATATGGCTACCTCCAATAAAAAGATCATTATCATTACTGCTCCGTCCGGGGCTGGTAAAACCTCTATCACCCGTTACCTGCTTGAAAAATTCCCCCGGCTGGCTTTTTCTGTTTCTGCTGCCACCCGGGAGGCCCGGGAAGGAGAACAAAACGGGAAGGATTACTATTTTATGTCGGTAGATGATTTTCAGCGAAAAATTCAAAACAGCGAATTTGCAGAATGGGAGATGGTTTATCAGGGAAAATATTATGGAACCTTGAAAACGGAACTGGACCGGCTGTGGAAAGAAAAAAAATGTCCGCTACTGGATATTGATGTAAAAGGTGCCATTCATGTGCAGCAGCAGTATCCGCAAACATCGCTTTCCATTTTTATCGAACCGCCATCCGTACGGGAATTGGCCCGGCGCTTAGCCAGCCGGGGAACAGAAACCGAAGAATCCTTACAAACCCGTGTGAACAAAGCCGAATATGAAATGTCTTTTGCCCACCATTTCAATCATGTGGTTGTTAACGATGATTTGCAGGAAGCCTGTGAAGAGGCGGAAGCGCTGGTAAGCGATTTTTTGGGCAAATAGGAAATTCAGGAAATCGAAAATCCCTTTGTATCTTTAGAATATGGACGCAACGCATATTGGCTGGTTGGCTGCCCTTTTATTCATGATGTTTTTTGCAGGCATTGAAATGGCTTTTTATAGTGCCAACCGGCTGAACATTGAATTAAAAAGAAAACAGGATACGGCATTGGGCAATCGCCTGGGACGGTTTATCGACGCCCCGGCTGTGTTTTTGGGAACCGCCATAACCGGCTATATTATTGCCCTGACCATTTTTGTTTTGTTTACCAACGAAGTGCTGAGCCCTGTTTGGGACAGGCTGGGGATCTCTACCAAAGGGGTGAGGATTACTCTGGAAATACTTTTTAATGTGTTGGTAGTACTGATCTTTGCCGAGTTTCTGCCCCGTGCCGTTTTCAGGGTAAAAAGTAATGCATTGCTCAGTGCTTTTTCGGTGGTTTGCAGTTTTTTCTTCTGGCTTTTCTCACCTTTTGTGAACGGGCTGTTTATGCTCTCCAACTGGATATTAAAATATGTATTTAATGTACGGTTAGATAAAAATAAATCGCCGCTAAGTAAAAATGAGCTGAGGTTTGTATTTGCAGACGGGGGGAACGAACACTCGAAGGCCGAAACCAGCGCACAGTTGCTGGAAAACGCACAGGAATTGCCCCGGATTAAAATAAAACAATCGATGGTGCCCCGCAAAGAGGTAATGGGGGTAGATATTAAAACACCCATAGATGAACTGCGGCGAAAGTTCAGCGATACCAAAAGAACGCGTATCATTGTTTTTGAAGATTCGATAGATAATATAGTGGGCTATGTACACCAGCTCGATCTTTTTAAAAAGCCGGCAGACATAAAGAGCATTCTGATCAGTATTATCGCAGTGCCACAGAGTATGAGCGCAGTTGATTTGATTTACAAATTTAGCAATGAAGCCAAAAGTGTTGCATGGGTGGTGGATGAGTTTGGCGGTACGGCGGGCATCATTACTATGGAGGATGTATTGGAAGAACTGTTCGGAGAGATATGGGATGAGTATGATACAGAGCAGTTTGTGGATAAACAGATTGCGGAGGGCGAGTATATTTTTTCGGCCCGGCTCGAGCTTGATTATATCGAGGAAAAATACGGACTGAAATTCGAGGGTTATAAGGCAGAGACTCTATCGGGATATATTATTACCCATCACGAAACAATCCCCCGGCAGAAGGAACGCATTATTGTGGGTGATTATGAGTTTGATATATTGGCGGTATCCAGCACCCGTATCGAAATGGTAAAACTCAGGAAGCTAAAATAAACGGCCCTGTTCCATTGATTTTTATTTTTCAAATTCACCATAGGGAGTTCAATGCCCGGGGTTGGGGAACAACCTGGGTTCCGCGTGATTTGAACAGTAGTTTCGGCGTGTAGGAATAAAATTTATCCGGGAATAGCTGCAAACTATTGAATGACAGGCCTTAAAACCATATCCGTATTTCACCATAAAATCGCATCTTTGCGTACTTATTTTACGTACATGGCGTTAATGGATTTTTTAAATAAAAGGAATAAAGGCGGTGAGGATGAAATGTCGTTCATCGATCATTTGGAAGTGTTGCGCTGGCACCTGATCCGGTCGGTGCTGGCCGTGGCCATTTGTGCTATTGTGGTTTTTTCCTTCAGCAGTTTTTTTGTGGATGGTATTGTGTTTGGCCCTACAAAGCCCGATTTTGTATCGGTAGAATGGTTGTGCCGGATAGGTCAGAAAGTAGGGGTGGGTGATGCCCTTTGTTTTAAGGGAAACAGTGCCGTTCGGTTTCAGGAAACGACAATGACGGGGCAGTTTATTGCTTCCTTTACGGTTGCTTTTGTGGGAGGCTTTATCCTGGCTTTCCCGTTTATTTTCTGGGAAATGTGGCGGTTTGTAAAACCAGCCTTGTCTGATAAGGAAAAACGACAATCGGGAGGAATTATTTTCTGGGTGTCTATGTTATTTTTTATTGGCGTGGCTTTTGGTTATTTTATCTTAACGCCGTTGATGGTTAATTTTTATTTCAACTATAAGTTGAGCGATATGATCGATATCCGACCTACTTTTTCCGATTACCTGGAGAACGTTATTTATACAACGGTGGGTATTGGCTTATTGTTTCAATTACCTTTATTAATTTTGCTGTTAGCTCGTGCAGGAATTGTAACAGCGAAGACCCTTCGAAAGTTCAGGCGACATGCATTTGTTGTCATTTTAATAGCGGCGGCTATCATAACGCCCACAACCGATCCGTTTAGTCTCGCTGTAGTGGCAGTTCCGCTTTACCTGCTTTTCGAAATAAGTATAACCCTTGCAGCCCGCGGTGAAAAAAAGAGTCTCGAAAATGCTGCGGAAGAGGAGTGGAGTTAAAACAGAAGATTATGAAAACAACCTTTGATCCGGGAAAACCAATAGCCATTGGCAGCGACCATGCCGGTTTTGAAATGAAAGAATTTCTCATTTCTCTTATTGAAGGCAAAGGCCTGCCTTTTAAAGACTTTGGTCCCAGCAGTGCCGATTCGGTCGATTATCCCGATTTCGCCCATCCGCTATCCCAGGCGGTAGAAAGTGGCGAATGTGCGGCCGGTATCCTGCTTTGCGGAAGCGGAAACGGTGTAGCCATTACCGCTAATAAGCACCAAGGCGTAAGAGCAGCACTCTGCTGGGATGATGAAATAGC
Source organism: Paraniabella yanshanensis (assembly GCA_040393015.1). Taxonomy (GTDB): domain Bacteria; phylum Bacteroidota; class Bacteroidia; order Chitinophagales; family Chitinophagaceae; genus Niabella; species Niabella yanshanensis_A. The sequence goes on from JBEBUZ010000074.1 coordinate 15,548, forward strand.
CGCTCTGGCCCGCAAACATAATAACGCTAATGTTCTTTGTGTTCCTGCACGGTTTGTGTCTGAAGCGACCGCCGGAGAAATGGTAGACGTATTTTTAAATACAGCTTTCGAGGGTGGGCGACATGCAACAAGGGTGGGAAAAATATCCTGCTAAGGGGTATATTGTTATACAAAGAAGCTTTTTTATATGAACATTTTCGGGAAGTTCCTCTTCCTGTCGGATCTTTTTGATAAACGGTAAATATTTATTTATCGGGGTGCTTTACATTTACATTTAAACAAGCATTTATTGATATGATAAAAGTTTTATTTCTGTTGGCCGGAACCTTTGCCGGCCTTGGTTGTATTCATGCGCAAAAAACGGCCGACCCCGTGCCCTATGCTAACACAATTACCGTTACCGACCTTCAGAAACACCTGAACATTATTGCCAGCGCCGAAATGGAAGGGCGGAATACTCCTTCTCCCGGATTAGAGAAAGCGGCTCAGTATATTGAAACACAGTTTAAGGCATTTGGTGTAAAACCGGCCAATAAAGGTAGTTATCGTCAATATTATGATCTTGAAAAAGACAGCGCCTCCTCTCTTTCCCTGAGTATGGGCGGAAATGAATTTAAACCCTGGACAGATTTTACACCGGGCATGCAAATGCCGTCCTCCGCAGATCTTCATTTTTCAGAGTATATTTTCGTGGGCTACGGAATTGTAGACGAGGCAAGGGACGATTACAGGAATGTGGATGTTAAAGGCAAGCTGGTGATTTTTCTTAACGGCCAACCCGATGGTTTTACCACCAATAAGCCGCGGAGGCAATCTCCGGTATTTCTTTTCAATAAAATAGCCAATGCAAAGAAAAAGGGCGCTGCGGCAGTACTGGTTATATCGGAACAACTGCCTTCCCGCGAAATGCTTGGGAACGCTTACCGCCCCAGGCCCGCTGCCGCCGTTGCGGAGGAGAGAGGGGCTATTCCGACTTTTATTATCAATGATAATGTGGTTTCAAAAAGCGGCTATTCCATCAGAGAAATCAGAACGGCCTTTAATGCGGGAGCTGAGCCCGTAATTGAGCCGGCAGATATAAAATTGGGCTATCAGTCGGGCAAAAAAACCGCCACTGTCAGCAATGTGCTGGGTATGGTAGAAGGGTCGGATAAGAAAGACGAGTATCTTTTTGTAACGGCGCATTACGATCATGTGGGAATGGATGACAAAGGAAATATTTATTATGGAGCCGATGACGATGGCTCGGGAACGGTAAGTGTTATGAAAATGGCCGAAGCTTTTGCAAAGGCAAAGAAGGAAGGCCATGGCCCGCGCCGTACCATTGTATTTATGCTGGTAAGCGGAGAAGAAAAGGGCTTGTGGGGATCGGCGTACTATGCCGAAAATCCTGTTTATGCTTTAAACAAAACAACTGCCAATCTGAATATTGATATGATTGGCCGGATTGATACCGAGCGGATGAAACCCGACACACAGAACTATGTATATGTGGTAGGGCATAATAAACTGAGCACCGAATTGCCAATAATAAACGAAGGAATGAACAACAAGTACACGAAATTGGTGCTCGACTATAAATTTGACGACCCCAACGATCCCCACCGGATTTACTACAGGAGCGACCACTATAATTTTGCCAGAAAAGGCGTGCCCGTGTTGTTTTTTTACGATGGAATGCTAAAGGCCGACTATCATAAGCCCACCGATACGGTGGATAAGATCAATTTCCCGCTGATGACCAAACGGGCGCAGATGATCTTTTATACGGCGTGGGAAATGGCGAACAGGGAGAATATGTTGAAGAGAGATTTGAAATTAGACCAGGAATAAGGCAGGAATCTCCGGAATCCCCCAAAATAAAAAGTGGAAAAACAGCGATTATTTGTGCAAAACCACTATTTTTGCTGCCCGTTTAACAATGGTGATACAGTCGCTCGGGCGAAAAAACCTTGCAAAACGGGTACAGAAAAGGTGCGGTAGCTCAGTCGGTAGAGCAAAGGACTGAAAATCCTTGTGTCGCCGGTTCGATCCCGGCCCACACCACGAAAA
>JBEBUZ010000075.1:0-17250 GCA_040393015.1 Paraniabella yanshanensis
TGCCCCATAGGAAAGGAAATCAATAAAGAACTGGAACGGCTCTTCACCGAAACAGACGAAATCGTTGTCAGAACCCTCCAACACAGGAGCCTGGAAGATTTTGTAACGCAGTTTCGCTGATTTTTTTTAATTATATATGTAACAACTTTTATTACAAAATAAAAAACAAGTATGAAAACAGGAATTACAGGAGCTACCGGACAATTGGGTAGACTGACAGTAGAAAAATTGAAACAGAAAGTAAATGCATCCGCTCTGGTAGCATTGGTCAGATCGCCGGAAAAAGCCGCTGATCTGGGAATTGAAGCCCGGGTATTTGATTACGAAAAACCCGAAGCCCTGGTAGAGAGTTTACAAGGCATAGAACAGTTGATGCTGATTTCGGGCAGTGAAATAGGTCGCCGCGCCATGCAGCATAAAAACATCATCGAAGCCGCACAAAAGGCCGGCGTTAAACGAATTGTTTACACCAGTTTACTGCATGCGGATTCAAGTTCGCTTAGCCTGGCTGCCGAGCATATAGAAACCGAAAAAATGCTGAAAGAGTCGGGTATACCCTATACAATATTGAGGAACGGATGGTATACAGAAAATTATACCGGAGGTATTGCCGGAGCTCTTCAGGCGGGTGCTCTCGCAGGAAGCGCAGGCGAGGGAAAAATTTCTTCGGCCACCAGAGAGGATTTCGCAGAAGCCGCAATGGTCGTTCTTACCAATGAAGGGCATATTGGAAAAACCTATGAACTGGCTGGTGATGAAGCCTATACATTAACCGAACTCGCAGCCGAAATCTCGAGGCAAACCGAAAAAACGATTCCTTATAAAAACCTGTCGGAAACAGAATATGCAAACCTGTTAAAGGAAGTCGGTGTACCCGAGGGAATTGCGTTTGCATTAGCCAGTTTTGATACCGGTGCGTCGCAAGGTCATTTGTTTGATGATAGTAAAACACTTTCTCAATTAATTGGCAGGTCTACCACATCCTTATCTGCCGCCGTTAAAGACGCTTTAAATTAATTTATAAAATACAACCCAAAGTATAAATGAAACAACGTAATTTAAACACCGGTTTACTGATATTTCGCCTGAGCCTGGGAATCCTGATGCTTTTTCATGGCGTGTATAAACTCATCAATGGTGTAGAGGGTATTAAGGGTATGCTGACCGAAATGGGGTTACCCGCCTTCCTGGCTTATGGCGTGCATATAGGCGAAACCATCGCTTCCCTTTTATTGATCGTAGGCTTCAGAACCAGACTCGCCGCACTGGCCTTTACTTTTGTAATGATAGTAGCTTTTGGAATGGCGCATACCGATAATTTTATGGCTCTCGGAAAATCAGGCGCCTGGGCGCATGAAGGAATTGCCCTGTTTTTATTCGGGGGATTAGGATTAATGTTTACAGGTGGCGGAAAATATGCCCTCTCCTCCACGCATAAATGGGATTAAAACCAGTTTGGCAAATAATTATTTAAATTGAAATCGAATGGAAAAAATAAAAATCGGGCAAACAGATTTAGAAGTGGCCCGGTTCAACCTCGGCGGAAACGTTTTTGGTTGGACATTAGATGAGCAACAGTCTTTCGATATACTGGATGCTTTTACCGAAGCAGGCTTTGACTTTATTGACACAGCCGACATGTACTCGCATTGGGTAGATGGCGGCGGAGGCGGCCAATCGGAAACCATTATTGGTAAATGGATGAAGGCACGTGGAAACCGCAGCAAAATCGTTATTGCAACAAAAGTTGGAGGACCTACAGGCCTAAGCGAAAAAAACATCAGTCGTAAACATATCCTGGAAGCCGTAGAAAAATCCCTGACGCGGCTACAAACCGATTATATCGATCTTTACTATACGCATTACGATGATGAAAAAACACCCATAGAGGAAACCCTGGGCGCCTATGCAGAACTGATAGAAGCCGGGAAAATCCGGCATATTGCCGTTTCCAATATTTCTCCGGAACGTCTTTTGGAGTCTCTGGAAATATCAGAAAAAAATCATCTTCCCCGTTACCAGGCTCTACAGCCCTTGTATAACCTGGTAGAAAGAAAGCAATATGAAACAGACTATGCTCCCATCGCATCGCAGCACGGCTTAACCGTATTTCCCTATTACGGCCTGGCTGCGGGGTTCCTGACGGGAAAATATCGTTCTGAAGCCGATTTTGGCAAAAGCGTACGCGGAGCAAGTGCTGCCAAATACCTGAACGAAAAAGGCCTCGGGGTATTGCAGGCATTAGACAAAATAGCGCAAAAGCATCAAACCACACCTGCGGGTATCGCCCTGGCCTGGCTGCTGGCTCAACCGCATATTGGCGCGCCGGTAGCCAGCGCTACGTCTAAAGAGCAACTGAAACAAATTTTATCCGCTACGTCCGTCCAATTGGATCCTGAAGATCTGAAAAGCCTCGACCAGGCAAGTAAATAACTATCAAACTCAAAAATATGAAAGTAGAAATATGGAGCGATGTAATGTGTCCGTTTTGTTACATCGGCAAACGGAATTTTGAAGCGGCGCTGGAGCAATTTCCCGATAAAGAAAATATAGAAGTGGTCTGGAAAAGTTTTCAATTGGACCCTTCTGTTCCGGAAGTCGCTTCCGAAAGCCAGGAGGATTACCTGGTTAAACGAAAAGGAATGAGCAAAGATCAGGTAAAAGGCATGTTGGCAAATGTGACCCGGATGGCCGCCGCGGCGGGGTTGGATTACCACCTCGACCAGTCGGTGATGGTCAATTCCCGGAAAGCACATCAGCTTATACAATTTGCCAAAACCAAAAAAAGGGGCGCCGAAATGGAAGAACTGCTGTTCCGCGCCTTTTTCACCGACGGTAAAAATATCGCTGATATAGAAACCCTCACTCAGTTGGGTAAAGAAGCCGGCCTGGACGAGAACGAGTTGCAGGCCGCCTTTACAAACGAAGAATATAGTTCCCTGATGCAACAAGACATCCGGGAAGCTCAGCAACTGGGAGTAAATGGCGTACCGTTTTTTGTCTTTGACAGAAAATATGCGGTTTCGGGCGCTCAGCCGGCGCAGGCTTTTTCGGAAACACTCGGCCAATCATTTACCGAATGGAGAAAATCGAATCCTGAAATAAAATTGGAAGTCACCCAGGGTCAGAGCTGCACTACCGACGGAAAATGTGATTAGCAAAAATCAACAGCAATCGTTATAAAGAAACTGTCCCGTATTTATAAATTCACGGGACAGTTTTCTATTTAGGGAACAACAGTACAATATTTAATTCGTTGTCGGCTCCGGCCTTGCGCTTTTAGCTTTCCGCTTTCACCTCCTCCTTCAATTTCTTCATAAATGCTACAAAAGCCGGTTGCATTTCCGAGAACAGTTTCCTATCCCGGTTTTTCATCAAAATATCTCCGAACAATTTTAGTCCCAGCACCAACTGTACTACCTGGTCTTTATCCAGCCAGGCTTTTCCTGATAAAAGATCAATAATTGCAGACACATCGTCGTGGTTCTCAAAATTGAGTAACAGGGGCTCTCTACTCACCGGTTCGCCTTTATTATTTTTCAAATGTTTAAACATTATTTCATACTCATGAACTCGTTTTCCGCTCATATTATTTCGTTGTTTTTAACCAATCAGCGCAGACGTCATAGATATTGACCCGCCAACCAGCTTGTCATTAAATAAAATCACCTCCTCCTCTTCTTCTGTTACTGCCAGCGAATACAACAGGGGTAAATAATGCTCAGGGGTAGGAATGGCCAGTTGAATGGGCCTGCCTTGCTTTTTGTATTGGATCAAAGACTGGTGGTCGTGGTTCAGGATTAATTGTTTCATCTTTTCGTTCGCCTCTACAGCCCAGTCGAAGCCGAAACTTTCGCCTAATCGTTCCCAGGCCATCAGCCGCAGGTTATGCACCATATTGCCGCTGCCTATAATCAACACGCCTTTTTCCCGTAATGATTTCAGCTCCGATGCCCATTCAAAGTGTTCCCGGGCATTCTGGAAATAATTCAGGCTCAATTGAACAACCGGAATATTGGCGAGGGGGTACATGTGCCGGAGAACCGACCAGGCTCCGTGATCCAGGCCCCAATGGTTTGCCGGCAACACTTCGGTTTTCCTGACTAAAGACCCAACTTCTGCCGCCAAAGAAGGACTGCCCGGTGCGGGGTACTGTACTTCGAACAGTTCCTTTGGAAAACTTCCAAAATCATGTAAAGTAGGGGGATGCGCCAGGGCTGTAACAAAATTTCCCCTGGTTTCCCAATGGGCAGAAATACAAAGTATGGCCTTCGGTTGGGGAATGCGGGCCGCTACTTCCCTGAAACCCACTGCGAATTCGTTTTCTACAATCGCATTCATCGGGGTGCCGTGACCCACAAAGAGCACGGGCATTTTTCCCGTGCTGCCTGGTGTTCCTGTTGTATTTGCTCTTACCGATGCCATCACTCACCGCTTTTCTCTCGCCTTTTTCAAAGCCGATGTTCCTGTATATTTTTTGTTTTATGGTAATTTAATATCCGCCTCGCACTGTCCGAAGCGCAGATCAGACCCGCTGCCATCATAATAACATCTTTGATCACCAGCCTCCCTGCACCCGATAAATAAGGAAATCCATATTGAGGGGTTGGAAAATCTCCGCCCAGATCGGGAACGTAGACTTCGGGAGTCGTTATTAAAAAAGATAATGTAACGAGGGACATGCCGAAAGTCAGCAAGCCGCCGGCCAGGCCCAACCTGGGATACCAGATACCCGTTAGTGCCAATATACCAATGACAACGATAACGGTCCCTAAGCCATAGGAAAAAATATAGGTACCGTTTGCCCGGTGCCAATCGATATTCTTCTGTACCGTTTTCCCTTCCGGATTCTTATACAAGTTATATTCTGGCACTTCTTTTCCCGCGTCATTGGTTACCGTATTGCCCGCATTATTGTAGAAAAAACTCATAAAAGGGCTGTTGATAACAAAGGGTACAATACCGTCTGCTTCGTATTGAAACGCTTTCAATCCCCCTATCCAGGCCATCACAATGAATATCGCTATTCTTGCCAGATTAACAAAGGCAGACTGGCTGCGGGCCAAATAACTGATCAGATTCTTCATAAAAATTCTTTTTACATAGCCAGATACCCGCCATCTACCGGGTAATAAGAACCGGTAACAAATGAGCTTTTATCCGATGCCAGCCAAAGTGCCATTTCAGCAATTTCTATGGGCTGCCCCAGGCGGTTGAACGCATGTTTAACCTCGAGTGCCTGGATAGCTTCTTTGCCCATTGTGTCTTCGTTTACTAATCCGGTGTAAATAAAACCTGGTCCGATGGCATTTACACGTACCTTATCCAGGGCATGATCCAATGCGCCCGTCTTGGTAAGACCTACTACCCCGTGTTTGGAAGCCACATAGGCCGAAGAACCCTGAAAAGCAGCCTGACCGAGAATAGAGGCAATATTGACAACACTACCGCCCCCGGCCTTAATCATTTCAGGAATCTGGTACTTCATTCCGTAAAACACACCGCTCAGGTTGATATCAATCACCCGCTGCCAGTCGGAGATCTCCACATCGGCTACTTTTGAGAAGGCGCTGCCTACACCGGCATTATTAACCGCTATATGCAAAGCTCCAAAGGCTTCCACCGTTTTGGCAACCAGGTTTTGGTTGTCTTCGGCACTCGCCGTATTGGCTTTTACAAAAATGGCTTCTCCGCCGAGGCTTTTAATTTCCTCCACTACTTTATTTCCTGCTTCCTCGTTAATATCGCTAATGGTTACCTTTGCTCCCTCTCTGGCGAACAGCAATGCTGTTTCTTTTCCTATCCCCGAAGCTGCTCCGGTAATAATGGCTACCTTATTTTCTAACTGTTTCATCTTCCTTTAATTTTATCGTTAAAAATCAATCGTTCCTCTGGTGTATTCAAACAGGTTAGGGCAACAGGTTATACCTGCTTAACAAATTGAACATCGCCACTGATCTTTACTTCTTCACTCACCAATACGCCCCCTGTTTCCAAGGCTGTGTTCCAGTTCAAATCCCAGTCACTCCTGTTTATTTTTCCCTCAAAGGAAAATCCGGCTTTTTCATTACCCCATGGATCCTTATTAATACCACCGAATTCCACATCGAGCTTTATTTCCTTCGTAATTCCTTTAATGGTGAGGTTACCGGTCAGCTCAAATTCATTATCACTTTTGGGCTGAGCTGCCGTTGAGACAAATGTTAATTCCTTGAAATTTTCTGCACCAAAGAAATCACCGCTTTTTAAATGCTCATCCCGCTGCTCGTTGTTGGTATTAATAGAAGTGGCGTCTACGCTGGCACTAAACCGGGCCTTCGTAATATCCTCGCCCTCTACATCTACCGAAAAATTTTTAAATTCACCTTTCACATTGGTAATCATCATATGTCTTACTTTAAAAGTAAGTTCGCTGTGTGTGGGGTCTAAAACCCATTTTGCTGTTGTTCCCATTTTTCTTTGTTTTTAATGTTATTAAATGTTTGAATCGTTTCTAATGCAAAAATACCACCGACAATATCGATGTTGTAACACTATTCAGAAAAGAAGTTGTAATTTTAGGAAATAAGCGTTTTTATTTCCTTTCGGAAGGCAGTGGGTGTTTGTCCGGTCTTTTTTTTAAAGACATTGGTAAAATAGGCTTTCTCATTATATCCCAGCTCAAACCCGATTTCCGATACGGGCATATCGGTAGAGGAGAGCAGATTTTTTGCCTCAATGAGTTTACGTGTTTCGATGATTTCCGATACACTTTGCTGGAGAATATGATGACAGATAAGGTTGAGGTTTCTGGCCGACATAAACAGTTTTTCGGCATAAAATTCTACGCCCACGTTTCTTCTGAAATTTTCTTCCAGTATCTTCAAAAAGTTTTTGAAAGTAATACTTTGAGATTTAAGCTCTCCCTCTTCGGACGGAATAAGTTTTCGCCGCTCCGATTCGATCATCGTAAACAGTGTGCCGAGTAGCTGCCGAATGATGGCATAATCGGGAGCAGCTTGCTGCATTTCGTCCTGCATGATTTCGCAGAGCGTAGTGAGTCGTACAAAGCACTTACCGGAAGGGAATTCTATACTGGCATTCTCATGATAGAGCGAATACAACTGGAAGGTAGTTTCAGGAATAAACTCACTCTTGAAGCGAATACCCCACATCCGGCATTTGCCGTTTTCTACGATAGGCTGCACCCTGTGTACTTTACCACGGGTTACAAAACTCACAAAGGGAGCCCGGAGAACGGTCGATTTGAAGTCGATAAAATGCTCCAATTGCCCTTCGGTGCCAATGAGCAGTTCTTCAAAATTATGATGATGCGGTTCGTTTTTCGAAGCAATAATTTTCTTCGCTTCTACGGCATCTATCTGGAATATATGGAAAGTTTCTGTCATTGTACCAATAAAATTATGGAAGATACAATAACCCTCCAATTTTCCACATCCCGCATTCCCGGAACAATTCAATCTCCAATTATGTTATTTTTGTTGCGAGGACTTTTTCATGGATAAATTTATTGTTTCGGCGCGGAAATACCGACCCCAGAATTTTGATACCGTAGTAGGTCAGCCACATATTACCACTACGCTAAAAAACGCCATCCGGCAAAATCAGTTGGCTCATGCCTTTCTGTTTTGCGGGCCAAGAGGCGTTGGAAAAACCACCTGCGCCCGTATTTTAGCAAAAACCATTAATTGCGACAGTCCCACCCCGGATGGCGAAGCCTGTAACATATGCCAATCCTGCAGTTCCTTCAATCAGGGCAGTTCGTTAAATATTCACGAGTTGGACGCGGCCAGCAATAACTCGGTAGAAGATATCCGCAGCCTGGTAGAACAGGTGAGATTTGCTCCCCAGGCCGGTAAGTATAAAGTGTACATTATAGATGAGGTACACATGTTAACTTCAGCCGCTTTCAATGCTTTTTTAAAAACACTGGAAGAACCGCCCCCTTATGCCATTTTTATCCTGGCCACAACCGAGAAACACAAAATTCTTGCTACCATTTTAAGCCGCTGCCAGATATTCGATTTTAAGAGAATTACGACCAATGACACGGTGGAACATCTTGCCGGGATCTGCGGGAAAGAAGGGGTAAAGGCAGATAAGGCTTCGCTACAGCTCATTGCCCATAAAAGCGAAGGCTGCATGCGGGACGCCCTGAGTATAATGGACAAGATTGTGAGTTTCAGCAACGGCGAAATCACTTACGACCATACCCTGGAACACTTAAATATATTGGATGAGGATTACTATTTTAAGTTGATGGATTTTATGCTACAGCAGGATCTTTCGGGAGCGATGCTGTTGTTTGAAGACATTAACCGAAAGGGATTTGAAGGCGATCAGGTACTGAATGGCATGGCCTCTTTTATCCGAAATCTGCTGGTGAGTTCGGACGAAAAGGTGGTTGCCCTACTCGATACCGTGGAAAGCTTTAAGGAAAGATATATTACCGCTTCGCGGGCAATTCCCACCCCACTCCTGGTTAGCGCTTTAAATGTTTTGAACGAATCCGAAATCAATTACCGGCAGGCACGTAACAAAAGACTCCATGTGGAACTCACACTCATACGGTTATGTTACCTGCAACAAGCTATGCAATTATCGCTGGATGAAAATCAGCTGACAAAAAAAAAACGGATTGAATCAAAAGGAGCGCTGAATTTCAGGCAAATTCAACCGGTTGTGCTCAAACCCACGGCTGCAAAAAGCAAACAGCCCGTGACGATACCTGTTACCGCCAGGCTTACCCTTGTTGAAGATACTGATACTGTAATAAGCGAAAAAGTCGTTACTCCGCCTTTGCCAGCAGAAGTTCCTGCTTCGCGCCTCACGAATCCCGTTGTGGAAACAAAAAAGGTTAGCAGCCTGGAAAAATTGCGGAAGCAATTCAAGGAGTCGGCCCCGGCCCGGGAAGACAAGCCTTTAACAGAAGCAGAAGTAAAAGAGGCCTGGGAAAAGTTTACTCAGGTATTAAGAGACAACCGTAATCCTGCTGCACAGAGCTTTTCACTGGCCACACTAAAAGTAATCGACCGTAATTCTTTCTATGTATACACCTCTAATCCTTTGGAGAACCGGTTTGTAGAAATCACTAAAAATGAAGCTGCCGAATTTTTGAAGGAAGCTCTTCAAAACTCACAACTTCAGATATTTAATGTAATCAATCCGAATGTACAGGTCCAACAGGAGCCTGTTGAAAGGTCGCTTTCAGCGGTGGAGCAATATCAGAAAATGATTACTAAGTACCCTCTTGTTCAACAGCTCAAGGAGAAACTAAAATTGGAACTGGGAAGATAATCCCCCATTGGTCAGCCGTTAGAATAAAATCAACAATTTTCCTTTATCTTCTTCACAAAAGTTTGGGTTACATTAGCCAGTGAGGCTATTGTGGCAATATTAAAATCAGTATTAGAAAGAAGGTTTCTTACAAACTGTTCTTTGCCTTTTTCAATGCCTTTCTCGATTCCCTTTTCTACGCCTTCTTCAAAGGTTATTTGCCTTATAGTTTCTATAATTCCCATTGCTCCTTTTTTACCAGTTAATAGTTTACACCCGTTCCAGCCATCCGTGCGGATCGCCAAAACTGTTCTCTTTATAATCGAGCAAATATTTTTTCATGTCGGCCGATATCTTCATGCTGTCTACATCAAATTCCATTACCAGGTCTTTGTATCGAAGTTCCTTTACATGCGAAATAGTAGCGGCCGTACCACATCCAAATACTTCTGTGAGCGATCCTGCCCCGAACGCATCTACCAGTTCATCAATCGACACCTTTCGTTCCTCTACTACATAGCCTTTTTCTTTGAACAAGTCAATCAGGCTCATTCGGGTAATACCGCTCAAAATGGTACCATCGGTTAAATCGGGAGTCACAATTCTGCCGTTAATTACAAACATTATATTCATAGCGCCCACTTCCTGCACATATTTATGCTCGAAGGCATCCATCCATAATACCTGGTCGTAACCCTGCTTTTTTGCCTCGGCAGAAGATAATAAAGAGGCCGCATAGTTTCCTCCCGTTTTTGCAAAACCGGTTCCACCGGGGGCGGCCCGGGTAAACTTCTCCTCTACATAAATTCGGGCCGGGGCTGAAAAATAAGATCCCACCGGCCCGGTAATGATCATAAATTTATAGGAGTTAGACTCCTTCACCCCCAGTGTTTCTTCTGTCGCAAACAAAAACGGGCGGATATACAGGGACTCATCATAGCCCGAGGGAATAAAATCCTTATCCAGCTCTATAAGTTGTTTCATCCCGTCGATAAATATTTCCTCCGGAACTTCAGGCATGGCCATACGTACCGCAGAGCGGTTCATTCTTTTCCAGTTCTCGTGCGGACGAAAAATATGAATATTGCCATCGTTATCCTTGTGTGCCTTCTGTCCCTCAAAAATAGTTTGCGAGTAATGCAAAACAGAGAGAGCCGGAAGAAATCCCAGTTCCTGGTAGGGTAGTATCTCCACCTTGGTCCAGCTACCATTTTCCCAATCGGCCATCAGCATGTGATCCGAAAAATATTTTCCAAATCCCAGGTTTTTAAAATCTACCTGGTGTAATTTACTTTCTTTAATCCTCCGCACAGGTATTTGCATTGCCTCTGTCATAAAATCCTATTTTTGAGTATTATTGTGTTTATTGCGAAGATACAAACAGTTGTTATCATTTTAATAAAAGTTATCTTTTATGGGCCTCAACAATATATCGCTCTCCCCTTTTCTGATCACCAAAATGTACGCCAATGTACTGACCGGTAAGGCTGAAGCCCCAAAAGAGATCAAAGAGTTACCGGGTTCGGCAGCGGCAGAATGGAAATTTCTGGGCAATAATCAAAACCTGGTGCTGGTAGCTGTTGATTATGCCGGGGTTACCCATTTGCCCGATCCTCAACTCGAATTTCTTTTACAACTGCTGGGAGCCTGCAAGCTGAGCCTGAATGATGTGGCTCTTATTAATATACATAATTATACCGATATTGATTACAAGGGCATTCTGACCCATTTTAATACGAAGATCGTTCTGCTGTTTGGCCTGACACCCGCGCAACTTGGTTTCCCTTTCAACATACCTGCTTACCAGGTGCAGGCGTTTGCCGATTATACCATTATACACAGTGCGCCTCTTCATATTCTGCAAACTGATAAATCTGCCAAAAGCCAGCTATGGGCGGGCTTAAAAAAGATATTTAATTTATGACCCTGATTTTTGCCACTAACAATGTACACAAGGTAATAGAAATGAGAAATGCCCTGACAGGTCGTTTTCAAATCATCAGCCTGAAGGAAGCGGGCATCGACCGGGATATTCCCGAACCCCACAATAGCCTGGAGGCCAATGCTACCGAAAAATCCAGGATCATTTATGAACTCACCGGTAAAAACTGTTTTAGTGAAGATACAGGGTTAGAAGTAGCCGCCCTTCACGGTGAGCCCGGCGTAAAAAGTGCAAGATATGCCGATAATGAACGTCAATATAGTGATAATATCAGCAAATTGCTGGATAAGTTGAGAGGCGAGACGAACCGGCAGGCGCGGTTCAGAACCATCATTTCCCTGCTCATCGATGGGGAGGAAACCCTGTTTGAAGGTATTTGCGAGGGTGTTATCACCACCAACCGCAAAGGAGATGGCGGTTTCGGATACGATCCGGTATTTATTCCCCAGGGAGCCGATAAAACCTTTGCAGAAATGACCGTTGATGAAAAAAAACAATTCAGTCACCGGGCAAAGGCCCTGGAAAAGCTGGTTCGGTGGCTCGAAAATAAATAAGCGCCGCGGGTTACAGGTCATCGTCAGCCAGGGAAGGCAGGCTTTGACAATATGAACTATTACCTATATTTGGACAACTTTTTAAATAATTTTAATAATTTGGAACTGACAAGCAACCATATGATCCCTGAAAGCGACTTAATTACAGGATGCATTGAAGGCGACCGCAGAATGCAGGAAGAGCTTTACAAACGCTTCTCCCCTAAAATGTATGCTGTTTGTTTACGTTACGCATCGAATGCTGACGAAGCGCAGGATATTTTACAGGACGGGTTTATTAAAGTTTATAACAAATTAGACAGTTTCAGGGGCGAGGGTTCTTTCGAAGGATGGGTACGCAGGATTTTTGTGAATACTGCCATCGAATATTTCAGGCGTAAAAAGTATTTGCAGCCGGTAACCGAAAAGGAAGAAAATACGATCGAAGGAAAATACGTTTCTGCATTGGATGAGTTAGCCGAAAAAGACATTCTTGAATTGATCACACAGTTATCGCCGGGATATCGTACTGTATTCAATATGTACGTAGTAGAGGGATACTCCCATAAAGAGATCGGGGATATGCTGGGGATCAGCGAAGGTACCAGTAAATCTCAATTATCCCGGGCAAAAGCCCTTTTGCAGGATCTGGTAAGAAAACATATAGAAGAAAGAACCAGGTAAACGTGTTATTTATGAACAGCTTTAAAAAAATATACGATATTGAAGTGACTCCGCCCACAGGAGCATGGAATAATATTGCCCGGGAGCTGGATGAAAGGGAAAAGAATAAATCCCTGGCTGATCATATTACGAATCTTGAAGTAACACCTCCTCCCACATTATGGAATAAAATATCCGGTCGGCTGAATGAGGCCAAACAGGAAGAAAATATTGCCGCAAAGCTATACCCACTTGAATCGGAAGTTCCGGCAATGGCCTGGGAGCATATACAGCGCGAATTAGACGATCAGAAGGCGCTCGAAATAATTGAAAAAAAATTATCAGGCCTCCAGGTAACACCGCCCCGGTCGGCCTGGGATTATATCAAAAACACCCTGAACCAAAAAGGACAAAAAGGGCTGGTGGTACCCATGCATCACGGCTGGTTGAAATATGCCGCAGCGGCGTGTTTTATAGTTATAATAAGTATTACCGCTTTTTTTATTTTCAACGATAGCAGCGACAATAATACCCTGCAGGGTGTAGTAGCCACCAACAACGCTTCTACTCCCGCAGCGATGACGGCACGGCAAAACCAACCTGTTCTCTCTTCAAAAGAACAGGGACTGGCCAGTATCAGAACCAAACTGGGAAATGCCTATGCTGTGTCCAAGGAAACCAATACCGATCTTCAAAACAGGTATATTGTTTTGATGACGGAAGAAGGCAATATTGTGCGCATGTCTAAAAAAGTGAGCAATATGGCCGATTGCATTGCCGGCGAAGATGAAAGCTGCAATGACCTGCTGTCTAAATGGCAAAAAGAGATGGCGAATAATGCGGCGGCAGGTCCGGACAATTTCCTCGATATCCTGGATATTGCCAGCGGTGAAGAGCAGCCGATTATTAATTAGGCTATTTTTACCCTAAAAATGGCACGCATAAAACTCTCCATCCCCTCTTCTTTCCACTTTACAACAAATATACCGGTAAGAATTACCGACCTCAATTACGGAGGCCATCTGGGCAATGATGCCCTTTTAGGTATTATACACGAAGCAAGGCTTCGGTTCCTTCAACACCATGGTTATAGCGAAATGGACATGGGCGGAGTGGGTATGATCATGGCCGACGTGGCTATAGAATTCAAATCGGAGGCCTTTTATGGCGATACGATTACCGCTTCCGTTTGTGCAGGTGATTTTACCCGTGTGGGTTTCGATCTGTATTACCGGCTGGAAAAAAACACCGGCGAAAAAACAGTACCTGTAGCCCTGGCCAAAACCGGCATGGTTTGCTATGATTACGAATCCAAAAAAGTAGTATCGGTGCCCGGGGAAGTAAGCCAGCGGCTTAGGGTTGAAGATTGAAGGCTGTCGCGCAGATACTGGATGCGGGTTGGTGGCTTATGGATCATGGCCGATGGCCGATCTACAATCTTGCCTGCCCGCCTACCTACCCGCCGAAACGGTGAGGGGCGCCTTTGTTGCGTGTTGCGTGGAGTTTTGTTATGGGGGGATTCATGGCCAACCGACAATCCGTAATTCGTAATTTTTAACTCTTAATTTGCTTTAGCCTTGTGCTTTTGGCTTTTCGCCTTCGGCCTGCCTGTCGTAATTCTTAACTCGAACTATTTTTCAGTTCTTCGAAAGGTCAGCGTAAAAGTTTTGTTGGTGTTTCTGCTCTTCGCAGAGCCCGCACGCAACACCAACAAAGGCGGCCTTTCGCTTTTAGCATTTAGCTTTTTGCCTTAAGCCTGTTCGAAAGCGCCGTTTTTACGCCTTCGCAATTGCCCTCCCTTCGGAGTTATTGTATTTTCTGCTCTATGGCCCATTTCAAGTTGGAGGGAGCGTTGGGATGCCCGGGATTGAGTTCGAGGGCTTTGGTACAGGCTTGCTTTGCCTTATCCCATTCTTTCAGCATATTGTAAGCTGCGCAGATATTGTTGTAAGCGTCGGCATTTTGAGGATCCATTTGTAATACCAGGTTGCAGGTGGCAATACATTCTACATATTTGCCTTCTCTATACTGGTCGAGGCTAAGGTTGATCAAAGCCGCTGTAGGAGGCGCCTGCTGGCCGGCGGTCATGCTGATCACCAGCGCCTTTTTTTCCCTGCCGGCCTGCAGGTATTGCAAGGTTTTGGAATCGTTGGGCACCAGTTGAAGTGTGGATTGAGCCATTGCTTCAAGTTCAGGCCACATTTTCAAAGCCTGGTAAGCACTCATGGCAATTTCGCGGGGTAAATAAGCACTATTGTTCAACTCTATGGCCTTCTCGGCCAGCTCCCGGGCCTCCTGCATCCTGCCGCTCCCGAGGTGATAACGCGCGTAATACACATAGCTGTTAAAGTCGTTAGGAGCCAGTGCTACGGCCTTATTGAAATTCTCCACTGCTTTTGCGCTATCTTTTAAAGACCCGTAAGCAATTCCAAAGTTTATAAACAGGTAGCTATAGAAGGGATTGGTTACTTCGGCTCTTTTATAAGCGTCGATAGCGCCGGTATAATCGCCCCGGCTCATCAGGGCCAGACCATAATTCATCCAGCCCCGGCCATTACCCGGACTTTTTTCGGTTACATCTTTCCAAAGGCTTTCTTCATTATCCCATACCTGGTTACGCTGGTACACACCGTAAGCGTTCAGTCCGATGACCAGAAAAGCGCCGACTATCAACCACTCATATCGTTTCTTTTGGGCGAAAAAATGCTGCCATTTTACCACCAGGAGGCTGACGGCGGTTACCACACTCAGGGTGAGTCCGGCAAAAGCAAAATACATCCGGTGGTCGTTCATCACTTCTGCAAAAGGGGCCAGCGAAGTAGGTAAAAGCGAGGCTGCAAACCAGATCAGACCCATCGATACCGGCCTGGTTTCGGCTTTTTTAGAGGTTCTAAATATAACCACCACCAGGCTAATCACAAATAAAATACCCAGCCATATACGAGGGTCGCTCCAGTTGGTAATAACCCCCAGGTCGGTGTCGGCGCTCAGCGCTGTGGGCAGGAAGAAGGAGCGGAAATAATGAAACCATACATAGGTTTGTGTAAGCAGGTAATAACCCCATGGGTTGTTCATCCCATGCGAAGCCGACTCCCCTGTCATACGGGTCAGCGTATATAATTGCAAAGCAGCCACCGCCACAATCAGCGGCAGCAATACCCAGACCGTATGCCAGACCTTTCCCTGGTTTTTCGCTTTAAAAATATCGGGCAGTGAAAGGTCTTTTTCAAACATCAGCATATAAAAAAACAGCAAAATAGGTAATACGGGAACGGTCTCCTTCGCCAACACTCCTAACAGGGCCAGCAGTACATACAAAAGATATTTTCTTTTCCCGGGCAGAGCCGCATAGGTTAAAAAAGAGGCTACAATAAAAAAGGTAGATAACACATCCGACCGGGCAATTATATAATTAAGCGTTTCGGCCATTACGGTGTGCAGGGCAAACCATGCCGCTCCAAAAAGGGCAGCAAACTGCACCCATTTGCCCGGTACAGTTTTCGATAACAACAGGCGGTACATGAAAAACAGCATCACACAGAGCCCGATATGCCATAAAAAAGTAGACAACTGAAACATCCAGGGATTCAATCCTCCTGCTAACTGGTAGTCGATGGCCAGCGAAGTGGTAACGAGGGGGCGCACCCCCCGGTGGTTCTGGCTCACACTAAACATAGTAGGATCGTGAAAAAACGCAGGAATGTTTTTTAAACTCCGTATACTAACATTATCAACAATCGTATGGCTGTCGTCGAAATGGAAGCCATTGTCGAAGTGGTTGGCATACACCACTACCAGTAAAATAAAAAAAAAGGCGGCGATACTCCAAAAATTCTTCTTGCTAATATTCATATTCAAACGGCGGTTAAAAAGGGAGGGTCATCAGGTGGAAGAGTTCATATTTTTTCTTAATTCGGAAAGCTGCTCACTGATTAGTCCGATCGTAAAAAAAATAACGCCCACGGAAATGATTACCGAAGCAGCCGTGCTTAATCCCCGGCCCAATACCAGGAACCGAACAGCCCAGGCCAGGCCCGACAAAACAAAAAGGGCGGCAAGGGGTAAAAAAATACGCATAGGGCTGAACAAGATAACAACATTCAATATTTCAAGGATGGTATCAAAAGCTGTAGACACGCCGATGGTGCTTTTGCCTGCGGCGCGGGGTTTGATTTGAATGGGATGCTCTACTACCAGGTGGCGCTGGCTGATAAATACCAGGCCAATGATATCGCTATAGGCCATGGAATCGGGACAAAGCCGGAGATAAGATTTGGCGAGTGCGGTATCGTAGAGTTTCATTCCCGAATTAAGATCGTATATATTCATGGGCATCATACGCCCCGCCACCCAGCGGATAATTCCTTTCCCAATGCCGCGGAACACCGAAGACTCCTTATTGACTCTCCGGCTGCCAATAACCATAACGGCATCGGATGCCTTTTGGTATTCGAAAAGGCGCAGCACATCCCCGAGATAATGCTGCCCATCGGCATCGATGGTAATGGCATAATCGGTTTCGCAGGCAGCGATACCGCTTTTTATAGCGCCTCCGTAGCCCCTGTTCACTTTATGGTGAACAATCTTGCAATCGGGCCTTCCATCCAGGAAATCATGCAAAATACGAAGGGATCCATCCTTAGATCCGTCGTTTACCATGATTAAAAACAAACCATTATCCCTGATAAAAGTTACCAGTTCGGGCAATACCTGTGGCAATGAAGCCTCTTCGTTATATACAGGAACAATGACTGAAAGAGTTTTGCTCATAAATTAAAAAACCAGAATGGCCGTAAAGTTAAAGCAAAATAGTTTATCATGAGGTCGCCCGGATGG
>JBEBUZ010000076.1:0-16517 GCA_040393015.1 Paraniabella yanshanensis
TTCCTGCTCAACCGCTACAGCTATCGCCCGCCGGAGGAATTATTTAATACGAAAAAGGACCCGAAAGAATTCGTTAACCTTACAGAAAACAGAAACTACGAAAGCCAATTAAACCGGTTGCGTACCCTGTTAGAAAAGGAACTGACCCGCCAGGGAGAAACCGATCAAATGATTATGGACGGAACCCTGCCTCATTTCAATGACAATAGTTATGCTATTCAGCAAAACAAAGGGGCCGTGGAAATGTCTTTCAACCGTAAAAAATGGAATCCTGATACGCTCTATATTACCGCTTATTTAACCTCAGTTGACAAAGGCGGTATTGTATGCGATTATTTTAACAATTTCAGGTTGTTTGCTTACGGGAATAGAATTGGCCTCCTGTTACCCGATGGACAGGTGTACGAAAGCCATCTGCTGCCGGAAAAACAAGGTCAGCTTCTTTTTAAATTAACATCGGGGGGTGAATTTGAGATCAACTTCAACCATAAGAAAGTTGTGAGCGGAG
The DNA here is from genome assembly GCA_040393015.1 of Paraniabella yanshanensis. Classification (GTDB taxonomy): domain Bacteria; phylum Bacteroidota; class Bacteroidia; order Chitinophagales; family Chitinophagaceae; genus Niabella; species Niabella yanshanensis_A. The sequence continues at coordinate 509 of JBEBUZ010000076.1, forward strand.
CACTGAATAAAGACCTTACCAAGATTAAGAATGGCTATGTGACTTGTGGAAAATTACAGGGTATGGTATTGACCGGCCGCTTACAACCTTACCAGGGAAAAATTCTGGATCTTCGTTTTACCATGAATGATTTATCGGGGGTGCAGTAAAGCTATTATCTCACATGCCTTCGGCCCATTTATCCCGGTCATCGGGGCTGAATTTCCAGGGTGCAAAATTATTTTCCACATTGCTGAACATCAGGTTCCACTCCTGGGGAGCGTTGCTTTCTTCCATTACCAGGTAGCGGCGTAACTGTAAGATAATGTCGAGCGGGTTAATGCTTACGGGGCATTCCTGTACACAGGCATTACAGCTTGTACAGGCCCTCAGTTCCTCTACTGTTATATAATCGTGCAACAGGCTTTTGCCATCATCGGTAAAAGTTTTCTGACTATTTAATTGTTTCCCCAATTCCTCGGCCCGGTCGCGGGTATCCATCATAATTTTACGGGGAGATAATTTTTTCCCGGTAATATTGGCCGGGCAGGCAGCCGAACAACGGCCGCATTCGGTGCAGGTATAGGCGTCCAGCAGGTTTTTCCAGCTCAGATCCATTACATCCTTAGCCCCAAACCTGCCGGGCGCTTCGGCTTCGGCAGGAACCAGCTCGGGTTGCATGGCATACAGCACTTCGTTTTGTACCGCGGGCATATTGTCCATCTTGCCCAATGGCTCCAGGCTGGCATAATAGGCATTGGGAAAAGCAAGTAATATATGCAGATGTTTGGAATAAGGCAGGTAATTTAAAAAAGCGAAAATACCCGCGATATGCAGCCACCAGCAGCTTCTTTCTAAAAGCACCAGCGTGGGATTGGAGAGCCCCGATAACAGGGGTTGCAGGTATTGGGAAATTATAAAATTACCCGTACCCGCGCCGGCGTAATGCGCCACATTGCGGGATTGTAACAGGGTGTCAGAAGCGTTCATGGTGAGAAACAGGCACATCAGCACAATCTCCGTAATCAATATATAATTGGCATCGCTGCGGGGCCAGCCATCAAGATCATGGCTGATAAAACGGCGTAGTTTTAAAATATTTCTTCGAATCAGAAAAATAGCGCAACCCACTATAACCAGGGCAGCCAGCACCTCAAAAGCATTGATCAGGAAATTATAGAGTCCGCCCCCGAACGCTGCAAAAAGGCGGTGGGTGCCAAGCAATCCATCCAACACAATTTCCAGTATCTCTATATTAATAATAATAAAACCCGCATACACCAGGAAATGGAGTACGCCTACCAGGGGGTTCCGGAACATTTTTTTTTGTCCAAACGCCAGTAAAAACACATTGCGCCATCGTTCCGGCTTGCAGTCGGAAATATCTTTGGGTTTTCCGAGAAAAATATTTCTTCGGATACGACTTACATTCCGGTAAAAAAATACAACCGCAACAATGGCCAGCAGCAGAAACAATATTTGTTGCAGCATTTGCATATAGATTTCCTTTACTAACTGCTAATTTACGTGTTGTAAACGAGTATTCATATTTTTGTTGATTATACACAACCGAAATTCCGGGATGAGGTAGAAAAAATACAATTATGTCGAAGCAAAAAAAATATATACTAAAGGCAGAAATTATCCGCAAAAAACTTAACCGCCTGGCGCTGGAAATAGTTGAAAATAATAGGGAGGAGAGAGAGCTGATTTTCGCGGGTATTGAAACCAACGGGATCATACTGGCAAAACATCTGAAAGAATTGGTGGAAGGAATCGTTGAGGTAAAAATAGATTTACTTACCATTTCCCTCGATAAACAAAAACCCGGGGATATTGTGTTAAGCCACAATATAGACTTCAACGATAAAGTGATTATTATGATGGATGATGTAACCAATAGCGGCCGTACATTATTGTATGCGCTCAAGCCCTTTCTGGCCTTTCATCCCAAGAAGATACAAACCCTGGTACTGGTAGAGCGCAGTCATACCCAGTACCCGATTAGTGCCAATTACAAAGGCTTTTCTTTGGCCACCACTTTGCAGGAACATATCAAAGTAGAGGTGGAGGAGGGGCAAATAACCGGCGCTTACCTGGCCTGATTCATACATTTTTTATTCCAGTTTAAAGTTGACAAGTTTATAGTTAGCAGGTCTCAAGCTGTTGGGTACTTACTTGCCTTTGTGCAATGTCTCCGTAGCATTGTTTGTAAGCAAAGTTGGTTCAACACAAAAATACCCGCCATTACAGCGGGTACGGAAAGACTTAAATGGAGGTCCCGAGCGGATTCAAACCGCTGTGGAAGCTTTTGCAGAGCTCTGCCTGATCACTCGGCCACGGGACCTTTTTTGAAGGCTTGCAAAAATAGGGTATTTTTGGTAAATTTATGTACTTCAAACGCTAAAATTTATGAGCAGGATTGCCGAAAGTGAATTGATCTTGAACAGCCGGGGAGCCATCTATCATCTCGATCTGCTGCCGGAGGAAATTGCCGGTACCGTGGTAACGGTGGGCGATCCCGACCGGGTTCGGGAATTCAGCAAATATTTCGATACCATTGAAGTAAAACGGCAGCACCGCGAATTTGTTACCCATACCGGTACCATTGGGGGCAAACGGTTAACGGTGCTATCCTCCGGCATCGGACCCGATAATATTGATATCGTAATGAATGAACTGGATGCGCTGGTGAATATCGATTTTACGACCAGAACCGTAAGAGAAGAGCTGCGCTCACTCAATATCATCCGGGTAGGCACATCGGGCTCTTTGCAAGGCGATATTGGCGTGGACGAATGGGTGGTATCTACCCACGGACTGGGAGTAGACAACCTGTTAAACTTTTATATTCACCACAGAAACGACGAGGAAGCGCAACTCCTGCAATCTTTTATTACCCATACCCAACTCAAAGGAGAGCCCTATATAGCCGGGGCGGCGCCTTCTTTACTCAAGCATTTTACCCGCGAATTTCACCAGGGCATCACCGTTACCTGCCCGGGCTTTTATGGTCCGCAGGGCCGTATCCTGCGATTGGGAGTGAGCAACCCTCATTTAATTGACCGGCTCACAGATTTCCGGTTCGGACAACACCGCATTACCAATTTTGAAATGGAAACATCGGCCATTTTCGGGTTGGGAAAACTATTAGGTCATCATTGCCTGGCCTTAAACGCGATCGTGGCCAACCGTATAAAAAAAGAATTCAGCAAGGATGGGAAGGCCGCCGTAGAAAACCTTATCCGGAAATTTTTACAAATATTTGCAGCCGAATTTTAACATCACCAAAAGACAATTCACTATATGCATTTTTCCAAATACCAGGGTACTGGCAACGACTTTGTGATCATCGACAACCGGGAAGTACTTCATACCAAACTTACACCCGGGCTGATCAACACGATTTGCAACAGGCGGTTTGGCGTAGGCGCCGACGGGCTGATGCTGCTGAACAGTAAACCTGGCTACGATTTTGAAATGGTCTATTATAACGCCGATGGCCACGAAGGCAGCATGTGCGGAAACGGAGGACGCTGTATTGTGCAGTTTGCCCACGACCTGGGTATTGGCAATAATTCATTTAAATTTATTGCAGTAGATGGCGAGCATATCGCCCACGTAAAGGACGGAGAAGTGGCGTTAAAAATGATGGATGTAAAAGGTATCGAAGAGAAGAATGACGAATACGCCGTACTCAATACCGGATCTCCCCACTACGTGAAAAAAGTTACTGATCTGTCGGGTATGGACGTATACACTGCCGGCCGTGCCATACGTTACAGCGATGCTTATAAGGAACAAGGTATTAACGTGAACTTTGTGGAGCAGTTGAACGACGGTACTCTGAAAGTACGCACTTACGAGCGCGGCGTTGAGGATGAAACTTTTTCCTGCGGAACCGGGGTAACAGCCGCTGCACTTGCATTCGGCAAAGGAGCAACCGGTTTCCACTCTGTCGATATAGAAGTACTGGGCGGCCGGCTAAATGTGAGTTATAACCGCAATGCCGATGGCTCCTATGAGAATATCTGGCTGAAAGGCCCCGCCGAAAAAGTGTTTGAAGGTAGTTTTCATTTTTAGAAATTTAATATATGATCAGATCGGTCAATCTTCGGGTATATGGTGTGTTGATCAACGACAAAAAGCAGGTACTGGTAAGCGATGAGCGCATTTATTATGACAACCTCGAAGTAACCAAGTTTCCGGGGGGCGGTTTGGAATTAGGGGAAGGAACCCGGGATTGCCTTATCCGCGAAGCAAAGGAAGAAATAGGTATTAATATAGAAGTAACCGATCACCTTTATACGACCGATTTCTTTCAGCAATCTGCTTTTAATCCCGAACACCAGATTATTTCTGTTTATTATCTCATAAAACCTTTGGAAGAGCTGGTAGTTCCGGTTCACAACGGTCCGGCGGTATATCCCTCAGCTATAACTGAAGCATTCCGGCTCATAGATTGGGATTATTTCGGCGAAGACACCATGTCGCTGCCGATCGACCGGCTGGTGGCTCGTATTTTAAAGGAAAAATACTAACCCGGGTACTCTCTACAGAGCGTTGTTTAAAGGCTGATAATAAAGGATAACAGCCCCGCCATCGAAAGTTTTTGTTTTTACCAGTTTAAATTCGGTTCTGTTCTGCAAATTTTCAAATAAAGGCAAGCCTTTACCGGCAATCACGGGATGAATACAAAGCTGTAATTCGTCCAATAGCCTTTGTTCCATCAATTGAACAATAAGGCTGCGGCTGCCAGCCAGGATATCCTTATCGCTCCTGCCTGCGGCTTCCTGTAAAGCCCGCACTTCTTCTGCCAGCGGTCGTTCGGCCAATCTGGCTGTATCCCAGCCTGTGTGTTTCAGCGTATGAGAAAAAACGATTTTGGGAAGGCGATCGATGGTTCTTGCAAAATCGTCGGTGGCGGCTGTGCCGGTGGGATTTTCTGCTACCGTTTTCCAATAGGTCATCAACTCATAGGTGATCCGGCCAAACAGGATGGCATCTGCATTCTTTAACAGATCGGCATAATGCCCGTGTATAGACTCATCGGGAGTAACGGCTGTATGGTCGCAAAAGCCATCCAATGTCATATTAATACCTGCGATCAGTCGGCCCATACCCGGCGTTTATAAATGATTTAACCGGCGTTGCCATTTGCTTTTGCCAATGCCTGTTCTATATCGTAAATGATATCATCCACATGTTCCAGTCCAACCGAAATGCGGATCAAACCCGGCGTAATGCCCACTTTAAGCCTCTCTTCGTCTTTTAGTTTCGAATGCGTGGTACTGGCCGGATGAGAAGCAATGCTGCGCGTATCGCCGAGGTTGGGCGTAAGGGTCAATATTTCCAGCGCATCCATAAACCGGCGGCCGGCTTCCAGTCCGCCTTTAATCTCAAAGCAAACAATACCGCCTCCGGCGCTCATTTGTTTTTTAGCGATTTCATATTGAGGGTGGGAGGAAAGAAAGGGGTATTTCACCCATTCAACATCCGGATTATTTTCCAGTGCGGTAGCCAGTTTCAGCGCGTTTTCGGAATGGCGTTGAATGCGCACGTCCAGCGTTTCGAGACTCTTGCTAAGCACCCAGGCATTGAAAGGTGAAAGTGCAGGACCTGTATTGCGACAAAAAAGATATATTTCGTTAATAAGATCTTTTCTGCCGGCAACCACACCGCCCAGCACCCGTCCCTGCCCGTCGATCCATTTGGTGGCCGAATGAATCACCAGGTCGGCGCCAAAATCCGCCGGGGTTTGCAGGTAAGGCGTAGCAAAACAATTATCAACATTGTAAATCAATTGGTGCTTCTTGGCCAGCTTGCCGGCTTTCTCCAGGTCAATCAACTCTAACTGCGGATTGGTAGGCGTTTCGAGGTAAAGCATTTTGGTATTGGGCCTTATATGGGCTTCCCAGTTATCAATATCTGCCACATCTACCATCGTGTATTCTATCCCGAACCGGCCCAGAAAATTGGTCACAACCGTATTGGTGCCGCCAAACATAGAGCGGCAGCAGAGCAGGTGATCGCCCGATCTTAACAGGGCCATAAACGAATTAAAAACAGCAGCCATACCACTTGCCACTGCAAAACCGGCTTCGCATTTCTCCAGCACTGCAATCTTATGTGCAAACTCATCCACGGTAGGATTGCTGTAACGGCTGTAAATATTACCTTCTATCTCATTCGCAAAAGCGGCACGCATAGTTTCGGCCGTATCAAATACAAAACTGCTGGTAAGAAAAACCGGCGTGGAATGCTCCATGTGGTTGGTGCGGGACGTTTGGGTGCGTATGGCGAGGGTAGAGGGGTGTAGTTTTCTTTCTGAACTCAATGTATTATTTATTAGAATTGTTTAGTATAAAATCAGGCAGGTCTGCGAACAATGGTTTGGGTTTTAATCTCGGCGCCCGCTTTCGCCAGCGTAACGGCTACCGAGCAATACTTATTGAGAGAAATTTCAACCGCGCGTTTTGCTTTGTCCTCATCTACATTTCCCGTTATTTCAAAAATCATTTCGATATTTTTCCAGAGAGAGGGCTCGGTATCGGGCTCGCGCTCGCCATTTACGGTAACCTCGTAATCCTGAACATCCTGCCTTTGCTTTTTTAAAATGCTGATCACATCAATACTCGAACAGGCGGCCAGCGCATTCAGTAAAAGCTGCATAGGACGTGCGCCATACTCTGTACCACCCATTTGCGGATTGGTATCGGTTTTTACCACGGTACCGTTCTCGTTGATGGTATCGAAACCATAATCGCCGCTCACCCTTTTTAGTTTTACTGTATTCATGAATTTTATTTTATGGCGCAAAAATATTTTAATTGCGGCAGGTTTCCAACTAAGCAATCGCCAAATTATCAATCAGCCTTACCTTACCGAGGAAAGCCGCGATCAAAGCCACCAATGGCCTGCTGCCATCCCAGTCAGAAACGAGCTCGAGGCTATGAGCATCGGCAACCGCTATATAGTCAGAAACAAAGCCTGCTTCCTGTAAGCGGACGGTTGCTGTTTCCACCAGTTTTCCCAGTTCGCCCGGCTTTATATGCTGCTTTATAAAAAGAAGGGTTTGGTGAATAGTTGCAGCCAACTCCCGTTCAGCTTCAGACAAGCGCATATTGCGGCTGCTCATGGCCAGCCCGCTTGATTCCCGCAGGGTAGGAATTATATTCATTTTTATATTCCCGAAACCCGGAACCAATTCCAGGAGTTTCCGGATCACCATGCACTGCTGGTAGTCCTTCTGACCGAAGAATACTTCATCGGGCCTTACCATCGCAAACAACTTATCCACCACCTGACACACACCCTGGAAATGTCCCGGGCGAAAAGCTCCTTCCAAAACTTCCTCTAAACGGCCCAGTTCATACCGTTTCAACTCTTCGCCCGGAGGATATACTTCATCGGTATCGGGATAAAAAAGAATATCACATCCCGCCGCTTCGAGCGCCCTTATATCCTTGTCGATGGTACGCGGATATTTTTCGAGGTCATCCTTATCATTAAACTGGGTGGGGTTTACAAAAATGCTCACGACAGAAACATCGCAGGCGGCCTTGCAACAGTCAAGTAAATAAAGATGTCCACGGTGTAACGCGCCCATAGTAGGCACAAAACCTAAGGATAGTTTTTGCTCCCGTTTCGCGTTCAGGTAAACATCCATATCCTCCTTCCTTTTAAATATTTTCATTATCTATTTTTATAATACATTTCGATATATAGGGTCGTTTGGGCATAAATCGTTAACTTTGCCAACTTTAAAAATTGCTAAAGCATGTCGACAAAGAAAAGAATTTTATTCATAGCCAATGAAATGTCTCCTTATTTAGAGTTGACCGAGTTTTCCGAAATTGTGAATAAACTGGCTATAAAAGCAAATGACAATAACTTTGAAGTGCGTTGTATCATGCCCCGTTTTGGTGTTATCAACGAACGCAGACATCGTTTGCATGAAGTGGTCAGGCTGTCTGGTATCAACGTGGCAGTGGACAACGATGATATGCCTTTGCAAATTAAAGTGGCTTCCTTACCCAGTGCCCGCTTGCAGGTGTATTTCCTGGAAAATGAAGAGCTTTTTAAAAGAAAAACACTTTTCCACGACGAGGAAGAAAAATGGTTTGCCGACAACGATTTAAGAACAGTGTTTTACTGTAAAGGCGCCCTGGAAACCGTTAAAAAATTTGGCTGGAGCCCCGATATTATACATTGCAGCGGATGGATGACCGGGCTGATTCCCGCCTACCTGAAAACAATTTATAAAAAAGAGCCTGTTTTTGCCCATAGCAAAATTGTTTACACCATAGGAGAAACCACCTTTAAAGAAAAATTGGGTAAAGGTTTTATCTCCAAAGCCCTGATTAGTCCGGCCCTGAAAGAAAAAGATCTCGAGGCTTTTAAAGAAGGCACCAACCTGGCCCTGATGAGAGGCGGCGCTACTTATGCCGACGCCATCACTTTTGGCGCTGCTAATGTGGATAAAAAGCTGGTGTCAGAATTCACGAAAGTACGCGGTAAGAAAACATTGCAGTTTAAGGAAGATTCTGATTTAACAGAGTATTTACAACTGTATAACGATCTTGCGGAATAATTTTAATTGGCTTTTGAATTAGATTCAAATATTTGCGAGTGAAAAAATACTTTCTTCCTGCGTCAGGAGCGCTTTTTGTCCTTACCCTTCTTATAGTGTCCTGTAATAAAATCAACCTGCCCACTGAACTGGGTCGGGATTTAATACCCACCGTTGATAATATTCATACTTTCGACACTACCATAGAGGTGCAGACCTACAACGGTATTTTTGACCCGCTTACAGATAGCTTTAAGATGGCCTACAACTATATGCATTTGGTAGGCGCCATCAACAATGATCCGGTTTTCGGGAAAACCGATGCCCGGCTTTTTTTCCAACTCTCTCCCGGCGGTTATCCCTTTAAAAATGTTCCGCTTTCCCTCTATCTCGATTCGGTGGTATTGGTATTGGATCATTCGCTCACTTACGGAGATTCCTTATCCACACAAACACTGCAGGTTTCCGAAATCGATCCTTCAGCGGTTTTTAAAGCCGACTCGGTTACGGCTTATAAGCTCAACGACCTGTTTCCTACGGTAGGTACTTTGGGAACGACCACCGTTACACCGGCTACTTTAAAAGATTCTATCGAACTGGTTAACTATCCCACCTATGGCGATACTACCCTCGTGGCCAACCAGATCCGGATAAAACTAAACAACAGCTTCGGGCAGCGGCTGCTGAGCTACGACTCCCTGGGTGTTAGCAACTACGACTCCGTATTCGCCACTAAATTTAAAGGCTTTGCAATAGAATCGATAGGTGGCGGTAACGCGCTGATGGGGGTAGGGCTTACCTCCGCCAATACGCGTTTGGAAGTATATTACCGGTATAACAATGCTACCACCCCCGATGATATAGACACTACCGTAACCACCTATACCTTTTTGGGCTCCAGTAGTTATGCCAACGCCAATGCAAATTATATCAATCGGGACTATAGCGGTACCCAGGTATTAAACGGTGCGGGCGACCAGGCAGAGGATCCGATAGTGTATATTCAAAACAACCCGGGAACCTACACCCATATCAAGGTGCCTTTAAACGGCTTTCCTAATAGTGTGGTGCACCTGGCCGAACTTCAGATGGAGAGTATTTACGACCCTTCCGACTCGTTGTTTTATTCCTGGCCCAATATATTCCTGGATGTTTACGATTCATCGGCTACAAAATATAAACTGACACCCTATCTTTTCGGAGCCAGCGGATCGGCACTAACAGGTTATTCCCTGATAGGAATGGAAACCTTCTACAGCAATACCAATTTGCTTCAACCTTTTTATTTTAAAGAGGATCCCTCGGGTAACAGGGTAAGACAACTACGGTTTAACTTAACCCGCTATGTACAGCAAATCGCTTCTTACAATCAGCCGGTTTATTTGATGCGGCTTTATGCTCCTACCACGGTTTCCCTTCCTTTGGGCGACCCCACCACTTCAACAACCGATGATATAAGGTTTACTATACCCACCACCAGCGCCCGCGGCGTACCGGGTGTTGGACGTATCCGTTTTGGAGGTGGGAACCATCCCACGCAGAAGATGAAGCTCAGGGTAGTTTATTCCCGACTTTAAGTATAAATTTCTTTGAACCGGGTGCAGATGTTATATTTGCACCCGATTTATTTTATAGACTGATTAAACCCATATTCTTCATGCCGTATTTATTTACTTCCGAAAGTGTTTCCGAAGGGCATCCCGATAAAGTAGCTGATCAAATATCGGATGCGCTCATTGATAATTTCCTGGCTTTTGATCCGCAATCAAAAGTAGCCTGTGAAACACTGGTTACTACTGGTCAGGTAGTACTGGCAGGGGAAGTAAAATCCAAAGCTTATCTCGATGTACAGGATATTGCCCGCAAAGTGATCGGGAAGATTGGTTATACCAAAAGTGAGTACATGTTCGAAGCCAATTCCTGTGGCGTACTTTCGGCCATTCACGAACAATCGTCCGACATTAACCAGGGGGTAGACCGGAAAAAGAAAGAAGAACAGGGCGCCGGCGACCAGGGAATGATGTTTGGTTACGCCACCAACGAAACAAGCAATTATATGCCCCTCGCTCTGGACCTGGCACATAGCTTATTGATCGAACTGGCAGAATTGAGAAGAGAAGGCAAAAAAATAAAATACCTGCGGCCCGATTCCAAAAGCCAGGTTACCCTCGAATACAGCGATGATAATAAACCGGTAAGAATAGATGCGATTGTTATTTCAACCCAGCACGATGATTTTGACAAAGAAGAAAAAATGCTGGCTAAGATTAGCGAAGACATCCGAACCATTCTGGTTCCGCGCGTAATTAAGAAATACCCGCAATACAAACACCTGTTCAACAATAAAATCAAATACCATATCAATCCTACCGGCAAATTTGTAATAGGTGGTCCGCATGGCGATACCGGTTTAACCGGGCGTAAAATTATAGTAGATACTTACGGCGGAAAGGGCGCTCACGGTGGCGGAGCTTTCAGCGGTAAAGACCCCAGCAAAGTGGATCGTTCGGCTGCATATGCAACCCGCCATATAGCGAAAAATCTCGTGGCTGCCGGGCTGGCCGATGAAGTACTGGTGCAGGTTTCCTATGCGATCGGCGTGGCAAAACCTACCAGCATTAATGTGAACACCTACGGTACCGCCAAAGTGAACCTTACCGATGGCCGTATTAGCCAGATAGTGGAAGGGCTCTTCGATATGCGGCCTTATTTTATTGAGCAAAGATTAAAATTACGCAATCCTATTTATAGCGAAACGGCGGCATACGGACATATGGGTCGCGAGCCGCAGACTGTTGAAAAGACTTTTGTTTCGCCCGATGGTAAAAAAATAACCCGGAAAGTAGAGCTCTTTACCTGGGAAAAACTCGACCATGTGTCAAAGGTTAAAAAAGCCTTCAAATTAAAATAATTACCATTTCCTTATTTTATTCACCGCCCTGGAATATTCCGGGGCGTTTTTGTACCGGTTCAGACCGGTGACGGTCAGACCCTGTACAAAAACAGGGCTTTTACCCATATTTAAAACATCGATCCCGGCCCGGTGGATAAGAGGCTCACCCGGCAAAAAATCAGCTAAATATATCCGGGTTTTCAGGTGTAAAAAGATTAAATTTGCAAACATTGCTAATACCGGATTTAATTTGATTTTTAAGAACAGAATTACAATAGATGGAAGAGAACCAGGGACCACAGGAAACGCAGGATAACAACAGAATTATTCCCGTTAATATCGAAGAACAAATGAAAACGGCCTATATCGATTATTCGATGAGCGTAATCGTAGGCCGGGCTCTGCCCGATGTAAGGGATGGCTTAAAACCCGTTCACCGCCGTATACTGTATGCGATGAATGAACTGGGTTTACACGCCAACAGGCCTTATAAGAAATCGGCCCGTGTGGTAGGGGAGGTATTGGGTAAGTATCACCCGCATGGCGATAGTTCGGTATACGATGCAATGGTTCGTATGGCACAAGCCTGGAGCATGCGTTATACCATGGTAGACGGGCAGGGTAACTTTGGAAACCAGGATGGCGATGGGCCTGCAGCTATGCGTTATACCGAAGTGCGGCTACAGAAACTGGCCGAACACATGCTGGATGATATCGAGAAAGATACCGTCGATTTTCAGCTCAATTTCGATGACTCTGAAAAAGAACCCACCATTTTACCTACCCGTATTCCCCAATTGCTGGTCAACGGTTCAAGCGGTATTGCGGTGGGAATGGCCACCAATATTATGCCTCACAATCTGAGCGAGGCGATTGATGGTTGTATTGCTTATATCGATAACAATGCTATCACCGTAGACGAGTTGATGCAGTTTGTAAAAGCGCCCGATTTTCCTACCGGCGGTATTATTTACGGAATGGAAGGTATTAAAGCCGGTATGCATACCGGAAGGGGAAGGGTAGTGATAAGAGGCCGGCTCCATATCGACACCAAACCCAGCGGCCGGGAACAGATCATTATTACCGAAGTGCCCTACCAGGTAAACCGCGATGCGCTTACCAACCGGATAGGGGAACTGGTAAACAATAAAGTGATTGAAGGTATTGTTCACGTAAACAACGAATCGAATAAAGAAGGTACCCGCGTAGTGGTTGACCTGAAACGTGATGCAATTGCCAACGTAGTCGTTAACCAGCTATACAAACATACCGATCTTCAAACCTCTTTCGGAATCAATAATGTAGCCATTGTAAAAGGACGTCCCCGTATACTCAACCTCAAAGATATGATTGCCGAATTTGTAGAATTCAGGCATGATGTGGTGGTAAGACGGACGGAATTTGAGCTGCGCGAAGCCGAAAAACGCGCACATATACTCGAAGGCTATATGAAGGTAATAGGTACGCAGGACGACCTGGACCGCGCCATCAAAATTATCCGCGAAAGCGCTACCCCCGATGAAGCCAGGATGGGGCTGATCGCGGCCTTTGACCTTTCCGAAATCCAGGCCAAAGCCATCCTCGAGCTGAGGTTGAGAACCCTTACCGGACTTGAAATTGATAAAATAAGGGATGAGTACGAAGAGCTGATGAAGCTGATAACTCATCTGAAAGAGATTCTGTCCGATGTGGGAATACGTTATGATATCATTAAGACCGAGCTTTTAGAGATCAAACAAAAATTCGGCGATGAACGCCGTACAGAAATTACCTATCTGAATGATGAAGTAAGCATCAAAGATCTGATTAAAGAAGAAGATGTTGTTATCACTATCTCTCATTTAGGCTATATCAAGAGAACATCGGCTGACGAATACCGTGCTCAGAAACGCGGCGGACGGGGCGTACGGGGAGGAAAAACAAGGAACGAAGATTATATAGAACACCTGTTTGTGGCTTCCACTCATCACACTTTACTATTCTTTACCGAAAAAGGAAGATGCTACTGGTTGAATGTGTACCAGATTCCGGAAGGGGAGAAGGCAGGGAAGGGGCGTGCCATCCAAAACCTCATGCAACTACCGCCCGATGATAAGATCCGCGCCATTATAGATATCAAAGACCTCAAAGACGAGGAGTTTGTAGGAAGCCATAATATCCTGCTCTGTACAAAAAAAGGAATTATAAAAAAGACCAGCTTAAGCGATTTCAGTCGTCCCCGGCAAACAGGTGTGAATGCAATCACCATTAACGAAGGAGACCAGTTGCTCGAAGCGAAGCTGACCGATGGCAGCAGCGAGATAATGATGGCCGTGAAAAGTGGAAGAGCGATCCGTTTTTCCGAAGAAAAAGTGAGAGCTACCGGTCGCGGCGCTATTGGCGTAACCGGTATTGAGGTTGATGATGAACAGGATGAAGTAATAGGTATGATTTGTGTACCATCCAGTGCGGAAAACATGCCGAGTGTTTTGGTAGTGAGCGAAAAAGGCTATGGTAAGAGAACGGCGGTAGACGAATACCGGTTTACCAACCGCGGAGGAAAAGGCGTTAAAACCATCAATGTAACCGAAAAAACAGGTTCGCTGGTGGGCTTGCTGGATGTTTTTGCTAACCAGGATTTGCTCATTACCTGCAAAAGCGGGGTTATTATCCGGATGCCGGTAAACGGTATCAGCGAGCTGGGACGGGCTACTCAGGGTGTAAAACTGATCCGGGTGGATGATGGGGATGAAATCGCCGCAATTTCCGCGGTGGATGAGCAGGAGGAAATAGACGAGCAGCAAGAGGAAACCACCACTGCTACGGATGAACCTGCAAGCAGTGATGCAACCTCTGGCGACGAATCTCAATCAAATAATGAGGAGGAGGATTCGCCGGAAGCCGCCGAATAATTAATTGAAAAAAAGTATTCATAACAGAGGTATATTATTTACTTTTAATACAATAAAAGCACTTTTAACCGGAATAGTGTTTGAATTGCCATCAAAAAATAAAACGAAAAAGCAATGAAAAAAGTCATTTTATTTGGAGCAGTTGCTTTCCTTTCAACCATGGGAGCCTTTGGGCAAAAATATGAGGATATCAAAGGCATGCTGGCGATAGGGCAGTTAGATAAAGCGAAACAGCTCTACGAAAAAAACTCCAAGAACGAGAAATTCTTTACCAAACCCGAAGGATATCTCATAAGAGCCAGTTTGCTGGCTAATGAAGCGGTACTTGATACCACAAGGTCTGATGCAGCAGCGAAAGTGGCCGAAGAAGCAAACGAGGCCTTCCAGAAATACCGCGAGATGGATCCCTCATTAAAAGAGCTGCAGGATCCCGTATATAAGAACATTCCTTACTGGATTTATGCGTCTTATTATAATACTGCTACACCGGCCATATCTTCGCAGGACAATGCCGTGATCGCCGAAGGATATAACAGGTTAAAAAATGCAGTAGCGTTATCTGAATTCATTATTGAAAACAAGCTTAACGCGAACCTGCCTGGTCCGATTGATACCGCACTGGTATTTTATACCGGTTATATGGCTGAACGAAGTAAAGATGAAGCCGGCATCATAAAATATTATACTCTTTTAGCAGATGCGAAGGTAAATACCTCCGAAGACCATAAGCGGATTTACCAACAGTTGATTCAGTATTACGCCAGCAAGAACGACAGTGAAAACTTTAATAAGTACAATGCTATCGGCAGGTCTTTATTTCCCAATGAATCTTATTTTACCCATTCGATACTTGATTTTGCAATGAGCGGCGGGGATTTCAATGAAAGAGTTGCCAATCTCGAAAAGCATGTAAATGCGAATCCGGAGGATTATAAAGCCAATATCGCTTTGGCCGAGGTAATTTACGACACGCTTGATTCCAGGAAGATAGGAGCAGTGCCGCCGGCTAATGCGGAAGAATTAGAGAAAAAAATGCTGGCTTCGCTGAATAAAGCCGCCAGTCTGAAGCCGGAGGAAACCCAGCCTTTCCTTTTATTGGGAGACCATTATCTCATTAAATCCGAGAAGTTAAGGGATGACATGATTACCGCCGAAACGGAAGTAACCAGAAAGGCCAATAAGGCCACCGCCGAGGATAAGCAAAAATTTGCTGATGCTAAGAAAGCCTATAATGCGGTATATGAGCTCGCCAGAGAGAATTACGAAAAAGCAGCCAATCTTTATAGTAAACTGACCACCTTGGATGCGCCGCAGAAACGCATTTACCGGGCCATCGCCGGAAACTTAACCGAATATTACTCGTATAAGATTGAAGACTCGAAAAGCGCTGCCGACAGGGATAAATATGCGGCATTGGAGAAGAAATGGGACGCATTATTTACCAAACTTAAATAAAAGGAAACCAACCCCATACGAGGCCACGTGTAAAAACGTGGCCTTTTTGTTAGCAATAACTGTTCCCCGCCTTGTGAGAGGAGGCTGAAGAGAAATTTATACTTAACATAATATAAATTATAGGACAAAATAGGATTGATTTACTGATCCAGCTTGTTATTATAACTAAAAAAATAAATATTAAAATAAAGTCTTAGGTTTATCTTGTATTGAATTCAG
>JBEBUZ010000077.1:0-16512 GCA_040393015.1 Paraniabella yanshanensis
GGCCTGGGGGGCAAGCCATTGCCTGATTTTTTAAAAGACAAGCCACAGTATCGTTCCCAAAACCTCATTCGTATGAAAAACGTCAGTGTAAGGTACGATGGCAAATACGTGCTGCGGGATATCGATTGGGAAGTGAATGCAGGGGAGAGATGGCTGGTGCAGGGACCTAACGGTTCAGGGAAATCTACTTTATTAAGCCTTGTAACGGCCGATCATCCGCAGGCTTATGCCAACGATATACAATTGTTTGGGGTGCGGCGGGGCGGCGGCGAAAGTATCTGGGATATCAAGAAGCGCATAGGCCTTATTTCTCCCGAACTGCACTGGTATTTTGATGCGAACGCTACTGTGTCGCAAAGTCTGGCTTCGGGTTTTTTTGATGCGAACGGCCAGTACCAGCGATTGCGCTATACTCAAAAACAACAACTGGAAGAACTGTTGTATTTTTTGAATCTTTACGAAGTGAGGGATGAATTGCTGATTACACAACCCCTGGGCTGGCAACGCATGGCCTTGTTGGGCCGCACAATTATCAAGAACCCCCAGTTACTGGTGCTCGACGAACCCTGCCAGGGACTCGATCAGCAGCAAACCCGGTATTTTAACGAGTTGGTTGATGAGGTAAGTAAAAACGGGGTGACCATCATTTATATTGGGCATTTCGAATCACAATTACCTCAATGCCTTACCCACCGGTTGCTACTGGACGAAGGGAAGGTAGTTTCCGGATAAACCTGCTTCTGTCTCTGTCATTTCCCAGGTCGCTAAAGACAGCCGTTTTGCGAAGGCGCCATTTCTGAAATTAGCAAGGGCTTTTCACTTAAAAATTGTTGAATAGAAGTGGCGCTTTCTTCCATCAGGCTCGTTTTAGGGTAAAGGTGCGTATTGCTCATGCCTAATACCTCCGACATTTGTCCGAAAAACGGAAAGCTGAGGAAACCTACTGTAACCAGGTGATCCTTATCGTGTTTTCTGATCGCTTGGTCATGATGGCAATCCAGATATCAGTAAAAAGCAAGTAGCCAAGGGTCAGAGCTGTGAAATAAAATGGCTTGTTCATGGTTGTTTTTTTGAAAAAGAAAAGCTGTCTAAAATCACCCTTTGCGGTATTGTTGTATCGGGAATAAAAATTTAGCTTTGGTAAGGCATCAGAAAAAAAACAACCTTAAGATGAATACAGATATAAAAGTAGCCATATTTGAAGATAATAAACTGGTGCGCGAAGCCTTGCAGACTATACTCGATGGCACGGCGGGTTTTTCCTGTTGCGGATGTTTTGCGGATGGTAACCAGTGGGAACAAGCGATCAGGAGAAGTGAGCCGGATGTGGTTTTAATGGATATTGAGATGCCTGGTATGAGTGGTATTGAGGTTACGAAAAGTCTTTGTGCGAAGTACCCGGATACTAAAGTGCTTATTCAATCGGTATATAATGATAATGAACGAATATTCCAGGCACTTTGCGCAGGCGCCGTAGGATATATATTAAAAACAGATCCTCCCCATAAATACCTCGATGCTATTATAGAAGCCTACAATGGCGCCGCCGCTATTAACACAGCCATAGCCCGAAAAATAATTAATTTTTTCTCCAACCAGAATGTCATGCTGGTGGCGCCACAAAATAATGACCTGGGGCTCAGCGAAAGAGAAAAGGAATTGCTTTCGCTCATTGCAGGGGGCCAGGATTATAAAGCAATAGCGGCATCCGTTTTTATCAGTTACGAAACCATGCGCACCCATGCTAAAAATATTTATAAAAAACTGCATGTTAGCAGCCGCAGCGAAGCCGTGCTTAAAGCAAGGCAGTAGGGGTTGGTTTAAATATACTGCATCGGTGTATCGCTCAAAGAGGCGATACGATAACCTGGGCTGTTTTAGTAAATTTAGGGGTGATTTGTGGAAGGTGTCTTTAATTTTTGACATAAATATATACTGCCTTTTGAGAATCCTGATCCTCTTTTTTTTGCTGACTACTTCTATTGCAGGTTTTGCTGCGAAGCCGTTTCGGGACACCGTTGTTTTGGGGTCTCATTTTGCAAAAGCCGAGATCGGGCCTTCCTGCTATCTTCGTACCGGCAGTGATTTTGAAAGATTTACCTTTCCAGCGGTGGGATGGGAAAAAATGGACTCGCGGAATATATCACTTTCTGCAGACCGCACCCATTGGATATTTGTGTTACTGAAGAACGGGGATAGCATCGATAAACGCCTGAACCTTCACCTGAACCATGTACAAACAGGCCCCGTGAGGTTATACGTTATTTCGGAAGGACTTATCGATTCTTCGGCTGTCACCGGTTCTATATTGCCACTGGCCCGAAGAGCCAGCGCCGACCGAATGTTATCTTTGCCACTAACTATTCGCTCGGGGAAAATTGCCGAAATATATATTAAGGCGGAGAGGCGGGAAATAGGCATGACCTTTTCGCCCCTCCTCACAGATCCGGTTTTAAATAAAACTATCAAATGGGAGAATACCGCTTTGCTTATCGCCCTGTCTTCTATATTTATCATCCTGTGTACCGCAGTAATGGTTTTATTCTACCTGCCATCCAAAGAAAGCTGGTGGTTCCTCGTGTATGTATTGTTTGGTTTTCTGTATGTAGCAGCGGCATCAGGGTATGGTTCCCTGTATTTTTGGTCTTCGATTCCCTGGTTCGAAGAAAATGCAGCGGCTTTTTTAGCTTCAATGTCTGTATGCGGACTTTTCCAGTTCAGCAAATATGTACTGAGGCTGGATAAAAATTATCCCCGTATAGGCCGTTTAATCGATTTTTTTTTGATCATTTATATAACCATTACCTGTATAGGATTCGGTCTGTATTTTGATATGTGGAAGCCCGGACTTTATTCGGGCATGCTGAATATCATTTATTTTTTTCTCACCGTTTGTTTTTGTGTTATATTGTTTATTTCCATTTATGAAGCGGTGGCAAAGAAGCAACGCCCTTACTATTGGTTTGTGTCTATCTTTAGCTTCTATCTTTTGTTCAGCGTTGCCACCATTTTATTTGAAACCGGTATTGTCGAATATGATTATAAGGCGCACACGGTTTTTTTAATTGTCGGTTCTGTTCCCCAAATGACCCTCACCCTGCTTTTCACCATCAATAAATTAGTAGCACTTCTGAAACAACATACAAGAGATATAGTGGAACTTCGGGTAAGGGGAGAACGGCATTTGCTGCATGAACGCCTGCGTATCAGCCGCGAATTGCACGATGACCTGGGCGCAACGCTCAGCGGCGTGGCTATGTACAGTACCCTTGCCCAGACCCAGTTACAGTCGGCTAATATTCAGGATGCCGGAAAGTCTTTGGACAATATCAAAGAATCGTCCTTACAAATGGTAGACCGCTTGAATGATATGATATGGCTGATGAAACCGGAACAGTATACTTTTACTGAGCTTAATGAAAAAATAGAAGACTACGCCCGTAGCATGGCGGCTGCCAAAGACATGGAGGTGAAATTTGCGAACAGCATCCTGTCCGCCCATATCCTGACTTTTGAGCAGCGGCACAATATTTACCTGTTTTGCAAAGAAGCCATTAACAACGCCGTAAAATACAGCGAAGGAAGCGAGCTGCAATTTACCATCAACCAAACCGGTGAATATATTGAGTATATCATTGCCGATAACGGGAGAGGGTTTGACTCTGCTGCTATTGAAAGACGGAATGGGCTGAATAATATGTGGCTGCGGGCAAGGGAAATAGGCGCCGTTTGTAGTATTCAGTCAGCACCAGGCAGTGGATGTATTGTTTCTTTACATATACCGTATACCGCTGTTCAATCCGATTGAGCCGCAACTCCTCTGAATTTCCCACAATGGGGTATTGATACCAATGCAGCGTAGTGCCAATTTTGGCATAGAAACATCCATTTTCTAACTACAATACTTTAGTATCATGAAAAAGACAATTTTACATTTAACAATGGCAGTTGCACTAATAGCCTGCCAGAAAGAGAACCCTGCTGACGAAACACCGCCCGTAACAGAGGGTACACCGGCTCCCACCAACAGAATGGTACTTACCACCGCCTCTACAACATTTCTGACGCTGAGCCTGACCGCAAATCTGGAGGATCGTGCGGGAGTATGGATTGACCTGAATAATAATGGGAAACAGGAAGTCGGGGAAAAGGTGAACAATTTCCGAACTGAAGTGAAAGAAAATTATATTTTGAATGGCTCACAAACCATTACCATTTATGGTAAAATCACATCGCTACATTGCGACGGCGCCCAGCTTACCCAATTAAATGTGAGTAATAATCCTGCTTTGGAAAGGCTGGATTGCGATAACAATGATCTTAGCAGCCTGGATCTCACGAAGAATGTGTCGCTGACTGTACTCTCTTGCGTAAGGAACAAACTCACAGCCCTGGATGTTTCCAAAAACACAGCGCTGACACATCTCAATTGTCGTAATAACGAACTGACCAGCTTAAACACTTCAGGAAGCGCATCATTGACCCGCCTGGATTGCGTAGGAAACAAACTTAGCAGTTTGGATGTTTCCGGAAATAAGGCGCTCACTACCCTCACTTGCCGTAATAACCGACTGACCAGTTTAAATACTTCGGAAAACATTGCGTTATCTCTTTTGGACTGCGAATCTAATAACCTGGGCAGTTTAAATCTTTCTACCAATACAGCGTTATCAATATTGTACTGCAATCAAAACAAAATAAAATCGGCCGATATGAGGCTACTGATAAATAGCCTTCCTGATAAAAGCGATGAAGCGCAAGCCTTTATACTGGGGGTATCGCCCGAAGGTAACGAGCTCCCTACTACCGTGGTTACCTTTCCTTTAACTAAGCCCTATACCGCGGTGGCAAAGAACAAAAACTGGAAATTATACAGATATACAGATAGTAACTCAACGGATCTTCTTAACCCCTGACGGCAAGTTATTACCGGCAGGTGGTAACATCCAATCAAAAGAAAATATCGCCTTATGCAATATACTCCGGCAACAACATTATCCGAGCCCGTGTCCGAGAACAACAGGATACCAGCGCTTGACATACTTCGTGGTGTCGCTCTTTTGGGTATTTTACTAATGAATATACCCGAGTTTTCCCTGCCACGTCGCTATTCCGAAGCATTCCGGTCAGATACCGGCGATATCAACTTTTGGGTGAGGGTGGTAGTACTAACATTGTTTGAGGGAAAAATACGTGCCCTGTTCTCCATCATATTTGGTGCTGGCATATTGCTTTTCATTGCCAATAAAAGCGGTCCACCCAAAGCAATTACGGGCCTCTTTTACCGGCGCATGTTTTGGCTGGTATTATTTGGCCTCGCCGATGCGCATTTATTGCTATGGAGCGGCGATATTCTTTATCATTATGGCATTATCGGTATGATCGCATTTCTTTTCCGGAAAATGAAGCCCAAATATTTGATTTGGGCGATACCTGTTGTTGCTATTGCTGAGTTTGCGTTGCAAACCTCGTTCTACCAGGACGTTCGCCAAAAAAGGATAGACTATGTAAGTGTTCACAAAACCCTGCAACCCCATCAAACACCTACAGCAAAGCAAAAGAAGATATTGGCCGACTGGCACGAAATTGAACAGGATTTCCAGCTCAATGAAAAGGAAGTTATGGAAAATACCCGGGTTATGAAAAGTAGTTACAGCGCGATAGCGCAGGAAATAAGAAAGGAATCCTGGAAATCGCAAACTGTTTACCTGCTTTACGGCATCTGGGATCCCCTGGCCTTAATGCTGCTGGGCATGGGGCTTTTTAAATGGGGCTTTGTTACCAACAAATGCACTAACCGGCAATACCGCATCACGGCAGTGATCGGGTACGGATTAGGTTTGCCGCTGGTTATTTACGAACTGTATTATGGGTACCTGTACGCACCCAACCTGGAGGCTTCCTTTCGATTAATGGAACAGCAATCTGTTCCCTGGGTAAATCTTATTTATCAGGTGCAGCGTATAGCGCTGGTTCTCGCACATACTTCACTGATCATGCTCGTGCTTCGGGCAGGCTGGCTGCAGGGCCTTTTTAAAAGACTAACCGCTTTGGGTCGCATGGCATTTACAAACTATATTATGCAAACCGTTATCTGTACTTTATTCTTCTTTGGGTACGGGCTTAATTACTATAATGAGCTGGCCTATTACCAGGTATTTTTCGTAGTGCTCGCGGTGTGGTGCGCACAGCTTATTTACAGTCCAATATGGTTGCGCTACTTTCTGTTCGGGCCGCTCGAATGGCTGTGGCGATCCCTCACCTATTGGAAAATACAGCCTATGCGCAGAAGCAATCCAAGGGGTGAGGAGTAGTAAGCGGTTAGCGTTGTTTAGCTATGGGTTTAAAGAAAAACCCCGATGCAAAAATCACCCAATGAGGTATTGACAGCTTCTGAAAGAAAACTGAGCTTCGGTGTACTGTTCCGGCAGGAAAACAAAAAACTTTCATCCGATTAAAAAGTAGTTAAAATGAAAAAAATCAGCTTGCTTTTAATGATTGCCTTCGCCCTTCTGTTGGGTGTTGATAGTAGTGCCCGCAGAAAGCTGAAGAACCCAGGCGGCACCGGAACCGGTGGAACACCCGGTAATTGTGCTACGATAGGAAACACTTTATACGTGGATGCTTCCGCCAGTATTTCCGGTGATGGAACGCGGACCCGCCCTTTCCAAAAATTAGAAGAGGCGCTGGGGTTTGCCAATAACTGCGAATATATTACTGCCATACGCGTAGCGGGAGGGGTATATAAATCAACTGCCGGTATTGGTCGGCAAAAAACTTTTTTTATCGGCGGCAACTACACGATTACCGGCGGTTATGCGCCGGGAAGTAATTTTTGGGGGGTGTCAAATCCCGGGCTATATCCTACCATTCTCGATGGCGATAATAACCTGCATACGCTGGTAATCGCCCACGATGTGGGGAAAGTAAATATACGGGGTATACAAGTGAGAAACGGAAAGGCCGATGACGCCGGATCCGACGAAGTAGCCGATGGCGTGTCGTTGTTTAACAATGCGGGGGCGGGTGTATACATAGTATCACCAGAATTGGATGTAAGTTTTACCAATAATGTGATATGGAATAATTACGCCTCCGGCTTAGGCGGTGGGTTTTTTATTAACGGCAGCGATGAGATCAATTTCTCGCTACTCATAGTTTCGCCAGCCGTTCAACCGCTTCATTCAATACTTCATCCTTTTTAGCAAAGCAAAGTCTGACAATATTATCAGCCGGTGGCGTTTTATAAAAAGCGCTCAAAGGAATGGTTGCTACTTTATGTTCGGTGGTAAGCCATTTTGCAAATTCCAGGTCGTTCAAATCGCTGATGGCCGAGTAGTCGTATAACTGAAAATAAGTTCCTTCGCTGGTATTTAATTTTTTTAAATCAGAATTGTTCAGGCCCTCCACCAGTACATCTCTTTTTCTTTGCAATAAGCGGGCTGCTTCGTCCTTATCATAAACCTCCAGATATTTGGCCAGTGCATACTGGGCCGGTGTGTTTACACTAAAGGTTAGATACTGGTGTACCGATCGGAAAGCCCGGGTAATAGCTTCCGAAGCGATACAGTACCCGATCTTCCAGCCGGTGATATGAAAGGTTTTTCCAAACGAATAAATCGAAATTAATTTTTCTCTTAACGCTTCCTGCAGGAAACCAGGGATATGCTGCCGGTTATCAAATACAATACTGTCGTAAACCTCATCGGATACAATATAGATATCTTTCCCTTCCACCAAAGCAGCCAGTTGTTGCCAATCATCATGGGTCCATACATAACCGGTCGGGTTATGAGGGGTATTGATCAGTATTGCTTTGGTTTTAGTACTCAGCGCAGCTTCTATTTTTTCCCAATCGATGGCAAAATTATTCGCAGCACTTAAAGTAACTTTTACCGGTACACCTCCATTTATTTCAATGGCGGGCAAATAGCAGTCGAAAGCCGGCTCGAGGTAAATTACTTCATCGCCTCTGTTAATAAGCGCCGTAAGCGCCGTGAAAAGGCCATAGGTAGCGCCGGGTGTAATAGTTACCCGTTCGGGCGAACAGTAAGTGCTATGGTATCGCTCATTGAGCTCCCGGGCAATGTTTTCCCGCAAAGCCAGCAGTCCGGGCATGGGCGCATATTGGTTATATCCTTCCAGTACTGCTTCCCGCAAAAGCAGGTTTAATTCGGGAGCAACCGGGTAGTCGGGCAGGCCCTGTGATAAATTGCAGGCGTTTTCCTGCCGGGCCAGACTGGTCATAATGGTAAAAATATTCAACGGCGAAGCAGAGTGTTTGGGCAGTAAGCTCATGAATAATGTAAGTATTTATGGCGCAAAGTAAATCAATATCTTCGATTAGTTAGTACCTTTATGCCTTTTATAAACACATGATGCAAACCGATTCTACCTTATTATACGGAGCGATACTGGAAGCCGCGGAGCGATTGAAACCTATAGTGCAAAAAACACCTTTGCAATACAACACTTATTTAAGTAGCAGATTGGGCGCGAATGTTTACCTGAAAAGGGAGGATTTGCAAACCGTTCGTTCCTATAAATTAAGGGGCGCCTATAACCTGATATCTTCCTTACCGGCCGACAAAGCTGCTAAAGGGGTGGTATGCGCCAGTGCAGGCAACCATGCGCAGGGTTTTGCGTATAGTTGCAGCCGGCTGAATATAAAAGGGGTGGTATTTATGCCCGTAACTACTCCCCGGCAAAAAGTAGAACAAACCCGGATGTTCGGCGGCGATAATATCTCCATCGAACTGGTAGGAGACACCTATGACGATTGTGCTACGGCTGCATTGGCTTATGCCGATACAGAGGCTATGACTTTTATACATGCTTTTGATGATAAAAAAATAATTGAGGGACAGGCTACCGTTGGAGTTGAGATATGGGATGATCTGAAAAATATCGACTATATATTTATCCCGATAGGCGGCGGCGGACTGTCGGCCGGGGTAGGGGCCTACCTGAAAACGGTCAGTCCCAAAACAAAGATCATAGGAGTGGAGCCCGAAGGCGCTCCGTCGATGCTGAAAGCTATTGAAGCCGGGCATCCTGTTGCGCTCGAAAAGATCGATCGCTTTGTGGACGGAGCAGCGGTTAAGAAAGTAGGCGATCTCACCTTTGACATCTGCAGGGAAGTGATCGATGAGATTGTATTGGTTCCTGAAGGAAAAATATGTACCACCATTTTAGATCTTTATAACCGCAATGCCATTGTGGTGGAACCCGCCGGGGCATTGTCGATAGCGGCGGTCGATTTGTTGAAAGAAGATATTAAAGGCCGCAATATTGTTTGCGTTGTTAGTGGTAGCAACAATGATATCGATCGTATGCAGGAAATTAAAGAGCGCAGTTTGCAATACGAGGGGTTGAAACATTATTTCCTCGTTGATTTTGCCCAGCGACCCGGCGCATTAAAGAGTTTTGTAAACGATGTGCTGGGGCCTGACGATGATATTACCCGCTTCGAGTATATGCAAAAAACCAATAAGGAAAGTGGTCCTGCCCTGGTTGGTATAGAACTGAAGTCTAAAAATGATTATGAAGGACTGGTGCAGCGACTCACAGACTTTGGGATACAATACAAGGAGCTGAATAAGGACGATGCCCTGTTTACTTATCTGGTTTAGAAGGTAAAAATTGACCCTCTACTGTAATTGTAATTATTACAATTATAACTTTTGACCCGACCCTGTCCGTAAATTTATTTAGAAAAAAATCAATTGTTCCTAATTTTTATTATATAAATTCAAATTTTATTGAATTCGACTGAATAATTAATTAAAAATTGATTTTTTTTGATTAATTTACACGGCTCTCGATTGCCTTCTCCGTATAGAAAAGCCAAAATTTGTATATAAAATTTATATAAGGAAGGAACTATGACAGAAAACAAAGGTCTTTACGACCGATCTTTTGAACGCGATGCCTGCGGTATCGGGTTTGTCGCTAATATCAAAGGCAATAAAAATCATCAGACCATTTCCGACGCACTTACCATTCTCGAAAATATGGCGCATAGGGGTGCTTGTGGCTGCGAGCCTAATACGGGGGATGGAGCGGGTATCATGACCCAGATTCCGCATGAGTTTTTTTATGATGAGCTATTGCATCATGGTATTACCCTGCCGGCTATTGAAGAATACGCGGTAGGAATGATTTTCTTCCCCAAAGAGCTGAAGGTAAAAGAGGAGTGCAGGGATATATTTAACCGCGCTGCCGAAAAGATGGGTATCCGTGTCATTCACTGGCGGCAGGTGCCGGTGAACAATGCCGGAATCGGTCCCAGCGCGCTTACTGTGGAGCCTTCCATTGAACAGGTTTTCCTCGAAAGGCCTGCGGGCGTGAAAACAGCTATCGAATTTGAGCGTAAATTATTTGTGCTGCGTAAATACGCTACCCATATTGCCGGTAACGCCGTGAAGAATGATGAAGTGGGATTTTATATTAACTCACTTTCCTGCCGTACTTTAATTTACAAAGGCCAGCTTACCAGCCACCAGGTACGCGAGTACTACGATGATTTGTCGGATAAACGTACCGTGAGCGCATTCGGACTGGTACACTCGAGGTTTGCAACCAATACTTTTCCCTCCTGGAGGCTGGCACAGCCCTTCCGCTTTATCGCACATAATGGCGAAATCAATACCTTACAGGGAAATCTGAACTGGCTGCGCTCGGCCGAATCCAGTTTTGAATCGCCCTTGTTTACACAGGAAGAAATGGACATGCTGGTTCCTATCGTGAGCAATGATCAAAGCGACTCCGCCTGTCTGGATAATATGATTGAACTGCTGGCGCTTACAGGCCGTTCCCTGCCGCATGTGATGATGATGCTGATTCCGGAAGCCTGGGATGGCAACGAAGATATGGATCCGGTAAAGAAGGCGTTTTATGAGTTTCATGCCTGCCTGATGGAACCCTGGGACGGCCCTGCGTCTATTTCCTTTACCGACGGCAAAATAATAGGCGCTACGCTCGACAGAAACGGCCTGCGCCCCTCGCGTTACTGTGTAACATCCGATGGTAGGGTTATCATGGGTTCCGAAACGGGTGCCCTGCCGGTAGACCAGAGTCTTATTATAGAAAAAGGTCGTTTGCAGCCCGGTAAGATGTTCCTCGTAGATATGGAGCAAGGCCGCATTATCAGCGATGAGGAATTGAAAAGGGATATCTGCTCCGGCAAACCTTACGACGACTGGTTGAACCGGTACAAGATCAGGCTGAATGAATTGCCGGAACCCAGGGTAATGTTCAGCGACCTGAGTTCCGACCAGATATTCAAATACCAGAAAGCGTTCGGATTCACTTCGGAAGATGTGGAAAATATCATCATGCCGATGGCAACCGATGCTAAAGAGCCTATCGGTTCGATGGGTGTAGATACTCCGCTCGCTGTATTGAGCGATCAACCCCAACATTTAAGTTATTATTTTAAACAGTTGTTTGCGCAGGTAACCAATCCGCCTATCGATCCTATACGGGAGCGCATGGTAATGTCGCTGGCAACTTTTGTGGGCAATAACGGCAGCTTATTGATAGAAGACGAAATGGATTGCCATGTGGTTGCGCTAAAACAACCGGTGCTGACCAATTATGAACTGGAAACGCTCAGGAGTATCGATACCGGCAGTTTCCAGGCCAAAACCATTCAGTGTTATTTTGTTGCCGATGGAAAGCCGGGTAATATGCGCCGGGCCCTGGACAGGCTTTGCCGGTATGCAGAGGATGCGGTGAACGACGGCTTTGAAGTACTGGTTTTGCAGGACAGGGCCATTGATGGTAACCATGCGGCTATTCCTTCCCTGCTGGCTGTATCGGCCATCCATCACTACTTAACAAGAAAAGGACTTCGCGGAAAAGTAGGCCTGGTTGTAGAGGCCGGTGATGTATGGGAGGTTCATCATTTCGCCTGCCTGCTGGGCTTCGGCGCCACCGCCATCAATCCTTATCTCGCGTTTTCCACCATTAAATTGCTGAAAGAAACCGGTAAGATCAAATCCGATAAAACAGTAGAAGAACTTCATAAAAATTATATTAAGGCCGTAAGCGACGGTTTGTTGAAAGTATTCTCTAAAATGGGAATTTCAACCTTACAATCTTACCAGGGCGCGCAAATTTTCGAGATCATTGGGCTGAACAGAGAAGTAGTGGATCGCTATTTTACCCATGCAACTTCGCGGATAGAAGGCATGGGCCTCGATGAAATTGCCCGTGAAGCACTTACCAAGCACCATTTCAGTTTTACCCGGAAACAGTTGCCGGTGGATCATTTGCCTACGGGCGGGTTCTATCAGTGGAAAAGAAAAGGGGAAGCTCATTTGTTCAACCCGCAAACCATTCACCTGTTGCAATACTCCACCAGGATGAATGATTATAATCTTTTTAAAAAATACACTCACCTCATTAATGAGCAGGGGCAGAAAGCGATTACGATCCGCAGCCTGTTTGATTTTAAACGCAGCCGCCCTTCCATTTCTATTGAAGAAGTAGAACCAGCGGAAAATATTTATAAAAGGTTTGCTACGGGCGCCATGAGCTTTGGTTCCATCAGTTGGGAAGCACATACCACGCTGGCCATTGCAATGAACCGCCTGGGGGGTAAAAGCAATACCGGCGAAGGGGGTGAGGATGAACTAAGGTATACACCGCTGGAAAACGGGGATAGTATGCGTAGTGCTATTAAGCAGGTTGCCAGCGGACGTTTTGGTGTAACCAGTTTATACCTTACCGAGGCCGATGAATTGCAGATCAAGATGGCACAGGGCGCCAAGCCCGGCGAGGGTGGTCAGCTCCCGGGGCATAAGGTGGATGACTGGATAGGCCGCACCCGGCATTCCACACCCGGCGTGGGACTGATTTCGCCTCCGCCGCACCACGATATTTATTCGATTGAGGATCTGGCGCAATTAATATTCGATCTTAAAAATGCCAACCGCCATGCGCGTATCAATGTAAAATTAGTGAGCAAGGCCGGTGTAGGCACCATTGCGGCAGGTGTAACCAAGGCAAAAGCCGATGTGGTATTAATTGCCGGACACGATGGCGGTACGGGTGCATCACCCCTCAGCTCCATCCGCCATGCAGGCTTACCCTGGGAACTCGGTGTGGCCGAAGCACAGCAGACGCTGGTGAAAAATAAACTTCGGAGTCGGGTTGTATTGCAAACCGACGGACAGATGCGTACCGGCCGCGATATTGTAATGGCTGCCTTATTAGGCGCCGAAGAATGGGGTATTGCTACGGCGGCACTGGTGGTGGAAGGTTGTATCATGATGCGCAAATGTCATTTGAACACCTGCCCGGTTGGTGTGGCGACACAGGATCCAGACCTGCGGAAAAGATTTTCCGGTACTGCGGATGCAGTGGTTAATTTCTTTAAGTTCATTGTGGAAGATATGCGCGAGCTGATGGCGGAACTCGGTTTTAGAACCGTGAATGAAATGATCGGCCAGGTAGATGAACTGAAAATAAGAGAAGGTATCGATCACTGGAAATATAAGGGTCTCGATTTATCGCCTATTCTGTACAAAGAGCCAGCCGAAGAAGGCGTGGGTATTTACCATAACGAGGAGCAGGACCACGGTTTGGATTCTATTCTCGACTGGAAGTTTATGGAAGCGGCCAGGCCGGCGCTGGATAACGGAACACCGGTGAAAGCGTCTTTTGATATTGTGAATACTGATCGGGCCGCCGGGACGGTGCTTTCGCATGAACTAACCAAAGTATACAGGGATGCCGGTTTGCCGGAAGATACCATTCATTTGCAATTAAAAGGCACAGCCGGTCAAAGCTTCGGCGCTTTTGCGAATAAGGGAATTACCCTTGAACTCGAAGGCGACGCCAACGACTATTTCGGAAAGGGTCTGAGCGGGGCTAAGCTGATTATTTACCCGGATAAAAAAGCAGGCTTTGTTCCCGAAAAAAACAGCCTGATTGGTAATGTGGCGTTTTATGGTGCAACCAGCGGGGAAGCCTATATACGCGGTAAGGCCGGCGAACGGTTTGCCGTACGTAATTCTGGCGCTACCGTGGTGGTGGAAGGGATTGGCGATCACGGCTGCGAGTACATGACGGGTGGCAGAGCAATTATTATTGGCGATACCGGGCGGAATTTTGCAGCCGGCATGAGCGGCGGTATAGCCTATATTTATGATGTGGCGCAGAAATTTGCAGGCAACTGTAACCGGGAGATGGTAGAACTGGATCCCGTGGACGCGGAAGATGCGGCCTTCCTGCAGGATAGGATACAGAAACATTATCAATACACCGATAGTACGGTGGCCAGGTTCATCCTGGATGATTTTGAGAACCAGCTCAAGAACTTTGTAAAAGTATTCCCCAGCGAGTACAAGAAGATTTTGCAGGCCAAAGTGGCTCAGAAGGAATTAGCTTAAAATGCCTATGGCTCCTTATGCTTTGAGTGCGCTACCGGGGATTATTAGCTTCAACTAAAAAAATTAAAACCAGTATAAAATCAATGGGTAAACCAACAGGATTTTTAGAATTTACAAGAGAAACGCCGGCGAAAAAACCAGTAGAGGAGAGACTCCGGCATTATCGCGAGTTCGTGGATTTATTTCCCGAAGAAAAACTGAACAATCAGGCAGCTCGTTGTATGGACTGTGGTATTCCTTTTTGCCATAGCGGTTGTCCGCTGGGAAATGTAATACCCGAGTTTAATGACGCTGTTTATAGAAAAGATTACCGGGAAGCTTACGAGATATTATCTTCTACCAATAATTTCCCCGAATTTACGGGCCGTATTTGTCCGGCACCCTGCGAAACGAGCTGTGTATTGGGTATCAACCAGCCACCGGTAACCATCGAGGAAATCGAAAAACATATTATTGAAATAGCATTTGAAAAAGGCTTTGTGACTAAAAAAGAGCCCAAGGTAAGAACCGGAAAAAAAGTGGCCGTTATAGGCAGCGGTCCTTCGGGTTTGGCTGCCGCCGCTCAATTAAACTACGCCGGTCATACCGTTACTGTATTTGAACGCGACGAAAAGCCGGGCGGGTTGCTTCGCTACGGTATTCCCGATTTTAAACTGGAGAAATGGGTGATCGACCGGCGTGTTGCTTTACTGGAGGAGGAAGGAATTACTTTTAAGTGCCATGCCAATGTTGGAAAAAATGTGAAAATCGGCGATGTGATGCGCCAGTTTGATGCTATTGTTTTAGCGGGTGGAAGCACCGTCCCCAGGGATCTTCCCGTTCCGGGGCGCGAATTGAAAGGAGTGCATTTTGCCATGGATTTTCTAAAGCAAAATAATAAGCGGGTGGATGGCAGGGATTTTTTCGCCAACAAGGATATAGAAAGCAATATACTGTCAGAAGAAGTACTGGCCACCGGCAAGAACGTGGTGGTGATTGGCGGCGGCGATACGGGCAGTGATTGTGTGGGAACCAGCAACAGGCACGGCGCCTCCTCTGTAACACAGTTTGAATTATTACCTATGCCTCCCACAGAAAGAACAGATTTGATGCCCTGGCCCACTTATCCTATGTTATTAAAAACCACTACCAGCCACGAAGAAGGTGCGCAGCGGCACTGGAGCATTGCTACCCGGTCGTTTGTGGGCGACGAGAATGGTCATCTCAAAGCCTTGAAAGTGGTGGACCTGGAGTGGACGACTCCGGCTCCCGGTCAGCCGGCACGGTTTACAGAAGTTCCGGGAACCGAGCGCGAGATACCCTGTGAGTTAGCTCTGTTAGCTATGGGATTTTTACACCCTTTGCATGCCGGCATGATAGAGGAACTTGGCGTAGAACTAGACAACAGGGGTAATGTTAAAGCCCCCGAATTTGATTATAAAACCAATGTGGCTAAGGTATTCACTGCCGGCGATATGCGCCGGGGGCAGAGCCTGGTGGTATGGGCGATCAGCGAAGGCCGCGAATGTGCCAGAAAGGTAGACGAGTATTTAATGGGCAGTTCTACTCTTGAGTCGAAAGAAAAATCGATATTGATGTCTTTTCAATAAACGTTTGTAGGATACGGGGTGCTGGTGTTTTATGGTTCGTGGATTATGGCGATCGGCAGGTAGCCGGTGATAACACCTGCCAGGGCTGAAACTGGCCGCGGATGCACAGATGGGCAGGCAGGCGGGTAGGCTAAAGGCCGAAAGCGCAAGGTCGCCTTTGTTGCGTGTTGCGCATTGGTCGTGTGAGGGGAGAAACACCAACAAAATTTTCGTGATTGGCCTTGCGGGCAGAAACACAGCATGAATTTAGAGTTAAGAATTAGGAATTACGATGATTCCGATTGCCGGTCGGCACCAGTATCCAGTATCCAGCATCAAGTATCAAGTATCCAGTATCCAGCATCCAGTTTGTTGGTGTCTTTGCTATGCGCAAACCACTACGCAACACCAACAAAGGCGGCCCGTGGTCTATGAACTATTAACCTGCCCCTTACCCGGTCGGTGGGTAAAAAGGTCGGCCTTGATGCATGAGCGTTAAAAAATGCCCACTGTTTGATCCGCCTGCTTGCCCGCCAGCCTGTCCG
>JBEBUZ010000078.1:0-16245 GCA_040393015.1 Paraniabella yanshanensis
TCTCCTTTCACGCGAAGAGCGCAGAGAAGGCGCGAAGCACGCTAAGCCTTTGCGATCCTTTGCGTTTGCACTTTGCGAACTTTGCGTGCAAAACCTTCGGACTCTCCTTTCACGCGAAGAGCGCAGAGAAGGCGCGAAGCACGCTAAGCCTTTGCGAACTTTGCGTGCTACAGAACTGCAAAACAGGATACCCTATTTTATTATTGCCATACTCGCCCTTGAAACCGCATTGCCGTGCACTGCGCAGGCCGATTTTGCCGTGTTTATTGCACAAATCAGGACTTTTCCCTCGCCTGCCCTTTGTTTTCTGTAGATTCCTGTTCGTTTCCTCTGGCGAGCGAATAAATACTGGCGTTCCATTCGAAGCCGATGAGCAGGATAAGAGAATTTAAAAAAATAAGTACCAGGAGGAAGATAATGGTGCCGATGGAGCCATATAGTTTGTTGTAGGCGCCAAACTGGCTTACCCAGGTTGTAAAGCCCAGCGTACAAATAATTACAAGGCAGGTGGCCAGAACTGAACCAGGGGTGATGAGTTTCCATTTTTCGTCGACCGAGGGTGCGTGGCGGTAGATATAGGATATAATGGAAAATACCAGCAATAGTACCAGCAGCCAACGCGCCCTTACCCAAATATCTGTTACGATCTCGTTTTCAATTCCCAGCCAGCTAAGTACCGATTTTTGCGCTATCAGCAGGGCAAGGCAAAGGATGAACAAAAAGATAAGCGTGAGGGTAATGCGAATGGCGATAAGCCTTCTTTTTAGTCCCTTTCTTTTGATAAAGCCGGGGTAGTTCTGATCAAAGGAACGCATAATGCCCATCATGGCGTTGGATGAAAAAAAAATGGACATCAGTATACTAAAAAATAAAAGTGCATTCCGCGGTTTGTTAACAATCTGGTCGATGAAGGCCAGTATGGGTTCGTGGTTGGACCGGGCAGGAATAATATCTTTGATAAGTGCCGTAAGCTGATCCATCAACCTCAATTCAACAATAAAGTGAAAATTGGCGATAACCGGAATGAGGGTACACAAAAAAAGGAGCAGGGGAGGCAGAGCCATAGCAGAGTTGAAGGCAATAGCAGAAGCTCTTTCCACCAGGTCGTCCCAGATAACATGCTGTTTAAACCGTTGGATCGTATTGAAAAGCGAGACCTGCCGGAAGCCCGGAAGGTTTTTATTATGGCTGCCGGCAACTATATTCTGCCAGATAGCTGAACGGCCTATTGCCCTGCTTATTTTTTTTATAAGATTCATTTGGCCTGCTGCTGAATTTTTCCGAATCTTTCATCCAGCGCCTGCTGGTATTTTCGGGCAAGTTGTAAATGATCTGCATAATTGGTGGAGAAAACATGGGTTCCGTCAAATGCCGGGCTGGCCACAAAATAGAGGTATTCGGTTTGGGGCGCATCGAGTACGGCATCAATAGTGGCTTCCTCTGGTGTACAGATGGGTCCTGGCGGTATGCCTTTGTTTTTGTAGGTATTATAGGGCGATTCTACGGCCAGGTGTTTAAACAAAATCCTTTTTATGCTAAAATCTCTCAATGCAAATTTCACCGTTGGATCGGCCTGCAAAGGCATTCCTTTTTTAATGCGGTTCAGGTACACGCTGGCGACCGTATCTTTTTCTTTAGTCGCATTAGTTTCTTCGTCTACTATGGATGCAAGAGTGCTTACCTGCAACGGTGTTAACCCCTTTTGTCCGGCTTTTTGTTTCCTCTCTGCGGTCCAGAAATTTTTGTACGCAGTATAAAATTTTTCGAACACGGCGGCGGGGGTCGTATTCCATTTATTGTCGTAAGTAAGGGGTAAAACAGCGGCCATAACGGTTTGGGTATCGAGGCCGAACTTTTCCAAAGAGTCTATACTATAAAGATACGAAATTGCCGCGAGGGAGTCAAATTCAAAGGCTTTTCCCATTCGGGCGGCTAATTGTTCTTTGGTTCTCAATTTGGTTACAACAAAACGTACCGGGGTTTGGCGGCCATTCCGAAGCATGCGTAAAAGGCCGAGTACACTCATGCCGTTCTCTATTTTGTATTTGCCTGGTTTTACTTTGTCGAAGGGCAATGCTTTTTCGGCGAGGTTAAGCCAGGTAAGACTTCCGAGTATATTTTCGTTGAGCAACTGCTGTTTCAGCGCGCTCATCTCTGTTCCGGTTTTTACATATAGGAAGCCGTCTTCTGTTTTCCGGGCGGCGGGACCTATCAATTGATAAAGGACAAAAGCCCCCAGTAAAATAACAGTAAGAAAAATTAGTATGAGAAGTTTACGCATTTGCCCGGATAAGTTTCAGGGGGTGAAAATAAACAAAAAGGAGGAAGCACCCAATGAAAAAACCTGTAAGAGTACTATTCTTACAGGTTTTCATTTATTGTCGAAAGGATCTGGTCGACAGATCTTTTTGTCTGGTTTACTTGCCCGAATCGCTGGTGCCTGCTCCGGGGAGAGGAACTGCATTTTGGGGTACAGCAGGTGCCGGAGCTTGCTGCTGAATGGGTGCGGTGCCAATATCGTCCAGCCTTCCGTTATTCCCCGATGTACCGCTTCCGGAAATAAATAAAGTAGATAAAATACTCAACACGCCAATCACTCCTGCAAAAATCCAGGTACCGCGGTCGAGGATATCATTGGTTTGTTTTACACCCATGAACTGGCTGCTCATGCCTGCAAAATTTCCGGATAATCCACCTCCTTTCGGATTTTGAATCAAGATGATAAAACCCAGGATCACAGAAGCGAGTATAATAAGTATCACGAATAAAACGGTCATGTTTATTTTTTTAAATGGTCAATTTTGGCTGCAAAATAAGCGCTTTTCGCCGGAATTTGCAAACTTAATTTTTGGTAGATATGGATGGCCTTTTGTTTGTCGCCCTGTTTTTCCCAAACCTCCGCCATTGTTTCGGTTATGGCGTTTTCTCCTTTTACGGAGGTAGCCGCCATTTGCTCAATATTTTTCTCTTCAAAGGCGGTCATGGCAATATTTTTCGATGCTCCGGGAAGCCTTTTCATTTGTTTAAGCCAGGCGGTAAAGCTTTTGAGCTGGGTGCCGAAGCGATCGGCAGAATTTTGTTCCTCGCTGAATTTAATGCCCTGCGCCGCGAAATAGTCGACGGTGTGGTAAGGAGTATACGAAAGTTGGGCTGTGGCCGGATCTATCGCTTCTATTTTAAATTCTGGTAAGGGGGTAAGATCCTCCTCGTTGTTCTCGGTTGCTTCCATACCAACCGGGGTGGCAGGGGAGGCGGACCCCTCAACCATTGGCAGGGCTTTGGGGCTATCCTGGCCTAGCAAAAAATTGATAAACAAAGGGTTGCTATAATATAACAGCGTTTTTTGCGACTGATCCTTGTGGATATCCTGTTTTTTTCCGGCCAGCTTTTTGGCGTAGAGGAGCTGGAGAGC
Source organism: Paraniabella yanshanensis (assembly GCA_040393015.1). Classification (GTDB taxonomy): domain Bacteria; phylum Bacteroidota; class Bacteroidia; order Chitinophagales; family Chitinophagaceae; genus Niabella; species Niabella yanshanensis_A. The sequence continues at coordinate 3,413 of JBEBUZ010000078.1, forward strand.
AGCGGCATAGGGATATTTTTGGGCAAGGGATTCCAGTTCCCCGGAGTGGCAGTTCGCCATCTGTTTGCCTAATATGGCGTTGGACAGGGTATTTATAAAGTTTTCCATATTACCAGTTTGAGAAGATGCGATTAAAGATGGCATCTGTTACATCACGCAGGATCTGGGTTTGCAGGCCTTGTTCCGCCTGTTGTAAACTGAGTGAGCCGCCGTACTCAAAAGGAGTGGTGATATCGTATTTACCTATTTCCTTTTGGGTGCGGTTGTCGCGTACTACCACTTTTACGCCCACATTTAACCGGTTGGCATTTACCTGCTGATTGGATATCCCCGCCGTGGAAATAGAATAATTGGTAATGGTACAATCAATGATCCATATCTGTTGGCTGAGATCGTCTGCGCTGGTGGTAATGCCCAAACGGGTTTGGCTACGGATTTTCTGACTTAATTTCTCCGTAAGTTCAGGTGCTAAGCTGGGGTTGACATAGGTAGCCCGGTTCTGGAACTGGTTAATTTTCACAAATTTTACACTATCGGGTATGCTTACGTCTTTAAAACGATAGGTGCCGCAACTGCTTTGCGAAAAAGCGAGAAAAAAAGCAGCTACAATAATGCCCGCTGCAATAAATGGCCTATAAATCCTCAATGTCATATTCTTTCAATTTTCTGTAAAGGGTGCGTTCGCTTATTCCTAAATCCAGTGCTGCATCTTTCCTTTTACTTTTATGCTTTTTCAGTGCTTTAATAATCAGTTCTTTCTCTTTATCAATTATATTTAAACTTTCTTCTACTTCTTCGTGTTCCTGTATTCCGGTATCGCTGTTAAAATGAATCGGAACGGCCTGTTGGGGGGATGCAGGCGACACTATCGAAGGCATTTCTATTTGCATGGGCGAAGTTAGATGCTGATACCCATCGGGAGATGTTTTCAATTCTTTTAAATTGTTAATAATTCCCGGATTCTGCTCCACTATTCCCGGATTCTGTAAAACCTCCAGGAACATTTTCTTGAGCTCATTTACATCTTTCTTCATGTCGAAGAATAATTTGTATAAAATTTCCCGCTCGTTCTGAAACTCGTGGTTATGGGGATTATTTACTACGGCCGGGAGTCGGTTATTGGAGTAAGATTGTAAATATTTTCCGAGTTCCCTTGCCCCAATATTTTTATCGGGCGATAATACGGAAACCTGCTCGGCAATATTCTTCAACTCCCGCACATTGCCGGGCCAGGGATAGGAAAGAAGCATGGCTTTTGCATCTTCGTCTAACTGTACCGACTGTGTCCGGTACTTTGCAGCAAAGTCGGAGGCGAACTTCCTGAACAGCAGAACGATATCTTCCTTACGACTGGAAAGGGAGGGAACCCTTATAGGTACGGTACTTAGGCGGTAATAGAGATCTTCGCGAAATTTATTTTGCTGTACCAGTTGCAGCAGGTCTTTATTGGTAGCTGCAACAACCCTGACATCTGTTTTTTGTACTTTACTTGATCCTACCCTGATGTATTCGCCGGCCTCCAGTACGCGTAGGAGGCGGGCCTGGGTACCCAGAGGCATTTCGCCTATTTCATCGAGAAAGATGGTGCCACCATTCACCGTTTCAAAATACCCTTTGCGCGCGTCTACCGCTCCTGTAAACGAGCCCTTTTCATGTCCGAAAAGCTCCGAATCGATGGTGCCCTCGGGTATTGCACCACAGTTTACGGCGATAAAAGGATTATGTTTACGGGATGAAAGTGAATGGATAATAGAGGAAAATGCCTCCTTGCCTACGCCGCTTTCGCCAATTATTAAAACGGTAAGATCGGTATTAGCCACCTGGGCAGCCACCTGTAGCGCATAGTTCAATTCGGGCGAATTGCCTATAATGCCAAAACGGTTCTTTATACTTTGTAGATCCATGAATATTTGTTATTGCAATATCGTTTTCCGTCAGTACCTTATATTTCTTTGCTAATGACATGCACCGCATACTTTGAGTATGCCGCGGGGAAACTAAACAATCTCCCCGAACAAGGTGGCTTGCGTACAGCCTGTAATCCGCACATTTACGTAATCACCTTTTTTATGCCCGTGGTTATTTTTCGGAAACACCACCACTTTGTTTTGCGAATTGCGGCCCACCCAATCGGTTTCGCTTCGCTTACTGTCTCCGTCAATCAGTACTTTGAAACTCAATCCCACATCTTTTTTATAACTGCGTAATGAAAGTTCGTTTTGTTTTTCAATTATTTCCTGTAACCTGCGTTTCTTAACGTCGGTCGGAATATCGTCTTTGTAACGACGTTGTGCAAGGGTACCAGGCCTTTCGCTGTAAAAGAACATATAGCTGAGATCGTATCCGCTGTACTCCATTACTGAAAGGGTTTCGCGGTGGTCTTCTTCCGTTTCGGTGCAAAAACCCGCAATGATATCGGAAGTGATGCTGCAATCGGGAATAACCCGCTTAATTTCGTCTACTTTGGACATATACCATTCGCGGGTATACGTGCGGTTCATTAGTTGCAATATACGGGTGGAACCGCTTTGCACCGGCAAATGAATACAGTTACATATATTTTCATACGCTGCCATCGTATGCAATACATCGCTGGTTATGTCCTTGGGGTGCGACGTTGAAAAACGAACACGCAGCAGTGGGGAAATCCGGGCCACCTTCTCCAGTAATTGTGCAAAATTAACGGCGCGGTCTGTCGTATGGCTGTCGGGGTTATAATAGTAACTGTCTACGTTCTGTCCCAACAGGGTTACTTCGCGGTAACCGTTTTCAAACAGGTCCTTGCATTCATTAATAATACTTAGGGCGTCGCGGCTCCGCTCCCGCCCCCTTGTAAAAGGTACCACGCAAAAAGAACACATATTGTTACAGCCACGCATAATGCTTACAAAAGCCGATACGCCGTTGCTGTTAAGTCGCACGGGAGCGATATCTGCATAGGTCTCTTCGCGGCTTAACAATACATTAATGCTTTTTTGTCCGCCCGAGGCCTCGTCTACGAGTTGGGGAAGACTGCGGTAGGCATCGGGTCCTACTACGATATCTACCAGTTTTTCCTCTTCCAGGAATTTGGCCTTCAAACGTTCCGCCATACAACCCAGTACGCCTACCAGGGTGCCGGGATTTTTAGTTTTTAATTTCCGGAATTCCGTCAAACGTTTCCGAACAGTTTGTTCTGCTTTTTCGCGGATAGAACAGGTATTGATAAATATGAGATGGGCTTCTTCTACGTTTCGGGTAGCTCCAAAACCCTCATTTTGCAAGATGGAAGCCACCACTTCACTATCTGCAAAATTCATCTGACATCCGTAGCTTTCTATATAAAATCTTTTCTTGTATTCATTGGGGTCTGCCACAAAAGGCGCATAAGTTTCGCCCTGCCGCGCTTCATCATGTTTTTTATCGGCTATTAAATCAAGCATTAATATTTATATTTTTGAGTTTTAAGCGAGCAAAGATAGGCAATTTCAGAGTGAATCCATGACAGTATGGCAGTTTTTATCTTAAACCTTAGGCGCTGAAAATTAAAAATCGGGGAAACGGTTTTTTTTGTCAAAATGTTCGTACATTTGCACGCTCTAATTTTGAGGTAAGTAGTCTTATGGCTAAGAGCAGGGAGTACGATATCGCATTTGTGGGGTTAAGGCCTGGGATTCACGAGTACAACTACGAAATTACGGATAAGTTCTTTGAGGCATTTCAGCAGCAGGATTTTTCTAATTGCCAGGCACATATAAAATTGTTTTTAGACAAAAAGAGCAGTTTTATGTTACTGAAGTTTGAAATCGGTGGCAGCCTGATGGTTGTTTGTGACAGGTGTAACAACGATTTGAAACTGGAATTGTGGGATGAGTTTAATGTAACAGTAAAAATGGTAGATGAGCCGGATCTGATGAATGAGCAGGAAGATGATCCCGATGTATATTATATCGGAAGGGGAGACAGTCACATTAATACCGAAAACTGGATCTACGAGTTCATTAACCTGAGTATTCCTATGCACAAGACCTGTAACGAAACAGGGGCACAATGCAATGAAGAAGCGCTGAAAATGCTCGATAAACTTGAGAATGAGGAGTCGGAGAAACCCGAAATCAATCCGATATGGAAGGGGCTGGAACAGTTTAAGAAAAAAGACAAATAGGAATTTCAGATAAATAGCATTAATTAACGTATTTAAATAAAGAGTTATGCCAAATCCCAAACGCAGGCACAGCCAGCAGAGAAGCGCAAAACGCAGAACACACTATAAAGCTACCGCTCAAACCTTAACAACCGACGCTACTACGGGCGAAACACATGTACGCCACCGCGCGCATGTAAGCGAGGGAAAGCTGATTTACAAAGGCAAAGTTGTTGCTGAAAAGGCGCCGTCTAAGGCGTAACTTGTGTAGTTGCAGAATAAATTATTTTTCAATTCCATATACTTACTACCGGTAATTGGGTGTGGGTATCTGGAATTTTTTTATTTTAGCCTGTGTGAAGGGTAAGAGGGGCATCGTTTTCGTGCCTTCTTTTCATAAAAAACATACGGATGAATATTGGATTAGATATGATGGGTGGCGATTATGCGCCGTTGGAAGCTGTAAAAGGGGTAAAACAATATCTGCTTGAACATGATTTTGAGGGGCTGTCGCTGGTACTGTTCGGCGATCAGGCACAGATAAAACCATTATTCAGTGAGGCGGATCTGGCTTCCGGAAGGATAATACTGGTTCCTACCACACAGGTAGTAGAGATGAATGAACACCCAACCCGTGCGCTGAAAGAGAAAAGCGATTCTTCCATTGCTGTAGGGTTTAAATATATGGCAGCGGGCAAAATCGACGCCTTCATCAGTGCCGGCAATACCGGCGCTATGATGGTAGGTGCCATGTTCAGCATAAAAACAGTGGAAGGCGTGCTTCGGCCCACGATATCTTCGGTAATACCTAAACAAAATGGTAGTACAGGTCTTTTGGTGGATGTGGGTTTAAATGCCGATTGTAAACCAGAACACCTTAACCAATTCGCGGTAATGGGCTCTGTTTTCAGCAAATATATTTTTGGGATAGAGAACCCAAAGGTAGGACTGATAAATGTAGGCGAGGAGGAAGGGAAAGGCAATTTGCTCGCACAGGCAGCTTACCCGATGTTAAAAGCTAATAAAGCCATTCATTTTGTTGGAAATATTGAAGGTCGTGATCTTTTTAATGATAAGGCGAACGTAATGGTATGCGAAGGTTTTACAGGAAATGTTATTTTGAAAATGGCTGAGTCTGTCTTCGATATTTCCCAGAGCCAGCAAATTGATAACCCCTACCTGAACCGTTTCAATTTTGAGATTTATGGCGGTACTCCTGTATTGGGAGTGGAGAAGCCTGTCATTATTGGTCACGGTATATCTCACGCTACCGCTTTCAGTAACATGATTGATGTGGCCGTTAAAATGCTGAATACTGATGTATTAGGAAAGGTGAAAGAAGCCATCGCTTCCGTTTAAAAATGCTCAACCCTACAATACCAGAGAGTATCACCTGAATTAGCGATTTTTCACTACTGCTTCGCTTTTTATCTTCGAAGATATTATTTAGATAGTTAAAATAAACTATCTGCAGAACTATTGCAAAACAGTTGCAATGGATATTTTGTTGCCGGAATAAAACCAGGTGATAGTATCTGTTGTACAAATAAAGCCGGTAAGCAAGTAAGCAAGTAAACTAAACTTTAAAACTAAACATTATGAGTTTTGGAATTATTGTAGCCGCCATCATAGTTGTTTTGGCAATTTATGTCATTAGTATTTATAATAAGCTGGTTCGGTTCAGGGTGTTGGTACAAGAGGCGTTTAGCGGGGTTGATGTTTTTCTGAAGAAGCGCCACGATCTTATCCCAAACCTGGTAGAAACGGTAAAAGGGTATGCTACACACGAAAGGGAAACCCTGGAAAAAGTTATTCAGGCCAGAAATATGGCGAGAAGCGCCAGCAGTATTGAAGGCAAGGAATCAGCAGAAAAAAACCTGAATCAGGCATTATTAAACCTAATGGCAGTGGCAGAACAGTATCCGGATCTTAAAGCGGATGCTAATTTCCAGAACCTTCAGAATCAACTGTCTTCTTTGGAGGATGATGTAGAAAAGGCAAGGAGATATTACAATGGCACTGCGCGCAATTTCAATATTAAAGTTCAGTCCTTCCCAAGCAATATCATAGCTAATATGTTTTCCTTCCAAACGGCTTCTTTCTTTGAGTTAGATTCCGAATCAGAAAAGGCTGTACCTAATGTAAGCTTTTAGAAATATGAAATTACTGCTTAAGATATTGTTCCTTGCTGTATTGTTTATAACGATGGCCCCGGTTGCAATACACGCGCAGGATACTACCGATTTACAAAGAGTCATACAACGAAAGATAGAATATGCGATAAAGAATAAGGGAAAGATAAGTCCTGAAATAGAGGAAGAAATTGAAAAGGAGATTGAAAAAGTTAAATCAAAAGCACATAGTAATAATTATACCAGTAGAGAAAATCTTGTAGGCAACCTGAATGTGAAGAGTGCGGTAGAGAGAATTTTGTCGTACAATGTTGATATTATTGTAGATACCAATTCAACACTTACCATTACTGAAAAAATAAAAGTAAATGCGCTCGGGCAAAGTATACAACGCGGTATTTTCAGGTCGCTGCCGCTAAAAAGAAATGTGAATAATAATGTGCTTTTTGTAAAGTATAAGGTTCTTTCCGTTAAGAAAAATGGGGTAGAAGAACCTTATCATACTACCAATAACCTCGATGATACTAAAATTTATATCGGCGATGAAGATGTGTGGCTGACTCCTGACGTTTACGAATACGAAATAAAGTATGAGACATACCGGCAAATTGGTTATTTCGAAAACTTTGACGAACTGTACTGGAATGTTTGTGGTACAGAATGGGCATTTAGTATAGATACGATAAACGCTACTGTACATTTGCCAGAAGGAGCAGAAATACTGCAAAATGCCTGTTATACAGGTGCCTTGGGAAGTACGGAAAAAGATTGCAGTTCCACTATTCTTTCACCCCATACTATCAAATGGCAGGCGGCGGGTTTAGGGGCTTACGAAGGACTTACCATTGCAGTGGGTTTTGCCAAAGGTGTGGTGAAAGCACCTGCGCCACCTGTATATTTAGAAAAAAATAACCTCAGCAAAATATTGTATGGGGCGGGAGCGTTGCTTCTTTCGTTTATGGTCTTTTTGTGGAGCAGGTATGGCAGGGATCCGCAAAAGCCCGTGGTAATACCGCAATTCAGCGTGCCGAACGATTTGTCTCCCGCGGCCATGGGATATATCGTAAACAAAAGATATAGCAGTAAACTTATTGCCGCCTCTTTAATCAATATGGCAGTAAAAGGGGGTATTGAAATAACAGAAAGCAAAAAAGGTCTTTTCAATAAAAAGATTTATACTATTAAGAAGCAAACCCAGCCTCGAAAAGAACCGTTAAGCAGTGAAGAATCGCTGTTAATGAACAGGTTGCTTTATGGAAACAGAGAAGTTAGTTTTGATGGCCAATATGATTCGCAGATAGCCGCTGCGGTGGAAAATTTTAAACGCAGTATCGAAGGTAAAAACCGGGCGATGGTTCATAGCGGTACTAACCGGTCGAAGGCCATTATACCCTGGCTGATCATTACAGTCATTTACGGAGCTATACTCTATACCGCCTATACCTACACATATGATTTCGAGAAACTCATTACGGGTATTGTGCTATATGTGATTGAATTTATTTTATTTGTGATATATCTGGGTTCAAAACCATTCAGGCCGCTTTTGGCAAAATGGTACTGGATTGTGCCTGCGCTTCTTGCCGGACTTTACTATAAATATTTCTACACCGGAACGATGGATTCCTTTAATATGGCTTATGCTTTTCTTTTTATCAGTTTCGTAGCATTAGTTATATTCAGCTATCTGATCACACAGCCACGCAAAGATTTTCTGGAACTGGAGTCACAGATTGAAGGGTTCAAAATGTATATGGGCGCCGCGGAGAATCAATTGATCCAATTTCACAATCCTCCCAAAATGACTCCCGAAATTTTTGAGAAATACCTGCCTTACGCAATTGTTCTGGGAGTGGGCGGAGTATGGGGAAAACGATTTGAAAAGACGCTGGAACAAAATGCCATACAATACGAAAGCCCATGGTATCATGGTGGCAGCGTGGGCGGATTTTCCGCAGGCATGAGCAGTTCTCTTGCTAATAGCCTGTCAAGTTCTATCAGCTCTTCGGCTACGCAACCCAGCAGTAGCGGTTCAAGTGGCGGTGGTTCATCGGGCGGCGGCGGCGGTGGTGGCGGCGGTGGTGGCTGGTAAAATCAAAGCGTTCGTTAATACCGGCAATGCGGGCGTTGTGATCGTTCAACTTAAAACGATGCAAACAACGGTGAAAAATGTTATCGGCTGTATCTAAATACAGCCTTCTTCCTGTATATTTGAATCCGTTACTTATTATATTTACTCTATATTTTTAAAATATTAAATATACTGCGATGAAAAACCTCCTTCTGATAGCCCTGCTCCTCGGTGCCCTGGATGGCTTTGCCCAGGATAATTTTACCTATTCGCCCCAAAAACCGCAGCCCGGTGAGGAGATCAGTTTTCAGTATACCCAGGGAGGTGATATCAGCGGCATTATGAAAATGCCCGAAGCCTATGCACTGGTTTATTCATCAGGCGGAGATAAAATCATTGACATACCACTGACGAGAGAGTATGGCAAATTGGTGGGTAAGGTAAAAACGGACACGGGGGCTGGCCTGGTGGCTTTTGCCTTTAAAATAGACGACCGTTTCGACAATAACGACAACAACGGGTTTTACGTTAAACTGTATGAGGGCGAAGAAGTAAAAAAAGGCAGCTATGCCTATTTAGCCCACATGTACCATTCCTTCGGTCCGCAGTTCCTTGGATTGAAAGCCGCTCCTGAAAAAGCGGTGGCTAATTATGAAAAGGAATTTGCCGCCGATCCTGCCGCCAAAGAAAAATACCTTCTCAACTACCTGATCGCAAAACGAGGGGTAAATCGGGAAAAGGGAATTGCTGCCATACAAACAGAGATTGAAAATACTTTCAGGAACGGTTTGAAAAAGAAAGAAGATTATTCTAAACTGGGCTCCTTATATGGTGCGGCGGGGTTAAGGCAACAGCAGGCTTTTATAGCCGGATTGCTAAAGGAAAAATTTCCGGCAGAGGAGGGACCCGACAGTTTCGTGGAAAAATTTAATGCCACCAAAGAACTATCCGGCAAAAAACAGATAATAGATGACGCATTGGCCGCAGCAGCTAAATCGGGGAACAAAGAAAAGTATACCGGTTCTAACGGTTATATTAGCTATATGCAAAGCAATCTTCTCAACGGATTGGCTTCTGCAAAGGATTGGGAAGGGTTTAAAAATATTGCAGCAACTGTAAGCGATAAGGGAGTGCTGGCCAGGGCTTACAATAGTGCGGCCTGGAAAATGCAGGAAGCGGGCGAGGAACTGAAATATGCCGAAACATTTGCGTCCTTTGCTACTAACTATGCGAAAGAACAATGGAAAAACCCCTCCAATCCGAAGCCGAATTTGCTGACGGCCCGGCAATGGGAACAAAGCCGCAAAAGCAATTACGCTACCTATGCCGATACCTATGCAATGGTGTTGTATAAATCAGGCAATGCAAAAAAAGGTATACAATACGCGAAGGAAGCTGCGCTGGATATTAAGGAGGGTAAGGACGCTGAATACAATAATACTTATGCCTTGCTGGCCGAAAAAGTTTTATCGGCATCGAAGCTAAAGTCGTTGCTGGAAAATTTTGTGAAGGAAGGCAATAGTACCGAAGCGATGAGAGAAATGCTGAAAACTCAATTCATAAAGCGTAAAAAATCAGCAGAAGGTTTTGATCAGTATCTCGCTGCATTAGAAAAGGAGGCACACGCAAAGATGATGACCGAACTGGCTACACAAATTCTCAACAAACCGGCGCCCCAATTTAGCCTGACCGATCTTGACGGTAAAAAAGTAAACATTGCCGATTATAAAGGGAAGGTGGTAATACTGGATTTCTGGGCTACCTGGTGCGGCCCCTGCATTGCCTCTTTTCCCGGTATGAAAAAAATGCAGGAAAAATACCAGCAGAATCCCGATGTCAAATTTCTGTTTGTGAATACCTGGCAAACAGAAGATAACAAGGAAAAAAATGCCAGGGATTTTGTCACTAAAAGCAACTACGATATTTTTCACGTATTAATGGACAAGGAGGATAAAGTGGTAAAGGACTTTGAGGTGTCGGGAATTCCGACTAAGTTTATTATTGGCAAAGACGGCCTGATTAAATTTAAGTCGGTGGGTTTTGGTGGAGAAGAGCACTTATACAAGGAGCTTCCTGCCATGATTGAGCTGGCTGATTAGAGATAACAGTTTGTTTAGGGAGAAAATTTCGGGAGAGAATATCATTGTTTACACCGGGTTCCTGGCCTTAATAGTAAGCTCCCATTATGAAAATCGACAAATTTGTATTGGCCATTACAGGGGCCGTGGCCATAGCATGGTTTTTCCCTCAATGGGGTAGCGAAAGTAGTGGTATTCCGCTGAACACCATTGGCAACATCGGTATTTCTCTCATATTTTTCTTTTACGGCTTAAAGTTAAGCCCCCAAAAAATAAGATCGGGTTTAAAGAACTGGAAACTGCATATCCTTGTGCAGGGAACCAGTTTTTTTATTTTCCCACTTATCGTTATTGCTTTTTACCCTTTTTTTACCAATGGGGAAGCAAATACGATATGGATCGCTTTCCTCTTTCTTGCCGCCTTGCCCTCTACTGTTTCTTCGTCGGTAGTGATGGTTTCGCTGGCTCGCGGAAATGTTCCGGCCGCCATTTTTAACGCCAGTATTTCGGGGTTGATCGGGATTGTGATTACACCATTATGGATGGGGTTGTTTTTGAAGAATGCCGCAGTAGATTTTGACCTGGGGGTCATTTACCTGAGATTGCTTACGGGGATTCTGCTACCGGTGGTGGTGGGATTGCTCTTGCAGCGGTATCTTCATCAATATGCGGTGCGATATGGCCGTTATCTGACCCTGTTCGATAAATCGGTGATTTTACTGATCGTGTATAAAAGTTTTGCTGAGTCGTTTGAACAGAAAATATTTCATGCTGTTAATTGGTGGGAACTGTTAATAATGTTGGCGGCCATCCAGGTATTATTCCGGGTCGTTTACACAATAACAGGTTGGCTATCGCATTGGCTTGGTTTCAACCGCGAAGATCGCATTACGGCCCAGTTTTGCGGAACCAAGAAGTCCCTGGTTCACGGCACGGTTTTTTCGGAAGTGCTTTTTCCGGCTTCTATGCCGGTAGGTATTATCCTGCTGCCCCTTATGCTTTTTCATGCCTGGCAGCTTTTCGTAATAAGCGTTATCGCTTCCAGGCTTTCAAAGCAGGCGCCGGGAGCAGACTAATTCTCAAATACGATTGTTTTGTTGTGGTACACCAGTACCTTATCCTGTAACACCAGTTGTAAGGCGTTGGCCAAAACAGCTTTCTCAATTTCTCTTCCCTGCCGGATCATGTCCTTAATGGTGTGTGAATGATTTACAGGAATAATCTGCTGACCTACAATGGGTCCGTCGTCGAGCACATGCGTTACAAAATGCGCAGTGGCGCCAATGAGTTTTACGCCGCGTTCATAGGCCTGCCGGTAAGGGCGTGCGCCCACAAAAGCGGGCAGGAAAGAATGGTGGATATTGATGATCTGCAGGGGGTAATGAGATATAAACTCGGGAGAAAGAATACGCATGAATTTTGCCAGGATGATATAATCAAAGGTATAGGCACCCAGCGTTTGCAATATTTCTTCTTCGAAAACGTGTTTTTCTTTTCCTTCGTGTGAAATATAATGGAAGGGGATATCAAATTTTTCGGTTAGCGGCTGCAGGGTATCATAATTGCCGATCACACATTGCACTTCGGCATCGAGGGTGTTGAAATAATTTCTTAAAAGAATATCACCGAGGCAGTGATGTTCTTTGGTCACCAGTATCGCCAGCTTTTTCCGGGCAGCGGGCTTGATGCTTATTTCCGTATCAGCAGGAAGGGTGGATTTGAGTTGTTGCTCTAAGGCCTCGATATGGGGTTCGCCCTGTATGTCCAGCCTGATGTAAAATCGATTTTCTTCTGTATTCACGTATTCTTTCATCGATACAATATTGAGCCCGGCACCGGCCATAATGGAGGAAATATCCGCTACCAATCCTACTCTGTCGCTACATTGTAATAATATGATCATTTTATATGAGAATGTTTTAATTTAATGATAAGTGATGCTAAAATAGCTCTATTATTAAAGCCGGTCTCCTAATTGGCTGGTAAAATCGTACAGGCTATCACACAAAATATCTATATCCGGATGAGGTAACCGGATATCTTTGTTGGTGGAGGCGATAAAGACAGTGTGCATACCGGCATACCGGCCAAAGCGCATATCGCTGAGGCTGTTTCCTGCCACCAATGCTTTTGCAAGGTCGATGTCGGGGAAATCGGCGGCGGCCTGCCGGGCCATACCGGGGTTGGGCTTTCGGCAAAAAGCGATATCTTCTACTGCTGTACAGAAATAAATTTTATCAATATTTCCACCCGCTTCCGATACCGCATCCAGCATTTTTTCATTCATGGCTATCAGGTTTTCGTATTGTATAATGCCCCTGCCCACACCGCGCTGGTTGGTAACAACGATAATATATTTGAAGCGTTCCGCCAATTTCCTGAACAGCGCCGGTACGCCTTCTGTAAACTGAAACTCCGCCGGGGTAGTA
>JBEBUZ010000079.1:0-16024 GCA_040393015.1 Paraniabella yanshanensis
CTATCAAATAAAAACCGGGCGCAAAAAATACATTGCCTTTTCTGAATACGGGAACCCTTTAAAAGCGACCGGGGTAAAATGCCTCCAGCGAAATAGAAGGTGATCGGTTGCGGATGATTTCGTCCAGTAACATACCGGTACCCGTTGCACAACAAACACCCATCATCGCATGCCCGCCGGCAAATGTAAGATTATGGAAGGCGCCATGCCGACCAATATAAGGCATGCCATCGGGTGTAACCGGCCGGTAACCATACCAGACCGAAGACATATCAGGTGCAGGCAGGTTCATTGCCGGATAATATTTCCCGAAGGACTGATGAATGGCCAATACCCGTTTGGGCAGAATCGTTTGGCTAAGGCCGCCCAACTCCATGGTACCTCCGAGGCGTAACCAGTCGCCCCTGGGTGCGGTTGCTACCCTTTCTTCAAGTAAAATAGAAGGATAACATAAGTTTTTTGTAAGCGGTTGGTAGTCGAAACTATAGCCTTTGCCTGCCTGCATCAACAGTCGTATTCCCAGCAAGCGGGCCAGCTGGGGCATCCACGATCCGTTGGCAATAATTACTTCATCCGCTGCGATGGGCTCGGTATTACTTACCACGGCCCTGATGCGGTTATCGCTGGTTTCAAAATCAGTAACCGACGCATTGAGGTAGAACAATACGCCCATCCCGCGAAGTTTTTTGTAAAGCGCCTGCATCAATTTGGCGGGATTAAGATGACAGTCGTCCAGGTATAATATACCGCCCTCCACCTCTACTTCTGTTGCGGTTTCATAGTCCTGTACCTGCCTGCTATTGCAATGGATGGTTTGAAGTCCGAACAATGTCGCCTGCTCTGCTATTTCTTTTTCATGCTTCCCGGCCAGTGCGGATTTATAGAGCATAAAAACGCCTTTTTCTTCGAGGTCAAAATCATCCAGATCGTCTTTCAGGTCGGCCAGTAGTTGGCGGGATAGCTGGAGAAGATTGTTCAGGTGGGGCGCATTTTTTTCCACCAGTGAATGATTGGCCGATTTTTTAAAAGCGAGTGCCCATCTGACCAGGTCAATATCTACCCTGGGTTTAATATAAAAGGGCGACGAAGCGCTCATCATCCATCGCAGGCCCTGCTGCAGAATACCGGGCGTAGCGAGCGGAATAAAATGTGAAGGCGATACGTAGCCGATATTGCCAAAAGAGCAGCCACTGGTAATGTCGCCATCGTCCACCACCGATACTTCGAGGCCCGATCTGCGCAGATAATAAGCAGCGGTCAATCCGATAATTCCCCCTCCTACTATTACCACATTCATTTATCCTATCCTTTTAGTTTTAGTTGCCCGTTGTTGTCATAACCAACGGTTTTATTACAATACCTGGAATCCGTGTGCGTAGGGATCATCTTCGGGGTCAATCCAGATGGTATTATATCCGTATATCCGGGCCCAGCCTTCTATCGACGGCCGGATAGCAGCGAATCCGTCTACCGTGGTTTCCTCCTCGATCCTGCCGGTAAATTTACTACCAATGATACTTTCGTGAATAAATTCATCACCTTTATGCAATTTACCCCGGGCATACCATTGCGCCATACGCGCCGATGTACCTGTGCCGCAGGGGCTCCGGTCGATGGCCTTTTCGCCATAAAAAACCGCATTACGGGCAGTGGAGCTTTTATCCAGTACGTCTCCCGTCCATAAAATATGCGAACAGCCCCGGATGGTATCGTCAGCCGGATGAATAAACTCATATTTCCGGTTGATATTTTCACGGAGTACGCGGGCCCATGCAATCAATTGCTGCGCGCTATAATGTTGAATGCCCTTAAAATTTTTCTGTTCATCTACTATCGCATAAAAATTTCCGCCGTAAGAAACGTCGACGACCAGCTCGCCCAAACCAGGACAGTCAACCGATAATTCTGCCGAATGCAGGAAGGAAGGCACATTGGTGAGTTTTACTTTTTTTACCTTAGTGTTTTCCTCATGGTATTCCACTAATACCAGTCCCGCCGGCGCTTCCATCCGGATGATGCCGGGCGTTCGGGGTTTTATTAACCCCTCCTCTACTGCAATGGTAATGGTACCGATGGTTCCGTGCCCGCACATGGGCAAGCAACCGCTGGTTTCAATAAATAAAACTGCTATATCATTGGCCGGGTCGTGCGGTGGATAAAGGATACTGCCACTCATCATATCGTGCCCCCGTGGTTCGAACATCAGGCCGGTACGTATCCAGTCATATTCTTTTAAAAAATGCTGACGTTTGGCGCTCATGTTATCGCCCCTCAGTGCGGGACCTCCTTCCCTCACCAGCCTCACCGGATTACCGCAGGTGTGCGCGTCTATACATTGAAATACATGCTTCATGAAAAACCGAAAATATAAAAAGAAAACGGGCTCTGCAGGAAAATTTTGAGACAGGTTTAAACAAGTGCATTCTGAGACAGCCTGTTATCAACAGTACGCCAGATTCCCCAGGGATTTTCATTTTTTAATGCCTCCGGCAGCAGTTCATTATCCCAGTTCTGAAAAGCAACGGGCCTTGCAAATCGTCGGATGGCATCGGCCCCCACGGCCGTGAAACGGGAGTCGGTGGTGGCGGGAAAAGGGCCTCCATGTTGCATACTTAAGCACACCTGCACACCGGTAGGAACCCCGTTCAAAATAAATCGTCCGCATATACCCTGTACCTCGTCGACTAAACGGGCATTATTTTTTATATCTTCTTGTGTGGCCATTAGCGTAGCGGTGAGCTGTCCTGCTAATTGTTGAGCCAGTTCCAGCATTTGATGCTTGTTCCTGCATTTTACAAGGAGCGAAAAGGGCCCAAATACTTCCTGGTGCAGGCGGGCGTTGCCGATAAAGGCTTCGGCGCTTACCGAGGCGATGGTGGGAAGGCCCTGATTGTCCGCGGCCGGGTTTTCGGATACAGCAAGCAGGGTTACGCCAGGTTGCGATAGAACTTCTTCTCTTTTGTCCGCATAATTTTGGTAAATGCCACTATGGAGCATATTCTCCGGCGCCGCGACTTTTATTTCGGCAGCCAGTGTGTGTACAAACCTGTCAAGATCCTCTCCCTCTATGCCAACCAGCAAACCCGGATTGGTACAAAATTGTCCCGAGCCGAGGGTAATAGAAGCTGCATAGCTACGGGCAATTTCTTCGGCAGAGAAATGTAACTTTTCCGGCAACAGGAAAACAGGATTAATGCTGCTCATTTCAGCAAATACGGGGATGGGGATTTTTCTCTGGTTAGCCCAATCGAATAATTGTTTTCCACCCGCAAAAGAGCCCGTAAAACCAACCGCCCGGGTAAGCGGATGTTTTACCAATGTCTCTCCCACAGCAAAGGATGCGCCATGGATATGAGCAAAAACTGTCTCGGGCAATCCGCTCTTTTTTACGGCTTTCAGAATAGCGGAAGCCACCAGTTCACTTGTTTGCGCATGTGCGGGATGGGCTTTAACAATCACGGGGCATCCTGCCGCCCAGGCGCTTGCAGTATCGCCGCCCGCGGTGGAATAGGCAAAGGGAAAATTGGCCGCCCCAAAAACAACTACAGGCCCCAGCGGCATCAGCATTTTCCGGATATCGGAGCCGCCTGAAACGGGTGTGTCTATACGCGCCTCTATCCAATCGCCACGCTCGCATGCATCGGCATAACTGTTGAGTTGAAACAGGGTTCGGCTGCGTTCGGTTCTCAGGCGGACTTCGGGCAAATTCGTTTCGTTGCCGGCAACCGTTAAAAGTTCATCCCCGATCCGTTCGATTTGCAGTGCCACGGTTCGCATAAAACCCGCTCTTTGCTTCAGCGTACATTTTTTATAAACACCAAAAGCCTCCCCGGCGCTCTTCATTATTTTGTTTATCTCATCTGTTGTTGAATCCTGAAACATGGGGCAATTTAAGATTTAGATAGCAATCGCCGGGACTATAAGAGCTTTCCTTCTAAATAATATCCTACACTTTAATACCAGTTGCCATCCTTATAATCCGGTAAAGTGCCGATCTTATTTCTCACTCTTTGCAGCATGCGACCAAACATAGGCCGACACCTGCTCTATTTCGTCTTTATTAAGTTTTGCCTTTCTTACCATAGAAGCCAGAATGGGCCGCAGCTCCTCGTACGATTGGGAGGCTACCGCTTCGTGTTTGGGCTTATGACAGCGGGCACAGGTGGTAGTAAACAGCACCTCGCCGGCAGCGATAGTGGTTTGCGCTTTGCTCAATTCATCGGCCTGGGGTATGATGGCTTCGGTTACCGTGGGGGATGCTTTAGGAGTGCAGGCAACGATCATCGCCAGTACTAAATACACTCCAATGATTGCCTTTTTCATATTGTTTTTTATAAGCAAAGGCAAAAACTACGCCACTTTACTTATACAATATTCAAGCCTTTCTATTTTCCTGTTCCGGTTATACGGATCGTTGCCGGACCGGCTATCTGCCAGTTCCCTTTCGCATCCCGTTTGGCCTGCCCCCATACCGGTACTTCCAGTTCATCTCCCGGAGCCAGCAATTGTATTTTAAATTCATCTCCTGTATGAATAGGGCCAGGATCGGCGGTAAGCCGTATCACACTCCTGGTGTCGGTAATATCTTTGATCAGGTTTTTTTTATTCGGCTGGCGGTTCGTTACCAGCCAAAACCCGTTATAGCCACCGTTATAAGTATAATTCACTCCCTTTTCAAGTCCGGTACCGAAGCCTGTTTTCTCGGAAAAAGTATACACAAAAGGCCGGGTATGTGGAAAAGGCGCATCGGTATGTATACCTGTTGAATCATACGCCCTAACAGTGCCTTCGGCAACCGTATTGTCCGAAGCATCGAGAATAAGCCAGGTTTCGGCGCCCTTTCGCTCGCATTTATTAACCCTGATTACAAATGGACGGATCAGCCCGGTGCGGTTCACCCGCAACACAGCTCCTTCCAGCTTCCGGCAATCCTCATAAGAAGCATCTACCCGAATGCGCAAAGGATTTTCTTTGATTTCGAGAACGCGGAGATTCTGGTTCAGCAGCGGCTTTACCGTAAAACGGAAACCCTGCTTTTGTACACTGCCCTCACCGGTGAGCGATGCCGCTATTATTTTACCTGAAGCATCCAGACTTAAAAACCCCTCTTCGCCCGAAAACAGCAGCCCCTGCTCAAAAGATGCATTTTTTACCGGTTGATGGCTAACCATATAAATATGTTCGGAAGCATTACCGGAAATAGCCTTATCCGGTTTTATCCGGTAGGCAAAGGCTCTGAGAGTAGTATCGCGGGAAGACAGTCTTTTTACATCTGCGAGTTTATTTTTTCCGGCTGTTTGTACGATTACAGACATAAAATTAACGGGCTGAGAAGGATCCTGTTTTGTATGAGCAAGCGTATAAGTAAGATCAAGCGGGGTTGTTTCCCCTGCATTAGAAAGCACAATGGGTCCCTTGGGCGATTCAGCTACTATCAACTCCGAACCGGGTGGCGCAAACTGCCATGCATACATTTCGTGCCCGGTAGAATCGGTGGCCGACCATTGCATTTGCATAGGATTATTGAAGCGATAGAAAGCAGGCTTGCTTAAAAATCCGTATCCGGCGCCGGGTGGTGCAAAATAAAAAGGAGCTTCTTTGAAAGAGGTTACACGACCGTTCAAATCCATATCGCGCGAATAATCCACTTCTTCATTAAATACCGAACCCTTGCCTGTTTCCCGAAGAAGGGATGAAGTTGTTGCCGGCATACGAAAGGATGCTCCCGCGATGCCGTGCAAACTGTAATCGTACTCCATGGCACCCTCGGCCCAAAAATTATCGATTATATAACTTTCATCGGGCGACAAATCGATAAGCGCTACCCGTCGCTTGTATTGGCTTAATCCCTGCGCAACATAGGCTCCCGGGGCGTCGGCGGCTACCGATTTCAAAACCTCCCCATCTGTCCAGGTTTGCAGGTCGCCTCCTGACGAAGGCCAGCGCAACTGGTTGGTGCGGTTGGCCACCAGCACATTATGAGCCACCGTAGTAGTGGTAAAACCAAAGCGAAGATGGGTATTATAATAACCCGGGTCGTAAGAAAACTCTCTACCGAGGGCGAAAAAATTAAGCCCCAGCTCATCGGCCTGACCATGGTTAAGAGTAGGTCCGAAACGCAGCAGGGCCGCCCGCTCGGTAAGCGCCGATTGTCCCGAACGCAATATAGCTACTCCTGCATCGAAAAAAAGCGAGCTTCTTTTTACGGCAGACGAGGTGCGGGTTTGACGGGTTGCTTTCACAAATTCTTTCCAGTTGCTCATGCGGAACAGATCTGGCTTTTCCGGTATATAGTCTGCAGCCTTGTACTTCAGCATCCCGGCGGCTGTTTCCAGCGCCAGTTGGCGGACTTCTTCTTTTTCACTAAAATCGTAGAACTCCTTAGCTGCCAGCACCGTACCCCGGTCAAATATTTCATCTTGTTTTTTAACAAGGTCATCCGGGCCTGAGTCGCCAAATAGTGGCAACCGGCCTGCCACCTGAATATCGGTAAAAAAATTCAGGGCAAAACGGGCAAAACGAAGGTCGTTATAGGCGTTATAGCCATCGGGGTATTGCGGCATCCGCATCCGTTTAAGGAAAGAAGAGGTGGTAAGCAGGAGACTGCGGGTATGGTCGCTGTAAAGGGTGCTTGTTTCAAAATAGCGGCCGTTAATATCGATGGCATTGGATATTACCCGGCGAAAACCAATAGCGCTGTTCATGGCCCAATCCACCCATTCCGGTATTCCCAGCATAGCGCCTACTACCAGTGGCGCCCGGTTGTAGTCGATATTTCCGTTGGTCAAAAAAGTGTTGCGGGCGATACTTGCTTTGGCCATTCGCAAACAATAATCGGCGCCGTTCATGAGCAGGTTCAGCTCTATATTTTTGCGCATGGTATAGCCGCTTTCGCTATTGGATTTCGAAATTTCCTTTGCATGATTGCTCCGGAAAAGCATTTCCGCAAAATAGGCGTAGCGCATCATAGCGCGTGCAGCCTGGTAGTAGGGGCGGTCGAGGCGGCCGCCATCGGCCTTACCCGGGGCAAGACCGGGATAATCGATGGGGCCTTCATTGGCCCGGGGATAAATGGTAGCTATCGCGTCCAGTATCCATAACGCTCTCTCTGCATAGGCTTCCTTGCCCGTCAGCAAATAAGCATTCACCAGGGCGGGCAGTTCGGTAGCTTCCAGTTGTTCAATAATCCAGCCATTGCAGTTGGCAATAAAATAATAGGTTTCCTTGCTGGCTGTATCGGTCCAGCCCATGCCTGTATCAGGGTAATTAGCGTTGGGATAAATACTGCCGTCTTCGGCCACCACGTGAAAAGGGTCGTTCCAGCCCCGCCATTTCATTTTTTTATGGTGTACGGGATCCAGGTCTTTTCCCAGTCCGTATACATATACCGATCCCCATACCGGTACAATATGTTGAACGAAGGCATAGTCCCGCTGCAACCAGGTATCGGCCAGATCGGTATATCTTTTTTTGGTCTTTTTTGCCCATTCTTCTTTTTCCGCCAGCAGGGCCGCCTCCTGTATTTCTGTCTCGGTCAAATACATAAAAGGGCCTTCCGGCACCGCCACCCTTGGTATTTTTTCAAAATCGGCCGCCTTTCTCAGGGCCCGGTCCGCCGGGGTGTCCTGTGCCGTCGCTGTCAGCGAAAAAGCGGGCAGGCAATGACAACAGATTAAGAACAATGCCGTACGAACCGGACAGGCACCTGACCGGGTGAGTCGGCGCAAAAAGCGACGGGTAAAGAAAAAAGCCATAGCGAAGATTTTGGATTGAGATCAAACAGACATTGCAAGCAGTAACCAGCCTGTTTTCTACTATAAATGTATACATTTTTATTGTAAAAACGTATAAATTTTTAAGAAATTTTTACAGGCTATTCCTGAAACAGACAGGTTTATAAGGAGAAGCCGGATTAAGGGTTGACTACATTTACGGGCTTATTCTCCCCAAAGGCTTTGATATTGGCCACCGTGGTGGAGATGACGCGTTCGCGGGCTTCCCGGCTCATCCAGGCAGTATGGGGCGTAACCACGCAGTTGCGGGCGGTGAGTAAAGGATTACCGGCAGCCGGAGGTTCGGTGGACAATACATCGAGGGCGGCGCCGGCAATGGCATCCCGGTTGAGGGCATCGGCCAGCGCCTGTTCATCAATCAACGGTCCACGGGCAGTATTTATTAGCCAGGCCGATGGTTTCATGCGCCGGATAAGATCTGCATTCACAAATTCTCTATTATCGGGTGTAAGGGGACAATGAAGTGTAACCACATCGCTTTGCGCAAACAGGTCTTCCATGCTTACTGCCGTGGCTTCGGTTGTTTGTTTTTTACTGGGCGAAAAATAAATCAGTTTCATACCCAGGGCCTTTCCGATACGAGCCACACGCTGCCCGATATTCCCCCATCCCACTATACCGAGAGTTTTGCCATCCAGTTCGGCAATAGCTCCTTTGGTATAACACCAGTCGCCCAGCCGCTGCCAGTCGCCCGCCCGGGTGGAAGCAGCGTTTTGCCCTACGTGATTGGTGAGTTCAAAAAGCAGGGCAAATACATGTTGTGCTACTGAGGCTGTGCTGTAACCAGGCACATTGCTCACCACCACTCCCCTTTCCTTAGCCGCCAGCGTATCTATAATATTATACCCTGTGGCTAAAACACCGATCATTTTTAACCGCGGAAGCTGTTCGAGCGTTTCCCTGCTAAACGGAACTTTATTGGTTAAAACTATATCGGCATCAGAACATCTTTCTACGATCTGACCGACAGAACTGCGGTCATAAACAATGAGATTTCCGAGGGCGCTGATACTATCCCAACTAAGATCGCCGGTATTCAAAGGGTATCCGTCAACAATAATTATATTCATAGCTATGGGGCTAAAGTTAACTAATTATTGCCAACAAATAATCCGGGCCTGCCGCAAATAAAAGCAGCCGGAGTGTATACCCCGGTCTGCCTGAATAGTGGTTCATAAGAAAAATAACGTGTTTCCCATCAATCGGCTATCTGGCTGTTCGATTGTCTTACAGAACGAAGATAGTCGCCGACCGGGACAGCGAAAAGGTGAAAAACCTCCTTTCCATACGGGAAAAACCCCGTGTCGGTTGTGAGGTTTCGTTCCTACTTTCGCCGCTACCGGTATCATGAAACTCCGTTGAAACAGATATGAAAAATCCATCATTCGAAAAAACTTTCTTACATTCAGGGTATAATTTCCAAAAACTACAGAGAATGAAAACCAAGATTGGCCTTGTTGACGATCATCAGCTTTTTTTGAAATCCCTGGGCCTTATGCTGGATAGTTTTAACAGCTATGATGTGATACTGGAAGCTACGAACGGGAAGGATTTACAGGAAAAAATAAAGGGAAAAAAAGAATTGCCCGATATTATACTGGTAGACGTGAATATGCCGGTGATGGATGGCGTGGAAACTACCCAATGGCTTTCGGAAAATCATCCCGAGGTAAAAGTAGTAGCTCTTTCTATGAATGCCGATGACCATACTATTATTTCGATGTTTAAAGCGGGTTGTTGTGGATACCTGCTCAAGGACACCCATCCGAACGAGCTGGAAAGAGCGCTCGACGAAATCAATAAACGGGGATTTTATAATGCCGATGCCGGCAATATTAATTTCAGGAAAATCCTCTTTCATGCGGACGAAAAGAATACCCTCCAGCTTTCGGAAAAGGAAAAACATTTTTTAAACCTGGCCTGTAGCGAGCTTACGTATAAGCAGATCGCCACCGAAATGAACCTGGCGGAAAGAACAGTGGATGGTTACCGGGAAACGCTCTTTAAAAAATTAAATGTGCAGAGTCGTGTCGGGCTCTGCCTCGAAGCCCTGCGGCAGGAGCTGGTAAAATTATAAACAATCAATATCAACCCAAATTCAAACGTTATGGCAACAAACGAAAAACTTTCGGTCAGGAGACTACCCTTTTACCTTTTCCTTTTCTTGCTGGGCTTTTTAGCATTTTATGTATTTGATTATATGACCAAAAACCCGGGCACCGGTAACGGTTATAGTCCTATTGAGTCGGGTGCGGAAAAAATTGATGAAAAAATCGCCAGGGAATACCTGAATAATTATCTGATAGCGCAGGACTCCCTGGGCGAAGCCTACAAAATAAGTACCAGCGGAGGCAAGACGCTGAGAGGCTTCTGGCTTTCTAAGAAGACGCTGGATGAGATAGACGAATCCATACGAAAATCGGGCGAGAAAAGAGATATCGTGGGCTATAGTATTTATTTTGGCAAACCCGAAACCTTTGCGCGCAATAGCAGGCAGGATATCAACCTGGTAGTAAGAGGAACGGTGCCCCGCAAAGAAGGCGGCGGGGATGCGGCTAAGATGATGAGGGTGGCAGAAGAGGAAGCGCCGATCGAAGATGCGGGCGACTATTTCGACACCATCGACCCCTGCCCTATTCATTGCGGCTCGCCCAGTCCGGAAGAACCCTAAGCCTTATTCACCGGTATGACCACGAGGTTTTTAATCTATCTTACCCTATTATTGCTGGTTTGCCTGTTGGGGCTCTTTCAATATAAAAGATTGAGCAGGCCCTACAGGCTATTGACCCTGTTTGTGCTGGTAACTTTCCTGAGCGAACTGGCGACCCGTTATTTTGCCCGGGTATATGTGAACAGTGGGCCGGTGTACCATTTGTACCTGCCGGTGCAATATTTTTTTATCACGGCCTTTTACGGCAATCTGCTGCCCCGGTGGAAAACAGCTTTGTCCTGGTCCTGGGTGGTCTTTGTACTGCTGGTGCTGGTGAATGCCATGCTTTACCAGTCGCCCCTGCATTTTGCTTCCAATATTATTTTACTCTCCTGTCCCGTATATATTCTTTGTGCGCTGCTCTCCTTCCGGAACATGTTGTCGCTCACCGATGAGCGGCCCCTTCTTCGCCAGGAACTTTTCTGGTACAATACCTCCACTCTGTTTTTATATATATTCACTTTTTTTTGCTGGAGCTTTTACAATATTCTTCTCAAATCTGGCAATACAGTTAGTGTGGCCACTCTTACAACGGTGATGTATGTGCTGGGATTGCAGTATTATATAGTAACGGGAATAGTTATTTATCTTGATGCCCGGCATTCAAAGAAAAAAGATGAACAATAATATTTCGGAAATATATGTATTTATCATTGCCGGCATTCTATTGTTTGGCATACTGGCCGGATTTATTGTTTCGTTTGTGATTACTTATTACAAAAAGCAGCAGCAGAATGCCAGGGAAAAGCATATCTTACAAACCCAGTTCAACGAAGACCTTCTCAAGAGTACCATAGAAATACAGGAAAAGGCTTTCGACGATATTAGTCGGGAGTTGCATGATAATATCGGCCAGCAGCTTTCGGCGGTTTCCATTTATCTCAACCTGTTGCTTCGCGATGCCGCCCATCCGCAGGACACCCGGCTTCAATCCTGCGCAGATATTATTGGCAGTAGTTTGCAGGATCTGCGACAGCTTACGCAAACCCTGTTGGGTGAAAAGATAACTACTACCGGTTTGGTACAGTCTTTAAAGTTGCAGGTAGAACGAATCAACCGCTTGGGCATTTGTACGGCGAATCTCCAAACCAATGTTCCTACGGTGCGGCTCAATCCACGTAAATCCATCATTCTTTTCCGGATAGTGCAGGAGGCGATCAGCAATGCCAGCAAGCATTGTCCGGGTTGTACTATCGATATCGGTATCGATCAGCGCCCGCGTTCTTTGCAAATTACCATCAGCGATAATGGTCCCGGTTTTCAGACGGCCGCCACTCAGGCCGGGGGCATTGGGCTTATTAATATGCGGAGCCGGGCAAAGACCATTGGTGCCGAGTACCGGCTTAGCAGTATGCCGGATAAGGGAACGAGTATAGAGATAGTGGTGCCGGAGGAGGAAACTTAGTGTGTATACTGTTGACTGTTTATTGCCTATCCAGCGGGGATCCCACATTAGCAACCAGGCTATCCGTAACCCGGGCATAAATTTGTGTGGTACGAATAGTATTTTCGCAAATCATCTAAAACGGAGTAAGGCAGGTTTACATACCTATCTTTTTTTCCTTTGGATCTTTGTATACGAACTTTCATACTGTGGCTATCGATATCGGTCATTTTTAAGCTCACTATTTCGCTTACCCTAAGGCCCATTCCATAACCCATTTTTAAAATAAGGCGATATACCAGGATTTTTCGGATGCAGACCATTTGGCTTTGGTATGAAGTTTTAAGGTTTCGATAAGGGAGATATTGTACTCAAATTTCACCCAAATAACTTTTTTGTCCCGGTGTTTGCCTGGTATCAATTCGTAAAATGAGGGGTCAAAACCCAACTTCGCATTCTGGATATTCATAGGTCTTCGCATTTAGTATAATAATAAAGTTACAAAAATATAATGATTTGATAAACTGTATTTTAGGAGCTCGTCATTTTGGAAGTAACTTCGTATATTTACGAGTTGAACCAACATTGCTTTCAGCAATGAGCACTACGCCGGAGATTTCATAGCTTTATTATCTAAAAATTTATGTTATGGAAAAAAAACATTGTCTGCGTTTGCGATAAATGCCTTGCAACGCGCTTCCGACCTTTTAGAGCTGGGGCATTATAGTCCCGCCACACGTAAAAATTATCTCCAGGAGCTTAGGTTTCTTTTTTGTCACTACTGTGATGTCAGGCCTTCTGCTATTACTTATGAGATGACTGTCAACTACCTGATCTACCTGGTCAAAACGATGGGATGTAGCCGGGTAAAGTGCAAGATGGCGGCACAGAGTTTCTCCTTCTTTTTTAAACACGCCTTAAACAAGTCTTATCCCACACCGATGATTCTGCGCAAAGCTCATGAAGGCAAGCTTCCGGCTGTAATGTCGCAACAGGAGATGCGACTTCTTTTAAACGCCGTTAGCAATTTAAAACACCGCATGTTGCTCTCCCTGCTTTATAGTACAGGTATGCGCCTGAGTGAAATGGCCAATCTCAAAATGGAGGATATTGATAGCGCTCAAATGCATATCCGTATTATAAATGGTAAGGGTAAAAAAGACCGGTTGATACCGATATCAGCCCTTTTACTGCAGGAGCTACGCGCTTACTATCGACAGTACCGGCCACAGGTGTATCTTTTTAATGGTGCAGGGAAGGGTAAAAAATATGGGGAACGATCCATTCAGCATGTAATGCAAATAACATTGGCTAAGGCTGGTCTAAACGACAAGAACTATAGTGTACATACCGTCAGGCATAGCTTTGCCACACACCTGCTCGACAATGGAGCAGACCTGCCTTCTATACAGCAACTCATGGGACACCATGATATCCGGCAAACCATGAGATACCTGCACCTGACAACAAAAAGATTCAAGGCTATTGAAAATCCTTATGATACACTTTATAATAAAGCTGATTTATGAGCGCTGTGTATACGGTGCAGCAAATACTCAACCGCTGGCACCAACCCTCCACGCATCCGCAGGTAAACCATGTGGTAAAGCAACTGCAGCAGTGCAGAACAGCAAAGCTGGGGTATCATTTATATCAATGTACGCTGGACGATTGCCAAAAGTACCATTACCAATACCACAGTTGTCGTAACCGCCACTGTCCGCAATGTGGCAGCCTGCAAAAACAACAATGGATAGAGGACAGAACTGCAGAACTGTTGCCTACTCATTACTATCATGTAGTATTTACACTGCCACACGAACTTAATGGTTTAATACTTGGCAACAGGGTTATGCTGTTTAAACTTTTGTTTGATGCAGCGGCACGCACATTGCTAACATTTGCTGCCGATACAAAATACCTGGGGGCAACACCGGGCATTCTTATGGTACTACACACATGGGGGCAACAACTCAGTTTTCATCCCCATGTACATTGCATTGTAAGCAGTGGCGGGCTTTGTTTATCGGGCCAAAAAACTTGCTGGAAAACCGCTGTAAGAAACAGCCGGCATTTTCTTTTTCCAGTAAAAGCTATGGCCAAAGTGTTCCGCGCTAAGTTTATCGGCGGCTTGCAAAAACTGTCGCAACGGCACCAGTTAGCGGTAGCCGGCGCGCTATGGCTGCAGCAACTGTTAAAGACTCTGTTCAAAAAGGACTGGATCGTATATGCTAAAAAGCCTTTCGGTGGCCCGGCGCAGGTTATTAATTACCTCGGCAGGTATACGCACAGAACAGCCATTACCAATCAGAGAATTAAAATGATAGATGAAGCCCGGCAAACAGTTTCTTTCACTTACAAGGATTACGCTCACAATAGCCAACAAAAGTTGATGACCATCTGTGCTAAGGAGTTCATCAGGCGTTTTGAGCAGCATATATTACCCAAAGGATTTACACGGATTAGGTATTATGGGTACCTGGCCAACAGGGGAAAAGCAGAAACCCTCCAAACAATACGGCGCATTATGAAACTATTGCCGCTGCCGCCTAAAATACAAATACCGTGGCAGGTACGATTATTGATCCAGCAGGGTGCTGCACAACTAAAGTGCCCCTGTTGTGGCAGGCAAAGTATGGTGTTGAGAGCCTGCTCATTTAAATTGGCCGACGATGGATAACGGGTAAAAAAACGACTAGCTGCATTTTATAATAGTTGCCAGTCCTTGGCAAAGGGCCCTGCTATGCTTAACACAAAATGTTTACGGTTAAAATAATGGATTGCTGTATCTTAGTACTTGAAAAATATAAAAGTAACCTAATTGCTTAACAAAAAGGAGCTGCTGAAAACCTGAGAGGAAAATAGTTTACCCCTAACAGCATGCAGGAACGTCGGTCAACACAAAAGTATACCGACAAGCCAAATCCTACAGGATCAGGCCTTTTTTAGTGAGCTTGTCGGATACTTTTATATGAGTTAGCGGTCATTGTATAACATCATCATCAAATAAATGAAAGAAGATTTTGAAAGACTTGATAATCACATTAGAAAAAATAATCTTTTCAATGGAAACCTTTTGGTGGCTAGGAAAAACGAAGTTATTTATCAAGGTTCTTTTGGATATACCTATGGAAGTAAGCAGGCAGAGTTAATCAACTCTAATACAATTTTTGAGTTAGCTTCAGTTTCTAAACAATTTACGGCATATGCAGCACTCTTTGCATTTAAAACTGCCCGAGTAAATATTGAGAATGATATTAGAACATTCATTCCTGATTTTCCTTACGAAAATATTTCAATAAAAAATTTGCTAAATCACACTTCAGGACTTCCTGATTATTTTTCTTTAATGGATGAAAATTGGGATAAAAGCAAAATAGCTTGCAACAAAGATGTTATAGATTTAATCATAAAATTAAATCCCAAAAAACATTTTCCACCAAATGAAAAGTGGGAGTACTCAAATACAGGGTATGTTTTGCTAGCATCATTAATTGAAATCATAAGTGGAACTTCATTCTCTGAATTTATTGAAATAAATATTTTCAATCCGATTGCTATGCAAAATTCATTTGTGTATAATAGGCGATTGAATCCGAAAGAAATTAATAACTATGCTTATGGAACTGTGTACAACGAAGAAAAAAATATCTTTGAGTTGCCAGATAATATCTCTGATTATAATGTTGTATTTTATTTAGACGGAATTCAAGGTGACGGAACAGTAAACTCTTCAACATCAGACTTGTTGAAATGGAATAATGAAATTTTAAACAAAAACATACTTAACAGCTGTTTGGTTGACATAATGCTTTCAAATACTCTAATTCAACACAAAGAAAAAGTTGAATACGGAATGGGTTGGATAATCAATGATGATGATGATTTAGGAAAAATTGTCTATCACGGTGGAAGTTGGCCCGGCTATTCTACATACAATTCAATTTATTTAGACAAAGGATATTCAATTATTTCTTTATGCAACCAACCAAAAAACTTAGAAATAGAGCAACAAATAATCATAGCTATGGAAAATATTCTTTTTGACAAACCAGTTGAATTACCAAATAATGTATAGAATGAAAAACAACGAACCGCTAATAACTAGCGTTTCGTTTTGCCCAACGGGCAAGAAAT